>DATLSX010000078.1:0-243147 GCA_035533915.1 Streptosporangiaceae bacterium
CTCGGGCGTATCGGGCACATCGGCACTACATCAGAGCCGGCCCTCCGTAAGCAACACGCCACACTGGGCCGGCCGGCAAAGTTTCCTGGCACCTGCTCAACTCGCCAGTCGACACGACGCCGAAGGGACGTGAATGCTTACCTCTGAGCCTGAGTGGGCTGATCAACAAAATATTCATGTTGTAGAATTTCGGAAAAGCAGGTTCTGGCCGTGTCTCATGGACGCCACGCTCCAGGCGAGGTGCTGATGGGCGCTGGAGAAGTGGCGGAGAGGAATTCCGGCCGAGGAGGCAAGTCAATTTGGGTAGCCATCCGGCGATACTTGACTGCGTCCGGATTTCTTGCCGCGACCCTGGCGGCAATCGCCGGGTTTGCGCGCGAGATGGCGGCGTCACCGCCAGGCTGGCCACTGGCTGTCATCATCGGCGCGTTCTGTGCCGTAATTTTTTATCGCGGCTTGGCGTACTCGCCGTGCGAAATCAAGGCCTCCTGACCTCGGCTCGCTGATCCCGGCAGCGGCCTGTGATGATCATCGTCGCCTTGCGCTGTCCAAGACTTGTCCGCGGCAGACCGGCAGCCTGACTGGTCGGGATCAGGCTGAGGCCGGTGCGGACGGCCGCAGCGCCCACATCGGCCGGTACACAGGTGGCGCTCTACTGCTGCTCGGCGCTGGTCTGGCTGGAAACAACGGGTAACTTCACGAGTTCCCAGGTGTCGGCCGCCGCTACACAATGGTTTTTCGGTGGGCGACTGCAGCTTGCTGGCAGGCACCCCTCGTCGGGATCTGCGCCGGATCACTTGCCCATAAGTGGGGTTAGCGGAAAGGACTTGCCATGCGGCGTCGTCGCCTAGGGCGGAATGATCTGGCGGTCGGGTGCGTTGATCGGCGGGCTGGGCGGGGGTTTCGCGGGCTCGCAGTTGTCGCGGCTGGTCTAGGCCTGGGTCTTGGTGGCGGGTCGGTAGCGCTAGGCGCCGCGCACGTGTCGATGGCGGGACCGGCGACCGTGGCGCGTAAGGCGATCAAGCCGCTGGTCGGGCACCGGATTGCCGGGTATCACCCGTTGTCTGAGTTCGCTGCGAACCCGGGGCATCTGGGCGGCCCGCGCAAGGCCGTCGCTGGCGTGGCGCGGCCGCCAGGGCCGGTGCGGCTGGTGCGGCTGACAGCCGGGCAGCGGGCGGAGGCGGCGGCGTATGCGCGCGCGCGGCGGACCGGCAGGCCGGTGGTGGTGGCGTCGGAGACGACGCCGACCGTCGAGGTGCAGGCGCGTCCGGACGGGCTGCTGGAGATGAAGTCGAACGTGCTCCCGGTGCGGGCCAGGATGCACGGGGTGTGGCGCGCTATCAACCCGGTGCTGCGGCGCACTGCTGCCGGGGCGTGGGCACCGGCGGTGGCGAGCGTGCCGGTCAGGTTCTCGCCGGGCGGCACAGGACCGCTGGTAACAGTCGCGAACCCGGCCGGGCGGACGGTGTCGTTGTACTGGCCTGCCGCGCTGCCCCGGCCGCTGATATCCGGCAGCGTCGCGCTGTATCGCCATGTGCTGCCCGGTGTTGACCTGCGGATGGAGGCAACCGGCACCGGCTATCAGGAGGCGCTGGTCGTGCGCAGCGCGGCGGCGGCGGCGAACCCGCGGTTGCGGTCTGAAAGCTATGTGGTGAAAGCGGGCGGCGGGCTGGTGCTGCGCCGGGGTCCTGGCTCCTCGCTCGGGGTGACCGACGCCAGGACCGGCAAGCTGATCTTTGTGGTCGGGCGGCCGCTGATGTGGGACTCCAGCCACACCCAGCACTTCAGCATCCCGGCGACCGCCGACACCGCGGGCAGCGGCCGGGTCACCCAGGTGCCAGTCAGCTACCGGCTGGCCGGCAGTTCGGCCGCGACCATCGTGATGGCCCCGCCGGCCAGTGCGCTGGCCGGCCCGCGGGTGCGGTACCCGGTGTACATCGACCCGGAGATCGTGCCGGGCACCGCGTATTACGTGCAGGTCATGGTGGTGACCGCGAACCGCTACACCCAGAAGTGGAACTCCACGACGGGCACGACGTCGCAATCCGGCGGCCGGACCGAGATTGGCTTCTGCGGTTACTCGAACTGTTACTGGGACACCCCGACCGGCGTGGAGGTCGGTTACGTGGACCGAGACTATTTCCAGTTCAACACGCCAGCGCTGCTGCACCGGAACGGCCAGGTCGCGACCGTTTACTACGGGTCGTTCGACGACGAGCAGACCGCCAACAGCGACGGCTGCGTCAATCAGCTGACGCAGCTGAACGAGGCCGGTGCCATCAACTCGTCGACGTCGTGGGGCGGGCCGGAGGGAGCGGGGATCGGAACGGAAGAATCCAACCGGGGTGGTGGCTCTAACTGCCCGGCGGGCAACGTCGAGTTCGACAGCGACGACAGCAACGACTCGGGCATGCTGAGTTACCTGCAGGCAGACGCCAACAATAACTGGGGGAGCATCACCTTTACGCTGCGGGCCGCCGACGAGACCAACGAGCTGCAGTACAAGCTCTTCATGGACAACCCGACGCTCTCGGTGTACTACAATTACGCGCCGCTCACGCCGGCCGGGCTGTCGGTGCAGAACCAGGTGACGTGCACCTCGACTGCCTACACGTCGCTGACCCAGCCGAAGCTGACCGCGACCGGGACCGACAACAACCCGACTCCGCTGCAGATCTCCCTGAACTACACCCTGCAGACCTCGGCCGGCGTCACGGCCGGCGGCACCCTGGCCAGCCCGCTCGGTGCGTCCGGCTCGCCGCAGTCCACGACTCCATCGACCGCGCTCAGCCCAGGGGCGTACCAGTTCCAGGTAAGCGCGACCAACCATCCGACCGACGGCATAGCGAGTGCACGGACCGGCCCAGCGTCGGCCTGGTATCCGTTCACGGTCGAGGCCGGGCCGACGGCTTCGCAGGTGCCGGCGGTCACCAGCTTCGACTACCCGCATGGCCAGTGGGGCCAGCCGGCGGGCGCACCCGGCGTGTTCACCGTGGGACCGGGCGCGGCGTCGAAGATCGTCGGGTTCGCGTACTCGTTCGACGGCGGTACGAACAGCGAGCCGGTGCCGAACACCGCCACGTGCAGCTACCTGAACGACGGCGGGCTCGGCACCTCGGTCGACAGCAACGGCGGCGGCAGCACCAGCGGCACGCTCGCGATCGGCCCGGACAACACCGCGCAGATCCAGATCCCGAATAACATCACCTCTGGGCGGCACACGCTCTGGGTGAAGAGCTTCGACGGCGCGCACAACGCGTCAGGCGAGACGTCGTACACCTTCTACGTCGCGCCGAACTACCAGCCCACCCAGCCGGTGACCTATATCAACGGCAGCTCGCTGGTCGCCGGGGCGACCGGGGCGAACGCGTCGCTGGCAGCGGTTCAGGCCAACTGCTGCGGGCTGAGCTGGCGCGGTGGCAGCGAGCTCGAGTTCAACGCCACCGCCGTGAACCAGACCTTCACGGTGACGATCAACGTGCCTGCCGCCGGGTGGTGGCAGATCGGCGCGGACATGACGAAGTCCTATGACTTCGGCCAGGCGCGGGTCGACCTTGATCAGGCCAGTTCAGACATTAACCTGGGCGGCACCGCCGGGGTGCCATACGACGGTTACGACGCGACGGTGAGCCTGCGTTACCTCGACCTGGGAACGCAAGATCTCACAGCGGGCGCTCACACGCTGACGTTCACGATGACCGGGCAGAACGTCGGCTCGGGTGGTTTCAAGACCGGCATCAACTACATCACGCTGAGCCCGACGAACAGGTACGAGGGCGAAAGCCTGCCACAGTCCGCCCCGCCGCCTGGGACGCTGCTGCCGCAGAACTTTAACGAGCCGCTGTGGTCGGATAACGGCCAGATCTTCTTGCAGAACAGCACGCTCGGCGCCAAGTACTCGATCACCTTCAACGCTCCGGTTGCGTCCGACTACGCGCTCGGCGTGAACCTCGCGACCGCCAACGACTACGGGTCGGTGCGGATCGATCTTGACCCGTCGGGGTCCAACATCAACCTCGACAACACCGCAGCAATCCCGCTCGATGAGTACAGTCCGACGATCTCGGCGACGTATGTGTTCCTCGGCGGGGTGCACCTGTCCGCGGGACCGCATGTGCTGCAGTTCACGGTGGTGGGCACCGATCCCGCGTCCATCAACAACAGGTACAACTCCGGAGTCGATTTCCTCGAGGTCCCGCCGGTGACCGGCGCCACGGACACGAGCTTCACTTCGGCGATGAACAACCTGGGCATCACCACCGACGGCGCGACCTCGTTCGCCGGGGAGTTCGACATGCTCGGCCCGAGCGGCGGGAACCTGTCGCTGAACGCGTTCAAAGACGCCGGGATCACGCCAGGGACGGCGACCGCGGCTGGTACTACGTTCACGCTGAACGGCGCGACGTTCACGATGCCGCAGCTCAGCGCCAACTCGTCGGGGACGGTCATCGCCGACAACGTGATGCCCGACGGGCAGACCATACCGCTGCCAGCGGCCGACCAGATCCGGGCGACCGACGTGGCCCTGCTCGTCGCTACCACCTGCGGCGTCCCGGCCGGGTCGCCGGTCATGAACGCGACGCTGAACTACAGCAGCGGCGCGTCTAACCAGCCGCAGATCCCCTCGGTTCCCGACTGGACGATCTCCGGCCCGGCCCAGGTCGTGCTCGATCACCGGGATACAGGGACCGCGGTTGATTCCAACTCGCAGCCGCGCCTGTATGAGGTGCTGCTGCCAGCGGACCCGAATGCCACGCTGTCGTCGATCACGCTGCCGGTGATGCCGGTCAACTTCCTGAACAACACGTTCTCGTGCGCGACCTCGGCCAACTTGCTGCACATCCTGGCCATCGGGGTCAGGCCGGTCTCGGCCGGCCAGGGCCCGGCAGGGTCGGTGTGGACCGGTACGTACGCGGGCCCGATGGACACGACGATCACCCCGTCTGGTGGCTCGCTGGACGACACCACGATCAGGGAGGTGGTCTCGGCCACGTCGCCTGGCAGCGGCGGGAGCCTGCGGATCGAGCTGTCGAACGCCGGGTCGCTGGCGCCGGTGACCTTCGACGATGTCACAGCCGGGGCGCAGTCGTCCGGGGAGGGCACGGTGGCGACTCCTGTGCCGGTCAGGTTCGGCGGCGCCACGAGCGTGACGATCCCGGCCGGCGGGGACGTGACCAGCGACCCGGTCACCGCGCCGGCCGGGTGGGCCGGGCAGCTGGTGGTCAGCCTGCACGTCCCGTCGACGTCGGCGGAGTCTGCGGTGCCGGTGCATCAGGATCCGAACGCGACCACGTTCTACGCCAGTGGTGATCAGGCCGGAAACAGCGCCAGCACGCCGTTCACCGTCTCGACCTCGGGCCTGCTGTACGTGTCCAAGGTGGACGTCAATGACATCACCGCCACCGACGGGTCGGTGGCGGTGCTCGGTGACCAGACCGCTGCGCAGGCCCCGGCGGGAACGTTCGGGAACTGGGCCGGCGACCTGCCGGCCGCGCTCGGTTCCGCGGGAGTCCCGCTGCCCGGCTCGGTGGCGTGCGTCGCCTCCTCGGTGTCCGGCACGGTAACCGCGGCTGACGCGGTTACCTGGCTGCGGAACTATGTCACGGCCGAGCCGAACCTGCGGGACGTGATCATCGCGGTCGGCGCCAATGACGTGCTGGGCGGCCAGTCCTCGGCAGCGATCGAGTCCAGCCTGCGCGCCCTGGTCAGCGCGATCCAGGCCTACTTCGTCGACAACGACCCGAGCGCGCCGGCCGTGCAGGTGATCCTGACTACCATTCCTCCGCTCAGTCTGGCGTCCACCGATGCGCGGGAAGGCGTCAGGGAGACGGTGGACAACTGGATCACCGGTAACAACACCACCGCGCAGGTGACATCGGACATCGCCGGCGCCGTCGACGATCCGGCCAACATCAACAACATCAATCCCGCGCTGCTGTCCGGCGGCGTTCCGACCGCCCAGTACTACACCGATATCGCCACGCAGATCGCGAACGACATCTCGAACGCGATCCCGGCGTCCATGAACGGGCTGTGAAACACGGCCCGCCGCTGAGAGCTCGCGCCCGGGTGCCGGGCTAGATGGATGGTCGTGGAGGCGTACGTGACTAGCTGGGCAGTCCGATGCAGGCGTGGTGGCGTGGCACTGGTGGTGGTGGTGGCGGCTGGCCTTGGCGCTCCGGTGGGAGGCGCGGCCGCGCAGGTGGCGCGGCACAGCCCGTACTGGTGGCGGCCGGAGCCGCAGCGGGTCAAGGTACTGCCGCGGATCCCGCTGCGGCCGGTGCTGCCGGGTCACCGGCAGCCGAGGGTGCCGGAAGGGGTCAGCCCGGCGCGGCAGTGGCCGGCGGCGGGCTGGGCAGAGGTGAGGTTCGGAAGGTCCGGGCGGCTGGCGCGGGCGGGTGGCCTGCCGGTGCTCGCTGGGGCGGCTGGCCCGCATGCCGCGGGGGCGGCCCGGGTGCGGGTGCTCGGGCAAGCCGAGTCGCGCAGGCTCGGTCTGACGGGTGTGGTGTTCACGGTCTCGGCACCGGTGAGCGGCCTGATATCGGTCGGGGTGAACTACTCGCGGTTCGGCGGAGCGATCGGCGGTGATTTCGCTGACCGGCTGCGCCTGGTGCGGTTGCCTGGCTGCGCGCTCACCTCGCCGGCCAGGACGCGGTGCCGGGTGCTGACGCCTGTCGATACCAGGACGCGTCCCGGCCAGCAGGTGATGTACGGAACGGTCTGGCTCGGCTCGGCCGGGCGGGCGGGTTCGACGGGTCCTGGGGCTCAGCTCGTCGTGCCCGCGGCTGGGCAGTCCGCGGGGGGGTCCGGGGAGTCGCCCACCCGGGTCAGCACCGTGGTGATGGCTGCGGTGTCTGGCGCCTCGGGCTCTAATGGCGATTTCACGGTGTCGTCGTTGTCGCCGCAGGGGACGTGGGCTGGCGGCGGTTCATCGGGCGACTTCACGTGGACTTATCCGATCACCGTGCCGAAGCCGGCGGCGGGTGCTGCCCCTTCGGCGGCGCTGGACTATAACTCATCCAGCGTGGACGGGCGGATCGCGTCGACGAACAACCAGTTCGGGATGATCGGCGAAGGGTTCACCCTGTCCTCGGACAGTTACATCGAGCGGACCTACACCGACTGCGCCGATGATCCTGAGGGCGCTATTTCCGGCAAATATGACAGTTGCTGGGCGGGTCAGGTGGTGACGATGAGCCTGGATGGCCGGTCGGTGCCGCTGGTGCGGGATGACAGCTCGGGGAACTGGGCTGAGCAGAACGATAACGGCGACCGGGTGCAGTACCTGACCGGCACGTCGTCGGACACGAGCAACGGCACCTATGACAACGGGTACTGGGTGGTCACCACCCAGGACGGGACGCGGTATTTCTTCGGCAAGAACCGTGGTCCGGGGTGGGCGGCGGGTGATCCGGAGACGAACTCGGTGTTCACCGAGCCGGTGTACGGGGCGCACAGCGGCGATCCGTGCTATTCGTCGGCCGGGTTCGCCTCGTCGTCGTGCACGCAGGCGTGGCGGTGGAACCTGGACTTCGTGATCGGCCCTGACGCCAACGCGATGACGTACTACTACACGCGGGAAACGAATTACTACGGGGCGAACGGCGGGACGACCGGGGTGCAATACGTGCGGGCGGGGTTCCTGTCCCGAATTGATTACGGGTTGCGGGATGAGAACGGCTCGGTTTACGGCACGGCGAACGCCCCGGATCAGGTGGTGTTCGGCGCCGACCAACGATGCATCCCGACCTCGACGTTTGATTGCTCGGCGTCGGAGTTCACTTCGGCGAACGCCGCGGACTGGCCGGATGTGCCGTTTGACCAGCAGTGCCTGGCCGGGGTGTCGTGCAGTAATCATGCGCCGACGTTCTGGTCGCAGATGCGGATCGATTCGATCACGACCCAGTACTGGAACGGCACCACGTACGTGCCGGTGGACTCCTACGCGCTGGGGCAGGGTTTCCCGACCTCGGGTGATCCTGAGCTGATCTTGAACTCGATCACCCACACGGGGCACTCGGCGTCGGGCGCGACGCTCGCCCTGCCCGCCGTGCAGTTGTCGTACCAGCTCATGGACAACCGTATTCCTGGTTACAACGACTTGCCGGGGATGGCGCACTGGCGGCTCATCCAGATCGAGACGGAAACCGGTGAGCTGATCTCGGCGACGTATTCGACCGGGTGCGCGGCCACCGATATCCCGTCGGACCCGTCGGTCAACCACACGCTGTGTTACCCGGTGAAGTGGGCGCAGCCTGGGGACACGAATACCACGCTGGATTACTTCAACAAGTACCTGGTCGAGCAGGTCGAGGTGCAGGACGGCACCACCGGGGACCCCGCGCAACTGGTCACGTACGACTACCTCGGGAACCCGGCCTGGCATTACGACGACAACGAGGTGGTGAAGGCCAAGGACCGGACGTGGGGGCAGTTCCGCGGGTACGCGGAGGTGGACACGCTGACCGGGAACCCGCAGAACATCACCAACGGCACCCCGGACGCCCAGACGCTGACCGAGGCCAGGTACTTCCAGGGCATGAACGGCGACACCAATTCCGCCGGGGGCACGACCAGCGGGGTAAATGCCACCGACTCGGCCGGTACGACCTATACCGACGCGAACGCGCTGGCCGGCCAGCAACTGGAGTCTCAGTCGTTCAACGGCAGCACGGGATCTGAGCTGACCGACACGATCACCGTGCCGTCCGTGCTGTCCGTGACCGCGACTCGCTCACGCACCGGGCTCCCGGCACAGCAGGCGAGCGTCGTCCGGAACACCAAGTCCGTCGTCTACACCGACCTGGCCGGCGGCGGGCGGCAGCAGAAGCAGACCGTCACCAGCTATGACAGCGACGGCAGGCCGGTGCTCGCCGACCAGTCCGGCACCTCGGTCCCGGAAACCTGCACCCAGGCCAGCTACGCCGACAACGACAGCGCGTGGATCCACGACGCCGTCAGCGAAGTCATCACCGCGGCGCAGGCCTGCCCGTCGTCGCCAGGGAACCTGACCGCACCTGACATCACCTCCGACATCCGCACCTACTACGACGGCTCGGCCACGCTTGGCGCCGCGCCGACCGCGGGGAACCCGACCCAGGTCACCCAGGCGACCGCGAATAACAGCGGAACGCTGACCTTCGCCACCCAGGACACGACGACCTACGACGGCTCGGGCCGGATCATCACCTCGGCGGACGGGCTTGGCCACACCACGGCCACTGTCTACACCCCGGCCGACGGCGGGCCGCTGACCCAGGTGCAGACGACGAACGCGCTGAGTCAGGTGAGCACGAAGACCCTCGATCCCGGCCGCGGTTCGGTGCTCTCGTCCACCGATGTGGCCGGGTACCTGACCACCGCGACCTATGACCCGCTGGGGCGGCTGACGGCGGTGTGGAAGCCGGGCCGGTCGCAGGCAAACAAGGACACGGCCAGCGTGACCTACTCCTACAGCGAAGATCAGGTTCATCCGCTGGCGGTGAGCACGAACACGCTGGTCGATTACGGCGCTGGCACAAGCTACCTGACCTCGATCTCGATCTATGACTCCCTGGGCCTGCTCCGGCAGACGCAGGCGCAGGCCGAAGGCGGCAACACCGTGGTGACCGACCAGCTCCGCGACTCACACGGCTGGGTCGCGGGGTCGAACAACAAGTACGTGGTGTCCGGCAATCCGTCCGCGACCCTGGTCACCCAGCCAGACTCGGCGGTCAACGACCGCACCGTCACCACCTTCGACGGCGCCGGCCGGCCGATCGATCAGCAGGACTACAACGGCAACACACTGACGACTCGGTGCAGACCGTCTACGGGGGTAACCAGGTCACCAGCATCAATAAGAACGCAGCGGGCACGGTGATCGGCACCCCTACGGCGACGGTGATCAACGCGCTCGGCCAGCAGACCGGGCAGATCCAGTACACCTCGCCGCCGACCGTGACCGGCTCGGTGGTCACCGGCGGCGGCCCCCAGGGCACCACCATGTCCTACGATGCCGCCGGAAACCAGACTAAGGTCACCGACCCGGCCGGCAACGCCTGGTCCTATAGCTATGACCTGATGAACCGGCAGGTCAAGAACGTCGACCCGGACTCAGGGACTTCGGTGACCGGGTACGACTCGGCCGGGAACATCGCCTACACCACCAACGGCGCCGGCGTGACGGTGAACTACAGCTACGACGCCCTCAACCGGAAGATCTCCGAGCACACCGGGTCGACCACGCAGGGCAGCGGCACCCTCATCGCGAGCTGGGTCTGGGACACCCTCAAGAAGGGCAGGCTGTCATCGGAGTCCTCGGTCGCGGGTGGCGTGACGTACAAGACCGGCATGATCGGCTACGACTCCTCCGGCAATGTCTCAGGTACCTACGTGTCCGTGCCGACCGGGCAGCCGCTGGCCGGCACCTACCGCACCCAGTACACCTACACCACCACCGGCCTCATGACGGCACAGACCCCCGCCGCGGGCGGCGGCCTGCCGGTTGACTCGCTGGCCTACACCTACGACCAGTTCGGCAACCCCACATCTGAAAAGGGCTTCGACGTGTACGTGTCGGGCGCCGTGTGGACGCCGTACAACGAGATCTCGCAGATCCAGCTCGGGTCCGGCCCGTCGTCGGCGGCGCTGACCTATTCCTATGACCCGCAGACCCGGAACGTGACCGGGATCAACCTGTCTGACCAGCAGCCGGTACCCCAGGTCGACAACATCGCCTACACCTACAACGCCGACCGGCAGATCACCCAGATCGCCGACACCCAAGGCGGCGGTACGGGCGCGCTGTCCGAGGACCAGTGCTTCAGCTACGACTCGCTCAGCCGCCTGGCGCAGGGGTGGACGTCCACGAATGGCTGCGCCACCGACCCGGCGACCGGAGGCAACGGCACCGTCGGCGGCCCGCAGCCGTACTGGCAGTCGTGGACGTTCGATCCCGAGGGCGACATCCTCACCGCGACGAGCCACGCCCCGGCCGGCAGCAGCGGCGGCGACACCACGGCGACGTATCACTATGGCGTGACCGGGCACGCCCATGCGGTGTCGGCGATCAGCACGGCTAACACGGCCTCCGGCAGCCAGGGCAGCACCAGCTACGGTTACGACGGGGCCGGCGACACCACCGCTCTGGGCGGCCAGGCGCTGACCTGGGACCCGAACGGCAAGCTATCGGCAGACGGCGGGACGGCCGCCTACGTGTACAACGCCGACGGCAACCAGATCATGGAATCCGACACCACCGGCGGCGTGACCACCACGACGTTGTACCTGCCGGGTGAGCAGATCTCCGCCGATGGCACCACCACGACCGGGATCCGCTACTACACCTTCGCCGGGCATGTGATCGGCGAGACCACGCCGACCACGTTGTACTGGCTCAATGGCACCGCGCAGGGCACCATGAACGCCGCCGTCGCGGCGTTCAGCCAGTCATCGCCGGTCATCCGGCGAGCCTCCACCCCCTACGGCACGATGCTGGCCGGCACCGGGACCTGGCCCGACAACAAGGGATTCCTCGGCGACCCCGCTCCGGCCGCGACCGGCCTGGTCGACCTCGGGGCCAGGAAGTTCGACCCGGCCACCGACCTGTTCCTGTCCGTCGACCCGATGCTGGCCACCGACAGCCCGCAAACCATGACCGGCTACACCTATGCCGCCGACGACCCCAGCACCTTCTCTGACCCGTCTGGCCTGCATCTCGAATCCTGCCCCCCGGAAGGGTGCGGCAACAGCGGCGGCACCGGCAACGGCACCAGCGGATGCCCCGCGTGGCAGCCCGGCTGCCCCGGCTACCACGCGCCCGCGCCCAGCGGCGGCGGCAATGTCAGCAATGGCGGCGGCACCGGCGGCAGCAATGGCGGCCGCCCCACTGGCGGCAGCAACAACATCGACTGGCCAGCACTTGCCAAGGCGTTGAAAGGGATCAACTTCGCCAACCTGAATGGCATCAATCCAGCGCCCTGGCACCTGGCCAACCCCTGCGGGATAGCGGGCCTCGCCAGCCTCTCCCAGCTGCCCGGCTGCCCAAGTAACGCCGGTTGGCAGTGCGCGGGGTGCACTGCGGACTGGCCCAGCTCAGGCGACGGTGCCGGGGCTTTCATTGCAGGTCCCTCAGACACCCTTAAGAAATACTTGGCAATTTTGCAGAAATACTCTGAAGATTTGAATACGCTGCAGACTAAGGCTACGCAGGACCTTAGAATCTCCGACGAGGCCCCACCAGAATTGCCGAGCACGGCGGAGTTGCAAGCGTTCGAGAATCTGCCAACTAATTTGGCTGACCTGCCAATGGCGTCGGAGTTGCCAAGTGGACCCGTTATGGTTGCCATTACGAGAATCCGGATAGATCCAGGACTCGGCCCTGGGGAAGAGGCAGAGGGCCTGGTCGAAATCTTTTCCTGGGAGGAAGACATAGGGTAATGTCTCTCCTGCCAGGTGGACGGCTGGATTTGAACCCGCGACCCATGACCCCCAGTCAGGAATCCGGTCATCGTCAGACGCTGCTCGTTGAGGCCTGATGGGAGCTGACCTGCGTGCCCGGCGTAGTGCCATTCGGTGGTGATCGTTCCGGGCCTGAGGCAATAGAAAGCCTCTCAGATCATGCAGAAACGGGCTTCGGCGCGGCGAACTCTCGCAGATCCCGGCCACACTGCTGCCAGAAACCCGCGTGTTGATCATCTGCGGGATCTTAGTGGTTATGTTGTCCGAGATGCCGGGCTTAGATCGTCGTCGAGGACACGTGACCCAAGATCCGGCCTTGGCTGAGCAAGATCTCGCGTCGAGATCGGCCGTCGGGCCAGGCAGAACTGGCCAGACCATTGAGGCGGCCAGGTCAGGGGGACAAGCACGCCGACCGCATAACACCAAGAAACCGCCTGAACCGTGTTCTCAGCGCCGATTAGCCTAAGCATGCGAGCGATGTGATACTCCACGGTACGGCGGCTGATATGCAGGCGGGCCGCTATCTGACTGGCTCTCATCCCGGCCGCGGTTCGGACTAGCACGTCGATCTCACGCGCCGTAAGGTGCCCTCCATCACACATGCACTTTGCATCCCGATCTGGGAGCGCCCCTGGGGTCATAGGCTTAATCGACTCAGTTGAAGACAGCTATCGCCAGAGCACGAATGGTGCACGAATGGGGCATGCGGCGGGCTGACCTGGACGGATAGATGTGGGATAGCTACAGGCATGGAACAGTGTTCGACCTGCTGTGACGAGATCGACGGGCTTAGCCGTCTGTGCTGGCGAGCTTGACTCGGACCTGGTCGGCCTTGGGATGGTGCAGATCGTCGAGGATCTCCAGCGCCTGCCGCCAGGCGTTCTGGGCCTGTGCTTCGCCGGCGGCATGGTGGGTGTCGCCGAGATGAATGAGGACCTCCGATTCGGAGACGCGATCGCCGAGTTCCCTTACGATGGCGAGCCCATGCTGGTAACACCCTTTGGCGGCGGCAAAGCGAC
Organism: Streptosporangiaceae bacterium; assembly: GCA_035533915.1. Taxonomy (GTDB): domain Bacteria; phylum Actinomycetota; class Actinomycetes; order Streptosporangiales; family Streptosporangiaceae; genus Chersky-822. The sequence goes on from DATLSX010000078.1 coordinate 13,461, forward strand.
CTAGGTGGTGCTCGACGTAGCCGAGGCTGTCCCAGGCGGCCGCTTCGCCCTCGGGGGTGCCGAGTTCGCGATAGATGTCCAGTGCCCGCTGGCAGGCTGCCCGGGCTCGGGTGTAGCTGCCGAGCTGAGTGTGATACCACCCGATGCTGTTCAACGCTGCGGCCTGGCCAGCCAGGTAGTCCGTGACCTGGAACAGGGCCAGGGCGTGCTCGGCGTGATTGAGCGCGTCAGCGTAGTGGTCTTGCTGCTCGGCTACCCAGCTCAGGGTCTGGGCGGCTTTGGCCTCGCGGCTGCGGTCACCGAGATGCCGGCACAGGGCGAGGCACTCCGCCAGGAGGGGGCCGGCCTGGTCGTAGTTGCCAAGCCTGGCGTAGCCGTAGGCCAGCATCCGGCGGATGTCGGCCTCCGCGGGTTTGTCGCCCAGGCGCATCGCGGCGGCGAGCGCCGTGCGGTGAAGGGCCGCCTCTTCCTCCCAGTGCCCTTTCATGTCGAGATAGTCCCTCATGGACCATGGAAGCTGCCATCCGTGGACGCTGAATCCGGTCTGCTCGGCGAGGAAGGCGGCTGAGCGCAGGACGTGGTGCTCGGCTTCGAACCAGTTCAGCGCCTGCTGGTAGTCGGCCAGGGTCTCGGGCGTGACGCCGGGTCGGCGCGGGGGGATGGTGATCGGAATGCGTGCCGGCCTGATCAGGAGGGCGGCAGCGTCGGCTGTATGCAGGTAATGGTCGAGTGCCCGCGCGATTGCCTCGTGGCGGGCTCGGTCGTCCCCGGTGGCGCGGGCTTGGCTGGCGGCGTAGGCGCGCAGCAGGTCATGGAAGGCATATCGGCCAGGGAGGTGCTCGGTGATCAGGTGGGCACTGGCTAGCTCGCCGAAGTGCCGGCCGGCCAGGTCCAGCGGAAGGGCCGCAAGGCTAGCGGCAGCAGGGACGGAGATGTCGGGGCCAGGAAGCAGGCCCAACAGCCGGAACATCTGGGCCGTGTCGGGGCTGAGTTGCTGGTACGACCAGGAGAACACGGCCTGCACGCTGCACGCTGGGTCGCTGATGTCGAGGGCGTCCAGGCGGTTGGGCATGTCGCGTAGCTCGGCCGCGATCGTGCCGAGAGGGAGACTCGGCCGCGCGGCAGCCCGGCCAGCGGCCACGGCCAAAGCCAGGGGCAGGCAGGCACATAGCCGCGTGATCTCGGCAACTGCTTCGGGTTCGGCGGCTGCGCGGGCCTGGCCAATGCGTGCCGACAGCAGTTGGCGCGCTTCGTCGTGGCTGAGGACGTCGAGGGAGAGCAGCCGGGCACCGTCGGCAGCGGCTAGCCCGGCGAGCTTGTTACGGCTGGTGACCAGGACCAGGGTGCCTGAGGAGGCGGGCAGCAGGGGGCGGACCTGCTGTTCGTCGCGGGCGTTGTCGAGCACCAGCAGAACCTGCCGCTGCGCGAGCAGGCTGCGGTACAGGCCGACCTGCCCCTCCAGGCTGGCCGGGATGCGTTCGGACGGTACGGCGAGCGCGTCGAGGAACCCGCGTATCGCCTCGCCGGGCGTGGCCGCGGTGCCTGAGGGGTCAAAGCCGCGCAGGTTCACGTACAGCTGCCCATCAGGGAAACGGCTAGCGGCCTGGTGCGCCCAATGCAGCGCCAGCGTGGTCTTGCCCACCCCAGCCATCCCCCCGATGGCGCTGATCACCACCGTCCCCGGCGTGTCATCGCCGACGTGGTCCAGGATCTGCGTCAGTGCCCGCAGTTCGGTGGTGCGGCCGGTAAAGTCGGCCACCGCATGCGGGAGCTGCCGCGGTGCGGTCAATGCGGCCGCGGGGCCGATGGCGGCGAGGAGGGTTTCGAGGCGGTCGGCGGAGACTTTCAGGGCGCGGGCTAGCTTGGGGCGCATCCAGGGCAGCGGTTCGCTTTGGCCGCGCTCCCACCGCGCCACCGTGGACCGCTCGACGGCCAGTAGCTCCGCGAGAGCTTCCTGCGTCAGCCCCAGCGCCTTGCGGCGCTGTGCCAGGCGCTGGCGCTTAGCTGCTGCGGTATGTGTGGCATATGTCGGCATAGTCCAGCATCCCACCAAGATGAACCGCCAGGGCCTGTCCGCCAGCCGTATCGGCCGCGCGCACCTGGTCATCAGTGCGGTGTTCACCGAGGCCGTCGCAACAATAAGCTTTGTGGAATCGCCCAGCACCGACATCCCGGTCCGGAGGTCGTGATGGCCGCCGACTTCGTCTTCCCGGTCGATGATGATCATCGCGATGACCCCAGGCGAGGAGCGGTTCTAGGATTTTAAAGGCGGTGATCAGCGCAGCGCGTCTTCTGTGATGCCCGTATGCCCTGTTTTCCGATGGCTGTTCGAGTTGCCGCCCCCGACGCGTGATGCTGCTGGCTATGCCACCGCCGCATCGGTCACCATCGGATATATGGGTACCTCGTGCCGACCTCCTGGGACCGCTCGCATCTTCCCAGACGACGCCCGCCGCGCCGGCGAACGGCAGACGCCTCCGGATGACACGTGCTGAATCCGTGCTGATACCACGGGTCGTACAGGCCGGTGACCTGCGGGAACTGCCCCGTAGTCCACAATCTTCACGATCTTCGAGGGCACGATCTTCGAGGGCACCTCCGAGATCCAGCGGATGATCATCGGCAGGGCGGTGACCAGTCGTCACCCGCGGACCAGGTCAGCCGGGTCGGTGTTCGCGCCGCACAAGACCACGGTCACCTGCTCTCCGGGTGCGGGCTGCCACGCGCCGCTCAGCACGGCCGCGAACGCCGTCGCACCGCCGTGCTCGACCACGATCCGGTACTCGTCCCAGAGTTCCTGCCGCGCGGCAATGATCGCATCGTCTGGCACCAGGACGCCGGAGACGTTCGCCGACCTGGCGAACTCATAGGCCATCTGGGAAACCCGCCGGGCGCCGAGCGAATCCGCCGCGACCGACTCGACCGTGACGTCGACGGGCCGGCCCGCGTCGAGTGCGGCACTCAGCGCCCGGCAGTTCGCTGGTTCGACCGCGACGATGCGGACCCCGGTTCCGGTCAGCGCGGCCGCGGTTCCCGCGAACAGGCCGCCGCCGCCCACGGCGACGATGATCGTGCCGGTGCCTGGTACCTGGGCCAGGATCTCCAGGGCCAGCGTGCCGGCGCCTGCGGCGACCAGCGGGTGGTCATAGGCATGGGACAGCAGCGCCCCGGTGGCGTGCGCGTGCTCGACGGACGCGGCGAGCGCGTCGGCATACTCGGACCCGGCGAGAATGACCTCCGCTCCGTACGACCGCAGCCTGGCGGCCTTGACCTCAGGTGCGGTCACCGGGAGGAACACGGTCGCCTTGGCCCCGGCCGCGCGGGCAGCCCACGCGCAGGCCAGACCGGCGTTGCCGCCCGAAGCGATCACGATCCCGGCTTGCGGCATCGTGGCCGAACGACGGTAGAACTCGGCGAGGTTCGCGGCTCCGCGCGCTTTAAAGGAGCCGGTGTGCTGCATGAACTCACAGGCCAGCGAGACCTGCGTGCCCGAGCGGCCCGGGCTGGCTGGCAGGAGTGTGACCGGGCGTACCAGGCCGCTGATCCGCTGAGCAGCGGCGATGACGTCCGGCCGGCCTATGGTCGCGGTGCCTGAAGATACGCTCGTCACCCTCGTCACTAGCCCTTCATATCCGCTCGGCTCACCAGTATCGGGCTCCCTGTGTGCGACTCCCTGTGCCATTCCTCGATAGCGCCGCCGCTTTTACCCTACTTGGCGTGCGGCGACAGCACGGGTACTGGACAGGTGCGGATGACTTGGCGGTTACCATGCCAGCACCTGCCTCATCGAAGGAGCCCGGACATGAAGACCCCGATCTGCGACATGCTGGGCATCGAGCTCCCGCTGCTGGCCTTCAGCCACTGCCGTGACGTCGTCGCCGCCGTCACGAACGCCGGCGGCTTCGGGGTCCTCGGCGCCTCGATGCACACCCCGGAACAGCTAGAGCACGAGCTCGCCTGGATCGACGATCACGTGGACGGCAGGCCGTACGGCGCCGACATCCTGGTACCGGAGAAGTTCGAAGGCAAGGGCCAGCACCTCGACGTCGCCGCGGTCCACGCCCTGATCGGCCAGCCGCAGAAGGACTTCGTCACAGCCCTGCTCCAGGAGCACGGAATTCCGGCCGACGGCCCGACCGGGCCGTCCAGGCTGCCGACCTCGGTGGGCATCAGCGACGATGCCGGCGAGCAACTGCTCGACGTCGCGTTCCGGCACCCGATCAAGCTCGTCGCCAGCGCGCTCGGCACGCCGCCCGGGTTCATGATCGAGCGGGCCAGGCGGGCAGGCGTCCCGATCGCCGCGCTTGTCGGCGCCAGGGAACACGCGATCAAGCAGGTGAACGCGGGAGTGGACATCCTGGTCGCGGCGGGCACCGAGGCGGGCGGCCACTGCGGCGAGGTCACCACGCTGGTGCTCGTGCCCGAAGTGATCGAGGCGATCAAGCCAATCAGGGAAGTGCCCGTGCTCGCGGCAGGGGGGATCGTGACCGGCCGCCAGATGGCGGCGGCGATCGCGCTCGGCGCGGCGGGCGCGTGGACCGGATCGGTCTGGCTGACCACCGAGGAAGCCGAGACCGCGCCGTACACCAAGCAGAAAATGATCGCGGCCACCTCCCGTGACACGATTCGCTCGCGCAGCCGCACCGGCAAGCCGTCCCGTCAGCTCAAATCGGACTGGACCGCGGCCTGGGAGGGCGAGGCGAGCCCCGGCGCGCTGCCGATGCCGCTCCAGTCTCTGCTGAGCGAGCCGGTGATGCGCCGGATCGACGCGCTCGCCGAGCAGGGCAACCCGGGCGCCCGGGAACTGGCGACCTACTGGGTCGGCCAGGGCGTCGGGCTGATGAACAAGGCCACCACCGTGCGTGACGTCGTCTACGAGATGGCGCAGGATTTCGCCGAGGCGGCCGAGCGCTTGGCCGCCGTCGTGGCCGACTAGCGCTGGTGGCCGTGGCGGGCTGGAGCCGGTGGCTATAGCCGACTGGCGCCAGGCGGCGTCCCCAGCGCATAAAATCCCCGCTATGGCACTAGAGGGAGAATACGAGCCGAGCCCGAGCCGCTGGGTACGCGACCAGGTCGAACTGTTCGAAAGTTCGGGAGGGACCGAAGGCACGACGCTGCTTCAGACCGGCCTGCCGGTAGTGATCGTCTCGAATCTCGGCGCGCGTACCGGCAAGATACGCAAGACGCCGCTGATGCGGGTCGAGCACGACGGGTGCTACGCCGCTGTCGCCTCGATGGGCGGCGCGCCGAAGCACCCGGTCTGGTACCACAACCTGCGTGCCAACCCCCGGGTCTTGGTCCAGGACGGCCCGGAACGGTCAGACATGATCGCCAGGGAGCTGGCCGGTGCGGAGCGTGCGCAGTGGTGGGAGCGTGCCGTGGCCGCCTACCCGCCGTACGCCGAGTACCAGGCCAAAACGGAACGCCAGATACCAGTCTTCGTGCTCGAGCCGCTCGCCGAGTAGTCAGCCACCGGCCCAGACTTCGTGACCTTCAGCCCTGATCGCGAGGAGTCCTGGCCGCCTACGTTGGACGCGGGCTATTTGGTTCTCCTCCGACGGAGGCAGCGATGGCAGGCGGTACTCCGGCAGGCAGCTCTCGGACAGGCAGAGTCCCGGCCCGGCGGCCGGCCGCTTCGCGCCGGCTGGGATATATCGTCGCGATCATCGTCAACGGGGCACTGCTGTACATCATCAACGTCTGGCCGGGCTGGCAGGCCGCGTCGATCCTTACGTCTGCCACCCGTCAGGTGCTCGGCTTGGTGAATCTCGTCGTGGCCGCTGGCGTCGCCGTGAACGTGCTCTACCTGGCCCATGACCCGCCGTGGCTTCGGTCGCTGGGAGACCTCGTCACCGCTGCGATTGGCCTCGCGGCAGCGATCCGGATCTGGCAGGTGTTCCCGTTCGACTTCCACGGTTCGACCGCCTGGTCCGTGGTCGTCCGCACTGTGCTCGTGCTTGCCATGGTCGGCAGCGCCATCGCCATCGTGGTGCAACTGGTGTCACTGGCCCGCCGCGCCATCCGACGGAATGCATGATGACCGGCCCTTCTTTGTTGCAAGGTAATCTTGTAATCAAAGTTGGAGGAGGTCGCATGGCAGCCGGCGCACCGCTCGATGCCTACTCGCAGCCGTGCTGCGGGCCGGGAGTGAGACCCCGCCGCCAAGTGGCCGCGGCATGACACATCCTGATGCCGCGGCCAGTACGGTCCGGGTAATGCGTAAGAATGTGTCATGAGCAAGCAGCCGAGTTCGCCGCCACCGGGCGACAAGCCAAGTCCGACGGCGCCGCCGCCGCCGCCCGCCTGGCGGCACTGGGTATGGCCGATCGCCCTGCTGGCGATGCTGGCTCTGTATTTTCTGCTGCCGGGCCTGCGGTCAGGCAGCACCGTCACGCTTGACTACTCCCAGTTCATCACCCGGGTTTCACAACATCAAGTGAAAACAGTCGATATTGGCAGTTCGTCCAGCGGGGCAAACAAAACCATCACCGGCACGCTCAAGGACGGCAAGAATTTCACGACGGTCGGGCCGCCGGATACGACCGCTTTGTCGGATAGGCTCCAGAAGGACGGCATCTCCAATTCCTACTCCCTCTCCAGCCCGTCACTCGGCACCAGCCTGCTCTACCTGCTGCTCATCTTCGCGCCGCTGCTGTTCGCCGTCTATTTGTTCCGCCGGATGTCGCGCGGTGCGGCCGGGGCATTCCAGGGTGCGATGGGCGTGGGCCGGTCCAGGGCCAAGGTCTTCGACGCCGAACGGCCAAGCACCAAGTTCGCCGACGTGGCCGGATATACCGGGGCGAAGGAGGAGATCAGCGAGACCATCGACTTCCTGCGCAATCCCGGCAGGTACCAGCGTGCTGGGGCGATGGCGCCGCGCGGCGTGCTGATGATCGGCCCGCCCGGCACCGGCAAGACGCTGCTCGCCAGGGCGGTGGCCGGCGAGGCGTCGGTTCCGTTCTTCTCGGTCACCGGATCCAGCTTCGTCGAGATGTTCGTCGGTGTCGGTGCGGCCCGGGTGCGCGACCTGTTCAACGAGGCGCGCAAGCGGGCGCCTGCCATCATCTTCGTGGACGAGGTGGACGCGATCGGCCAGCGCCGGGCCGGCTCAGGCTCGGTCGTCGCCAACGACGAGCGCGAGCAGACGCTGAACCAGTTGCTGGCCGAGATGGACGGCTTTGACATGACGCAGGGCCTGGTCGTGCTGGCCGCCACGAACCGGCCCGAAGTGCTCGACCCGGCACTGCTGCGGCCAGGCAGGTTCGACCGGCAGATCACGATCCCGCTGCCGACGCTCCAGGAGCGTGCGGCGATCCTGGCCGTGCACTGCCGCGGCAAGCGGCTGGCACCCGACGTCGACCTGAAGGTCGTCGCCCGGGGCACGCCCGGGTTCTCCGGCGCGGACCTGGCCAACCTGGCCAACGAGGCCGCGATCTTCGCCGTGCGCGGCAACCGCGAGGTGCTCAGCGCGGCCGACTTCGATGACGCACGGGACCGGATCCTGCTCGGCCGGCGCGAAGGCTCCAACGTCCTGCTGCCGGAGGAAAAGCACGCGGTCGCCGTGCACGAGGCAGGCCACGCGATCATCGCCGCCCTGTCCAAGCATGCCGACCCGGTGGCCAAGGTCACCATCTTGCCCGCCGGCCAGGCACTAGGCGCGACCCAGCAGCTTCCGCTGATCGAGCGGCACCTGTACGGCGAGGACTACCTGCACGACACCCTGGCCGTCCGGCTCGGCGGCCGCGCGGCCGAACTGGTCGAGCTCGGCCAGGGCTCGACCGGCGCGGCGAACGACCTGTCCACCGCCACTGATATCGCGACCAGGATGGTGCGGGAGTTCGGTCTTTCCGCCAAGCTCGGCCCGGTCGGCTACCCGCAGGGCGGCTCGGTCTTCCTCGGCGGCGGTGGCAATGGCTTCTCCAGCCGGCCGTTCGCCGAGTCTACCCAGGCCACCATCGACGTCGAGGTCGCCAGGCTGCTCAGGGAGGCCGAGCAGGCCTCGGTCGAGCTGATCCGCACGCACAAGCACATGCTGGACGACCTCGTCGAGTTGCTGCTCGAACGCGAGACTGTGGACGGCGCGGAGGTGTACCGGATCGTCGGCCGGCCGGTGCCCGAACATCGCCCGGAAGAGGTAGCGATCGGGCCGCGGGCAAAGGTGCCGACAATCATAAAGCCGCCGATCACCAAGAGCGAATAGCACCGGAATAGCACCGGCGCCGCTGTGCGGAACCATCCGGCTGCCCGGTGCGTCTGAGCCGCAGGAAACTTCGCGGATCAGGAGACGCACCAATGCCCCTTTCGATCAAGCCCGGTTACCGGGGACCAGCGGCGGGGGTCGCCGCCGCTGCCCTGCTCGTGGGCGCCTTCTTGCTGGGCACTGCCCGGTCAGGCCCGGCGGCCGCGCAACCACGAAACGGCGTTCAAGACGCCGCCCTCATCTCCGCCCAGCCGGGCGCGAAGATCACCGTCGCCGGAACTGGAACGGTGAACGGAACGCCCAACCAGCTCCAGCTCTCCATGGGCGTGCAGGTCAACGGCGTGTCGGTGGGATCGGCCCTGGCGCAGGCCAACCGGGCGGTCAGCCGGGTCATCGCCTCGCTGCGGGCTGGCGGCGTGCGCGCGGCCGACATCGCGACCTCTGGCCTGTCCATCGACCCGAACTACCAGAGCAACAGCCAGGTGCCGGTCGGTTACGGAGTCAGCGAGCAGCTCACCGCGACGCTGACCAACCTCGCCAAGGCCGGCAGCCAGATCCAGGCGGCGGTCGGCGCCGGCGGCAACGCCACGGTGCTCGACGGTGTCTCGCTGAACCTGACCGACACCAGCGGGCTGCTGGCCAGGGCCCGCGCCGCCGCGGTCCATGATGCCCAGGCCAAGGCAGGCCAGTTCGCGCAGGCGCTCGGCCGGCGGCTCGGGCCGGTGGTCAGTATCTCCGACCAGAGCGCGACGGTCCCTTACCCGATCTTCGCCAACAGCGCCGCCGGGCTGAAATCCGCGGCCCCGGTCCCGATCTCGCCCGGCACGCAGCAGGTCAGTGTCCAGGTCACCGTGGTGTACTCGATCGGCTGATACGCTGCAGGCATGACTACCGCGATCCAGGCAGCTCACTGGCGGCGCCGCCGTTAGGCGGGCCTGGTTCGCGCATTCAGCGGATCCGAGAAGGCGACCGCCCGGCAAACCCGGGCGGTCGCCTTCTCGCGTCCGCGGCCATTCCGGGCCTGAGCAGGCAGGACAGACGTATGACACTGAGCGTCGACTACAGCGCGGACTTCGGCGCGGCGGTGCCGCGGGGGACGACGCAGTTCACGACCGCGGGCGGGGTCGCGGTCACCAGGACAGCCGCGCCGTTCGAGCCCGGCCTGCTCGAAGACGTGACCCGGCAGGTCGACCTGCGGCGCGGCGGCACCTTCAGCTCAGGCATGGAGTATCCGGGCCGCTACAGCCGCTGGCACATCGGTTACGTCGACCCGTGCCTGGAGATCGTCGCCCGCGGCCGCGAAGTGACCGCCACCGCGCTGAACGCCAGGGGCGAGGTGATCCTGCCCGCCATAGCCGGCGTGCTTGCGCGGGCCGGCGACCTGCTGAGCGGCGGGCCGGCCGTGGCTGTCACGGTCAGAATCGGCGAGGCGACCGAGGCCGTCCCCGAAGAGGAACGCAGCAGGCGGCCGACCGTGTTCAGCGCCATCAGGCAAATCATCGCCCTGTTCGCTGGCCCGGACGAGAATCTGGGGCTGTTCGGCGCGTTCGGCTATGACCTGGCTTTCCAGTTCGAGCCGATCCGGCTGCGACCCGACCGGGGCACGGGCGGCCGCCAGCGGGATCTCGTCCTGCACCTGCCCGACGAGCTGTACGTGATCGACAGGAAACGGGAGACCGCGCTGCGGTACAGCTACGAGTTCGGTTTCGGCGGCCTGTCGACCGCCGGCCTGGACCGGCGGACCGCCGCGGCGGCACCGGCTGGTGACGGCGGGACCAGCGAGCATGCCCTCGTTGGTGATGACCTTCCTGCCGACCCGGAACCAGGTGGCTACGCGAAGGTCGTGGCGCAGGCCAGGGAGCGGTTCGCGGCAGGTGACCTGTTCGAAGTCGTGCCGAGCCACCAGTTCTGGGCCAGGTGCGGCTCGCCGGCCGCCTTCTACGAGCGGCTGCGGCGGCACAACCCGGCACCGTACGAGTTCTTCCTGAACCTGGGCGAGGGGGAATACCTGGTCGGCGCCTCGCCGGAGATGTACGTCCGGGTCACCGGCGACCGGGTGGAGACCTGCCCGATCGCCGGGACGGTGCCGCGCGGGCTTGACCCGCTCGCCGACGCGGAGAATATCCGGACGCTGCTGACCTCCGCCAAGGAAGAGTCCGAGCTCACGATGTGCACCGACGTGGACCGCAACGACAAGTCCAGGATCTGCGTTCCCGGCAGCGTCAAGGTCATCGGACGGCGTCAGATCGAGTTGTACAGCCGGGTGATCCACACGGTCGACCATGTCGAGGGCAGGCTGCGGCCCGGGTTCGACGCGCTGGACGCGTTCTTGACGCACATGTGGGCGGTGACGGTCACCGGCGCACCGAAGACCTGGGCCATGCAGTTCATCGAGGACCACGAAGCCAGCCCGCGCCGCTGGTACGGCGGTGCCGTCGGCGTGCTCGGATTCGACGGCAACATGAACACCGGCCTCACGCTCCGCACCGCGCACATCCGCGGCGGCGTCGCCTCGGTACGGACCGGCGCGACCCTGCTGTTCGACTCCGACCCGGCAGCCGAGGAGCTGGAGACCAGGCTGAAGGCGCGCGCCCTGCTTGAGGTACTCGAACAGTCCAAGACCGAGACGACGCGGTTTACCTCCGCCGCTGACTCGCCCGCGATCCAGCCAGGCGCGATCCAGCCAGATCTGCCCGGGCAGGGCCTGCGGGTCCTGCTCGTCGACCACCAGGACTCTTTCGTGCACACCCTGGCCGGGTACTTCAGGGAGCAAGGCGCGCAGGTGACGACGCTGCGGGCCGGTTTTGGGCCGGCCCTGCTCGACGAGTACCGTCCCGACCTCGTCGTGCTCTCGCCAGGCCCGGGGCGGCCGTCGGATTTCGGCTGCTCCGAGCTGCTCGACGAACTCGACCGGCGCGCTATCCCGGCGTTCGGGGTGTGCCTGGGCCTGCAGGCCATGGTGGAGCACTCCGGCGGGTCGCTGAGCCTGCTCCGCACGCCCGCGCACGGCAAGCCGGGGATCGTCCGGGTGACCGGCGGGGACCTGCTCGCCGGACTGCCCGCCGAGTTCACCGCTGCGCGGTACCACTCGCTGCATACGACCGCCGACAGGGTCGGCAGCCGGTTCGCGGTGACGGCGGTGACCCGTGACGCCGCCGGCGGTGACGTGGTGATGGCGATCGAGGATCGCCAGGCCGGCCGGTGGGCGGTCCAGTTCCACCCCGAGTCGATCCTGACCGCCGCCGGTGACGCCGGCCGTACCGTCATCGCGAACGTGCTCAGGCTGTGCCGCCCCGGCCTGCCCGGCCCCGGCCTGCCCGGCCCCGGCTTGCCGGGGTGGGCCGGAACCGGGCAGCCGAACGGGTTAGCGCACCGGGACCAGGCTGCGGGCGAAGCCGATCAGTCGCCGGGGAAACTCGCCGAATGACGACGCCACGTAGTAGACGCCGTGCCGTCGCCAGATCAGGAACAACACGATGTTCCTCGACGAGCACGACCGCAGGCCGGTCCGGCCGCACAATCCGCGCAGCGTGGCCAGGACACCATGGACCCGAACATGCCCGAGCTTCTTCGTATTGCCGATGCTCGTGCACGGGCCGCCAGAGTTGTTCTGGCTCAGCATCAAGGTACGGAATGGCGTCGGGCCGTAGCTGACGAGCACCAGCCGCTTGGTCGCCAGCCGCTTCGTCATCGCGCACTTGATCACGAGAATCCGGCCGTTGCGCGCCAGCCCGTAGGTCTGGGTCGGCCGCATAAGCCTGAATCGAGCCGCTGCCTGAGCCGCGTGCCAGGTCCTGAACTGGCCAGTTCCGGTTGGCTGACTCTGCGCGGCCAGCGCCGTTGTCGTGAAGCTGGCCGCCGATATCACGCCGGCTACCGTCGCTGCCAGCACTCGGTTCCGCCGCATAATCACGTCCTCCTTCATCGGATTGACGAGTGATTATCGCCCCGGTCCTCAACGGACGATGTGCTGCGATCCTAGGGCCGCCGGCTAGAGCCAGCTATTACAATATGAACTTGCCTCATTACTGACCGTTATGACACAACCCGGGTGCCGTAGCTCGGATGTCGGCGGGCGCCGGTAGGGTGCCGGCATGAAGAGCGTGCAGCCAGAGGTATTCCTGATCGCCCGTCCGCGGATCGACTATGACGCAGTCGCCGCCTACCTGCGCGAGGTCGGCGGCGAAAGCTGGCTCGAGCGGCTCGACCGCGGTCACCTGGACGACGCGGAGAATCTTGCCGAGTTCGCCGGGAAGATCTGCTACCGGGCGTGGCAGCCAGGACTGAACCCGAACGTCGTCCGGGTACGCAACGACCAGGAGAAGTACCTGGAGAACATCCTGAGCCAGGCGCACGGCTCGGTACTGGAGCACATCAGCTTCAGCTTCGTGCTGCACAACGTCAGCCGCGTCGCCACGCACGAGCTGGTGCGGCACCGGCCCGGCGTGGCCATCTCCCAGGAGTCACTACGCTTCGTGCGCCTGGCCGACATTCCCTTCTGGTTCCCGCAGTGGGCTCAGGCCGATGCCGAGCTCATGCGCCGTGCGACCGAACTGCTCGGGCAGCTGGAGCAGTTCCAGCTCTGGATGGCCGATCATTTCGGTCTCGACGCGCCAGGCGTCCCGTTCTCCGAGAAGAAACACAAGACCTCGTTCATGCGCAGGTTCGCGCCGGACGGAGTAGCGACCGGCCTGCTCTGGTCGGCGAACGTCCGCACGCTGCGGCACACGATCGAGGCGCGGACCGATCATGGCGCCGAAGAAGAGATCCGGCTGCTTTTCGGTAAGATCGGCGAGCTGATGCGCGCGGAGGCCCCGGCGCTCTTCGGGGACTATACGGTGCAAGACGGAGCGTGGATACCGCGCTGGCGCAAGGTCTGACCTGGCCCAGCTGACCTGGCCCAGCTGACCTGCCTTAGTCGCGCAGTTGCTCGGCGGTGTCAGGTCGGTCGGCGGCCCGCAGCGCGGCGAGCGAATCATGATGCAGGTGACCAGCGGGTACCCGGCCGGACAGCGCCCGTGCTGTCGCGCTGATCAGGCCAGCCGGGCCGCCGACGTAGACGTCGGTGTCACGGAACGACGGGTGGCTGCGGACTACCTCGGGCAGCCGTCCGATCCGCCCGGCGAACTCTAGCTCGCGCTCGACGACCGGCACCAGGGTGAGCGGCGGGTACGCGAGCCGCAGCGTCTCCAGGTCACGCATGTCGTATAGCTCGTCACTGTGCCGCGCCCCGACATAGATCGTGACGGCCCGTCGCCGGCCCTGCCTGGCACCGCCCACGACCGCCTCGACGAGAGCCTTGACCGGAGCTAGTCCGGTACCGCCAGCGACGCAGACCAGGTCACGATCGGTGTCAGGCGATACGGCCAGGTCACCCGCCGGCGCGCCGAGCGTGACCATGTCACCGGCCCGGCAGTGGCTGACCAGCGTGGTACTGACAATTCCGCCGGGAACGGCCCGGACATGGATGTCGATAAGCCCGTTACCGCGCGGCGCGTTGGCGATGGAGTAGCTGCGCCAGATCCGCGGCCAGCGCGGCACCTGCAGCCAGATGTACTGGCCCGGCCGGTAACCGATCGGCCGGTCCGGCCTGATGGTGAGGACTGCGATCGTCGGCGTGCGCCGGTCGTGCTGCACGATCTCGCCGACCCACCAGGCTGGCTGTTCCTTCGCGTCCCGTGCGGCTGCCGCCTGCATCGTGGCGGCGAAGTAGCCAAGCACCGATCGCCAGGCCGCGTCGGCCTGCGCGGTCCACGCGGGGCCGGCCAGCTGTTCCGCGGCGGCGAGCAGCGCGTCGAAGAAGGGCTGATGATGCTTGTCGAGCACCCCGAACTTGCGGTGGGACCGGCCGAGCCGCCCGAGCAGTTCCTCGGTCTCCCGCTCGTTGTCGAGGCCGCCGACGAGCCTGGTGAGCATCTCGAAAGTCGCCGAGCGGGTTTGTTCCATCGACAGCGGAAAGAGCGAGCGCAAGTGCGGGTGCTGGACGAATAGCCGCGCGTACAGATATTCCATAGCCCAGTGCGGGTACGCCCGCAGGCACGCGTAGGACTCTTTGACCAGGCACCTTTCCGCGTAGGCCGGCGGGCCGACCGACTCGGCGGCAGCGGCGGACGCGGCACCTAGCCTGGCTGAGCTTTCCGTCCTAGCGGTCTGCCCGGCGGCGGCACTTCCGGTGATGGCGGCGCCGGCTAGGGCATGCCTGCTTCCGCCAGGCAGGTTACTTTCCTGGCGGTCATGCTGCGGGGTACCGGAGGCCGAGAGGGGTTGCCGGTCTCGCGCGACGGCCACGAAGTGCAGTCTTACAGCTACGTCTGGTATCTGCCACTGATTCAGGACAAGGAGCAGCGCCGGGCACATGAAGGGATATGAATACTCGCCGCCACTACGATAAATGCGTGACAGCACCTGGATATCTGCGCTACCCGAACCTGCGCGGCGATTTGCTGACGTTCACTGCCGACAACGACATCTGGCTGGCGCCGGCTGGCGGGGGCCGGGCCTGGCGGATCTCGGCCGACCAGGCCGCCGTCGCCGACCCGCGGATCTCTCCGGACGGTTCCCTGGTCGCCTGGACAAGCTGGCGCGACGGATCGCCGGAGGTCTACCTGGCCAGCACCGGTCACGGCGGTGCGGCACGGGTCAGTTACTGGTCGAACCAGGCCACCAGGGTACGGGGGTGGAGCCCGGCCGGCGAGATTCTCGCCACGACCGCCGCCGGCCAGGCCTTCGAACGCCACACCTGGGCCGTCGCGATTCCGGTCGCCCAGGGGACCGCCCGGTTCTCCGGGCATCGCACGCTGCCGTTCGGGCCGGTCGGCGACCTCACGATGGACGGCTCCGCCGTCGCGCTGCTGACCGGCACGGCCGGCCTGGAGCCCGCGTTCTGGAAGCGATACCGCGGCGGCCGGGCCGGGCGGCTGTGGGTGGGCCTGGGCGAAGCGGCACCGGGCGAGTCAGCACCGGGCACGGCGTTCCGGCGCCTGCTCGCCGACGTTCCCGGCCAGTTCTTCAGCCCGATGCTGGTGAGCGGGCGGCTGGCCTTCCTGTCCGATCACGAGGGCACGGCCAACGTGTACTCCTGCGACCTGGACGGGACCGACCTGCGGCGGCACACCGACCACGAGGGCAGGTACCCGCGGAACGCGAGCACCGACGGCGCCCGCATCGTGTATCAGTACGCGGGAGACATCTGGCTACTTGACAACCTGGCCGCGGACAGCCAGCCGGTCCGGCTGGAGATCGAGCTGACCGGCCCGGCCGCGGGCCGGGCTCCCAGGCTGATCTCCGCGGACGACTACCTGGACGACCTGTACTGCGACTGGGCGGGCAAGGCCAGCGTCGTCCAGGTGCGCGGCACGGTGCACTGGCTCACCCACCGGGACGGCCCGGCCCGGGCACTGTCGGTGGTTCCCGGCCGGCCCGCCCGGCTGCCCCGGCCGCTCGGCAGGACCGGGCAGGCGGTCTGGGTGGTCGAAGCCGATGGCACCGACGCGCTGGAGGTGGCGCCAGCCGACGAGGCCGCCGCCAGCGGCGAGCGGGCTCGCAGGCTGGCCGCCGGTGAGATCGGCTGGGTCGGGAACCTGGCCGCTGCCCCGGACGGCCATGCGGTGGCTGCTGCCGCTCGCGACGGCCGGCTGTTCCTCATCGACACCGGGTCCGGTCAGGTGACCGAGCTGGCCCGATCGGACAACGGGCCGATCACCGGCCTCGCCTTCGCTCCGGATTCAGCTTGGCTAGCCTGGTCCCAGCCCGACTCCGCTCCGCTGCGGCGGCTCAGGCTGGCGCGGCTGTCGGACCGGCAGGTGTTCGACGTCACCGACGGCAGGTTCGTGGACACCGATCCGGCGTTCACCGCGGACGGGCGGTACCTGGCTTTCTTGTCCAAGCGGACGTTCGACCCCGTCCACGACGCGCACGTCTTCGACCTGACGTTCCCGTACGGCGCCCGCCCGCATCTGCTCACCCTGGCCGCGTCGACACCCTCGCCGTTCGGCCCGCTGCTGCACGGCCGACCTATCGGCGGCCCCAAGGAGGATGCTGGCGAGGCGGCGCCGGACGGCGCGGACGAGGACCACGATCACCTGCCGGTGGTGATCGACCTAGACGGCATCGGCTCGCGCGTCGTCGCCCTGCCGGTACCGGAGGCGCGATACAGCTCGCTGCGTGCGGTGGACGGCGGCCTCGCCTGGCTGACCGAGCCGCTGACCGGTGATCTCGGCGAAGGCAGAGCTCACGTCGATGACAGCCGCCCGCGCCCGGCCCTGGAGTACTTCGACCTTGCGCAGGTCAAGTGCACCGAACTGCTTGACGAGGTCAACTGGTTCGAGCCGAGCGGCGACGGCACCAGGCTCGTGGTGCGTGACCGCCACCAGATTCTCGTGGTGCCCGCGAATCGGAAGGCCGATTCGGACAACGCCGACGACCGGGTATGTGTCGACCTGAGCAGAGCCAGGTTCCTGTCCGACCCGGCGGCACTGTGGAATGCCGCCTACGCGCAAGCGGGTCTCGCTATCGCGCACGAGTTCTGGACGCCTGATCTTGCCGAGGTGGACTGGGACGCAGTCCTGGCCGAGTACCGGCCGCTGCTCGACCGGATCGCCTCC
Source organism: Streptosporangiaceae bacterium (assembly GCA_035533915.1). Lineage (GTDB taxonomy): Bacteria > Actinomycetota > Actinomycetes > Streptosporangiales > Streptosporangiaceae > Chersky-822. The sequence continues at coordinate 30,264 of DATLSX010000078.1, forward strand.
GCTGACGATTTCGCCGATCTGCTGCATGACCTGGTCGGAGAGCTCGGCAGCTCGCACGCCTATGTCAGGGCAGCCGACGACGCGGCGGACACCGGACACGCGGCCGGCTTGCTCGGCGCTGACCTGACGCCAGGCACTGACGGCTGGCGGATCGGCCGGATTCTGCCTGGTGAGTCGTCCGACCCGCGGGCCAGGTCGCCGCTGCGCGCGCCAGGAGCCGGCCTGCTGACCGGCGACCTGATCGTGGCCGTCGACGGCCAGCAGGTCACCGCTGACGCCGGGCCGGGGCCGCTGCTGGTCGGCTCGGCCGGCAAGCCCGTCGAGCTCACCGTTCGGCGGGCCGGAGAGGAGACCGCGCGGCGGGCCGTCGTCGTACCGCTCGCGAGCGAACTGCGGCTGCGCTACCAGGACTGGGTGGCAGGCAGGCGGCGGGCCGTCCGCGAGCTTGGCGATGGCCGGGTCGGCTACCTGCACGTGCCTGACATGGCCAGCCAGGGCTGGTCGGACTTCCACCGTGACCTGCGTACCGAGATGGGCTGCGAGGCGCTGGTGGTCGACGTGCGCGGTAACCGGGGCGGCGAGATCTCGCAGCTTGTCCTGGAGAAGCTGGCCAGGCGCGTCATCGGCTGGGATGTGGTGCGCAATGCCCGGCCAAGCAGTTATCCGCTCGAGGCACCGCGCGGTCCGGTGATCGCGGTCGCGGACGAGTACTGCGCCTCGGACGGCGACATCATCACGGCCGCTATCAAGCTGCTGGGGATCGGGACGGTCGTCGGCACGCGCACCTGGGGCGGGGTAATCGGCATCGAAGGCTGGCACGAACTCGTCGACGGCACCTCGATCACGGTGCCGAAGTGGTCGTTCTGGTTCGACGAACTTGGCTGGAGCGTGGAGAACTACGGCGTCGAACCCGACGTGGAGGTCGTCATGTCGCCGCAAGACTGGGCCGCAGGGAACGATCCCCAGCTAGCGACCGCCGTGCGGCTCGCGCTCGCGGCGCTGGCGCAGCGGCCAGCGGCCAGCCCGCCGGACACCGCGGACCGGCCGTCCCGCCGCCGGCTTCCGCTTCCGCCCCGGCCCGTGCGGCGCTGAGCTTCCGCTCCGGCCCGCGGCGAGCCTTCCGCCCCGGCCCGCGGCTCAGATCGGCGTGGTGTACCCGGCCAGCCAGTGCGTCTGCAGCCAGCTCATCGCAATCGACCAGGCTCCGGTGACTTCCGCCAGCCCCACGACGATCAGCAGCAGCCCGCCGACCTGCGTGATCACCCTGGCATGCCGCCTGGCGAACCCGAACAAGGCGACGCCGCGGTCGACCGCGAACGCGACGATCAGGAACGGTATCCCGATGCCCAGGCCATAGACGAAGGCGAGCAGAGCGCCCCTGGCGGCGGTGCCTGACGACAGCCCGAGCGTCAGCACGGCGGACAGCGTCGGCCCGATGCACGGGCTCCAGCCGAGCCCGAAGAGCACGCCGAGCAGCGGCGCGCTGGCCAGCCCGGCCCGCGGCCGGAACGACGGCTTGACGATCCGGCCGGAGAAGCTGAACCGGTCGAAGACCCCGGCGAACAGCAGGCCGAGCACGATCAGCAACGCGCCGAGAAATTGCGAAAGGCCGCGCTCGTGCGCGAGCAGCCTGGTCCCGATCCCGCCGAAGGCCACGCCGTAGGTGGCGAAGAGAGCGGAGAAACCGAGCACGAACAACGCCGTCCCGGCCAGCGCGCGGGACCGGCTCGGCGTGCGCACGTCCGAGCCCGCGGCGGGGATGGCCGTGGCCCGCGCGGTCAGGGTCATCCCGGCCGGCTGGCCGGAAGTGGCCTGATCCGGCCCGGCGTCAGCGGTAACCGCGGTTGCCGACATGCCGGTGATGTAGGAGAGGTAGCCAGGCACCAGCGGCAGCACGCACGGCGACAGGAACGTCACCGCCCCGGCCGCCGCCGCGACCGGGATCGCGAGCAGCAGCGGTCCGGCCGAGACCAGGGTGCCCACCCCGCCGCTCATCTGCCTCCCTTGCACCGCCGATGTCCGGACCTAACCTAAAGCATCACGCGAGCTCTCGCCGACGCGCGGCCTCCGGTTGCCGGGCTCGCCCGTTCCCGGCTGGTGCGGCGTCAGTGCAGTTCGGCGAGTGCCGCCTCGACGGTCCGGTGAAATGTCGGGTAAGCGTAGATCATCTCCCGCAGCCGCCGGACCGGCACCCGCGCGTGCACGGCGAGGGTGAGCATGCTCAGCACCTCGCCGCCGACCGGGCCCACCGAAGTCGCCCCGACCAGCACGCCGCCGGCTGCGTCCTTGACGAGCTTGACGAAGCCGTCGTTGCCGGACTTGTGAATCCAGCCGCGTGCCGACGAAGGAACCTGGCTCAGCGCCGTCCGCACGTCGATTCCCTGCTCGCGGGCCTGAACTTCGGACAGGCCGACCGAGCCGATCTCCGGGTCGGTGAACGTGACCCGCGGGACCGCGTGGTACTCGGCGGCGTGCTGCTCCTGGCCGAGGATGTCGGCGATCACGATGCCCGCGTGGTACATCGACATGTGGGTAAACGCGCCGTGCCCCACGATGTCGCCGATCGCCCAGATTCCCGGTGCGGCCCGCATCCGGCCGTCGACTGGCACCGATCGCCCGCCCTCGTCGATGCCCACGGCGCCGGCCCCGGCACCGGCCAGGTCGGCTCGCCTTCCAGTGGCCACCAGCAGCTTCGCGCCGGTCAACTCCTCCCCGCTGGCGAGCGCCACGCGGAACGCGGTGCCGTCGTGACTGACCTGCCGTGCCGCGGCCCCGGTCCGTACGCCGATGCCCTCCGCGCCGAACACCTTCGCGAGCAGTTCGCCCGCCTCGGGCTCCTCGGCCGGGACCAGGCCGCCGAGCGCCTCCACGACGGTCACTCGCGTGCCGAACCTGGCGAATACCTGGGCAAGCTCCACGCCGATCGCGCCGCCCCCGAGCACGATCAGCGACTCCGGCACCTCGGTCGCCTTGACCGCCTCGCGGTTGGTCCACAGCGGGGTACCGGCCAGGCCGGGGATCGGCGGGACAGCGGGCGCGGTCCCGGTCGCGATGACGATGCCGCGCCTGGCCCGCAGCTCCAGCGTGCCGCCGCGGCTGCCGGTGCCTCCCGCGTCGTCCGCCGCGCTGTTCCCGGAATCCCTGACGCCCGTCACCGCCACCCGCCCCGGGCCGGTGATCCGGCCGCTGCCGCGGTAGAGCACGCCGCCCTTGCCGGTGAACCGGTCCGCCGCGACCGTGTCATCCCAGTTGTCGGTCGCCTCGTCGGCGATCCGCCTGGCGACCGGCTCCCAGTTCGGCTCGACGGTGGCCCGGCCGGCCATCCCCGGCACCCGCCTGGCCTCAGCCAGCAGGTCGGCGGCGCGGATCATCATCTTGGACGGCACGCATCCGAAGTACGGGCACTCGCCGCCGACCAGCCGCGACTCGATCCCGGCCACGGCCAGCCCGGCCTCCGCCAGCTTCCCGGCGATCTCTTCGCCGCCCGGGCCCATGCCAATGACGATCACGTCGAATTCGCGTCCGGTCACGTCGGCCTCCAGGACTGTCAGAGTCATCTGTTAGGGATAGGTCAAGCACATCAGGGAATGTGGTTAACCCACCGGCGGTTGGCTTAAGTCGGTGCCCGGTGCCGCCCGAGAGTCGCCTGGAAGATGGTGATTGAGCTGCCCGTAGACACAGGCGTTGCCGCCCATGTCGCCGACCCGCCGCTGTCCCAGGCCGCGGCTGAGCGACTAATTGGGACGAGTTGCTTCAAAACCGGTCCACCTGGCCTTATTGGCGCCGAACTCGAGTGGCTGGTGGGCGACGCGGCCGATCCGTCGCTGCCAGTTCCCTTTGACCGGCTTCGCGAGGTGCTCACCACCTTGGAGTACCCAGGATCGCTCCCCGGGTCTGGCCTGCTGACGCTGGAGCCAGGAGGCCAGGTCGAGCTCAGCACGGCTCCGGCGATGAACCTCGCGACGTGCGTCGCTGCCGCCAGCGAGGACCTGACGGTGCTGCGCGATGCCTTCGGCGCGGCGGGCCTGACGCTCTCCGGTCACGGCATGGACCAGCACCGGCCGCCGAACCGGGTGCTCGATCTGCCGCGGTACGCGGCCATGGAGCAGTACTTCGACCGGCGCGGCCACTGGGGCCGCCTGATGATGTGCAGCACGGCGTCGGTCCAGGTCAGCGTCGACGCGGGCCACGACAATCACAGCAACTCCGGCTACCACTTCCGCTGGCGGCTGCTGCATGCGCTCGGCCCGGTCCTGGTCGCCGCGTTCGCCAACTCCCCGCTGCGCCGGGGCAGGCCGACTGGCTGGAAGTGCACCCGCCAGCTCGTCTGGTCCAGGCTCGATCCGTGCCGTACGCACGCGCCGCCTGGCGCCGAACCTCGTCGCACGCGCACTCGCCTGGACGCCCGCCGGGCCGCTGCGGCGCGTGCCGACCCGCGGGCCGACTGGGTCGGGTACGCGATGGACGCGGATGTGCTCTGCATGCGGCGACCCGACGGCGAGCGCTGGGCCGTCCCCGCCGGGCTGAGCTTCCGTGACTGGTTGCGGCAGCCGGGGAATTCCGGTCCGACCGCGGCCGACCTGACCTACCACCTGTCCACCCTGTTCCCGCCGGTCCGCGCTCGCGGCCATCTCGAGTTGCGGATGATCGACGCCCAGCCGGGAGACGGCTGGATCGTGCCTGTCGCCCTCGTCGCGGCGCTCGCCGACGACCCGGTAGCCGCCGACGCGGCCATGGCGGCCTGCGAGCCGGTCTGGCACCGGCCCGGGCGGCTGGCCGCGCGCGACGACCCGTGGCTTCGGGCGGCGCGCTACGGCCTCGCCGACCCGGTGCTGGCCAGCGCCGCACGGCAGTGCTTCGAGGCGGCCGATGCCGCCCTGGCCAGGTCGCGGGCGCCGCGCCCGATCAGGGCCGCGCTCGGCGGGTTCGCCGACCGGTACGTGCGGTCGAACCGGTGCCCTGCCGACGACATCCTCGACAATCTCCGATCCGTGGAAGGACTCTGATGACCAGCACCGCCAGCGTGCAGACGCTGCGTGCGGCGATCGCAGCCCGGCTGATCACCGCCCGCGCCCGTACCACGGGTCTCACCGACTGCGTCGACGAACCTGACCTGATAGCTCAGCACTCGCCGCTGATGTCCCCGCTGGTCTGGGACCTGGCCCATGTCGCCAACCAGGAAGAGCTCTGGCTGCTCCGGGCGGTCGGCGGCCGGGAGCCGATGCACCCGGAGATCGATCCGCTCTACGACGCCTTCGAGCATCCGAGGGCCAGCAGGCCGGCTCTGCCGCTGCTGCCGCCGGACCAGGCGCGCAGGTACGCCGGCGACGTCCGCGGCCGGGTGCTCGACTTGCTGGAGCGGGTCAGCTTCACGGCGGGCCCGCTGGTCGAGTCCGGCTTCGCGTTCGGGATGATCGCGCAGCACGAGCAGCAGCACGACGAGACGATGCTGGCCACGCACCAGCTCAGGCAGGGCAGCCCGGTGCTGACCGCGCCGCCGCCCGGGCCGGCCCCGGCCGACGTCCCGCGCCTTCCCGCCGAGGTGTTCGTCCCTGGCGGCCCGTTCACGATGGGCACGTCCGCCGAGCCGTGGGCGCTGGATAACGAGCGGTCGGCCCACGTCGTCGAGGTGCCGGCTTTCTACCTCGACACGACGCCGGTCACCAATGCCGCCTTCGGCCAGTTCGTCGCCGACGGCGGCTACGACGAGCCGCGCTGGTGGACGCCGGCCGGCTGGGAGCACCGGTGCCAGGCCGGGCTGGCGGCACCGTTGTTCTGGCAGCCGGACGGCTCCGGTGGCTGGCTGCGCCGCAGGTTCGGCGTCACCGAGCCGGTGCCGCCCGCCGAACCCGTGCTGCATGTCTGCTGGTACGAGGCTGACGCCTACGCGCGCTGGGCCGGACGGCGGCTGCCCGCCGAGGCCGAGTGGGAGAAGGCCGCCAGGTTCGACCCGGACTCCGGCCGCTCGCGCCGGTACCCGTGGGGAGACGACGACCCTGGCCCGTCGCAGGCCAACCTCGGCCAGCGGCACCTGCAGCCAGCGGCGGCCGGGTCGTATCCGGACGGTGCGGCGCCATGCGGCGCCAGGCAGCTTATCGGCGACGTCTGGGAATGGACCGCGAGCGACTTCCTGCCGTACCCGGGATTCAGGGCCTGGCCGTACCGGGAGTACTCCGATGTGTTCTTCGGCTCCGAGTACAAAGTGCTGCGGGGCGGCGCCTTCTCCGCCGACCCGGTCGCGTGCCGGGGCACGTTCCGGAACTGGGATTACCCGATCAGGCGCCAGATCTTCGCCGGATTCCGCACCGCCCGCGACGCGGAGCTGCACTGATGTGCCGCCATTTCGCTTACCTCGGGGAGCAGGTCGCGATTTCCGCGCTGCTGTTCGACCCGCCGCACGGACTAGTCGAGCAGGCGTGGGCGCCGCGCAGGCAGCGGCACGGCACGATGAACGTGGACGGCTTCGGCATCGGCTGGTATGCCGACGGCGACCCGCTGCCTGCCAGGTACCGGCGGACCGGCCCGATCTGGTCCGACGACTGCCTGCCCGACCTGGCCAGGGTCACCCGCACCCGCGCCATGCTCGGCGCGGTCAGGTCGGCATCGGTGGGCACGGACACCGGCGTGTCCTCGGCGGCGCCGTATGCCGAAGGGCGATGGCTTTTCAGTCTCAACGGAGCGCTCATCGGATGGTCGGCCGCCGCGGCGGGCCCGGTCACCAGGCGGCGCCGGACGTCGGTCGCGGCCAGTGCCGGAGCAGTGCGCCAGCCGGGTGCCGGACCGGCCATGACGGCCGCGCTGGACGCTGCGGAGCAGGCAGGTGAATCGATCACCGAGCCGCACCCGAAGGCCAGCACGGCCAGCCTGACGGAAGCCGCGGCGGGTGTGCGGCGGCTGGCGGCCCGGCTGCCCTCGGCTGACCTGCTGCGGCTTCAGGCCCGCTGCGACACGGCGCTGGTCTGGGCGCTGGTGCTGGCCCGGCTGTGGGCTGGCCAGCCGGCGGCCGACGCGCTGGCCGGAACCGTCGGCGACATCGCCGCGGCGGGCGTGACCGGCCGGTTCAACCTGTTGCTGACGGACGGGCGGGCGATCGCGGCGACGGCGGCCGGCGACTCACTCTGCTACCGGCACAGGCCGGCCGGGGTCATCGTGGCCTCCGAGCCGTCTGATGACGACCCTGGCTGGCAGGACGTGCCGGACGGCAGCGTGCTCGAGGCGACCACCGTCGCGGTGGCAGTCCGGCCGCTGCCGCACCTGAGCCACCGCGACAGTCACCGCGACAGTCACCGCGGCAGAGAGGCGAGGCGTTCATGACGAGCATCCAGATCGACAGGCGGCTGCCCGAGCGGTTCTTCGAGGAGTCACTCCGGTCCGACGCGGTAGCTGGCCTGACCGCCATGCCCAAGAGCCTGCCGCCGAAGTGGTTCTACGACGAACGCGGCAGCGAGCTTTTCGACAAGATCACCATGCTGGACGAGTACTACCCGACCCGCGCCGAGCGCGAGATCCTCACCGCGGCGGCCCGGCAGATCGCTGCTGCCACGTCGGCGACGACGCTCGTCGAACTCGGTTCGGGCACGGCTGACAAGACCATCACGCTGCTCGACGCGCTGCGCGACGTCGGCACGCTGGAGTGTTACGTTCCGGTCGACGTGAGCGAGTCCGCGCTGGTGACGGCAGCCGGGCGGGTGCTTGGCCGGTACCCGGGCCTGCGCGTCCAGGCCGTGCTCTCTGACTTCCAGGAGCATCTCGGGCTTCCTGAATCCGGCGAGCCACGGCTGGTCGCGTTCCTCGGCGGAACGATCGGCAACCTGCTGCCGGCCGAGCGGGCGGAGTTCCTCGCCAGCCTGCGTGCCAGGCTCAGGCCTGGCGACGCGCTGCTGCTCGGCACCGACCTGGTGAAGGACCCGGCCGTGCTGGTCGCCGCGTACGACGACGCCGCCGGAGTCACCGCCGAGTTCAACAAGAACATCCTGCGCGTGCTGAATACCGACCTTGACGCCGATTTCGACGTGGACGAGTTCGATCACGTCGCGCTCTGGGACGCCGACGCGGAATGGATTGAGATGCGGCTGAGGTCGGCGGTCAGCCAGACCGTACGGCTGCGGGCGATCGGACTGCGCATCGCGTTCGGCGCGGGCGAGGAAATACGTACCGAGATCTCGGCCAAATTCCGGCGTGACGGAATTACCGCTGAATTGGTAAAAACCGGGTTCGAGCTGCGGTCCTGGTGGACCGATAGCGCGGGTCGGTTCGGGCTCTCGCTCTCCGTGCCCGTCTGAGCCGGGCTCGGCTGGCCGCCGCCACCTCGACCAGGCTGGCCCCGCCGCCCGCGGCGTCGGTAGGCTAGTAACGCACCTTCGGTAATGGCCGACCCCACTTGGGCAAGCCAGGCATCCGCCGAAATCAAGATCGCGACTGATTGGACTGTTACGTGCCCAAGGTACGGCTAGCCCTGCTCACTGCCTCCGTCGCGGCCGCACTGAGCGTGGCCTTGCCGGTAGTCGCCGGTACCGCTGCCGCACGGGAAAGTGCCGTAGCTATATCTGCCGCGCCCCAGGTCGTCCTGGTCAACCAGCCGGCTGGCTCGATCTGCGTGGGGCGGACGTTCACCGTGGGCGTCTGGTTCCAGCAGTTCTCCGGCGGATCATCGGCCTTCCAGATCGCCATCTACGGCCCGCGGCTCAAGCGCTTCTTCTACCGGCACGGACTGGCGCCGTCCTCGCACTGGCGTTTCTGGAAGGTCCGGGCCGGCCGGGCCGGCCGGTACCGCACGATCTACTCCGGCCACCGGCCAGGAGCCACCGCCTGGACCCACTACCAGGTCATTACCCGCGCCCGCCGCTGCTAGCCGCCGCGAGCACGCCCGGTCGCGCCTGACCGCCTAGGGTTCGCCGGGCTCAGGTCCGGCATCTGCGCCTGCCTGCGTTCCGGCGGCGGGGTCGGGAGCCTCGACCGCGCGAAACCGCCATCGGCTGAGTTCGACGCCGTCGACATCGAGCAGTGCGGCGTAGTCACCGGGCCGGTCAAAGACGAAATTGGTGACAAACGCCGCCACCGGCATGATGGTGAAGTCACCCACGCGCATGTTCGGCGCGGTCCCGACCCTGAACTGCCCCTCGAATCTGGCAGTCAGCGGCCGCCCGTCAGCATCCTCGAACGTCACGGCGAACCCATGTCCTTGATGATGCTGGCGCCACGGAATGTGCAGCACCGCCGCGACACCGAAGGCGCGCGCCACCGGATAGGTGGCGCTGTACACCTGGTTCCAGAATCCGCCGTTGACGTAGAGCTTCCCATTCTCTACCACCGCATGGTCGGCCAGGAAGAAAGCACAGGCCTGGATCTCCTCCGGCATCGGCTGCTCGGTCATGGGTCTAACTTATGAGTAGTGCCCGCCTCCGCCTGCCCGGCGGTGCGGGCTAGGCGCGTGCGCTCGCCTAGCGGCGCGGCTCGGCAGCCGTCTCGCTGGGTAGGACTAGCGTGTAAGGCGCGCCATGCGCCCGGCGGCCGGGCAGGCCGGCCAGAATGGCTTGGCGCTGGAAGGCAAGGAGCAGGCAGGTGGAGGAAGCCGGCCAGGCACGGCTGATGGACGTCACTGCCCTGAGTCAGCTGCATGCCGCACTGCGCGGCGCGGGTTACCAGGTGATCGGTCCCACGGTCCGGGAAGGCGCGATCGTCCTCCGAGAGCTCCACTCGGCCGACGAACTGCCGTTTGGCTGGGGCGTCGACCTCGCACCGGGTGGCTACCGGATCAAGCAGCGGGCCGACCGGGCGGCGTTCGGGCACTCGGCTGGCCCGCAGTCGTGGAAGCAGTACCTGCACCCGTCGCGTGAGAAGGTCTGGTCGGTGCGCCGCACTGACGGCGGGTTCGAGCTGGAGGACGGGCACGAGGCAGCGTCCCGGCTGGCCTTTATCGGCGTCCGGCCGTGCGATCTGCGCGCGATCGGAATCCAGGACCAGGTACTCGGCCGCGGTCAGCATGCCGCATCCCGGTATGCGGCCCGCCGGGCCGGCATCTTCGTCGTGGCGGTGAACTGCACCGAACCCGGCCAGACCTGCTTCTGCGCCTCGATGGGCACGGGTCCGCGGGCCGGCCAGGGCTACGATCTCGCGCTGACCGAGCTGCTCGGCGACGGCACCCATCGGTTCCTGGTCGAGGTCGGATCGCAGGCGGGCGCTGCCCTGCTGGCCCAGCTGCCGACGACTCCGGCGGACGAGGCGACGGTAACCTCCGGGAGAGCCGCCGTCACGGCGGCGGCGGACCGCATGGGCCGCACGATGCCAGCCGACGGCCTGCGGGAACTCATGGCGGACAGCCACAGCGCCGCCCGCTGGGACGACGTGGCCACCCGCTGCCTCACCTGCGGGAATTGCACGATGGCCTGCCCGACCTGCTTCTGCACCACCGTCGAGGACAGCACCGATCTGGCCGGCGATCACGCGGAGCGGTGGCAGGTCTGGGATTCGTGCTTTTCGCTCGACTTCTCCTACCTGCCCGGCGGGCCGGTACGGGCCTCGGACCGCAGCAGGTACCGGCAGTGGCTCACCCACAAACTCGGCACCTGGCACGACCAGTTCGGAAGCTCGGGCTGCGTCGGGTGCGGGCGCTGCATCGTGTGGTGCCCGGTCGGCATCGACCTGACCGAGGAAGTTGCCGCGTTGCGGGAAGAAGCGGCGGCACGTGACAACGAAGACCGCCCGGCTGGCCAGGCACAGCAGGCGGACGGTGCGCCATGACCGGTGTCCTGCCCGCCGAACTCGGCGAGCACGCGTTCTTGCGCGGTCTGCCGGCCGAGTACATCGCACGGCTGGCGCAGGTCGCGGCGGCGGTATCGGTCCCTGCCGGTCACCGCTTCTTCGAAGAGGGTGGCCGGGCGGTGCAGATCTGGCTGATCAGGACCGGGCGGGTGGCACTCGACCTGCACGTCCGGGGCCGGGAGCCGCTGATCGTGGAGACCGTCGGCGGCGGACAGGTGGTCGGGTTGTCCTGGGTCTGCCCGCCGTACGAATGGCAGTACGGCGCGCAGGCGCTGGCACCTACTACTGCCATCACGCTCGACACGACGGCCGTGCTGAGCTACTGCGACCAGGATCCGGTACTCGGATACCAGCTCATCCGCCGGCTCATGACGGTTGCCGCGGACCGGTTGCATGCCAGCCGGATCAGGCTGCTCGACCTGTATGCGGCCCCGAGCCAGCAGGCGGGTGCGACCTGACTGGCTACGCGCGGCCGGCCGGATATGTGGTCGCCAGCCGCAGGACCGAGACGCGCGACACGGTGACCCTGGCGCTGCGACCCGCCGCACAGCCGATCGGCAGCCACCGGCCCGGGCAGTTCACCATGCTCTATGCCTTCGGCGTCGGGGAGGTGCCGATCTCGATCAGCGGCCCGCCGAACGGTTCGGAACTCCTCCAGACGATCCGGGCCGTCGGGGCGGTGACCGAAGCGCTCTGCGCGGCCGAACCCGGCCGGCTCATCGGGGTGCGTGGGCCGTTCGGCACGGACTGGGGGGTCGGCCTGGCCGCCAGCGCCGACCGGCCGGCCAGCGCCGGCCGGCCGGCGGACGGCGAGCTGACCACGCCGGTCATGGCCGACCCGGCCGGCAAGGACGTTCTGGTGGTAGCCGGCGGGATCGGTCTTGCCCCGCTCCGGTCGGCGCTGCTGACCATGCTGGCGGCCAGGGAGCGATACCGGCGGATCACGGTGCTGGTCGGCTCCCGCTCACCACAGGAGATCGCGTTCGCCGGGGAACTGAGTTCCTGGCGGGCGCTAGGCGCCGAGGTGCATGTCACCGTCGACCGGGCTTCGGCCGGCTGGCGCGGCGACGTCGGCGTCGTGACCCAGTTGCTCGACCGGGTGGACATCGACCCGGCCGCGACAATCGCGCTGGTGTGCGGCCCCGAGGTCATGATGCGGCTGACGGCGCGAGCGCTGGCCGGCCGGGGGATCGCCACCGCCGACATCCGGCTGTCGCTGGAACGCAACATGCGATGCGGCATCGCCGAGTGCGGACACTGCCAGCTCGGGCCGTTGCTGCTCTGCCGGGACGGTCCGGTGCTCGACTACGAGCGGGCGGGCCCGCTGCTCGCGATCAGGGAGCTGTGAGCGATGCCGCGTCCGAAACTAGCCGTCTGGAAGCTGGCATCCTGCGACGGATGCCAGCTCACCCTGCTCGACTGCCAGGACGAGCTGCTCGCGCTGGCGGCCGAGGTGGAGATCGCGCATTTCGCCGAGGCGACCAGGACTCACCTGCCCGGACCTTACGACGTCTCGTTGGTCGAAGGATCGATCACGACCGCGGCCGACGCGGACCGGATCCGCCAGATCAGGGATCAGTCGAAGATCCTCGTCACCATCGGCGCGTGCGCGACCGCCGGCGGAATCCAGGCACTACGCAACTTCGGCGACGTCGCCGAGTTCACCGCGGCTGTCTATGCCCGGCCTGATTTCATTCAGACGCTGGCCACCTCCACGGCCGTCGCCGACCACGTCAGGGTCGACTTCGAGCTGCGCGGCTGCCCGATCGACAAGCGTCAGCTCATCGAGTTGATCTCCGCGCTGCTGATCGGCCGCAAGCCGCGGATTCCGGCGCACAGCGTCTGCTTCGAGTGCAAGAACCGCGGCAACACCTGCGTCATGGTGGCGCACGGCACTCCCTGCCTCGGCCCGGTCACCCAGGCCGGTTGCGGCGCGATCTGCCCGGCCTACAACCGCGGCTGCTACGGCTGCTTCGGCCCGGTGCCCGACCCGAGCACGGACTCGCTCATCCCGCGGCTGGCCAGCCTGGGGATGAGCGAGGACGCGATCAGCAAGGTTTTCGCGACCTTCAACGCCGCGGCGCCCGGTTTCTCGCCGGACTCGCGCGCCGCCCGGGCAGCGCAGGCGTCCGGCTGACCGGTGCCCGGCCGGTCAGGTCCCGGCCGGTCAGGTCCCGGCCGGTCAGGTTCTAGCCTGCCGCGGTGCTCACCTCGGCGACTATGGCCGCGGCCAGGGCGCTGGCCGCGGTGCTTACCTCAGGTGTCAGCCCGGTGCCGTAGCCCCAGTCGGCCGCCTCGGCCGCGTGCACGATCAGTCGGCCGGGCATCCGTCCGAGCGCCCGGCCTAGCCCGATCGCGGCGTCGAGCCCGAAGCCGTGTGAGCTGACCGGTGTGACCGGCCACTGGTCGAGCTGGTCGGTCTGGCCGACGACGATGCGGTGGGTACGGCCAGGCTCGACCTGACCGGAACGCGGCCTGGCGGCGTCGACGACAACCGCGAGATCCGCGCCGGCCCATTCCTCGATCAGCCGGCCAGGTTCACCATCGCTGACCAGCAGCCGTACCGACCTGGGCAGCATGTTCCGCAGCAGGGCGACCACGTACGGCCCGATTCCGTCATCCCGCCGGAACTCGTTTCCCACCCCGATCACGATCGTCCGCGGCCCGGACCGTCGGCCGGCTGTCCCGGCCGTCCCGGCCGGGACAGCTCCCAGATCCTGGTTCATTGCCGGTCGACCGTGAGGGTGAGGAAGTGGGCCGCGCACGAGATGCACGGGTCGTAGTTGCGGATCGCCTGTTCGCAGGCGCGGGTCAGCGCCAGGTCGTCGAAGTCGAGCCGGTCGGCCACGAACTCCCGCAGATCATCAGTGATGGCGCCCTGGTTCTGCGACGTCGGCGGGACGATCTTGGCGGCGGCAACGTTGCCGGCGGAGTCGAGTTCGTAGCGGTGATAGAGCACGCCGCGCGGGGCTTCGGAGATCCCGTGACCCAGCCCGGCGCGCGGCGTGACCGGCACGAACGGCTCGGCAGGCTGCCGGTACCGCTCGATCAGGGCCAGCGCCTCCTCGATGGCGCAGACGACCTCCACCGCGCGCACGATGATGCTCTGGAACGGGTTGCGGCAGACCGGCCCGAGCCCGGCCGCCCGAGCCGACTCTGCCGCTGCCGGGGTCAGCCACCGCGAGTTGAGCGAGTACCTGGCCAGCGGCCCGGTCAGGTACCTGCCGTCCCCGCCGCTTCCGCCCGCCCCGTCCTGGCCGGGAGCGGCCAGCCTGGCGTGCAGCGCCGTCGAGTGCGGCACCTGTTCCTCGGTCACGTACTGCTCGAACTCCGCGCCATCGAACGCCAGCCCGCCGCTGCTGATCAGCGTCCCCCGTTCGATGGGGTAACGGCCTGGTTCGGTCAGCGCGAGGAACTCGTGCTCGACGCGGAAGTCGGCGAACTCGAAACCGGATACCCAGCGAACCGTTTCGACAGCCAGATCGAGCGCTGCCCGCAGCTGCTCGGCCAGCGGCCGAAGCTCGCCCGCGGACGGTGCCCGGTAGAAACCGCCGACCCGGACGTTCACCGGGTGGACCGACCGGCCGCCGATGGTCGCCATCACCACGTTAGCTGTCCGGCGCAGCGCCAGGCCGCGCTCGACCACCTCCCTGTGGTCACGCGCCATCTCTACCGCTCCGGGATAACCGAGGAAGTCCGGTGCGTGCAGCATGTAGATGTGCAGGGCGTGGCTCGAGATCCACTCGCCGCAGTACAGCAGCCTGCGCAGGTCCGCGAGCTCGTCAGTCAGTCGCACGCCGCACGCGGCCTCGATGGCCTGGCAAGCGCTGGTCTGGTAGGCGACCGGGCAGATGCCGCAGATCCGTGCGGTGATGTCCGGCGGCTCGATGTAGGACCTGCCGCGCAGGAAGGCCTCGAAGAACCGCGGCGGCTCGTAGATGTCGAGCCGCACCTGCTCCACCTGGTCGCCGGCGACCCGCACGTACATCGAGCCCTCGCCCTCGACCCGTGCCAGCCCGGTCGTCACAAGAGTCCGCTCACCCCGATGCGTCATGGAAGCAAGGTTCTCACGGTGCGGGCGGGCTGGCTTATCGTCTGCTCATGCTGACGCCGTCACAGCGCCGTGCGCTGACCGAGATCGAGGCGGAACTGGCCAGGCTGGTCCGCTACGACGACGAGTCGATCGTGCATGACAAGTGGGTGCGGCAGCGGTACGACTGCGGCTGCTATCCCACCTTCGCCCCGGCCAGGAAGGCTGTCGTACGGACCGCCTGGCACGAGGCCGGGCACGCGGTAGCCGCGCTCGCTCTCGGCGTGCGATTCAGCTCAGCCAGCATCCATCACGGCAGGGACAGCGAGGGACGGGTGCACCGCGTCACGGCTGCGACGGACAGGTCCTTCGTGATCGACGCGGCCGGCCAGATCGCCCAGCGGCTGATGGACTGGACCATGCTGGAGCGCGACGAGGAACTCAGGAACTGGTTGCCGGCCTGGCGCGCCGATGGCGGTGACGCGCGCCGATTCCGCCGTGCCGTCGTCAGCGGGTCCGGCTCGGACGAGATCGGCGCCTGGCGGCACAGCGAAGCCGTGCTGGTCCCGTTGCGACCGGAAATACGCCAGCTAGCCCGGGCGCTGCTGGTACATCCGCGGCACCTGCCCTACGGCGTCGCGGCAGCCGTCACCGGCCTGCCGGCGCTTCCGCGCTAGGCGGCTCGGGCGTCAGGCTTTCCTCGCCACCCCTGCCAGCGTCCCGAACGCGGTGAGGTCGGCGGGCACGTCGCCGGGGGAGTCGGGCCGCCATAGCGGAGAGTAGACCAGGCCAGGTTCGAGGAGCTGGAATCCGTCGAACAGGCGCTCGATCTCCGAGCGCGAGCGCAGGTGCAACTTGGTGGCGACGCTGCGGTTGTATACCTCCTCGGTGGCGTGCGCCGCCTGCGGCTTGTGCTCGTGGGTCGCGTGCGCAAGCACCAGGTAACTGCCGGGCGCGAGCGCCTCGCGTAGCGTGGCCATGACCTTCCCGGGATTCTCCTCGTCGGCGACGAAGTGCAAGACGACCATGAGCAGCAGGCCGACCGGCTGGCTGAAGTCGATCAGCGCCCGGACGGAGGGGTGGGCGAGGATCTTCTCCGGCTCGCGCAGGTCGGCGTCGACCACGGCGGCATTCTGGTTCGCGGCCAGGATGGTCGTGCTGTGCGCGATCGCGACGGGGTCGACGTCGACATAGACGACCCGGGCATCCGGATTGGCCCGCTGCGCTATCTCGTGCACGTTTCCCTGGGTCGGGATGCCTGAGCCGATATCGAGGAACTGGCTGATGCCGGCCGCGGCGAGCAACCGCACCGCCCGCCCGAGGAACGCCCGGTTGGTCTGCGCGATCACCCGCATATTGGGCTCGATCGCGCAGATCGCCCGGCCCACGTCCTGGTCGGCCAGGAAGTTGTGCGTGCCGCCAAGCCAGTAGTCGTAGACCCGGGCGACATTCGCTCGCTTGGTGTCGACTCCCGGCGGCGCCCAGTCCGGCCGGTCAGCCATGGAGCCCCCGCCCAGACACTAGAGAATTTCCCAGCCAATTCATCCCGCCATATTGGCACAGACTATGCGGTAATGGCGGCATCCATGCCCGCGCCGCGAGCGTCACCAGCGAATAACCTGATGCAGCGAGAGGGCTTGGGGTGAGATCGTGACGTAATGCCCGTTCCCGCTCTGCCGCGCCAGCTTGCCCGCACCAGGAACCTCACCCTCGGTACTCCGGCCCAGCTCACCGTGTCGCCCGACGGGAGCACTGTGTACTTCGTGCGCAGCCGGGCCGGTGACGACCCGGTCCGCTGCTTGTGGGCGGCCGATTGCGCCAGCGGTCGGGAGCGGCTGCTCGCCGACCCCAGAGAACTGCTCTCAGGTGCGGCCGAGCAACTCCCGGCGCAGGAACGGATCAGGCGCGAGCGCGCCAGGGAACAGTCCTTCGGCATCGTCGGCTACGCCGCCGACGACAACTGCGAGCTGCTGGCCTTTGCCCTGTCCGGGCAGCTCTGGACGGTCCGGCCAGCGACCGGCGCGGTCCGCGGGCTGCCAGCAACCGAGCCGGTGATCGACCCGCGCCCGGACCCGGTCGGCCGCCGGGTCGGCTACGTCGGCGGCGGCGCGCTGCGCGTGCTAGCTGCCGACGCGACCGACAACGCGGCAGAACAGACTGTCGCGGCACCGGATCAACCCGACGTCAGCTTCGGGCTCGCCGAACATGTCGCGGCCGAGGAGATGGGCCGCAGCCGCGGTTACTGGTGGGCTCCGGACGGCCGCCGGCTGCTGCTGGCCCGGGTGGATACCGCACGGGTGCTGCGCTGGTACATCGCAGATCCCGCCGATCCGGCTACGCCGCCAGCCGCGATCGCGTATCCAGCCGCGGGCACGGCCAACGCCGAGGTCAGCCTCTGGATCGCTGACCTGGCCGGCCCGCCGGGCCGTCCGCTGACGCCAGTCGGCTGGGACGCCACGGCGTTCGAATACTTGACTGCCGCGGGCTGGGACGCACGCGGACCCTACGCCGCCGTGCAGGACCGCAGCCAGCGGCACGTCCAGGTACTCGGTATCGATGCGGACACCGGCGCCGCGGGCGTGCTGGCCGAACAGCACGACGACGCCTGGGTCACGCTCGTTCCCGGGCTGCCGGCCCGCACCGCCTCCGGCGTCCTGCTGACCAGCGGCGACTCCGCGGATACCCGGCGGCTGCTTGCCGACGGGCAGCCGGTCACCCCGCCCGGCCTGCAGCTCGGCGAAGTGGTCGCTGTCGACGGCGAGACCGTGCTGTTCACCGCGTCCGACGAGCCGACCCAGACGCACCTGTGGGCCTACGACCGCCGGTCTGGCCTGTGCCGCCTGAGTGCCGAGCCTGGCGTGCACAGTGGCACCGGCCGGGCGGGTAGCACGGTGCTGAGTTCTGCCACCCCGGACCGTCCGGGCACCAGCGTCACAGTCACCCGCGCGTCCGGGGACGGCGAGCCGGTTCAGATCGCGTCTTGTGCCGAGCGGCCGGTACTGCGCCTGCGGATGGAACTGCTCACGCTGGGCGCTCGCGAGCTGCGTGCCGCCCTGTTCCTGCCGTCCTGGTACCGCGAGGCGGGCGGACCGCTGCCGGTCCTGATGGACCCCTACGGCGGCCCGGCGGCCCGCAAGGTCACCGCCGAGCAACACGAGTTCGCCCTCGCCTCGCAGTTGTTCGCGGAACACGGCTTCGCCGTGCTCGTCGTGGACGGCGCGGGCACGCCGGGCCGTGGTCCTGCCTGGGAGCGCTCCATCTACCTCGACTTCGCCACCCCGGTCCTGGCCGACCAGGTGGCGGCGCTGACCGAAGCTGCCAGCCGCAGCGCGGCGCTCGACCTGACCAGGGTGGCAATCCGAGGCTGGTCGTTCGGCGGCTTCCTCGCGGCCCTGGCGGTGCTGCGCCGTCCCGACATCTTCCACGCCGCCGTGGCCGGAGCGCCGGTCCTGGACCAGCGCATGTACGACACGCACTGGCGGGAGCGGTACCTCGGTCACCCGGACGAGCATCCGGATGCCTACGGCCTAGCCGACGACAACGTGGTGCCGGCGCACACGCTGCGGTTCTCCGCCGCGCTGCTGGCGGCCGGCCGGCCGCACGAGGTGCTGCCGCTGCCCCGCAGCACCCATATGCCCTCGGACCAGGCCGTGCTGGAGAACCTGTACCTGCACGAGCTCGACTTCCTGCGCCGCTCGCTGCGGCTGCCGCCGCGGGCGTGAGCGCGTCAGTCGGTACGGTGAGCGCATGGCCGACCAAGGCGTTGTCGTCTGGTACAACCCCAAGTGCTCCAAATGCCGTGGCGCGGAGGAGTTGCTCGCCGCCTACGGCGTCCCGGCGGAGCGGCTGCACTATCTCGACGACCCGCCGCCCCGGGCCGAGATCGTCCGGGTGCTCGGGCTACTG
Source organism: Streptosporangiaceae bacterium (assembly GCA_035533915.1). GTDB lineage: Bacteria > Actinomycetota > Actinomycetes > Streptosporangiales > Streptosporangiaceae > Chersky-822. Next base: position 48,961 of record DATLSX010000078.1, read on the forward strand.
CGAGCGAGCGAGCCGCGGGTTCTGATGCGGACCGGCGAGCCCAGGTACGCCGAGCTCGGACTGGCGACCGCGACCGCCGACGACCTGCTCGACGCGATGGCGCGCTACCCGGAGCTGATCGAGCGGCCGGTTGTCATCTGGCCGGACCGGGCAGTGGTTGCCCGGCCACCCGAACTGCTGCTGCCGCTGCTCGAAGCCCGGCGGGGCGCTGAGCGGTCCTGAACGGCGGACTCTGCCTGCCCGACACCGAATACGCTGGTTCGCATGGCCAGCTCCGCGCAGCGCACCGTGACCGTCCGCCGGGTTTCTCCTGGCCGGTTCACCGTCACCAACGATCGGGGCGGCGAGCTCGCCTTCGGCACTGGCGAGGACACCGACTTCACCCCGACCGAGATCCTGCTCGCCGCGATCGGCGGCTGCACCGCGATCGACGTCGACATCCTGACCTCACGCCGGGCCGAGCCGGACTCCTTCGACGTCCAGGTGGACGCGGACAAGATCAGGGACTCCGGCGGCAACCACCTGCAGGACATCACGGTGACCTTCCGGGTCAGCTTCCCGGCTACCCCGGCAGGCGACGAAGCCAGGGCGATCTTGCCGGACGCGGCCAGAAAGTCGCACGACCGGCTGTGCACTGTCGGCCGCACCGTCGAGATCGGCACGCCTATCGCCACCAGAATCGGCTAGCGACAGAGCTCCGCCGCGCGCCCGCGACGGTGCTGTGACCGGAGAAACTTCGATGACAACCGCAACGCCAGATACCCCGCCATCGGCAGGTACCCCGCCATCGGCCGCACCCGACCTGGTCGACACCCACCAGCACTTCTGGGATCTGGCCGCCTATGACCAGCCGTGGCTCGCCCTCCCCGGCAAGGAGTCGCTGCTGCGGAACTTCACCGAAGCCGACCTGCGCCCGCTGGCTGCCGCCGCCGGGGTGACAGCCACGGTCATCGTGCAGACGGTCGCCGAGCCTGGGGAGACCCCTGACCTGCTGACAATCGCCGCTGCGAGCGACCTGGTCACCGGCGTGGTGGGCTGGGTCGACCTGCAAGCCGATGGAGTGGCCGATGCCCTCGCCGCATTGCAGGACCGGCCAGACGGCTGGCTGCTGCGCGGCATCCGTCATCCGGTGCTCATCGAAGCCGATCCGGACTGGCTGCGGCGCCCCGCGGTCCGCCGCGGCCTGGCCGCCGTCGGCCTCGCCGGGCTCTGCTACGACCTGGTCGTGCCAGCCGATCTGCTGCCCGCCGCCGCGGATGCCGTCGCCGCCTGCCCGGACCTGACCTTCGTACTCGACCACCTGGGCAACCCTGACGTCGGCACTGCACCCCACGAGCAGACGGGGCCCGACGAGCACTGGGCACGCTGGCTGCGCAGGATCGGCGCGCTGCCGAACGCGTACTGCAAGCTGTCGGGCATCCTGAGCGACGCTGACCCGGACCGCCTGGTGCCGTATTACGAGACTGCGATCGAGGCCTTCGGCCCGGACCGGCTCATGTTCGGCTCGGACTGGCCCGTCTGCACGGTCTCCGCGTCCTACGACACGGTGCTCGCCGCAGCCAGGGAACTCACCGCTGCCCTCAGCCCGGCGGAGCGCACCGCGATCTTCAGCGGCACGGCGCACCGCGCCTACCGGCTTCCCGGCCAAGCGTGAACCCCGGCGGCGCGGCCCGGTCAGTCGTCGAGCACGGCGACCATCATCCGCGATCCGGGAGGAGCGATGCCCTGGTAGTCCGCCGCGGTCGCCGCTCCCTCCGCGGAGCCGAACGCGGCATCCATAGCGGCCTGGTCAGCGAAGTAGAGTTCTGCCGACCGGTAGAAAGTCTCGCCGCCGGCATCGAGCGCGGCGGAGAACCGAGCAGTCTCGGCACGCTGAAGTCCTGGAATGGTCTGCACCAGCGGCATGTGGATGTCAAAGTAATGGCGGTCAAATGCCTGCGGATCGTCCGGATGGGTGTAGAGAACCACGAGTTTGACGGTCATAGTGGTAACGCTACGCCAGACCGGCCCCTGAGGAGGAGGCATGCACCGGATCAGCGTCCTGGCGTCCGCCGCGTCGGTCGGCGCTCTCGTCGCAGCCGCGCTCGGCGTGGGGTCCGCGGGCGCCGCTCCGGCCCGGCCCGACCTGACGCCACGGCCGGCCAGTGGGCCAAGGTGACATTCGTCCTGGCGGACAACTTCGCCGACGTCGGCCTGGTCCGGGGCAAGGACGGCGTGCTGCACGTGCTCTGGGGCAACGGCAGCGGCAGCGCACCGTCGGCCATCTTCGACACGCCTATCTCGGCCCGCGGCGTCGTCGGGCGCACGGCGCGGATCGTCGGCAACGTCTACACCTCGTTCCCTGACGCGGCTGCCACGTCGACCGGTCTGGCCGCGTTCTGGAACAGCACCGGCCGCAGCCCGACCGGCACGCCTGCCGGGACGTTCTCGGCGACCAGGCCGCGCGGCGGCGGCTCCTGGCACCTGTCCAGCTCCGTCGCCGCCGCGCCCAGCACCGGCTGGGACTTCAGCGTCAGCGCGGCGGCCGGCCACGACGGTAAGCCCTGGGTGGCGTTCGGCTACTCCGGCGATACGGACCTCGCGGTGCTGCACTACGGGCATCCCGAGCAGGCGTTCGCGCAGCCGAGTTGCTGCGTGCTCGACGAGGGGATCGGCGTCGACTCGCGTTCGGGCGCGACCTGGCTGACCTACTTCTCCGACCAGACCGGGCACACCGGATCGATACTTGCCGCCGACCCGTACGGCCGCCTGTGGGTGGCCTGGTACCGCCCGCTGGCGCTCTTCGTCCGCAGAGCAGCCGCCGGCGCCAGTCGCTTCGGCGCGGAGCGCCGGGTGCCGCTGCCCCGGGGTACGACCGATCTGTGGAAGGCCTATATCAGCGCGCAGGCCGGCCGGCTCGACATCGTGGCCCTGCTCACGGTGCGCGGCAAGCTCGCGTTCTGGACGACGCAGGTGCTGCCGCCGCGTTAGGACTGGTGCCGTGCCTGCTCCGGGGCGCTAGGCCAGCTCCGCAGCGCCGCCTGGGCACCAATAGCGAGGTGGGCGAGCCACAGCGCGCTGCCTTCGCCCTGGGACGCGACCAGCAGGGAACTGCCGTCGGCGCGCGCCACGATGCCGTTCAGGTAGGCGGGGTCGGCCGGCCCGAACGGAGCCAGGTCGATCGCCACCTGCGGCTCGCCGACCTCCGCCGGGCCGACCGGGAGCCGCCAGACCACCGGTGCCTTGGTATCAGTGACGTAGGCCGCATCGCCGACCACGACGACGTCGTTCGGCCAGGATTCGGCTGCCGGGATCGGGCGCCGCGCGGCCAGCGTCCGGCTGGCCAGATCGTAGGCGAACAACTGCCCGCCCGATGTCGCAAGCGATCAGTCGGCCGTGGTTGTCCAGGTCGAGCCTGGCGATGGGCCTGACGGCCGTCGCCGTCGGGCGCCCGGCCAAGTTAATTCTCATGATCGCGGACGTCTGTCAGTCATGGCGGCGGACTAACGTCCACGATCATGAAGGCTCCGGGCGGCCGTGCCACGGCCAGGCCACGGCCGTGCCAGGCAACGCTTACCGGGGCCGCGTGCTCGGCAGCGTCGCTGGCCACAGGGCGTGCGACCAGCCAGCCGCGACGACGGCGGCTCCCGCCAGCAGCAACGCCGGACTGCGGCGATAGGCACCCAGGCCCATCAGGGCATCGCCGGCGAGCCGGGTCGCCTGGGCCGACGGCGGCATGTGCGCCAGAACGTACCGGCCACGGCGGGTACGTACCAGCGCATCGAGATCCGCGAGGCCGAGCACGACCACCGAACTGGCGGCCGGCAGCAGCACGCGGACCGCGACCGCTGTCTTTGGCCTGGCCTGCCACAGCAGGGTGTTGGACAGGACCGAGGCGATGACGTCCGCGCCGATCTTGCCGGGATGGACCTGGTGTATCAACGCTCCCTCGGCCAGCCGCATACCTACCATTGTCTACAGCTTCGCGGGGATGGGAGACCACTGTGAGATATGTACTGTTCTACAACTCGGCCGAGGCCGACCCGGAACTCACTCAAGCGCATTTCCCTGCGCACAGGGCCAGGTGGGCGAAGTTCGCCGAAGACGGCAGGCTGCTGCTGATCGGTCCGTTCAGTGATCGAACCGGGGCGATGGCCGTGTTCACCACCCGCGAGGCGGCGGAAGAGTTCGCCGCCAGCGATCCGTTCGTCGTGCACGGGGTCATCAGCGACTGGACCGTCCGCGAATGGATGGAGGCGCTGTCCGGATCCTGAGTCGCCCTCGACCGCCAGAGACAGGTCCGCGGCCGCCTCGACCTCCCGCGACTCCCTCGACTGACCGGCCAGCGCCGGATGTCCGGCGACTGAGGTCTGCTGGAATAGCGGCATGTGTACTGCCGTGCTCAGCGTCGAACCTGGCCTGCCTGTGCTGCTCGCCGGAGTCAGGGACGAGTTCACCAGCCGGTCCTGGGAGCCGCCCGCCCCGCACTGGCCGCAGTACCCGGGCCTGGTCGGCGGCCGCGACCTGCTCGCGGGCGGGACCTGGCTGGCCGTCTCGCCGCAGGACCGCCGGGCCGCCTGCGTGCTGAACGGCCTCGGCCAGTTCGCGCCATCGCGATCCCGGCAGTCCAGGGGAGTGCTGCCGCTCCTGGCCGCCGCGGGCGAGTCGCTTGACCGGACGGCGCTGCCTAGCCTTGACCCGTTCCATCTCGTGACCGTGCGGCCCGGCTACGCGCTGGTCCAGTCGTGGAACGGCCGTCAGCTCGACGAACGCGAGCTGAAACCCGGCCTGCACTTCGTCGTCAACAGCGGCCTGGCCAGCGATCTGGTTCCTGCCGACCAGTCCCAAGCTCCGGCTCAGGCTCCGGCCGCAGCACCTAACGGCCGCGCACACGAGCTGGCCAGGATCGGCTACTTCCTGCGCAAGTTCCAGGCGGCGCGCCGTCCCGACCCGCGGCCTGGTCAGCCTGCGCGGGCAGCCTGGGACGCCTGGTTCGGCCTGGTCAACGGCGACGGGCTGGACCGGCACGATCAGCGCGCGCTGATCGTCCGTCGTGAGCTGGCCGATGGCCGGACCTGGGGCACTACCTCGATCTCGCTGGTCGCGCTGTCGCCCGCCGGGCTGCGCTACGACTTCGCCCGCCAGCCAGGCGATCCGGCTGCGTGGTACTCGGTCATCTGACCGCGCCTAGCCCATGCTCTTCGCGCCGTCCAGGGCCTCCCTGATGATGTCGGCGTGGCCAGCGTGCTGCGCGGTCTCCGTCGCGATATGCAGCAGCACCCGCCTGGCCGACCAGGACGCCCCCGCCTCGAACCAGGGCGCCTGCGGCAGTGGCTGCGCCGCATCCAGGTCAGGCAGCGTGCCGACGAGCTCGTCCGTCTCGCCAGCGACCTGTTCGTACTGCTCGAGCAGGACCGCGAGCGTCTCGCCGTCGAGCATCCGGAACGCGTTCTGCCAGGTATCGGACATGGTCGCCGGATCGAAAGACATGGCTGACGGGCCCTCGACGATGAACCGCGCCCACCGCCGTTCGGTCAGGGCAACATGCTTGATCAGGCCGCCGAGGCAGAGCTCGCTCACGGTGGTACGCCGCGCGGCCTGCTTGTCGGTCAGTCCGCGCGTCGTATAGCGCAGGAAGTGACGGTTCTTGCCGAGTGCTGCCAGCAGGTCAGCCCGCTCGCCCGTCAGGTTCGTGGTCACGATCTCCGCCTTCTCGATTGGGCGCCAGTTACCGCAGTACGCTACGCCAGGGCACCGACATCGAGCGGCCGCTGGTCAGGGAATGGGTGCACGTCAGCTTTGTTGGGAATGATCATGATCGTGCTGCTGACCATGGGTCTGAGTTGCTGTGTCTGTCAGACGCCCGGTCGTAGCGGCCTGGGTGCTGTTGCGCGTCACTCGTCATGAACGCCGAACTTCACTCCAGATAAATATGGCCAGATTATATTTTGCGGGAGCGCAAGGTCAGTTGTTGGGGCGGCGAGCCTGATTCAGCTCGCGGCTAAGGGCCCACGCGTCCGCGACCGGGCCCAAGTGTCCGAGCTTGTCGGGATTGAGCACCGAGCGGATCGTCTGGACCTGCCCGCCGAGTATGTCAAGCGTAAAGGTGCCGATGACCTTGCCGTCCCGATCGCGAACGATCGCGCCAGGCTGGCCGTTTACCTCGCGCGGCTCCAGGCCCACGTCGATCTTGGTGAGCAGCGGGAAGAACGAGGCGAGCACCCGGGCGACTTTGTCGACGCCTGTCACGCCCTTGGCAAACGCGGGCGCCTTTCCTCCTCCGTCCCCGATCATCTGGACGTCGGCAGCGAGCAGCTGCCTCAGCTCGTTGACGTCGCCATCGCGGATCGCGTCGAAAAAGCGCGCCGCGAGCGTCTCGCGTTCCCGGCGGTCGGCTTCGAACCGGGGGCGCCCATCGTCCATGTGGCGCCGGGCTCGGACCGCGAGCTGGCGGCAGGCTGCCTCCGATCTCCAGACGGACGAGGCGATCTCGGCGAAGTCGAACCCGAAGACGTCCCGCAAGACGAATACCGCCCGTTCGAGCGGGCTGAGCTGTTCGAGCAGCAGCAGCGCCGTCATCGACAACGATTCGGCCAACTCGGCCGAGCGCGCCGGGTCCTCGTAGGGGTCGGTGAGCAGCGGATCGGGCAGCCACGGCCCGACGTAGGTCTCCCGTCGGATGCGGGCTGAGCGCAGCACGTCGATCGAGATCCGGGTGACGACGGCCGAGAGGAAGGCCTTGATGGATGTGGGCTGGGTCGGGGAGGATTCATAGCGCAGCCAGGTCTCCTGGACCGCGTCCTCGGCTTCGGTCACGCTGCCGAGGATCCGGTAGGCGATCGAGAACAGCAGCGGCCGCAACTGCTCGAGTTCCTCGCCGCGGCTCAGGCGACTCATGCGAGTTCTTTCTTGAAGCCCTCTCGCCACGAGGGATACTGCGGTTGCCAGCCGAGTTCCCGCTTGGCCTTGGCGTTGGAGAAGCCGCGCCCCTCGGTCATCATGCCCACCATCATCTCGCCGGCCAGCAGCCGGGCCAGCCACACTGGGATCCGCCGCGGCGGCTTGGCGCCAGCGCACTGCGCGAGATAGGGGAGCCACGCACGTACCGGTGCCGGCTCGTCGTCGACGATGTTGAACACACCTGTCGCCTTCTTCTCCAGCGCCAGCACGGTCGCTCCGGCCGCGTCGTCGACGTGCACCCACGACATGTACCCGGTACCACCCCCGACGAGCGGGTACATCCGCTTGCGCACCAAGCCGATCTGATCGTCGGTGGCGCCCGCGCCGTACAGCGCGCCGTAGCGCAGCACCGCGCCGCCGGCCTGCACGACCACCTCCTCGAGATGGTTGATGGCCTTGATCCCCTCCACGGGGCCGAGCAGCGGGTCCTGCTCGGTCGTGACCCATCCGCCCTCGCGGATGCCGTTGAAGATCGCGGCGCTCTGCGCGACGACGTGACAGCCGCCGCTCGCCTCGGCCGCGGCCAGCAGATGGTCGGTCCCCTCGCTGCGCAGCCGATTGGTGGTAGCGAAGAAGCGGTCGGCCTTCCTCGGATTGAGCTTGCCGGCGTGCGCCGGCGACAGGGCCGTCATCTCGTTTACCAGCGCGTCGGGTCCGGCCGCGGCCACTGCCTCGCCCACCGACATCGCATCCAGCCCATCCATCACGATGGCCTCGGCCCCCAGCTGTTCCAGTAGCCCCAATTTGCCCGCGCTCGTCGTTGTCGCGGTCACCTGGTGTCCACGGGCTATCAATTGCGGCACCAGACGACGTCCAATCACTCCGCTTCCGCCTGCCACGAACACTCGCATAACCCTCACGTCCCTTCATCCGGTACTAGCTCTCATCACTAAGACGAGATAGCCCCGGCAGCCCGTGACATGCCAACCGACTCCGTCGGACATCCCACGCTGGATCGTCATCGGACCGAACACGGAAGCCACACGGATTGCTCGACCAAGACCGCTCCGGGCGACAGGCTCGCCGCGCCAGATTCGGCACGTCTGCGCGGGGCACTGGCTGGCGCCCCGCTAGTAGCGCTCACTTTCTGTAGCGGCCAATGCCCCCGGCTGGAGGCCCGCCGTTGGGAGAGGCCCGGACACGGCCTTTACGAAGTTGTCGCCACCAGCCCGAGGATTACGGTCCTGGCCGGGCTCACGATGAACGGCCCCGCGCGCGCATGGCGAGTGACGCGTAACAGGTGCACCCCCGGCAGTTCAGAGCTTCCTCCACGGCTCCGCCGGAAGCGCTGTCATCTGGGGGGTCTCCGTATCTGAGTGACAACATCACTCGGACTAGGTACATGACCTGCGCAAATCAAAACGCCTCACAATCCAGTCGTGCACCCTCAGGGAATGCGCCGGGCCGTCGGCCGGGCGTCTGATGGCGCTGGTGGTCCGGCACCGGTTGCGGGCGGACCACGGAGCACAGCCGGTGCCGGTATCGTGTGGCTCCGTGAAGCCCAACGCCGACGGCCATCCGATCCGGCTGTTCAACACGATGACCCGCGAGGTCGCCGACTTCGAGCCGGCCCACCCGCCGGCGGTCGGGATGTACTCGTGCGGCCCGACCGTCTACGCGGACCAGCACATCGGCAACATGCGCAGCTACGTCTTCGCAGACACGGTCAAGCGCGCGCTGACCTGGAAGGGCTTCGAAGTCAGGCACGTCATCAACATCACCGACGTCGGTCACCTGACCTCCGACGCGGACACCGGCGAGGACAAGCTCGAACTGGCGGCCAGCCGGGAACACCGCTCCGCCTGGGAGATCGCCGCGCAGTACACCGCCGACTTCAAGGCCGACCTGGAGCGGCTGCGGATCATCGAGCCCGACATCTGGTGCAAGGCGACGGACCACATCGGGCCGATGGTCGCGTTCGCGCAGGTGCTCGACGACGGCGGCTGGTGCTACGCGCTGCCCTCTGGCCTGTATTTCGACACCTCGAAAGATCCCGGTTACGGCACGCTGGCCCGCCTCGACCTGGCCGGGTTGCGCGAGGGCGCGCGGGTCGGGGCCGTCGAAGGCAAGCGGAACGCCAGCGACTTCGCGGTCTGGCGCACTTCCGCGCCCGGCGAGAACCGGCAGATGGAGTGGGACTCACCGTGGGGCGCCGGTGCCCCTGGCTGGCACCTGGAATGCTCGGTGATGTCGATCGAGTACCTCGGACGGCATTTCGACCTGCACACCGGCGGCGTCGACCACATCCCGGTGCATCACACCAACGAGATCGCGCAGAGCGAGGCCTACCTGGCCGACGGCGCGCCGTGGGTGCGCTGGTGGATGCACGGGGAGTTTATCAACCTGCGGGGAGCCAAGATCTCCAAGTCGACCGGCGGCGGGGTGCTCGTCTCCGACCTGATCGACCGCGGTTACCACCCGCTGGTCTACCGGTACCTGCTGCTCCAGGCTCACTACCGCAGCCAGACCGAGTTCTCCTGGCCGGCGATGGACAGCGCGCGCACCACGCTGCGCCGCCTGCTCGACCGGTACACGGCAGCACGGTCGCAGGCTGCCCCGACCACCGACGTCGACCTGGGCGACCGCGCCCGCGCCCACCTCGACACCTTCGACTTGGCTGTCTGCGACGACCTGAACACGCCCAAGGCCCTCGCCGCCGTGATCGCGGCGTCCAGGGACGAGGCGCTGTCCGACCGTGAGCTCAGCGTGCTCGCGCGTGAGTTCGACTCGGTTCTGGCCATCGGCCTGACCGACCTGACACCCGCGGACCTGGACCTCAAGCGCAGCGACATCGCCGTCACCGACTCCGAAGTCGACGCCCTGGTCGCCGAGCGCAACGCGGCCCGCGCCGGTAAAGACTTCGCCCGCTCCGACCGGCTCCGCGACCAGCTTTCCGACCTCGGGGTTACCGTCGAGGACCAGCCGGGGGGTACCTCGACCTGGCGCTGGACCTGACCGATGTTCGAGCCGGTCACGTCTGGCCCGCCGCCAGACCTGGTGCGGTACGTCACGTTCGTGCCGTTCCACCGCGGCCCAGACGCTGCGCGCACTCGGCTTCACCGTCGCGGGCCGCAGCAGCGGCGGCCGGCTTCCTGACCGGCCACCCGCCCCGACCGCGTGGGTCGATGCCTGAGCCTGCCATTCAGGTTTCAGGAAGCCTCGTTCCCGGCCGGCCGCCCGATCCTGGCAAGCTCGGCCAGATCGCCCGCATCGAGCCGGTCCAGCAAGCTGGCCGCAGCGCAGTTGGCCCGCACCTGCTCTGGGCTGGTCGCACCGAACAGCACGCTGGCGACGGCGGGGTTCGCGAGCGGGAAAGCCAGCGCCAGCGCGGCCATGCTCGTGTGCAGGCGCGCCGCCAGGTCAGCGAGGTCGTCAGCGGCCGCGATGGCCGGCCCGGCCCGGGTCTCGCCCAGCATCCCCGCCGCGCGCCCCGCCGCCGGACCCGACCGATACTTTCCGCTGAGTATCCCGCCTTCCAGGCAGAACGAAGCGACCACCCCGGCCCGGGCGGCCCGCAGCGCCTGTGTCGTCGCGGGGTCCTCCACCGGCGACCGCCGGGTCAGGCTGTAGGGCAGCTGAGCCGCGCACGGCGGAGCTACCGACAGGCTGGCCGCTGCCCGCGCCGCCTGGTCCATGAGGTCCGCTGGCCAGTTCAGGAAGCCCCACGCCCTGGCCAGGCCCGACGTCAGCAGCCCGCCGACAGCACCGACGAGGTCTGCGACGCTCATGCCGTCCGGTGGCGCGCTCGCATAGATCAAGTCCACGTACTCGAAGCCCATCCGGCCCAGGGATCCCTCGATCTCGGCCGCCGCATCCTGCTCCGGCCAGAATTCCCACCACAGCTTGTTCGCGACCACGACCTCGTCCCGCCGAAGGCCGGCCCGGCGGAACAAGTCACCGAACACCACCTCGGAGTACCCCGTCGGCATCGGGGCCTGGCCGGTCTCGTCGTTATACCTGGCGTCGTCGAAGAAGTTGATGCCTTCCTGCCGGGCCGCCCGCATGACCTCGACACCGGCGTGGGCCGGCAGCCGCTCGTACGTGCGCCACGAGCCGAGCGACAGGCCGGACACGTCAATGCCGGACGTGCCGAGCGGCCGGGGGCTCAGGCAGTCAGCTGGCATTCGGCACTAGTTTCGTGATGAGTCCGTCCACGGGCATCCGATCGTGTCAGGTCCGGCTGGCAAGCTGACGACACAGTATCTAAGCGCGGGCCGCCGTTGTCACGGCCTGCGGCCGAGTATCCAGCCTTCGGTTGTGGCGACGCACGGGTCATCACCCGGCTCGCCCGCGGGAATGGTCCCGCTGAGAACGCCGATCATCCCGAGCAGCCCGGTTACCGCGTCGAACTCGTCTTCGCCGTTCGCCCCGGCCGAGAAGCCCTGCCGTACCCGGCCCGCGATCCGGGCTTCCCAGCCGACACCGAGCGATTCGGCCCACCTGAGCATGCCGGGAATCCAGGTCAGCCGGTCCGCCTGACGCCGCTTGCTCCATCGTGCCGCGCTGGCGTGAGCGGGCCGCAGGTATCGGTAGTACTCGCGCGGATAAGTCTCAGCCACCACGACCCTGCTGCTGCCGTCCAGCAACTCCGGCAGCGTCCCGTCGAACGGCCACAGCGCCAGCCCTGGCACCTTGTCCCGGGCCGCGATGATCAGCCGCCATCCGGCCAGCGCGCCCTTGCCTGCCTGCTTGCTGCCGAGCGTCCAGAACAGCGTCTCCGCGTCCGTACCTTCGCACCGGCGCCGCAAGTCACCGGCGGTCAGTCCCAGCGCGAGGTACTGATGCTCGCGCCTCGTCCCGCCAGGTACCGCCGGGTAGAACGGCCTGCGCAGAGTGATCTCATTGGCCTGCCTGGCCACGACGTCGAATTCGTGCCACGGCGGCGAGCCGATCCGGTCAAGGAACCCGGTGAACGAGTTGATGCCTGCCACCTCGGCATACCGCCGGGGCAGCCCGATCGGGAAGTCGAAGCCAGCCAGGGCCTGGCCGGGTGCCGCGAGGTCACGGAGCGCCAGGAAGAGCCCGGCGTCCGGCGCGGGACCCAGCGAGGTGACGCGGTACTCCGGGCCGGCCCCGAGCCGCCTGGCAACGGCCACCTGCCGCTTACGGCGATCAGTGCCCCAGTCCGCGTGCGCCACGATCGCCGGCCAGGTCATCGGGCCGCTGGCGGCCGGCTCTGGATTCACCGTCGCTGCCTCCCGATTCAGGGTGCGGCCGTTCGTAGCGATGGTAGCGGGCGGGCAAGGTGCCAGCGCCCCAGCAGCCGCCGTCTTCGGCATCGCCCCGCTGGTGCCGTTCGTCTATGTGCTGACCGGTGGTGACCTGTGGTAGCTTCGGCTGCCAGAAACCTGGCTACCGTGGACTGGTGATCGATGTCGAGCCAGAACGCTTCGAAGAGATGGTCGTCACTGCCCTGGACGGCCTGCCCGCGGAACTCGGCGAGCTGATGCGCAACGTCGCGGTCACGGTGGAGCACGATCCGGGCCCGCCGGGCCTGCTCGGCCTGTACCAAGGGATTCCGCTCACCAACCGGACCTCCGGCTACGCCGGAGTGCTGCCCGACCGGATCACCATCTACCGTCAGGCGATCTGCGCTACCTGCTGGTCGGAGTCGCAAGTGGCCGAGCAGGTACGCAAGACCGTGATCCACGAGATCGCGCACCACTTCGGCATCAGCGACCCGCGTCTGGAGGAACTGGGCTGGTAATGTCGCCGGAACCGCTCGCAGGCACGCTGCATCACGTCGAACTGTGGGTACCCGACCTGCAGCGGGCCGTCGCCGAATGGGGCTGGCTGCTCGGCGAACTCGGTTACGCAGTCTTCCAGGACTGGCCGGACGGGCGCAGCTGGCGGCTCGGCGCCACCTACCTCGTCGTCGAGCAGTCCGCGGCCCTGTCGGCCGACAACCACGACCGCCATCGGCCTGGCCTGAACCACCTGGCCTTCCACGCAGGCGACCGTGCCCGCGTCGACACCCTGGCCGGCCAGGCGCCAGCGAACGGCTGGACGCCGATGTTCGCCGCGCGGTACCCGCACGCCGGAGGCCCGGATCATTATGCCGCCTATCTGGCGAACTCCGACGGATACGAAGTCGAACTTTGCACCTGAATGGCCTGTCCATACCAGGAGTGCCAGCAGCTGTTCGGCCCCTGATGCCTCATCGGCCCTGATGCCTCATCGGCCTCTGGGGAGCTGGCGGACAGTGACGGAGGTGAGTTCCAGCCCGCGAACCAGGTAGTCGATGACGGCATCGCCGTCGATGGCACCGCAGCTGAACAGGTCGACCGCCACCAGGTCCTCCTCGGGCCAGGTATGCACGCTCAGGTGTGACTCGGCCAGGATGAGCACCAGTGTGATCGCGCCGTTCGGGAAGAGCACGTGCGAGGTGTCCAGGACGTGCCCGCCGCCGGCGTCCACGGCCGCGATCGCGGTAGCTGTCAGCTTAGCCAGGTCGTGTACCGCGGAGCTGCGACCGCTGCGCGCGTCGACGGCGTACAGCACCTTGGGCGAGACCGCCTCCTGGCGCCGCAGTTCGGTGTACCGGCTGGCCGGCTCGATACCGGGCATGATGTGGGAGGATACCGCAGCGCCCGGTGGCCAGCCGGCGCCGGCCGTCGTGCTGCGACTACCAGCGGGAAGCCATGGACATAGACGCGATCACCGCGGCGGTCGCCGCCGCGGTGGGCCTGGCGGAAGGCGAGTCTGGCGTCCGTGACGTGCTGCGCGTGATCGTGCGCAGCGAGCCGGTCCCGACCAGCCAGATCAGCCGGATGGCCGAGTTGCCGGTGCCGATCGTGACCGCGGTCTGCAACGAACTGCGCAAGCGAGCCGTGGTCGACCGGACCCGGCCGGTGCGGCTCACCGCCGCGGCCCGCGGCATCCTCGCGGCCGGCCGGCCTGTCCTGGACACCGGCTGCCGCTGCTGCGGCGGTCTGGGCCTGCGCATCCCCGACGAACTGGCCGCCCTGAGCGCCGACCTGGAGCGCGCCGCAGCCGGCGCCCCGCAGGCCAGGATGGAACTCGACCAGACGCACTGCACGGTCGCGACGAAGATCCACCGGGTGCTGCGGCTGCACGAGGCCGGCGCGCTCGACGGAAAGCGGATCGTCCTGCTCGGCGACGACGACCTGATCGCTGTCGCCATCGCCGGGTTCGCGAGCCTGACCGGCGGGTCAGCCGGGATCAGGCGGCTCACCGTGGTCGATACCGATCCGGCCGTCCTGCACTGGATCGCCGAGGCTACCTCGGCGACCGGGGTCAGCGTGGACCTCGTCGAGCACGACCTGCGCCAGCCGCTGCCGGCGGCGCTGCGCGGCGGCTTCGACGTCGCGTGCACCGACCCGCCCTACACCGTGCCGGGGGCCGAACTCTTCCTGTCGCGGGCCGTCGCCGCCCTGGAGCAGCGGCCAGGCCAGCACGTGTACTTCTCCTTCGGAGCCCGCCGTCCGGCGGAAACGCTCGCCACCCAGCGGCTGATCGCGAACCTCGGGCTGGTGGCGCGGTCGCTCACGCCGAACTTCAACAGCTACGTCGGAGCCGGGATCCTGGCAGGCACCAGCCACCTCTATCACCTGCGCAGCACCGAAGAGACAGCGCCGCTGGTGACCGGCGAGTACGCCGGCCCGCTCTACACCGCCGACACCAGGACCGAGCAGGACCGGCCGTACCGCTGCGCCGGCTGCGGCGCCGTCTACCTGGTCGGCCCGCGCGCCGTGGCGGGGCAGGGCTGGCCCCGGATCGCCGATCTGCAGGCCGAAGGCTGTCCGGCCTGCGGCGGGACTACGTTCCGCCCGATGCCCAGGCGCCAGCGCTGATCCGGATCGTCACATCCGCGGCAGCGCGGCGCGGGCCAGCGTCTCCTCGGCGCTCAGGTTGTCCGCGATGCCGACGGCGATCCGCAAGTAGGCGTCGCCCTTCAGCACGCTGATCGAGGCGTAGCCGTCGTAGTACGCCTGGTCGCCGATCCCGGAAATCGGCCGTGCCCGCACCTTTCCCCGGTAGTCGCCGAACCACTTCTTCGCGTTCGGGCCGGTGACCAGGACCACCCGCACGGTGTCTCCGATCGGGATGTTCGGGCTGACCTGCGCGGGAGCGCTCGGCCCGTAATAGACGCAGGCCACGCCACCCTCGACGTAAGCGTTGCCGCGCCGGGGTCCGGTGACCGGCTGGCCGCCGAGTGCCGCGCTGGCCTCCGCGGCGGTGATGACGGTGCACGAGGTCGGTGCCGTGCCGCCCGTAGTCGGAGCCGCCGACCCGGTACTGGCTGAGCCGGGGGAAGGCGATCCGCTCGCTGGCGACAAGCCCGCCGACGGCGATGCCGTCGGCGGGGAAGACGCCGCACACGCCGTTACCATCATAATAAAGGCGAAAGCAGTCATTCCCCGGGTCAGGTATCGATCGACAGCCATGTCTGAACTCCGTTCGCGCACCGGATACCGTACCGGATATGCACACGCACGGACATGATCCGGGAAAGCCACATTAACAATGTGCGGCGTGATTTTCGCACCGTCGACGTAATCGCGGTCGGACGCGGGCCGTCGGGGCTGTGCGAAGATGCTGCGCGTGACCGGACAACGCGAGTCGGCGGATCAGTACCTGATCAGGTCGGCCACCGAGAGCGACCTGGACGCCATCGCCGCGTTCGAGGTGCGGATCGCGCAGGTCTCGTTCGGAGACGAGGCTATTACCGATCCCGCGTTCCACCGCCGCCGGGTCGCCGGGGCGCTGGGCAAGCCGGGGGAGACCGCCCTCGTCGCGGCCGGCCCGGATGGCACGCCGCTGGGCTGGGCCTGGCTGTCGGCGAGGACCAACTCGCTGACTGGCGCCAGGTACGGCAGCTTCCGCTCGCTGGCGGTCGCCGATGTCCCCGGTCGCGGCCGCATCGGCGAGCTGCTGATGACGGCGATCCTGCGCGCGGCCGACGAGGCGGGCTTCACCCACCTGTCCGGCAAGGTGAACGCGGCTAACCTCGGCATGCGTGCGCTCTACCGTGCGTTCGGCTTCACCGCGACCCATCTCACGATGGAGAAGCGTACGTCGTGATCAAGTGCGTGATCTGGGATCTGGACAACACCCTGCTGGACGGCGTCTACCTGGAGTCCGACCAGCCGCCGCCCGCCAACCGGCAGCTCGCGGCCATCCTTACCGAACTCGCCGGGCGCGGCATCCTGCACGCCATCGCCAGCCGGAACCCGGCAGAGGCCGCCAGGTACGCGCAGGACGCGACCGGGCATGCCTTCGCCGCGGCCCGGTGCGGCTGGGGGACGAAGTCGGCGGCGATCACCGCGATCGCGGCCGAGCTGGGGCTGGCGACCGACGCGCTCGCCTTCGTCGACGACGACTCCCTGGAGCGGGCCGAGGTCGCTTTCGCGCTGCCTGATGTCCTGGTGCTGGCGCCGCAGGAGCTGGCACAGGCCGTGACCTGGCCTGCGTTCAGCCCTCCGGTGGTGACCGACGAGGCGCGGCGGCGCGGCGAGCTGTACTTGCGGCGGCGGGCCCGCGGCGAGGAAGCCAGGGCGTTCGGCGGGTCCAGGGACGAGTTCCTGCGTTACTGCCAGACCCGGGTGCGGATCTCGGCCGCGACCAGCGCCGACCTGCCCCGGCTGCACGAGCTGTCGGTCCGCACCCACCAGTTCAACTCGGCGGGCACCGCGGTCGGCGAGGCGGAGCTCGCCGGATATCTCGGCTCGGTGGGCTGGCGGGTGGTCGCCGTAGCGCTGTCGGACCGGTTCGGCGACGACGGCCTGGTGGGCGGCTGCGTGATCGGTACCGAACCGGACGCATGGCAGGTGCCGCTGCTGATGATGTCCTGCCGCGCTATGGGCAGGGGAGTCATCGACGCCCTGCTCGCCTGGATCTGCCTCGCGGCGATGAACGCCGGGGCGCGATCTGTCAGCCTGCCGTGCGTGCTGAACCCGCGCAACGTCCCGCTCCGGATCGCGCTCGTCGGCGCCGGATTCCGCACGGGGGAGCCGGCCACTGGGGAGCCGGCCACCAGCGGGGACGTCAGGGCCGCCAGCTACGTCCGGCCGCTCGACCCGCCGCTTCCCGTCCTGCCCGACTGGGTGACCGGCGAGGCCGGGGCGTGACCGGCCAGCGTGACGTGCTCGGCGAGCTGCGCCAGATCCTGGCCGGCCTCACCGGCGACGGCAGGCCGCTCGCGGCCGGCCCCGATACTCCGTTGCTGCGCGAGGGCATCGGCCTTGATTCGCTCGGCGGCACGATGCTGCTGGCCGAGGTTCAGCGCAGGTTCGGCGTCGACGTCGCGGACGAGGACCTGAACCTGGACAGCCTGGCCACCCTGGGAACGCTCGCCGACTATATCGCCACCCGGATCCGGGCGGAGCACACCGATAGCCTGACGCCGTGATCGAGGGCACCTGGGCAGCCGGGTTCGAGCCGGTCCGTGCCGCCTTTCAGGAGAATTTCGCGGAGCGCGGCGAGACCGGGGGCGCGCTGTGCGTGTTGCGCGGCGGCCAGGTCGTCGCCGACCTGTGGGGCGGCCTGGCCGGCCCCGCCGCACCCTGGCGTCCGGACACGCTGGTCAACTTCTTCTCCGTGGGCAAGGGCCTGATGGCGCTGCTCGCCGCCAGGCTGGCCGGCGACGGACGGCTGGAGACCGACGCTCCGGTCACCCGTTACTGGCCGCGGTTCGGCGCGGCCGGCAAGGAGAACATCACCGTGCGGCAGCTTCTGACGCACCAGGCCGCGCTACCCGCGATCAGGGACCCGCTACCTCCGGCCGCCATGCTGGACTGGCGGGTCATGACGGCGGCGCTGGCCGGGCACGCGCCGTGGTGGGAACCCGGCACGGCGCACGGTTACCACGTGAACACCTTCGGGTTCCTGGTCGGCGAGGTGCTGCGCCGTGCCAGCGGGCGCAGCGTGGGCGAATTGCTGCGCGCGGAAGTGGCCGGGCCGCTGCGCGCCGACGTGCACATCGGCCTCCCGGCCGCCGAGCACGCCCGGGTAGCCGAGTTCGACTGGCCGTGGCCGGGCCTGCCGGGCCTGCCGGGCCTGCCGGGCCTGCCGGGCCTGCCGGGTCGGCGGCCGGCCGGCGGCGACCCGGCTGAGTTCGGCGATGCACAGCTCATGGAGCACAACGCCTATTTCAACCCGGTCGGCCTGTCCGGCGCCGGCGTGGTCAACTCGGCGGAATGGCGGCAGGCGGAGCTGCCGTCCACCAACGGTCACGGCACGGCCAGGGGCATCGCGCGGGTCTACGGCGCGCTCGCCGCGGGCGGCACGGCCGACGGTGTCCTGGTCGTCGATCCCGGCGCGCTGGCCGAGGCGACTACCGAACAGGTCTACGGACCCGACCGCATCCTGCACCGGCCGTCCAGGTTCGGCCTCGGCTTCCAGCTTACCCAGGCAGAACGGCCGATGGGCCCGAACGCCGGCGCGTTCGGGCACTTCGGCGCGGGCGGCTCGCTGGGTTTCTGCGACCCGCAGGCTCAGGTCGCGTTCGGCTATGTCACCGGCCAGATGGGGCCGCGCTGGCAGAACCCGCGTAACCGGGCGCTGATCGACGCGCTCTACGCGTGCCTGTGACGCCAGCCGCGGTCACCGCCTGGCGAACGCGGTCACTACGCGGCGAACTCGCCGAGCACCGGTACCGGCCGCATCGTGCGGCGGGTCAGCCGCAGCTCGGTGGCAAGCTGCGCGGCGGTCTCGATCGGCTCATGCCCGGGCGCGGCGAGCGCGCGGCTGGCGACGGCGTCGAGCGCGTGCGGTACGCCGCCGCGTGCCTGACCAGGAGAGCACAGCACCCCGCGATGCCGCGGCGCTGGCGGCAGTGCTGTCTCGCCAGTGCCCGGCCAGTACCCGGTGAGCATGGCGTAGAGCAGCCCGCCGAGCGCCCGGGTGTCGGCACGGACCGGGTCCGCCGCCGTCGTGCCGGACAGCGCCGCCTCGATGCCCAGCCCGGTGATCTTGAGCCCGGTACCGCTCAGCAGGACCGAACGCGGCGTCAGGCACAGGTGCGCCCGGCCGGTGTCGTGCGCGGTCGCCAGGGCTCCGGCCGCTGCCGTGGCGACGGTCGCCGCGGTCCACGGGTCGGGCAGCCCATGGCTGAGCAGGTCGTCCAGATGCTCGCCCTGCGCCCACTCCGTGACGATGTAGGGACTCCTCGCACCGCAGTCGGCGTCGAAGATGCGCGCGAACCTCGGGTCGGTGAAGCCAGCGGCCGACAGCACAGCCGCGATCACCTCCAGGCTCACCGGCTCGTCGTGCCCTAGCGACCAGACGGTGATCCGCCTGCTCAGCAGTTCGTCCGTGCCTCGCCACACCGACGCGCTGGTCCCCGAGGTGATCAGGTCGTCCAGCCGGTACCGGTTTGCATACTGATATCCCGGGATGGGGTCGACCTCGGCCGGAGCGGCCGGGTCGGGTACCGCGCGCGGCCGGTTTTTGCAGCCGCGTGCCAGGCGTGCGGCTGGTCTGGCACCGGGGATGGCACGTTGCGGACAGCTCATTACCGACATGTCAACAGCGTCGCTGCCAGGAGCACGCCGACGAACGGGCCTAAGGCCCGCGCGGACGGGGACCTAGGTCACCAGAGCTTGCCGACAGGCTATCGTAGCTGAGAGCCCGGTGGCAGGAGGTACCGATGTCGGCAGTTTTCGCCGTGGATGCGTGCAGGACGCCGATCGGGAAGATCAAGGGAGCGCTCGCTGGGGTCCGGCCAGATCACCTGACCGCTGAGGTGATCGCTGCCCTGATGTCGCGCAACCCCGGGCTCGACCCGGCGTCGATCGACGACGTGTACTGGGGCGCGGCCAACCAGGCCGGCGAGGACAACAGGAACGTGGCCAGGATGGGCGTTCTCCTGGCTGGCCTGCCGGTGGAGATACCGGGCGCGACCGTGAACCGGCTGTGCGGCTCCGGCATGGAGGCCATCGCGGCCGCGGCCCGTGCCATCGCAGCCGGCGATGCCGACATCTGCATCGCCGGCGGGGCGGAGTCTATGACCAGGGCGCCGTTCGTGCTGCCGCGGGCGGGCGAAGCCTTCCAGCGCGACGCCGGCCTGGTCGACACCAGGCTCGGCTGGCGCCTGGTCAGCCCGCGGATGGCCGAGCTGTACCCGCCGGTCAGCCTGGGCGAGACCGCCGAGAACGTGGCCGACAAATACGGTGTCAGCCGGGCCAGGCAGGACGAGTTCGCGCTGCTCAGCCACCAGCGGGCGGCGGCTGCCTGGGACAGCGGGCGGTTCGGCGCCGAGGTCGTCACGATCCAGGCACCGCACGGGCCGGTGCATAGCGACGAGGGCATCCGGGCCGACCTGACCATGGACGAGCTGGCCGCCAAACGGCCCGCGTTCCGCACGGGCGGCACGGTCACCGGCGGCAACTCCTCGCCGCTCAACGACGGCGCGGCCGGGTTGCTGCTGATGTCGGAGCGGGCAATGACGACAGCAGCCGCGCAGCCGCTCGCCAGGTACGTCGGCGCGGCCGCGGCCGGCGTGCACCCCGACTACATGGGAATCGGGCCGGTGCCGGCCATGACCAAGGCACTGGGCAGGTCTGGCTGGCAGCTCGGCGACCTCGTGCTGGTCGAGGTCAACGAGGCGTTCGCAGCCCAGGCCGTCGCCGTGCTTGACCAGCTTGGCCTGGACCGCGACCTGGTCAACGTCAACGGCGGTGCCATCGCCATCGGGCACCCGCTCGGCTGTTCCGGCGCCAGGATCACCACCACGCTGCTGCACGAGCTGCGACGGCGCGGCGGCGGCAAGGGCGCGGCGACCATGTGCATCGGCGTCGGCCAGGGCATCGCCAGCCTCTGGCACGCGGAGTAGGCCGGGCGCGGTCTACCCGCCGCCCACCGGCCGTCACCCGCCGGCGACGGCGACGACTCCGCGCATCGTCCCGACCAGCACCAGCCGCCCGGACAGCGCGGGGGAAGCAAAGTTCGGCAACGCAGACCCCAGGCTGATCTGGTGCAGCACCTGCCCGGTGGCGGGGTCAAGCTGGTAGAGCACCCCGGCCGGGTTGTCGGTCACCCAGACAGCGCCGCCGCCGACCACCGGTGAGCCGTTCGCCCCGGCCGGCCCGCGCCAGCGCACCCTGATCTCGCCGGGTGCCAGGGCGACCGCCGCGGGACCGCCGCTGGCGCACGGCACGAACACGGTGCGGCCGTCGACAGCGGCACCGCCGTACGCCGAGCAGATCGCCGCTGTTGCGCTCTGGCTGCCGACTCCGCGCAGCCGGCCGGCCCCCAGCAGGTAGCCGGTGCCGGACTTGCCGACAGCGAGCAGCAGGCCGCCAGCCAGCGCCGGGGTCATCGAACCGAGGTCGAGGTCGGTCCGGTTGTCGGCGACCCAGCGGGCCGGCGCGAAGATCCCGGCCGGGCGCAGCCGGGGCGTCAGGGCCGTCACGGAGTCGCTCGCGTCGTACGGTACGGACACCGCACCGTTGCCGACCGCCACGAAGACCGTGCCGTCCGGCCCGATCACCGGGCCGCCAGGTGCCCAGATGCCCGCATGTGCCGAGGTCGGCACCAGATACCAGACCACCGGACCGGTTCCGGCGGCTGGCATGCCGACCACCGAGCCGACGTAGGCGCCGCAGTCGCCGAAGTGACCGCCGAAGGTCACATAGATCACCCCGTTCCCGGCCGCGAGCGCTCCGCGCTGCTGGTCGTACCACGGCGCGCCATCCGGCGCCGGGACCGCCCGCCGGTATCGCACCAGCCCGCTCGCCGGTTCCAGGCCGACCAGCAGGTGCCCGGTCCGGCCGTCTTGGGCCAGCACGTAGACGAGCCCGGTGGCCGGAACGTACACCGGCGTGCTGGTGATGCCGAGCGGGTCGATGTTGCCGCATGGCTGGCCGGCCAGCGGCAGCGGCGTTCCCACGCGCCGGTGCCACCGAACCTGCCCGGTGACCCGGTCGATCCCGTACACGGAGTCGTTCTCTGTCGCCGCGACGACCAGGCCGTGCACCACCAGCGGCTGGCCGTAGACGGCGCCGTCCAGCGGACGCGACCAGCCGCCGGACAGCTCGCCAGCCCGCGGCAGGCCGCGCACGACCCCGGACCGTGCCGCGTCGGCATGGTAGCCGAGCCAGTCCGTGGAGCTACCCGCACGGACAGCACCGCCGGTGCCCGCCAGCGGCGGGCCAGCCCGGTCGGTGCCGGCGCCGCAGCCGGCGACGGCGGCGGCGAGAGCCAGGGTGCCGGCCAGGAGCGCGGCGCGGGTTGCTCTTGCTCGCAGGCTCACCTGGCTAGTGTGCCCCGTCCTCATCGCGCACTTACCGCCATCCGGTGTAGCGGGCCGGGCACAGTACCGCGTAACGTCTGCCCAGGGGAGGGGATTCGCATTATGACTGGGCAGGCCGGAACGCAGGCGAGCGGTACCAACCAGTCGGTACCGGCCACGGCTGCTCCGCAGCGTTTCTTCACGATCCCCAACATCATCAGCCTGGCCCGGCTAGCCGGAGTCCCGGTGTTCTTGTGGCTGGTGCTCGGCGTCCGCAGCGAGGCTGGCGACTGGTGGGCCGTCGGCCTGCTCGCGGCGGCGGGGCTGTCGGACTGGCTGGACGGCAAGATCGCGCGGGCGATGAACCAGCAGAGCCGGGTCGGCGAACTACTCGACCCAGCCGCCGACCGGCTCTACATCGTCTCGACCATCATCGCGCTGGCGGTCCGGGCGATCATCGGCTGGTGGCTGGTCATTCTCCTGGCCGCGCGCGAACTGATGCTCGGAGTGGTCCTGCTGGTGCTGCGCCGCCACGGGTACGGACCGCTCAAGGTCAGTTTCGCAGGCAAGGCAGCGACGCTGAATCTTCTGTACGCATTTCCACTGCTTTTTCTTGGTTCACATCAGACGACATATGCAGTAGTGGCGCGCGTATTCGGTTGGGCGTTCGCACTCTGGGGAACTGGACTCTACTGGTGGGCTGCCGCGCTCTACGTCGAGCAAGCTCGCCGTCTGCTCGCCGCTGACCGGGCCGACGGCGCCGGCCTCGCGGCGGCGCACCGTAATGAGGGGGACGCGGCCCGGCACCGAGGTGGCTGACGCTGAGGTGGCTGACGCTGAGGCGACTGACGTCGGGCCGAAGGCTCGTGTCTGAAAGGAGCGCTGGCAACGGTGAGGGCTGTAGTCATGGCAGGCGGAGAAGGCACCAGGCTACGGCCGATGACCGCCAACCAGCCGAAGCCGCTGCTGCCGGTGGTGAACAAGCCGATCATGGAGCACGTGCTGCGGCTGCTCCGCAGGCACAGCTTCGACGAGACGATCGTGACGGTCCAGTTCCTCGCCTCGATGGTGCGCAACTACTTCGGTGACGGCGAGGAGTGGGGTATCAGCCTGCAGTACGCCACCGAGGACATCCCGCTCGGCACGGCGGGCAGCGTCAAGAACGCCGGCGACGCGCTGCATGACGGGCCGTTCCTGGTGATCTCGGGCGACGCGCTCACCGACATCGACCTGTCGGAGCTTGTCCGCTTCCACAAGGACAACGGCGCGCTGGTCACCGTCGCGCTCGCCCGGGTGCCCGATCCGCTCGAGTTCGGCATCGTGATCGCCAACGAGGACGGCAGGATCCAGCGCTTCCTGGAAAAGCCGACCTGGGGCCAGGTCTTCTCCGACACCGTGAACACCGGCATCTACGTGATGGAACCCGAGGTGCTCGAGCTGGTTCCGCCCGGTGAGGTGGTCGACTGGTCCGCGGACGTGTTCCCCAAGCTGCTCGACCGCGGTGCCCCGGTCTACGGCTGGGTCGCCGACGGGTACTGGGAGGACGTCGGCACCCACGAGGCCTACCACCGGGTCCAGGCCGACGTGCTCTCGGGCAAGGTTAGGGCCGACATCGACGGGTTCGAGGTATCGCCGGGCGTCTGGGTGGCCGAGGGCGCGGAAGTCGATCCTGACGCGATCCTGACCGGCCCGCTGTGCATCGGCGACTACGCCAAGATCGAAGCGGGCGCGCAGCTACGTGAGTTCACCGTGGTCGGCAGCAACGTGGTGGTGAAGGAGGGCGCGTTCCTGCACCGCGCGGTCGTGCACAATAACGTCTACGTCGGCGTGGGCGCGACCCTGCGCGGCTGCGTGATCGGCAAGAACACCGACGTGATGGCCTCGGCCAGGATCGAGGAAGGCGCCGTCGTCGGTGACGAATGCGTGATCGAGTCCGAGGCGTACATCTCCGCCGGGGTGCGGGTCTACCCGTTCAAGACGATCGAGGCAGGCGCCGTCGTCAATACCAGCGTCATCTGGGAATCGCGCGGCCAGCGCACGCTGTTCGGCCCGCGTGGCGTGTCCGGCCTGGTCAACGTGGAGATCACGCCGGAGCTGTGCGTGCGGCTCGCCAGCGCCTACGCGACCACGCTGAAGAAGGGCTCGGCGGTCACCACCTCGCGTGACGTCTCCCGTGCCGCCAGGGCGCTCAAGCGCGCGGTGCACGGCGCGCTGAACGCGAGCGCGATCAACGTGGTGGACCTCGAAGCGCAGCCCCTGCCGGTCGCCAGGTTCGAGACGGCCCGCAGTGAGTACAGCGGCGGGATCGCGCTGCGCACCACGCCGGAGGACCCGCAGTCAATCGACATCATGTTCCTGGACGAGCACGGCGCCGACCTGTCCGAGGCGGTACAGCGCAAGCTGGAGCGCGTTTTCTCCCGGCAGGAGTACCGGCGGGCGTTCCCCGGTGAGATCGCCGAGCTCACCTATCCGCCGCGGGTGATCGAGGCCTATACCGGCGACCTGCTGCGCCAGGTGGACATGACCGGGGTCAGGGAAGCCAACCTCAAGGTGGTGGTGGACTGCGCGGGCGGGACCGCGTCGCTGGTGCTGCCTGGCCTGCTCGGCAGGATCGGCGTGGACGTCCTCACCGTGAACAACCGGCTGGACGAGGCGACGCCCACCCAGTCGCTGGCCCAGGTGCGGGCCGACATGCACCGGCTGGCCGAACTGGTCTACTCCTCCCGTGCCGCGTTCGGCGTCAGGTTCGACCCGGTCGGTGAGCGGATCATGCTGATCGACGACAAGGGTGCCCTGGTCAGCGACGACCGTGCGCTGCTCGTGGTGCTCGACCTGGTAGCGGCCGAGCGGCGCACCGGCCGGGTGGTGCTGCCGGTCACCACCACCCGCGTGGCGCAGGACGTGTGCCGCTACCACGGCGTGGAAGTGGGCTGGACGCCCACTTCTCCGCACGGCCTGTACGAGGCGACCGCCGGCGCCGACGTCATCTTCGCCGCCGACGGCCGGGGCGGCTTTGTCGTCCCTGAATTCTCCCGGTCGATCGACGGCATCGCCGCCTTCGCCAGGCTGATCGGCCTGGTGGCCAGGACGAGGCTGACGCTCAGCCAGATCCACGCGCGGATCCCGGTCGCGCACCTGCTGAAGCGCTCGGTGCCCACGCCGTGGGCGGCCAAGGGCAGCGTCATGCGCGGCATCGTCGAGGCAGCGGCCGGCCGGCAGATCGATACCACAGACGGGGTCAGGGTGATCGAGCCGGACGGCGGCTGGGCACTCATCCTGCCCGACACGGCCAAGGCGATCACGCATCTGTGGGCCGAGGCAGCGGACCCGGACGCCGCACAGGCCCTGCTGGACGAATGGGCTGGCATTGTAGAGCAAACCGGCAGGGAACGGCGCGGATCGACTTCGACGACCGGTACGGGTCAGGCCGAAGGCTGACGCCGCGCAACCTGCGCATGAGACAATTACCGTGGTATAAGTGACGGTTGTCTGTGGAGCGGGTCCGGGGTCGGAGGTGTGCAGCGTGATCTGGCGGAGGCGTCGCAAGCGAGCGGGTGCGGCTGCGGCTTCGTCCGGCCGGTCACGCCGGGAATCCGGCACCGCCCAGACGGCGCCGGGCAGCGTACCTGACTATTCGGGACGCGATGCGTGGCGGATGGACCAGCGGTCACAACCGCAGGTAGCGTGGACACCGGAATCGGGCGGGCAGCGCGACGTCCATTCCGGCAGCGCAACGCGACCGGCGAACGGGAGGCCTGGCGGTCAGATGCCGAGCGTCTACTGCGCTAGGTGCGGAGAGGCCAATCCCGAAAGTGCTCGTTTCTGTTCCCAGTGCGGCTCGCCGCTGACGAGATCGGCAGCCACGGAGCGGGCGACCTCGGGCGAGACCACTTCCATGATCTTCACCGGTGTCGAACCCGCCGAGGCCGATGCCGGCGAGGAGGCAGCGGCGGAGTCCTTGGCCGTCGAAGGCCTGCCGCCGAATACCGCGCTTCTCGTGGTTAGGCGAGGCCCCAACGAGGGCAGCAGGTTCCTGCTCGACAGCGAGATCACCGAGGTCGGCCGCAGGCCAGATAGCGACATCTTCCTCGACGACGTGACGGTCTCGCGGCGGCACGCCGAGTTCTACCGGCAGGGCGGCAGGTTTGCCGTCCGCGACGTGGGCAGCCTCAACGGCACCTACGTGAACCGGGAACGGATCGAAGAAGTCGCGCTGCACGGCGGCGACGAGGTCCAGATAGGGAAGTTCCGCATGGTGTTCCTCCAGGGCCGCCTATCGCACGCCGAGAGCGCGGGCTAGGCGCAAGGGCGGTATGAACGCATCGTTCGCGCGCTCGTACCTCGGTATCGGCGAGGTGCTTGTCGAGCTTCGGGCGGAATTTCCCGACATAAGCGTTTCTAAGATTCGCTTCCTCGAATCAGAAGGACTGATCAGCCCGGCCCGATCGCCGTCCGGATACCGGCGGTTCAGCCCAGCGGACCTGGACCAGCTCCGGTTCATCCTGACCGCGCAGCGGGACCAGTACCTCCCGTTGCGCGTGATCAAGGAACGCCTTGAGCACGGCGCGCACGAGCGGCACGGGCCGCCGGCCGCGGACCGGTCCGAGATGGTCGGCAGGCGGGAACTGCTGGACGCCGCGGGCATCGACGAAGGCCAGCTCGCCGAGCTTGAGGCACACGGCCTGGTCCGCCGGGTCGGGCGGCTGTACGGACAGGATGCCGTGGACGTCGCCACCACGGTCGCCGCGCTCGCGTCCTACGGCGTCCAGGCGAGGAACCTGCGCACGGTGGGCACCGCCGCCGGCCGCGACGTCGCGCTCATCGAGCAGCTCGTCGGGCCGGTGCTGCGGCAGCGCCGCCCGCAGGCCAGGACCGCGGCGGGCCGGACGGCGCGGGAGATCGCCGTTCTGCTGCTCCGGCTGCACCGCGCGATGCTGGAGTCGGCGCTGACCGAGGCCGGCCTGCCCGGTGACGAACTACCAGAGCCGGAGGGTTTGAGCGGGTGCCCGCCCACGGCAGCGAGGGGTGTACGTTGACAAGGGAGTGCCGGGCAGCTGGCGGGGAACAACACTGACATGAGGCGCAGGTGAGGACGGAGTCGCGGTGAAGGAGATGGAGGTCGTCGGCGTCCGCGTCGAGATTCCAGCGAACCAGCCCATCGTGTTGCTGAAGGAGACCGGCGGTGAGCGCTACCTGCCGATCTGGATCGGGCCGATGGAGGCGACAGCCATAGCCTTCGCGCAGCAAGGCATGGTTCCGGCCCGGCCACTGACGCACGACCTGATGCGCGACATCCTTCAGGCGATGAAGATCGAGCTGACCAGCGTCAACATCACCGCCCTGCGGGACGGTATCTTCTTCGCCGACCTGGTCTTCTCCAACGGCACGAGCGTCAGCGCCAGGCCGTCGGACTCGATCGCGCTCGCGCTGCGCACCGGCACGACGATCTTCGCGCACGACGAGATCCTGGACGAGGCCGGCGTGTCCATTCCGGACGAGCAGGAAGATGAGGTCGAGAAGTTCCGCGAGTTTCTCGACAACATCACGCCAGAAGACTTCGGCAGTGCGACGTAGCCGGCCAGTGCGACCTAGCCGGGATCCCGACGCGCCGGGCGAGATCGTTGACGACGCTCGCGCACGGGCCTAACGTGCGAAACGTGCACCTCGTGACGTCGCATCTGGGACCGCAGAGCCGCCAGCAGGTGCCGAGCCCGGGGTGGCCGGGCTGGAGGTGGGCGTGCCGGTAAGCAAGGGCGATCACGAGCGCGGGCGCCGCGCCGCGGCGCATCGTGCCGGGGAGCAGGGGCTGCTGTTCGACGACGAGCTTGTGCTGCCCGTCGAGGACGTCGGATACCGCGGGCCGACCGCCTGCGCTGCCGCGGGCATCACGTACCGGCAGCTGGACTACTGGGCCAGGACCGGCCTGGTCGAGCCAAGCGTCCGGCCAGCGCGCGGCTCGGGTTCGCAGCGGCTGTACGGCTTCCGCGACATCCTGGTGCTGCGAGTGGTGAAGCGGCTGCTGGACACCGGAATCTCGCTCCAGCAGATCCGTTCGGCCGTCAGCTACCTGCGTGAGCACGGGACGACCGACCTGGCGCAGGTGACCTTGATGAGCGA
Source organism: Streptosporangiaceae bacterium (assembly GCA_035533915.1). Lineage (GTDB taxonomy): Bacteria > Actinomycetota > Actinomycetes > Streptosporangiales > Streptosporangiaceae > Chersky-822. Next base: position 77,210 of record DATLSX010000078.1, read on the forward strand.
CGGCGTCAGCGTGTATGCCTGCACCTCGCCCGACGAGGTGGTCGACCTGCTCCAAGGCGGCCAAGGCGTCTTCGGGATCGCGCTCGGCCGGGTCTGGCAGGAAGTGGAAGGCTCGCTCGCCGAACTCCCCCCGGACAGCGGGGAGGAAGCTTCCGGTTCTGGGCAGGGGGCGTCCAGCGCTGACGAACTGGCGCACCGCAGGGCCCGCAGGACCGGCTAGGACGGCCCGGCTAGGACGGTGCCGCCGGGCTCGGGTAGGCTCGGTGCCAGCCAGCGAAACCGTCCGGGAGAGTCCGCGCGCAGCGCAGCGCAGCGCGTGGCGCCGAAGGGGCAACCTCCCCGGAACCTCTCAGGCAGCAAGGACCGGACGGGACAGGCGGCTCTGGAGTCGTGACGGGCGACAGAGGGGGAGCGTGCGGTACCGACCGACCGCAGCCAACCCGACTCCAGGAGCCTGACGTGAACTTCGCGAGCCGGCACATCGGCCCAGACCAGGCAGGCCAGCAGCAGATGCTGGCCGCGACCGGTTATGCATCACTGGACGAGCTGACTGCCGCGGCCCTGCCTGCCGGGCTCGCGATCAGCAAGCCGCTCGGCCTGCCCGCCCCGCTGCCCGAAGAGCAGGCGCTGGCCGCGTTGCGCGCCATCGCCGCCAAGAACCAGGTCGTGCGCTCGATGATCGGGCTCGGCTATTACGGCACGATCACGCCGCCGGTGATCCGCAGGAACGTCCTGGAGAGCCCGGCGTGGTATACCGCCTATACGCCCTACCAGCCGGAAATCTCGCAGGGCCGGCTCGAGGCGCTGCTCAACTTCCAGACCATGATCGAGGACCTGACCGGGCTGCCGGTGGCCGGCGCGTCCATGCTCGACGAGGCGACCGCCGCCGCGGAGGCCATGACGCTGGCGCACCGTGCGGCCGGCCGCGGCCGGATCTTCCTGGCCGACGCTGACTGCCTGCCGCAGACCCTCGCGGTGCTCGCGACCAGAGCCGAGCCGCTGGGCTTCGAACTGGTGACCGGCGAGCTGACGCCCGAGCTGATCGAGGCACAGCCGGCCGGAGAATTGTTCGGGATCCTGCTGCAGTACCCCGGTGCCAGCGGCCAGTTGCGGGACCTGCGGCCGGTGATCGCCGCCGCCAGGGAGCGCGGCGCGCATGCCGCCGTCGCGGCCGACCCGCTCGCGCTCACCCTGCTGACGCCGCCAGGCGAGCTCGGCGCTGACATCGCGATCGGCAGCACTCAGCGGTTCGGCGTCCCGATGGGCTTCGGCGGCCCGCAGGCCGGCTACATCTGCGTCAGCGACCAGCTGAAGCGCCAGCTTCCCGGGCGGCTGGTCGGGGTCTCGGTCGACGCCGACGGCCATCCCGCCTACCGGCTCGCACTACAGACGCGTGAGCAGCACATCAGGCGGGAAAAGGCAACGAGCAACATCTGCACCGCGCAGGTCCTGCTCGCGGTCATCGCCGCGATGTACGCGGCCTATCACGGACCTGACGGGCTTGCCGCGATCGCGCAGCGCGTGCACGGCAAGGCGGCAGGCCTCGCCGCCGCGCTGGCCGACGCGGGATTGGCAACCGAACATCAGGCGTACTTCGACACCCTCAGCGTGCTCGTGCCGGGCGGAGCCGCCGACGCGGTCCGCCGGGCCCGCGCCGCCGGTTACAACCTGTACCTGGCCGGGCCGGACGTGGTGCGGGTCGCCTGTGACGAGACCACCACGGACCGGCACCTCGCCGAGGTCGCCACCGCGATCGCCGGGCGGGCCGTAGCGGCCCCGGCCGGTCTGACGGCGATTCCCGACAGCCTGCGCCGCACGTCGCCGTTCCTCACCCACCCCGTCTTCACCGTCCATCGCAGCGAGACCTCGATGCTGCGCTACCTGCGCAAGCTCTCGGACTTCGACATCGCGCTCGACCGGTCGATGATCCCGCTCGGCTCGTGCACCATGAAGCTCAACGCGACCGCGGAAATGGAGCCGATCAGCTGGCCCGAGTTCGCCGACCTGCATCCGTTCGCGCCGGCCGACCAGGCCGCCGGGTACTACGAGCTGATCGCCGGACTGCAAGATGCCCTGGTCGAGATCACCGGCTACGACGCGGTGTCGTTGCAGCCGAACGCGGGGTCGCAGGGCGAGCTGGCCGGCTTGCTCGCGATCCGGCAGTACCACCGGTCGAGGAACGAGCCGCGGCGGACCATCTGCCTGATCCCCGAGTCGGCACACGGCACGAACGCGGCGTCCGCGGCGCTGGCCGGCCTGAAGGTAGTCGTGGTCAAGTGCGGGTCCGACGGCGCTATCGACCTCGGTGACCTGCGGGACAAGCTGGACCTGCATGCCGGAACGGTCGCGGCGATCATGCTGACCTATCCGTCGACCAACGGGGTGTTCGAGTCCACCGTGGGCGAGGTGTGCGAGACGGTGCACGCGGCCGGCGGTCAGGTCTATGTCGACGGTGCCAACCTCAACGCCCTGGTCGGGCTGGCCAAGCCGGGCACCTTCGGCGCGGACGTGTCACACCTGAACCTGCACAAGACGTTCTGCGTCCCGCATGGCGGCGGCGGCCCCGGCGTGGGCCCGGTGGCGGTGCGGGCGCACCTGACGCCGTTCCTGCCCAGGCATCCCATGCTGCCCGACATCGCGGTCGCGGGTGCCACGACGGGCGAGGTGCCGGCCGAACTGCGGACCGGGCCGGTCGCCGCGGCACCGTTCGGCTCGGCCGGGATCCTGCCCATCTCGTGGGCGTACCTGACGATGATGGGCGGCGACGGGCTCCGCAGGGCGACTCAGGTCGCGATACTCAACGCCAACTACGTGGCCAGGCGGCTCGGTGCGTATTTCCCTGTCCTGTACGCCGGCCAAGGCGGCCTGGTCGCGCACGAGTGCATACTCGACCTGCGGCAGATCACCAGCCAGACCGGGATTACCGCCGAGGACGTCGCCAAGCGGCTGATCGACTACGGCTTCCACGCGCCGACGATGTCGTTCCCGGTGGCCGGCACGCTGATGGTGGAGCCGACCGAGAGTGAGAACCTGGCCGAGCTTGACCGGTTCTGCGACGCGATGATCGCGATCGCCGGCGAGATCGCCAAGGTAGCGGCCGGCGAGTCCGACGCCAAGGACAACCCGCTGAAGAATGCGCCGCACACCGCGTCGATGCTGCTCGCCGACTCCTGGGAGCACCCCTACGGCCGGACCGAGGCGGCCTACCCGGCCGGCGGTGACCGCCGGTCCAAGTACTGGCCGCCAGTCCGGCGGATCGAGGGCGCCTACGGCGACCGGCACCTGGTCTGCTCCTGCCCGCCGCCGGAAGCTTTCGAGGTCTAGCCGCCTGGTGCTGACCGCCTGGTGCTGGCTAGATAGTACGCCCCTTCCACTCGCCGCCTCGGCCGGCGTGATGCCGCCAGGCTGAGCTGACGGTCATGCCGGTGTAGAGGACGGCGATCAGCGGCAGGCATGGCGCCCGCAGGCCGGACAGCCCGCTGAGCCGCAGAATCGGTACGTAGGTGGCCGACATGATGACCCAGCCGGCCAGTCCCGTGGCGGCCAGCCAGGCGGCCGGCCGGTCACCGCCGGCCAGCAGCATCAGGCCGCCGGCCGCTGCTACGACCGGGAGCAGGTAGATCCAGGCCAGGCCGACCACCGTGGCGGCGAGCGCGGCGGGGGAGTAACGCAGTTGCGTGTAAGCGCTGCGCGCCACCATGTCCCACACCTGCGCCACGCCGGTGTACTCGCGGCAGCTGACCACCCCGGTGCTGAACCCGAGCCAGCAGCCGGCCGGTTCCGGCCCGCGTTTCAGCAAGCCGCCGAGGGCGACATCGTCGATGCGGGCACCGCGGATCGGCTCGAGCCCGCCCGCCTTCTCCAGGGCCTCGCGCCGTACCAGCATGCAGCCGCCCGCCGCCGCGGCGGTGCGCGAGGTCCGCCGGTTCACCCGCCGGAACGGGTACAACTGGGCGAAGAAATAGACGAAGGCCGGGATCAGCAGCCGCTCGGCGAACGTCTGCGTCCGCAGCAACGCCAGCTGCGACACCATCGCGTGACCGGTTGCCTGTGCCGAGCGGACCAGCGCGGTGACGATCCCCGGCGCATAGGCGATATCGGCGTCGGTAAACAGCACGTACTCCGCGTCGCCCGCGTGCCGCAGTCCCTGCGCCATGGCCCACACCTTTCCGGCCCAGCCAGGAGGAGGGGGTGCGCCGGAGACGACCCGCAGCCGCGCGCCCGCGCCCGGCCGCTTGCTCAGGCCGACGGCCACCTGCGCGGTGCCGTCGCTGCTCTCGTCGTCCACCAGCACCACCGTGAACTCTCCCGGGTACTCCTGCGCCAGCAGCGTCGGCAGGGCCTGCGGCAGCACGTCCGCCTCGTCCCTGGCCGGGATCACCGCGACCACGCCCGGCCACGCGGCGACAGGCTCTTGCCGGGCGCCGGGCAGCCGCTGGTCGGTGCGCCAGAATCCGCCGTGCCCTGCCAGCAGGTAGAGCCAGGCGAGCACGGCCAGCGCACTGGCGGCAACGGCGAGGAGCATCACCGACAGCGTTGCACATCAGCGGCGAAAAGTGGATCAGGCTGACCCGGTACGACGGCCAGCAGCCGCTCTACGCGGGTCCGGCGTCAGCCTGAGCCGGACCGCGCGGGCGCCGCGACGAAATAGAGTTGCTGCGTGGCAGATCCGGCAACCTACCGGCCGGCGCCTGGCTCCGTTCCCGAATCGCCAGGGGTCTACCGGTTCCGCGACAAGCACGGCCGCGTGGTCTACGTCGGCAAGGCCAAGAGCCTGCGCTCCCGGCTGAACTCCTATTTCGCCGACTTCGCCAGCCTGCACCCGCGGACCCAGTCGATGCTGCTCGACGCCGCCGGGGTCGAGTGGACCATCGTGGGCACCGAGGTCGAGGCGCTGCAACTGGAGTACTCCTGGATCAAGGAGTTCGACCCGCGCTGGAACATCAGGTACCGGGACGACAAGAGCTACCCGTATCTCGCCGTCACCATGAACGAGGAGTACCCGAGGGTCACCGTGCTGCGCGGCGCCAAGCGGCGCGGCGTCAGGTACTTCGGGCCGTACTCGCACGCCTGGGCGATCAGGGACACCGTCGACACGCTGCTGCGCGTCTTCCCGGTCCGCACCTGCTCGGCGGGGGTGTTCAAGCGAGCCGGGCAGATCGGGCGCCCGTGCCTGCTCGGCTATATCGGCAAGTGCTCCGCGCCCTGCGTCGGGCGGGTGGACGCGGCCGGGCACCGGCGGCTAGCCGAGGAGTTCTGCGACTTCATGGCTGGCCAGACCGGCAAGTTCACCAAGCGGCTCGAGGCGCGGATGCGCCAGGCAGCCCGCGCCGAGGAGTTCGAGTTGGCCGCCCGGTTGCGCGACGACCTGCAGGCACTGCAACGCGCGCTGGAGAAGCAGGCAGTCGTGCTGCCTGACGGCACCGACTGCGACGTGATCGGCCTGGTGGAAGACGCGCTCGAGGCTGCGGTCCAGGTCTTCTACGTGCGCGGCGGGAGAGTACGCGGTCAGCGCGGCTGGGTCGTGGACAAGGTGGAAGAGGTCAGCACCGGCGAACTCGTGGAGCACTTCCTCGGCCAGGTCTACCGTGACGATCCCGCCGCCGAGCAGCAGGAGCCTGGCGTGCCCGTGCACCGGCCCGCCCAGCCGGACGAAGCTGACCGGCAGGCCGTGCCGCGCGAGGTGCTGGTCCCGGTCCTGCCACCGGACGCGACCGCGGTGCAGGACTGGCTCGCCGCCCGCCGGGGCGGCCGGGTCAGCCTGCGGGTGCCGCGGCGCGGCGACAAGCGGGCGCTGCTCGACACGGTCACCAGGAACGCCACAGAATCGCTCGCGCTGCATAAGACCAAGAGGGCGAGCGACCTGACCACCCGCAGCCAGGCGATGCGCGAGATACAGGACGCGCTCGGCCTGGACAGTGCCCCGTTGCGGATCGAGTGCTACGACGTCTCCAACTTGCAGGGCACGCACGTCGTCGCCTCGATGGTCGTGTTCGAAGACGGCCTGGCGCGCCGGTCCGAGTACCGCAAGTTCGAGATCAAGGGCGAGGGTAAGGACGACCTGGCGGCGATCTACGAGGTGCTCACCAGAAGGTTCCGCCGCTACCTGGCCGAACGCGAAACCGAGCCGGAACTGAAGTCGGCGCCCGCACCGGAGGACGGCGGCAAGCGCAAGTTCGCGTACCCGCCGAGCCTGGTGGTGATCGATGGCGGCGCTGGCCAGGTCGACGCGGCGGTGCGGGCACTGACCGAGCTCGGCATCACCGACGTCGCCGTGTGCGGGCTGGCCAAGCGGCTTGAGGAAGTGTGGCTGCCAGCCGAGGACGGCCCGGTGATCATGCCGCGCACGAGCGAAGGCCTCTACCTGCTGCAGCGGGTGCGGGACGAGGCACACAGGTTCGCGATCACGTACCACAGGGCGAAACGGACCGCGGCGCAGCGGGTCAGTGAGCTCGACGACCTGCCCGGGCTCGGGCCGGCCAGGCGCGCGGCCTTGCTCAGGCACTTCGGTTCGGTCCGCAGGCTGCGGCAGGCGACCATCGAGCAGATCGCGGAAGTCGACGGATTCGGCCCCCGGCTGGCCGAGATGGTCGCCGCGGCTCTGCACGGGGGGACACTGGAGTGACGGCAGACGGGAAGCGGGGGCAAGTCCAGTGACTCACTACGGCGGGGCAGCCGAGATCGTCATCATCACGGGAATGTCCGGCGCCGGGCGCTCGACGGCCGCCAAGTCGCTGGAGGATCTCGACTGGTTCGTCGCCGACAACCTGCCGCCGGCCATGCTGGTGACCATGCTGGACCTGGCCAGGCGGGCCAGGGCGGCGGTGCCCAGGGTCGCCGCCGTGGTCGACGTCCGCAGCCGGGCATTCTCCACCGACTTGAAGTCGGCACTCGCCGAGCTCGATGCCAGCGGCGCGCGCCCGTACGTGGTCTTCCTCGAAGCGAGCGACGAGACGCTGGTGCGCAGATTCGACAACGTCAGGCGGCCGCATCCGTTGCAGGAAAACGGCCGCGTAGTCGACGGGATCGCCGCCGAGCGCGACCAGTTGCTTGGCGTCCGGGCCGAAGCCGACCTGGTGCTCGACACCTCCGCGATGAATATCCACGAGCTGCGCGCCCGGATGCGCGAGGCGTTCGGGAACGAGCGCGACACGGCGCTGCGGGTCACGGTCCTGTCGTTCGGCTTCAAATACGGGCTTCCTGTCGACGCCGACATGGTGGTCGACTGCCGGTTCCTGCCGAACCCGCACTGGGTTTCCGAGCTCGCGCCGCAGACCGGACAGGACGCCGCGGTCAAGGAGTACGTGCTCGGACAGACCGGTGCGCAGGACTTCCTGCGTGCGTACCTGCAGGCGCTGCAGATCTCGCTGGCCGGCTACGAGCGGAGCGGAAAGCACTTCGTCACTCTCGCCGTCGGCTGCACCGGCGGCAAACACCGGAGCGTCGTGATATCGGAGGAGATCGCGGCCAGGCTCGCGGGGACCTGGCCGGGCATTCAGGTGGCGCATCGCGATCTCGGGCGTGAGTAACTCCTGGCCGCCGGCCGCGAGCCTGGCCGGGCGAGGCAGGCCGACCCGGCGCCGCGTCGTAGCGCTCGGCGGCGGCCACGGCTTGCATGCCTCGCTGTCGGCGCTACGGCGGGTGACCCGCGATCTCACCGCGATCGTGACCGTCGCGGACGACGGAGGATCAAGCGGCCGCCTGCGGCGCGAGTACGGCGTCCTGCCGCCCGGCGACTTGCGGATGGCACTAGCCGCCCTGTGCGGCGACGACTCGTGGGGCACGACCTGGAGCAGGGTAGTGCAGCACCGGTTCACCGGAAACGGTGAACTCGGCGGCCATGCCGTCGGGAACCTGCTGATCGTCGCGCTCTGGGAACTGCTCGGCGACCCGGTGACCGGACTCGACTGGGTCGGCCGGCTGCTCGGCGCACACGGACGGGTGCTCCCGATGGCCTCGGTACCGCTGGAGCTTGCGGCCGAAGTAGAAGGAGTTGACCCGAAGTTTCCCCGCCGGATCAGCACCGTTCGGGGTCAGGTCGCCTGCGCGACGACGGCTGGCCGGGTACGGTCGATGTCGTTGGTCCCTGCGGACCCGCCCGCCTGCACGGAAGCGGTGCAGGCGGTCGCCGAAGCAGACTGGGTGGTGCTTGGTCCTGGCTCGTGGTTCACCAGCGTGCTGCCGCACTTGCTGGTACCGCAACTCGCCAGCGCCCTGGTCGCCACTCCGGCACGCAGGCTGGTCACGCTGAACCTGGCGGCCCAGCCGGGGGAGACCGAGGGGTTTTCCCCGCACGCACATCTGGAGGTGCTGGCCAGTCATGCCCCGGACCTTGCCATTGATGTCGTGCTAGCCGACCGTGCGGCGGCCAGGGGCACTACCGACGAACTGACCAAGGCAGCCGGCCTTCTCGGCGGCCGGCTGGTGCTCGCCGACCTGGCGATCAGCGGCCGGCCCGACCGGCACGACCCACGGCGGCTGGCCGGCGCTTTCGCGCGAATATTCGAGGGGGAGTGAGATTGGTGGCGCTAACTCACCTGGTGAAGGACGAGCTCAGCCGCGTCAGCGTGCTCAAGCCGTGCTGCAGAAAGGCCGAGGTGTCTACGCTGCTGCGGTTCGCCGGCGGCCTGCACCTTAATAGCGGGCACATCATGGTCGAGGCGGAACTCGACACCGGATCCGCTGCCCGCCGGCTGCGCAAAGACATCATGGAGGTCTTCGGCCACTCGTCCGAGCTCATCGTTCTCGCGCCGAGCGGACTGCGCAAGGGTAACCGCTATGTCGTGCGCGTCAGCAAGGACGGCGACAGCCTCGCCAGGCAGACCGGCCTGGTGGACGGCCTGGGCCGGCCAGTACGCGGCCTGCCCAGGCAGGTCGTGGCCGGCAGCACCTGCGACTGCGAGGCCGCCTGGCGCGGCGCTTTCCTCGTGCACGGCTCGCTGACCGAGCCGGGACGCTCCATGTCGCTGGAACTTACCTGTCCTGGTCCGGAAGCGGCGCTGGCGATGGTCGGCGCCGCGCGGCGGCTGCGGATCCAGGCGAAGGCACGCGACGTACGCGGCGTGGACCGCGTGGTGGTACGCGACGGCGACGCGATCAGCGCGATCTTGGCTAGGCTTGGCGCCCACGACAGCGTGCTCGCCTGGGAGGAGCGCCGGATCCGCCGCGCGGTACGCGGCACCGCCAACCGGCTGGCCAACTTCGACGACGCCAACCTGCGGCGCAGCGCACGGGCAGCGGTAGCGGCGGGCGCGCGGGTGGAGCGGGCACTGGAGATACTCGGCGACGTCGCCCCCGAGCACCTGATCGTGGCCGGCCAGCTTCGCATCAAGCACCGCCAGGCGAGCCTGGAGGAACTCGGCCAGCTCGCCGAACCGCAGCTCACGAAGGATGCGATCGCCGGGCGGATCAGGCGGTTGCTCGCGCTCGCCGACAGGAGGGCCGTCGAACTAGGCATTCCGACCACCGAGGCGCATCTCACCCCGGACATGCTCGTCCCCTGAGCCAGGGACGGTCGGCCCTGTGCCCGGTGAGCGCGCGATGTTATGGTGCGCGTGGCGCGTGATCAGCAAGGGAGCTGGCGACGCACCGGCGGCATGCCGGTGTCGCCGGCAGCTACGAGGCGAAGGGGACACCCCGTGACTGTCCGGGTAGGAATCAACGGGTTCGGGCGGATCGGACGGAACTTCTGGCGCGCTGTCCACGCGCTCGGGACGTCCGAGATCGAAATCGTCGCGGCTAACGACCTAGGCGATGTCAAGACTTTCGCGCACTTGCTCAAGTACGACACGCTGCTCGGCACCCTCGACCAAGAAGTGTCCGTGACCAGCGAGGGCATCAGGGTCGGCGACCAGACCATCGCGTTGTTCGCCGAGCGTGACCCGGCAGCGCTGCCGTGGGGCGACCTCGGCGTGGACATCGTCGTGGAGTCAAGCGGCTACTACACCGACGCGGCGGGTGCGGGAAAGCACCTGCGGGCTGGTGCCAAGAAGGTGATCATCTCCGCGCCTGCCAAGGGCGAGGACATTACCGTGGTGCTCGGCGTCAACGACGACTTGTATGACCCGGCCGCCCACCACATCATCTCGAATGCGTCCTGCACGACGAATTGCGTCGCGCCGATGGCCAAGGTCCTGCTCGAGAACTTCGGCATCGTCAAGGGCCTGATGACCACCATTCACGCCTACACCAACGACCAGGTGATCCTGGACTACGCGCGCAAGGACCTGCGCCGGGCACGGGCGGCCGCCCAGAACATCATCCCGACCACCACCGGTGCGGCTAAGGCCACCTCGCTGGTGCTGCCGGCGCTGAAGGGCAAGCTCGACGGGCTGTCCATGCGGGTGCCGGTCATGGACGGCTCGGTCACCGACCTGGTCGTGCAACTCGAGCGCGAGGCCAGCATCGAAGAAATCAACGCCGCCTACGCCGCGGCGGCTTCGGACGGACCGCTCAAGGGATACCTGAAGTACACGGCCGACCCGATCGTCTCCTCTGACGTCGTCGGCACGCCGTACTCCTGCACCTTCGACTCGCTGCTCACCATGGCCGCGGGTGACCAGGTGAAGGTGATCGGCTGGTATGACAACGAGTGGGGTTACTCCAGCCGGCTGGCCGACCTGACCGTCCTCGTCGCCTCCCAGCTCCCCGGCCGGTCATGAGGTCACTGGCCGACCTGGAGGTCGCCGGGCGGGTGGTGCTGCTGCGCGCCGACCTGAACGTGCCGCTCGGTGGCGGCGTGATCACCGACGACGGCCGGATCAGGGCGAGCCTGCCCACCATCACCGCGCTGACCGGGCGCGGCGCGCGGGTTCTGGTCTGCTCGCACCTAGGCCGGCCCAAGGGTGACGACTTCACCGCGCGCGCCGCCGGCGGCCCGTCGCTCCGCCCGGTCGCCGACCGGCTCGGCGAACTGCTCGGGCGGCCGGTCGCGTTCGCCTCGGACGTGACCGGCCCGTCGGCCGTGCGGGTCGCCGGGTCGCTGCGCGACGGCGACGTCGGCTTGCTGGAGAACGTCAGGTTCGAGCCGGCCGAGACCAGCAAGGACGACGCGCAGCGGGCCGGCCTCGCCGCGAAGCTGGCTGGCCTGGCCCAGGCGTACGTCGGTGACGGGTTCGGCGCGCTGCACCGCAAGCACGCGACTGTCTACGACGTGCCCGCGTTGCTGCCGCACGCGGCCGGCGAACTGGTCCTGGCCGAGGTCGCTGTCCTGCGCCAGCTCACGCAGGACCCGGCCCGCCCGTACGTCGTCGTGCTCGGCGGAGCGAAGATCTCCGACAAACTGGCCGTCGTAGCCCACCTGCTCCGGGTCGCCGACCGTATTCTGGTCGGCGGCGGCATGGCGTTCACGTTCCTGGCGGCACGCGGCGACGGAATCGGCCGCTCGATGGTGGAGAAGGAAATGATCAGCGAGGTCGCCGGCGTACTCGCCGAGGCCGAGCGGGCCGGAGTGGACCTGGTGCTCCCGGTCGACCTGGTCGCGGCCACCGAGTTCACCGCCGACGCCGCGCACGACGTGGTGCCGGTGACGGAGTTCCCTGCCGACCGGATGGGGCTCGATATCGGCCCGGCCACCGCGGAACTGTTCGCCGCCAAGCTCGCCGACGCCGGTACGGTTTTCTGGAACGGCCCGATGGGCGTGTTCGAGTTCCCCGCGTTCGCGGCAGGCACCGTCGCGGTCGCCAAGGCGATCAGCAAGGTGCCTGGCCTGACCGTCGTGGGCGGCGGTGACTCGGCGGCGGCCGTTCGCACATTGAAATTTCCTGACGCGGCGTTCAGCCACATTTCCACCGGCGGCGGGGCCAGCCTGGAATATCTCGAAGGCAAGGCCCTGCCGGGCCTGACGGCCCTGGAGGACAACATATGAGCCAAGCGAGCACCGGGCGCAAGCCGCTGGTGGCCGGCAACTGGAAGATGCATAACAACCATCTGGAAGCGCTCGCCCTCACTCAGCAACTGGCCTTCCGGCTGACCGTCAAGGACTTCGACGCTGCCGATATCGCCGTGCTGCCGCCGTTCACGGCACTGCGCAGCGTGCAGACCCTGGTCCAGGGCGACAAGCTGCGGCTGCGGTACGGCGCGCAGGACGTCTCCGCGTACCCGGACGGGGCGTATACCGGCGAGGTCAGCGGCCGGATGCTCGCCAAGCTCGGCTGCGGCTATGTGCTCGCCGGGCACTCCGAGCGGCGGCAGTACCACCACGAGGATGACGCGCTGGTCAACGCCAAGGTGAGGGTGGTGCTGGAGCACGCGATGACCCCCGTGCTCTGCGTCGGCGAACCGCTGGCCGTGCGGCAGGCCGACGACCACCTGGATTACACCCTGTCCCAGCTCGAGGGCGGGCTGGCCGGTCTCACCGGCGAACAGGTCGCGGGCATCGTGATCGCCTACGAGCCGGTCTGGGCGATCGGGACGGGCGAGGTTGCGACGCCGGAGGACGCTCAGGAGGTCTGCGCGGCGATGAGGAAGCAGGTTTCCAGCGACCATGGTCACGAGGTGGCCGCTGCTATGCGTATCCTTTACGGGGGATCAGTAAAGCCCGACAACATGCCTGCCATCATGACGCAGCCAGACATCGACGGCGCGCTGGTCGGCGGTGCCAGCCTCGATTACGAAGGATTCGTGAGGATCTGCCGGTATCGTGAAGCGCACGCCTGATCGGTGCACCCGGAGGGACGACGACAGCAGTGGTTATCGCATTCTCTATCGTCCTGATCATCACGAGCTTGCTCATGGTGGTGCTGGTTCTGCTGCATAAGGGTAAAGGCGGCGGACTCTCCGACATGTTCGGCGGCGGGATGTCCTCCTCGCTCGGCTCCTCTTCTGTGGTCGAGCGGAACCTGGATCGCATCACGATCTTTACCGGCGTCCTGTGGTTCGTGTGCATCGTTGTGCTCGGTCTGCTGCTGAAGTGATCGACCAAACCCGGCGGCCGGCGACAACGTCAGGACTAGCACTTCGTCTGGAAAGAGGCCAGTAGTGAGTAGTGGCAACGCCATTCGCGGCAGCCGTGTCGGCGCCGGACCAATGGGGGAGGCTGAGCGGGGCGAGGCCGCGCCTCGGGTGCGAGTGTCGTTCTACTGCTGCAACGGTCACGAGACCGTGCCGAGCTTCGCGAACGACGCGCCGATCCCGGACACCTGGGACTGCCCGCGCTGCGGAGTCCCGGCCGGCCGGGACTCCGCGAGCCCGCCGCCACTGCCGCACGCCGAGCCCTACAAGACGCACCTGGCGTACGTGAAGGAGCGCCGTTCGGCCGGTGACGGTGCCGCGATCCTGGCCGAGGCGCTCGACCGGCTCCGTCAGGGCAGCCGCGCCTGATCCTGAGCCCGCACGTACCTGGTCAGCAGGAACCCGTCGTCCTCCAGCACGCTGGCTAGTGTCAGCGGCGCGGGGCTGGTCGGCTGCGGCGCCGCGGTCATCTTCCGCCCGTGACCGCCTTCGAGCACCGGACTGATCGTCAGGCAGAGTTCATCCAGCAGGCCCGCGTCCGCGAGCTGGCTGAGCAGGTTCGGGCCGCCTTCTGTGAGGATTTTGCGGTAGCCGAGACCGGTTAGCGCCTCGACCGCCGCGGTCGCGGTCACCTCCGACTCGCCGGCGACGACGACGTCGGCGGTTCTGGCCGCGGCGGCGCGGACCTCGCGCGGGGCCTGCTCGGTGGTGAGCACGATGGTCCTGGCCGGGGCACCGTCACTGCCGCCGTCTTCGTTCCTGCCGCTGACGAGCCGGCCAGTCAGGTCGAGGCGCCTGGTCACGACCGCGATCGGCGGGGTGGCCGGCCGGCCGGCCCGCAGCGCAGGCCAGGTCTCCGCTGGCGGCACCCGCCGGTACCGCTCTTGCCTGGCTGTGCCGGCGCCGACCAGGACGACGTCGGCGAGGCTTCGCAGCACCACGAAGACCAGCCGGTCGGCGGCGCCTGACAGCCCGCCGGACCGGCCACCGGAAGTGACCGAGCCGTCCACGCTGGCGACCATGTTGGCGCGGAGCCAGCGGCCGTCGTCCGGGTAGGCGTACAGCGCGGCGAGTTCGGCGACAAGCTGGTCTGTGTCGGAGTCGAGTTGCCTGCCCGGTCCCGGATAGATCAAGCGCACGCCCGAGGATATCGCTTGGCCTGTCCGCCGCCGTCACGTCATGATGTCCTCGTGACAGTCGAGCAGATCAATATCGGCCCGAGCGACGCCATCGCGCCAGTCGGCTCCGTGGCCGCGCAGGCAGGCAAGGGACTCAAGGGAGACAGGAAGTTCTTCGAGCACGGGGCGGAGCCCGGCCGGACGCTGACCCTGATCGAAGCGGAAGTCCTGGAAGATGTCGGCCTGAGCGGCCCGCAATCCCGCCGGCAGGTCGTGGTACGCGGAGTGCGGCTGAACGACCTGGTCGGCCGGCGTTTCAAGCTCGGGGAAGTAGAGTGCGTCGGGGTGAAGCTGTGCCATCCGTGCGCGCACCTGCAGTCGCTGACCCGCCAGGGAATCATCAAGGACCTGATGCACCGCGGCGGCCTGAACGCCGACATCCTGACCGACGGCCAGATCTCCGTCGGCGACCCGCTGACGGTGACATGACCTCGCCGGGCTTTCGGACTTGCCAAAGTATGGCCAAGACTTCTTGGCGCATGCACGACAGCTGTTCCTGCTGGCCATTCCGCAGCCCCTGATTGGCCGGGTGATGTCGATCTTCAATCCGCTGCGGCAAGTGGCCAACGTCGTCTCGGGGGGCCGCCGGTCAGGCGGCGGCTGCCGGGGGGCTGTGACTACGCAGGACGCGGCTCCCGTCCGGGCTGGCGGCCGTGGTAGTGCCGTCGGCGTTGAGGGAAATGGTCCAGCCCCACCGATGTACCAGGATCAAGTGGTGGAAGCTGCAGAGCAGCAGCAGATTGGTGAGCTTGGTGGCGCCACCCTCGCTGCGCGGCACGATGTGATGCACCTGGCACGCGGCCGGAGGCTGGTCGCAGCCAGGGGCGGCGCAGTGCTTGTCGCGGGCGATCACGGCCCGGCGAAGGTGCGCGGGGATGGTCTCGGTGACGGCTCCAACGTCGAGCGGAAGGCTGACCGAAGCCGCGGGCCGGGGCAGGGTGCCCGTCCGCAGCCAGGATGCCAGCCCGCCCGGGCCGGACAGCAGGGCGACGGCATGCTGCAGGATCAGATCGCCTGCGGCAGCCTGGTCTCCGGTGAGACGTGCGGCCAGTTTGTCCAGCAGCTCGTGGTCGACCCGGCCGGTCACGATCGGGGCGACCGAGGCGTCGCAGTCGTAGCCGGGTCCTGCCGCCGGGCCATGAGCGGGCGTCAGGCCGCGCCGGTCTCTGTCGGCGGGGTCGTCGAGGGGACCGGTGAGTTCGTCCAGGGAGATGTGCAGCTGCAACTGCGTCGACTGTCCGGCACGGTCCGGCAGGCACCCGGCGGCCATCAGCCGGCGGCATGCTTCTTCCAGCGCGTCGTGCTGGCGCTGGTCGCGGCTGCGGATGTCCTCCGGGCCGGCTCTCTTGCCCAGGGCGTCGAGCACGGACTGCAGGGCGGCAGCGCACTGGGGCGTCAGCTCCCCGTGCAGCTTGCCAGCCCCGCCCAGCGTGGTCGCCAACCGCACTGACCGGTCGTCGAAGCCGTCGTCGTCCTTGTCGGGGCGAGCCAGGCGGCGGCGCATCTCCTCGGCTAGGGACGCCAGGTCACTCAGGTCCGCGCCGCCGGCGGCGGCGGCAAGCAGGATCGTGTCGGCGTCGTCACGCGCTTCCTCGGGCAGCAGTTCGGTCCAGTCCGTGATCTGCCTGGCCCACGAGGCGGAGATGGCTCCGTCGGCCAGCGCGTCCGCGACGGCATGGTGTGCCTTCAGCCGCCGCATCGAGGCCAGCGCCGCCGACGCGGCCGGACGAGTGATCCGGGTCTGCCAGGCCAGCCAGGTCCGCGGCGACCCGTGGCCGTCGTCTTCGTAACCTGCCTGAGCGGTGAACGCCGCAAGGACCCGCGCCCGGGCAGCGGTGTGCATCGAGAGAGCGCGCTCCATGCCGCGCAGGCAGTCGGCTTGGACCGCCGCTGGCGACGAGGCCAGGTCCGCTTTGGCCAGCCAATCGAGCCCGGTCAGCACCATTTCCAGCGCGGCACCCGATGATTGGGGCAGCGACTGAGAGCACCGATCGCCAGAGACACACACCGGGGTGTCACCTCCTCAGAACCTGAGTCGATCAAGCTGGACTGGGCTGCGATGAACTGCTATCAGCAATGACGACCGTCCTCACCGACGGCTGCCTAGGCCGAAACGACGCGTCTGGGCCAAACACCGGAGGGCCGACCAACCCGGGAGACCAGAGTCCGAGGAACTGAGAATGGTAAGACCTGAACCTGCTAGCTACGCCATTCCCGGTGGTGCCATCTCTCTAGAACGTGTATTCGTATACTATCACCGGCCACTGACAATTCTTTGAATGTCGGGGGCTGGCACAAGGCGGTTTCGTCGGCATCCTCGGCGAGTTCGGCTGCCGCGACCGAGCTGAGCTCAGGGCGAGCCATCCTGGCGCTGGGTCAGTCGGCCGTCTGATTCGCTGTTCGCGGCATCGTCTACTTGGCGGCTCGCAGCACCACGATCGAGTGTGAATCCACCTGGACGGCCCGGAGTTGGTCGGCCGATCCTGGCGTACCGGCAGCTCCGGCATCCGCCCGGCCGGGAGCGAGCGGCTGAGCCGCTGCCGTGTCCACGACTACCTGCCACGAGGCGTCCGCCGAACTGACACCGGCCGGAATGCCGAAGGTCACCGGATCACTGTGCGCGTTGATCAAGAGCATGAAGTCGGCGTCGGTGATGCGCTCGCCGCGTGGTCCTGGCTCGGTGATGGCGTCGCCGTTCATGCAGACGGCCAGGGACTTCGCGTAGCTCGCGTTCCAGTCCGCGGCCGTCATCTCCGCGCCGGACGGGTTCAGCCAGACGATGTCGCGCTGGCCGTCGCCCGAGTCACCGGCCTGGCCGCTGAAGAACCGGCGCCGCCGGAACACCGGATGTGCCTTGCGCAATGCGGACAGCCCGGCCACGAAGTCGATCAGGTCGGAATGCTTTGCCGCCGCATCCCAGTCCACCCAGGAGATCTCGTTGTCCTGGCAGTAGCTGTTGTTGTTGCCCTGCTGGGTGCGGCCAAGCTCGTCGCCGGCCAGCAGCATCGGGATGCCCTGGGAGAAGAACAGGGTGGCCAGGAAATTCCGCACTTGCCGGCCACGCAGCGCGATGATCGCGGGATCGTCGGATGCGCCCTCGGTGCCGCAGTTCCACGACCGGTTGTCGTCCGATCCGTCGCGGTTGTGCTCGCCATTAGCCTCGTTGTGCTTTTGGTGATAGCTCACCAGGTCGGCCAGGGTAAAGCCGTCATGGCAGGTGACGAAGTTCACCGAGGCGACCGGGCGCCGGGCGCTGGTCTCGTACAGGTCGCTCGATCCGGTCAGCCGCGACGCGAGTTCTGGCAGCCGTCCAGGCTCGCCGCGCCAGTAGTCACGCATCGTGTCACGGTACTTGCCGTTCCACTCGGTCCACAGCGGCGGGAACCGGCCCACCTGGTATCCGCCTTCGCCGACGTCCCACGGCTCGGCGATCAGCTTGACCTGAGAGACCAGCGGGTCCTGCTGCACCAGGTCGAAGAAGGCCGACAGCCTGTCCACGTCATGCAGTTCCCTGGCCAGCGCGGACGCGAGGTCGAACCGGAAGCCGTCGACATGCATCTCGTCGATCCAGTACCGCAGCGAGTCCATAATCAGCTGCAGGGTATGCGGGTGCCGGACGTTGAGACTGTTGCCGCAGCCGGTGTAGTCGAGGTACACCGCCGGGTCGTCGTCGGCCAGCCGGTAGTACGCCGCGTTGTCGATGCCACGGAAACAGAGCGTGGGGCCAAGCTCGGCGGCTTCGGCGGTGTGGTTGTAGACCACGTCGAGAATGACCTCGATGCCCGCCTGGTGCAGCGTCTTGACCATGGACTTGAACTCGGCGACCTGGCCGTGCGCGGCGGTCGCCGACGCGTAACCGTGGTGCGGCGCGAAGAACCCGATCGTGTTGTATCCCCAGTAATTGGTCAGCCCGCGATCGACCAGCATTGGCTCGGGCACGGCCTGGTGCACCGGCATCAGCTCGATCGCCGTCACGCCCAGCCGCCGCAGATGCTCGATGATCGCCGGTGACGCCAGGCCAGCGTAGCTGCCGCGCAGCTCGGGCGGTACGCCCGGGTGCCGCAGCGTGAGACCGCGGACGTGCGCCTCGTAGACCAGGGTCTCGTGATAGGACGTCCTGAGCTGCTGATCTCCTGCCCAGTCGAAGTACGGGTTGATCACGACATTGCGCGGCATGAACGGAGCGCTGTCCTCGGTGTTCATCGCCGCCGGATCGTTGCTGCCCTGGACGTACGAATAGAGCGCGGGACCCCAGCGGACCTCGCCGTCGACTGCCTTTCCGTACGGATCGAGCAGTAGTTTGGACGGGTTGCAGCGGTGCCCGCGGCGCAGGTCGTACGGGCCGTGTACCCGGAACCCGTAATGCTGGCCAGGTCCGACATCGGGCAGGTAGCAGTGCCAGACGAATCCGTCCACTTCGGTCAGGCGGATCTTCGTCTCGGCGCCGTCAACGTCGAACAGGCAGAGTTCCACCAGCTCGGCGACTTCGGAGAAGATAGCGAAGTTCGTCCCGGAGCCGTCCCAGACCGCTCCCAGCGGATAAGCGTTGCCAGGCCAGACGCGCATGCGCCGACCCTATCCGGTAACGGCCGGCCTGATCTGGTCAAGCACCGTAGCGAGATCAAGTCCGCCTGGCAGCATGCCGAACGAAACACCGGGACCACCAGCACCACCGCCATCGCCTAGCCGGGACGCGCAGAAGGCATCACCCACCGCGGCCGGCGCATATCTGACGAGCAACGCACCCTGCAGGGCGACCGTCAGCAACCCGGCCAGCCTGCGTGCCCGGTACTGCGCGGCGACCGGGTCACCAGCGGTGACCTCGGACAGTTCCCGCCACAGGCACTCGATCGCGCGGTCAAGCCGGTGATCAGCTCCGGCCGCCAGGCCGAGTTCGGCCCGGAGCGCTTCGACACTGGCGGGGGAGCGGCCCAGCGCGCGCAGCAGGTCGAGCGCGGTGACGTTGCCAGAGCCCTCCCAGATCGAGTTCACCGGCGCGTCACGGTAGAGCCGTGGCAGCACGGATTCCTCGACGAATCCGTTGCCGCCGAGACATTCCAGCGCCTCGGCGATCACCGCGGGCGCACGCTTGCAGATCCAGTGCTTGGCCGCGGGCATCGCCAGCCGCAACAAGGCCGCCTCGCCGGCGTCACCTCGTGCCGCGCGATCGGCTGCCGCAGCCAGCCGGAACGCCAGCGTGGTGGCGGCCTGCGACTCCAGGGCCAGGTCGGCCAGGACCGCGACCATGGCAGGCTGGTCGGCCAGCGTGACTCCGAACGCGGTGCGGTTCTGCGCATGGTGCGCTGCTTCGACGCAGGCCTGCCTGATACTGGCGGCGCTGCCCAGGATGCAGTCGAGCCTGGTCGAACTGACCATCTCGATGATGGTGGCGACGCCTCGGCCAGGTTCGCCGACCGGCCAGGCGAGCGCCTCGTCGTACTCGATCTCAGCGGACGCGTTGGACTTGTTGCCGAGCTTGTCCTTGAGCCGCTGCAGGAGCATGCGGTTCCTGGTGCCGTCCGGCAGCACCCGGGGGAGCAGGAAGCACGTCAGCCCGCTCTGTGTCTGAGCCAGGGTCAGGAACAGGTCGCACATCGGGGCCGAGCAGAACCATTTGTGCCCGGTGATCAGGTAACTGCCGTCACCGGCAGGCTCAGCCCTGGTGGTATTGGCGCGGACGTCGGAACCGCCCTGCTTCTCGGTCATCGCCATGCCCGCGAGCAGTCCGGACTTGCCGTCGGGAACAGCCAGCCCAGGGTCGTAACTGGCGGCTGTCAGCAGCGGCTCGAACCTGGCCGCGAGGTCAGGAGCGTGCCGCAGCGAGGGCACGACGGAGTAGGTCATCGAGATCGGGCAGCCGTGTCCCGCCTCTGCCTGCGTCCAGACGTAGAACTTGGCTGCCCTGGCCACATGGGCACCTGGCTGGCTGCTCGCCCAGGGCGCGGCGTGCAGGCCGTGGCGCACCGCCGCCGCCATGAGCTGGTGCCAGGCGGGGTGGAACTCCACCTCGTCGATCCGGTGGCCACGCCGGTCGTGAGTCCGAAGCGCAGGCAAGTGCTCGTTGGCGAGCCTGGCCAGTTCGATGACGTCGGCCGAGCCCGCGGCCCGGCCGACGTCATGCAGCTCAGGAAGCACCCAGTCCGCGTCATACCGTTCGACCGCGCCAAGCAGCGCCTGGTCGGCGGCGACGTCATAACCCGCCAGCGGCGGAACCTGGTTGAGTACCTCGTGCGTCGCGCGGCTGATCCGAGTCGGCATGTCAGGTATGGATGCCGCACTCGGTCTTGGCCGTGCCGACCCAGCGGCCGCTGCGCGGATCCGCTCCTGGTGCCACCCGCGCGGTGCAGGTGCTGCACCCGATCGACGGGTAGCCGTCGTCGACCAGCGGGTTCACCAGGACTCCGTTCTCGGCGATGTAATCGTCAACGTCCCGCTGAGTCCACTCCACGATCGGGTTGACCTTGACCATCTGGCGTCTGGCGTCCCACTGGACGACCTTGGTGTCCGTCCGCGCGTCAGTCTCCTCACGGCGCACTCCGGTGATCCAGGAGTCGTAGGGCTCGAGCGACTGCTCAAGCGGCACGACCTTGCGCAGGTAGCAGCACAGGTCAGGGTTCCTGGCGTACAGCTTCGGGCCGAGCTCGCCGTCTTGTTCCTCGACGGTAGTGGCCGGGGTCACGTTGACCACGTTGACCGGATAGACCACCGACACCGCGTCCCTGGTGCCGATTGTCTCGGCGAAGTGATAGCCGGTGTCGAGGAAGAGCACGTCGATGCCGGGGATGTGCCGGGAAGCCAGGTCGATGATGACGGCATCGGTCATCGAGGAGGTGATGCAGAGCTTCTTGCCGAACGTCCGCGCGGCCCACTTGATGACCTCCTCGGCCGGGGCGCCCCGCAGATCCTGAGCGGCCTGTTCGGCCAGCTTCTCCATCGTGCGCGCCTCCTGGGTCTTCGCGGTCCCACGGTCAGCTGGCCGCGCCCGGGGCGGGCGGGGCGCGGGCGTCATGCCATTTCCCTAGCAGCATAGTAGGTGATAAAGCACCAGAACGCACGCGAAGTGGGCGAACCCCGGTCGGTCACGGCTATCCCTCCCAGTCGCTTGGCTGGCGAGTTCCTGTTGCCGGTAGATCTTGCCCGAACATACTCCTGCCCGAACCAGATCGGCTGGAACTAGCCCTGCCGGATCCAGGCGAGTCTGGGTTCGGGCAGCAGGGTCGCCTGAGGCTTATGCTGACAGTCGCACCAGGTGCCGCCGCGGCAGGAGTCGTGCTCCTGCCGACGGCAGGACATGCAGATCATGTACCGATTATCGCTGACGGCACGCGGCGGGATCAGGCGGCGTTGGCGTTAGCCCGCCGCATCCGGCGGCGCCGCTCGGCGGAACGCTCGTCCTCGTTCAATCCGCCCCAAGTTCCGTACTTCTCCGGACGACTGACCGCATAGCCAAGGCACTCCATCCGGACCGGACACGCCGCGCAGAGCGCCTTTGCCTTGCGCTCGCGGATATCGCGCTCAGGCTGCCGCTCGCCGTCCGGGCCGAAAAACAGCACAACGTCCGTGCCATGACAGGCGGCCCGGTCCTGCCAGCCCCAGTTAGGGCGTGGCAGCAGTACCGTCTGACGGCGTACCTCGGTCATCAAGACTCTCCTCAACCAACTTGCCGTTAACTCTCGCCTAGCAGAGCACCCGGCTCGCTGGACGCACACACAGTGAATCGAACGATGCGGCATCCGCCCCGTCGCATCATGCAAACGCCTTGCGGCGCTGAACTGTTCCCGCGCTGACGCCCGGCCGGACGGCTCCGCCAACAAGCAACGAGTGCCCGCGCCTAGCACCGGCAGGCAGCACCCCTCAGCGAAAGCTGAGGTCACCTTTGCCGGCGGGCAGCAGGGTTCACGCAACCACAACGTCAGCGCACCGCCGGATAATCATGCCATCGCAGTCAGCACCGTACTGCCAAGATGGCAATTCTCGCCCTAGTTTTCCGCACACTGGCACGCATGGCGGCACGCATGGCGGCACGCACACTGGCACGCACAGCCGTCGGCGCCCGCTGCGGGCAACTCGGCGGGCTACGCGGTCGGCTACAGAGCGGGCTCGCCTGTGCACCAATGCGACTCATTGGCTAGACAACCTGCTCAGGCCAGGCGACGATAGGCAACATGTCCGAGCCGGATGCCGTTCCCCTGCCTCGCGGCGGCGAGGTCTTCTTCGATGTCCGAGGTGACGCACGGAGCATGCGGCTGAGTTGGTACGCCGACAGCTCGGTAGCAGTTTTCAGCATCTGGCAAGGCCCTCGCTGCACCGGAACCTTCCGGCTGCCCTTCAAGGACCTCGCCAGGATGGTCGCGGTGCTGCAATCTGGACCGCGCCCCGATCAGGCCAGTACCGGCTCTGCCGATCACGGCTATCCGGAGCACGGTTACCAGGAGCACGGTTACCAGGAGCAGGGCTATCCCGCGACCAGTTATCTTCCGGGGTACGACGACGGGCCCGCTCGCCAGGAGGTGCCGCCTTATGGCACTCCTGGCTACGGCGACCACGGCTATAGCGACCAGCCATACGGCGACCAGCCATATGGCGACCACGGCTTCGGCGACCCCAACTACAGCGGCCAGGGCTACAGTTTTCCGGACTACGATCCGCCGCCCTACGGCGACGTTTCCCGCCACGAGGACACTGGCCGGCTAGCCGACCCCGGTTACCCGGGCAGGCCGTACGTTACCCCGCACACCAATACCGCTGGCGACCGCTACGACGAGGGCCCCCCATTCGGTGCGGCACAGGCAGCACAGCCCGTCGCGGCGGCCCGGCACGGCGATTGGATGGCAGTTCCTGTCCCCGCTCCGCAGCACGATGGCCGCGAGGAATCGGGCGACGAGGGCATGCTGAGCTTCCCCTCCGTTCCTGCGGGGAACGGGCCCTACCGATAGGCATCGGCACGCAGGCATCGGCCAGCTCCCCGCATAACGTGCGTGCCAGGCCCGCACGGTTGTTCCGCCTTCAATGCACACTCTCGGAAATTGCCTGATCACGTTCTGTTATGACAGCGATGAAGCCGGGAATATTGTCGCGGTTGGGGAAGGGGGGAACAGACGTGGCACAGAAGGTCTCAGTCACATTCGCGTGTGACTACGACTCAAAGGAAATTCCCAGCGGCGAGCACCTGACTCGCTCGTTCAGCCTCGATGGCCGGGACTACGAGATCGACCTCTGCGAGAAACACAGCCAGAAGTTCGACGAAGTGATGAAGCGCTTCGCGGACCATGCGCGCAAGGTGTCGACCAGGATGGGCCGGACCAAGCGGCGTACGACGGCACATCGCCGGCGTAGCGCCGAGATCCGTGCCTGGGCAAAGCGCTCGGGCATGGAGGTAAGCGACCGGGGCCGGATTCCTGCACAGGTCATCACGAAATACGAGGCAAATCACTAGTTCGGCGGATCGCGCGACGTAGGTGGCCGATTCCGTCGGCCACCTACGTCTCGCGCCGGCGGACGTCGGCGACCAGCATCGACCAGCACCCAGCCGAGCACCGGGACTTCGGTTATTCGGTGCGCAAGGCGTTCTGGGTGCGCGTCTTGGCGGCCCAGACGGCCGGGAGCGCGGCGCCGACGAGGGCGATGACCAGGCCGCCGAGGGCGAGTGCGACGAGTTCGGGCAGGTGGTAGACCGCGATGTCGGCGGAGGGGATGCCGGTGCCGACGGCGTTGCCCATGAGGCGTGACGTAGTTGTGGGCGATGACTCCGAGGGGCACGCCGATGATGCCGGCGACCAGGCCGATTCCGGCGACGGAGGTCAGGACCATGGCGATCGTCTGGCCCGGGGACATTCCGAGCGCTTTGAAGACTCCGAGGTCGTGGATGCGTTGCCGGGTGTCGAGCACGACGAGGTTGAGCACGCCGAGACCGGCCACCGCGACGATCATCAAGGTGAGCAGGGCGACGAGGGCCTCCATGGCGTCGATGACGGTGGCGCGGTTGTCGGTGTCCGGCTGGGCCTGGGCGTTGGTAGATGAGAACTTCGCGTTGAGCGCGTGGACGTAGTCGGCCAGGTTGGTTCCCGGCTTGAGACGGATGCTGAACCGCTGGGGCTCGGGCCCCAGTCGGAGCCCGTCCAGGGACGACTGGTCGGTGAGGATCTGCATGCCGTCGCCGTGGGTGTCCAGTGCCTCGCCGGTGATCCGCAGCCTTGCCTGGTGTCCGGCCTCGGTGAGCGTGATGCTGTCCCCGATCGTGGTGCCGGTGGCCTTAAGGAACCGGGTGGGGACGACGGCCTGTCCCGGTGCGGCGAACCAGCTCCCGGCGATCATCTGGTAGGCCGCCACGGCGGTGTCGCCGGTGTAGCCGACGACCGGCACGCCGCCGGTCACGCCTGCGACGCCCACCTGGGTCTGGCTGGTGGCGTAGTAGTCAGAGGTGCCCGGTTGGGCGGCGATGTCCGCGGTGACCTGTTTAGGGGACACCGGGGTCAGCTTGGCGCCGCCCAGGCCTTCGCCGACCGCGACGGTGACGTCCCCGAGCTTGTCGCGGTGCAGCGCGTTTTGCACGTCGCCGAGGGAGGTAGCCAGGCCCGCGGCGAAGGCGACGGCGACCGCGCCGAGCAGGATCGCGCTCGTCATGGTGCCGCTGCGCCCAGGCCGGGTGAAGGGGTTCGCCAGGCCGATGGCGACGGGGCGGGACAGCGGGAGCCGGTTCGCGAGGCGGTGGGCCAGGCGTCCGCGCCCGGGGGCCGGGGTACGACCGACCGCGATAGCGTCGACGGTGCGCAGCTGGCCGGCGCGCAGCGCGGGTACCCAGGCGGCGGCTGTGACCAGAGCGAGGAGAGCGGCGGCCACCGCGGCGTCGATCCAGACCGGGATGGTGAGGGTGCCGGTGCCGTAGGCGCTCTCGGCGTGGGCGAGCGCCGGGATGGCGAGCAGGTTCCCGGCCACCAGGCCCAGCCCGGCCCCGGCCAGGGCAGGGATCAGTGCCTGGAGGATGTAGGCGCGCACCACCTGCGCGGGGGTGAAGCCGAGCGATTTGAGGATGCCGATGCGCCGGATCTGGGAGCTGACCGCGCCGCTGACCACGATGCCGACGATGAGTACCGACATGGCCAGCGCGAGGATGCCGAAGGCGGCGACGAAGGGCACGAACGCGCGCGTCTTGCCGTCCGCGGCCAGTTGGACCGCCAGCCAGGACTGCGTGCCGGTCAGCGCACCCGCGGGCAGTGCCGCCGCGATCGCGGAACGGTCCGCGTCGACCTGGGTGTCGGTGGCCGCGTGGGCGAAGCGGTAGAGCATCTGGTACTCGGGTGTGGTCCCGGCGGTCAGCGCGCCCAGCTGAGCCGGGGTGACCCAGGCATCGGCGGTGTTGCTCACCGAGTTGGCAAGTCCCACCACGGTCATTGTGGGATCACCGGGCAGATCGGGGAGCGTCAGGTGCGCGCCGAGGCCGAAACCCCACCCGCCTCCCTGGGTGTTCATCACGATCTGGCCGGGGCCGGTGGCCCAGGTGCCGGACATGAGATCCACGTCGTCCGAAGGGCCGCCCGGGCCGGGGCGGCCGACCACGGTCAACTGCCCCATCGGGAGGCCGGGCGGCGTGCTCGCGCCCGAATCCGTGACCGGGTGCAGCGAAGCGGTGGCGTACGGCCCGGCGGCCGCGGTCACCCCGGCCACGCGGGCGGTGGAGGCGAGCTGCGCCATGCTGGCCTTCGCCCCGGTGAACTGGGCGGTCAGCTGGGAGCCGTGCTGCGCCGTGAAGGCGTGCTGGAACGGGGCCTGCGAGCCGACCAGCAGGCCGGCGGCCAGAACGGATGCGGCCGCTGAGAGCGCAGTGGTGAGCGTCATCACGATGGCCTGCACCCGGCGCCGGCTCACGCCGGAGCGGACGATCCTGCCCAGCGGGCTCTTCAGGCTCCGCTTGCCCCGTTGGGCCGTCGCACTCACCGGGCCACCGCCGCGGTGTCCCGGACGATCCGCCCGTCGACCAGTTCGATGCTGCGCGTGGCGCAGGCGTCGGCGAGCGCGGTGTCGTGCGTGACCAGCACGATCGTCTGCCCGTCCCGGTTGAGTTCGGCCAGCAGCTGGCGGACCTCCTCGCCGGATGCGGTGTCCAGCGCCCCGGTCGGTTCGTCGGCCAGCAGCAGCGGCGGGCGGTTCATCAGTGCCCGGGCGACCGCGACGCGCTGCCGCTCGCCGCCGGAGAGCCGGCCAGGGTAGGCGCGGGCATGCCGGTCCGCCCGCAGGTAGGCCAACAACTCGCCCGCGCGGGCGCGGGCCCTGGCCGCGGGCATTCCAGCCAGTCGGGCCGGCAGCAGCACATTGTCCAGGACGGTCAGGTCGTCCAGCAGGTTGAAGAACTGGAACACCATCCCGATCCGCTCACGGCGGAACCGGGCCGAGGCCGCCTCGCTCAGCTCATCGACGCGCACCCCGTCGACGGTGACCTGGCCCGAGCCCGGCCTGTCCAGCCCGGCGATCATGTTCAGCAGCGTGGACTTGCCGCTCCCGGACGGGCCGAGCACCGCCAGCGCCTCGCCCGCCTCGACAGTCAAGGACACCTGGTCCAAGGCGGGAGTTCCGGCATCATAGGTCTTGCTCGCGTCGGTGACGTCGATGATCGGCGTGATCACGGGGGTCCTCCCCGGAGTGGAGTGGTTGATCTGGGCGCGTGCCCGAGACCGTCTGCGGGCACGTCGACCAGCCTGGCCCTTGCGCGCGGCAAGGTCAGTAACGCGCGTGTCCGGTTTGGGGGTGGTACCAGCTTCACCACCGACCGGGTGAGCAGTCCATGGCATGCGTTCACCTGGTGCTTTACCGTCGCTTCATGAGCACACACCCGCCGGTACCGCGCGCATTGGTCCGGGCCTGGCGGGACACCGCCTTCGTCGCCGCCGGCGTACCACTCCACCTGCTGCTGGCGCCTGGGTGGATCTGGCTCATGGCTATAACGATCAAGAACCATGCCTGGGCTGCCGTCCCCGTGCCGATCGTCATCCTCCTGCTCGGCAGCCTGGCCCTGACCGCACTGCAAGGACGCCGCTACCGCGGGCTGCCCGGCATGAACATCCCCGGGCCGCGGCCGACGCCAGGGCAGCGAGCATCAGGCCGCGCCTTGCGGTGGCTGCGCTCCCCCCAGACCTGGCGGCAGATCGTCTACCATGTGCTCCTAGGCCCGCCGCTGGCCTTCGCGGAGCTCCTGGTTCTCGCGATGTGGGGCGCGGGCATCGCCTCCACCACCATCTCCGCCTGGATCTGGATCGTGCCGCTGCACATGCGCCTCAGTCATCTCGGCTCGGCCGTGTTCATGGTGTACCTGACCGTGGGCGGCCTGGCAATGCTGTTCCTCGCGCCAGGGCTCGCCGCAGCGGTCACCCGGATGGAGACCCGCCTGGCACCCGCGCTGCTCGGCCCCAGCCGGGCCCAGCAGCTGCAGCGCCGGGTCGAGGTCCTCGCCGAAAGCCGCGCCGACCTGGTCGAGGCCGCCGATCCCGAACGCCGCCGCATCGAACGCGATCTCCACGACGGTACGCAGCAGCACCTGGTATCCCTCGCGGTCAACCTCGGCCTGGCCAGGGCGACGCTCACCGACCTGCCGGACGAGGCCCGCAAGGTGATCGACGAGGCACACCGGGAGGCGAAGGACGCCATCGCCGAACTCAACGACCTGGTACGCGGACTGCACCCGGCAGTGCTGGAGGACCGCGGGCTGGACGCGGCGCTCTCCGGCGTCGCCGCCCGGGTACCCTATCCGGTGCGCCTGCGGGTCGACGTGGACGTGCGGCCGGCGCCCACCGTGGAGTCGGTCGCCTACTTCGTCGTCTCCGAGGCGCTGACCAACATCACCAAGCACGCCCAAGCGACGCACGTCGACGTGACCGTCAAACGGATCGGGAAGATGCTGCGGGTGAACATCACTGACAACGGCACCGGCGGCGCCGACCCCTCCGCAGGCACCGGCCTGAGCGGACTCGCCAAGCGCGTCCGCTCCATCGACGGCACCTTCCGGATCGCCAGCCCCGCCGGAGGACCGACAACTATCGCCGTGGAACTACCGTGCGAGCTGTGATCGCCGAGGACTCGGTGCTGCTGCGGGTCGGCCTCGTGAAGGTCCTGGAGATGGCTAGCTTCGAGGTCGCCGCGGAAGCCGACAATGCCGAAACCCTGCTGACGGCCGTCGAGGAACACCGGCCGGATCTGGCACTGGTCGACATCCGCATGCCGCCGAGCTTCACCGACGAAGGGGTACGCGCCGCGCTGGTGATCCGCCGTCAGTGGCCGAAGACCGCAGTCGTGCTGCTCTCCCAGTACGTGGAAGAGCGCTACGCAGCCGATCTGCTGACCACCAACACCAGCGGCGTCGGCTACCTGCTCAAGCAACGCGTCGCCGACGTCGACGAGTTCATCGCATCGGTGCGGCGGGTAACGGCCGGGGGCACCGCGCTGGATCCCCAGGTTGTCGCCCAGCTCCTGCTGCTGCGCGGCAACAGCGACCCACTGCGGCGACTGACACCGCGCGAACGGGAAGTACTCGCTGTGATGGCCGAGGGCCGCCCCAACGCCGGCATCGCCGAAGCCCTGGTCGTCAGCGATAGCGCGGTGGCCAAGCACATCAACAACATCTTCGCCAAACTCGACCTGCCCGCAGCCGACGCCGACCACCGGCGCGTCCTCGCCGTCCTAAGATTCCTCGCCGCCTCCCCGACGTAACCGGTCACCGTCTACGGCGAGGCCACCTCACGCTGGCGTAACCTCGTCGTGCCGGGAGGCTGGCCCGGCGGGACCTCCGGGCCGAGCGCGCGCACCGGGCTGACGGCCGCGGCGAGCACCTGCGAGTTGGGTACGAACACCTTGCCATTGTCGGTCTCGAGCCTGACGTAGGTGATGCTGAACTCGGTCACGACACCTTCGATCATGCCGCCGAGCGCTCCCGACCTCAGCCATACCCGGTCCCCGACCCGGAACGGGCGGGCGAGTTGCAGCATCACGCCGGCGAAGAGGTTCGACAGCGCCTGCTGCGCCGCGATGGTGATCAGGACCCCGGTCACCGCACCGCCCACGACGAGCTGCGCGACGCGGAATCCGAGCATGGACAAGGTGGTCAGCACCACGACGCAGATGCCGACCAAGATCATGACGTATCGGACGATCGCGCTATAGGCAGGGCCGACGAAACGTTCGAGTACCGCGCGCGCCCAGCGCGCGAAGGCGAACGTCGAGATCAGGCTGAGGACGAAGAACGCGACCGCGCCGCTGATCGTGATCAGGTGGCCGACGCCGATCGTGACGCTGTGGTTCAGCCGCGCCGGCACGGTCCTGGTGGTGCCAAGCGGGACGCCGGCCAAGTGCACCGCGGCCGCCGCGAGCAGGGCGAGCACGAGCGTGCAGATCGCCTGCCATGGCCGGTGCTGGCCACTGGCTGGCCCGGCAGGCGGCTCGGGTCGCCAGGCACCGGGTCGCTTGTGCTGCCGCTTCACCGCCCCACCGTACCGAGCGGGCCCGCTGGTCCCGCGACCAGGCTGACGCGAGGTCGCGGGACCAGCGGTTCGAGCCTGCGCAGCGAACTGGCGGAGCCGGAGCCAGCGCTGCGCGTTAGCTCACAGGTTGAATACCTGACCGCCGACCGGAAGGACTGCCCTGCCCTTTATCCCAGCGATCACACCTGCCGCCGAGGCGTACCAGGCGGCCAGGGCGGTGATGACGCCGATCACGCCGCCGGCCTTGACGATGGTGGTGTTGCCGGCGAAGTTACCGATGAAGAGCACGATCTCGGTCAGTTCCAAGGTGAGGAAGACCACGAAAACCGCCATGTTGACCTGGCTGCTCCAGATCAGCATATAGGTGTTGAAGATGGCAAATGCCAGCAGAATCCACGCGACGTCGTGGTTGGCGGCGCCGGCAGAAGCTGCCTTCGGCGCGACGAGCAGACCCCAGATGGCGAGGCCGATCCAGAATCCGCCGTACGTTGAGAACGCTGTCGCACCGAAGACGTTCTTGTTCTTGAACTCCCACATTCCAGCCAGCAGCTGGCCAAGGCCGCCGTACGCGAAGGCGTAGCCGAGCCACGCATCTCCGGTGGCGTTCTTCATCCAGCCGGCGTTCGCGGCGGACAGCAAGAAGGTCGTCAGGGCGAACGCGGCCAGGCCGAGCGGCGCCGGATCGGCTACCGCCAGCGCGGGCGCAGTCGATGTCGCGGGAGCCTCAGTCGGAGTACTCACGTGCATCCTCCTTAGGAGGTAGGTGCCGTTCCCGGCTCGCAAGCCGGAACGGCGGGTAGGTGGGGAAAGAATTCGGTCCTATCATAGGAAAACCGTCGATAGAGGTATCCAGGCTCCACGGAACGATCATAACGGTAATCGCGGACTTTGTACGCGATACGTCGTCGATTGTCCATCTCTGGCCTTCCCAGCTTCCCGGTCTGGCATGCACACCAGACCCATACGGAAGAACTGCACTGAGCGTAACTCTGGTTCAGCGTTTACGGGAGACCCAGATTGGGGCTAATGCGCCGTACTCAGCGGTAGAAGCCGGACTAGGAGGCCGCAAACCGGCTGAGCGCCGCCGGAAGCTCCGCCGCGGCGGCCCGGTCGAGCAGGAAGAGCGTCTGCTGGGCACCCCTGGCTCCGGCGGCCGGCACCTGGACCGGGCCGGCGCCGGACAACGCCAGCCGGACCGGGCCTGCCTTGCCTGGACCGCTCGCGATCAGCCACACATCGGCCGCTGACCTGATCGCTGGCAAGGTGAGCGAGATCCTGGTGGGCGGCGGCTTCGGAGCGCCGCGCACCGCCACCACGGTCCGCTCCTCCTCGTACAGTGCGGGCAGACCGGGGAAGAGCGAGGCAACGTGCGCGTCCGGGCCGATGCCGAGCAGCAGCACGTCGAACTTCGGCACCCCGGCGCGGTCTTGCGGCTGGGCGGCTGCCCGCAGCGTCCGGGCGTAGCGTTCGGCTGCGGCCTCCGGATTCGGTCCGTCCGGTCCGTCCGGCCCTGGCATCGGATGGACGTGCTCGGCCAGGACCCCGACATGGTCCAAGAGCGCCTGGCGCGCGCCGGTCTCGTTCCGCTCCGGATGGTCGGCAAGCAGGAACCGCTCGTCGCCCCACCAGATTTCCACCCGCCGCCAGTCGACCGCGTCCCTGGCCGGCGCGGCGGCAAGCTCGGCCAGAACCTGGGTGCCGATGCCGCCGCCGGTCAGCACGACCGAGGCCAGGCCCTTGGCCGCGACGGAGTCGACCAGCCTGGTGACCAGCCGCGCGGCCACGGCCTTGGCCAGCAGCCCGGCGTCGCGGTGGATGAGAATCTGCGGAACCGTGATGGCCGTACCCCTCTCGTGCTGCGGCACCGAAGTGCCGCCAGTGGACCTGTCTTCGGATCGGCAGGCTAAACCTGACCGGTCTCCGCTGCCTGACCGGTCTCCGCTGCGTCGCCGGCAGTTGCCAGTGCCGTGAGCGCCGCCGCGTAGACCTCGTCAGGATCGAGCCGTCGCAGTTCCTCGGCAAGCAGTTCGGCCAGGTCCCTGCGGTGCAGCGCGACCTGCCGGTCCGGCTCGCCCGGCCTGGACAAGGTCGCGTTCCTGCCATCGGTCCTGCTGATCGCGATCTCACCGGCCCCGGTCACGAAGCTCACCCCGGTGATGCCGGGCCCGGCCGACACCTGGCGCTGCACCGGCACGGCCAGCCGGTCAGCCAGCCAGGCCGCCATCAGCTCCGCGCTCGGGTTGTCCGGCTCGGCGCTGACTACGGCGCTGGAGATCACGCCGAAGGGCCGGTCGAGGGTGGCGGCGAGCAGCGACCGCCAGGTCGTCGTCCTGGTCCAGGACAGGTCCGTATCGCCCGGCTGGTAGCCGGCGGCGAGCTCGCGCAGAGCCTGGCGCGGCGTCGCGCTGGTCGCGGCGTCGGTGATCCGCCGCTGGGCAAGCGCGCCGAGCGGATCGGCGGCCGGTGCCTGCGGGCTCTTGCCTGGCCACCAGATCACCACCGCGGTGTCAGGGACGAGTAGCGGCGCGACTACCGACTCGGCATGCTCGGTCAGCTCGCCGTGCAGCCGCAGCAGCACCATCTGGCCGGGCCCGTCCTCACCGAGGATGATCTCGGCATCCAGCCGTGGCGCGGTGCGCCCGTACCTCGCGATCACGCCAAGCACCCGGCACGGATGTTCCCGGCTCGCCTGGCTGGCCGCCTGGACCGCGTCGTACTGGTCGGACTCGTCGGTCATGATGATCAGGTTGAGCACGACGCCGGTGGTCAGGCCGCCGAGCCGCTGACTCGAGCGCATCAGCTCGGTCCGCACCGCGCTGGTCGTCGTATCGGTGAGGTTCAGTCGCATCGCGCGTCCGTCACAGCCGCCACCGTCACAGCCGCCACCGTCACAGCCGCCGCCAGGTCCGGCCGTCGCGCGCCATCAGCGCGTCCGCGCCGGGCGGTCCCGCCGACCCGGCCCGGTACTGCTCGGGACGGCCCTGGCCGGCCCAGAATTCCTCGATCGGATCGAGTATCTTCCACGACAACTCGACCTCCTCGTGCCTGGGGAACAGCGGCGGATCGCCCACCAGGACATCGAGTAGTAGCCGTTCGTACGCCTCAGGGCTGGCCTCGGTGAACGACTCGCCGTAGGCGAAGTCCATGTTCACGTCCCTGACTTCCATCGCCGACGCCGGCACCTTCGAGCCGAATCGCAGCGTCACGCCCTCGTCCGGCTGAACCCTGATCACCAGGGCATTGCGGCCGAGTTCGCGCGCGTCGGTGGCGTTGAACGGCAGATGCGGCGCCCGCTGGAAGATGACCGCGATTTCCGTCATCCTGGTGGCCAGGCGCTTGCCGGTACGCAGGTAAAACGGCACGCCCGCCCAGCGCCTGGTGTCTACGCCCAGCCGGACCGCGGCGTAGGTCTCGGTCACCGAATCGGCCGCGATCCCGTCCTCGGCCAGGAAGCCGCGCACCGGGATCCCGCCCTGCCAGCCTGCCGCGTACTGGCCGCGCGCGGTCCCGGTTGCCAGGTCGTCGGGGATCTGGACGGCAGACAGCGCCTTCTGCTTCTCCGCGCGCAGCGCGTCGGCGTCGAACGACACCGGCTCTTCCATGGCAGTCAGGGCCAGCAACTGAAGCAGGTGGTTCTGGATCACGTCCCTCGCCGCGCCGATGCCGTCGTAGTATCCGGCCCGGCCGCCGATCCCGATGTCCTCGGCCATCGTGATCTGCACGTGGTCGACGTACCGGCGGTTCCAGATCGGCTCGAACAAGGTGTTGGCGAACCGCAGCGCGAGCAGGTTCTGCACGGTCTCCTTGCCCAGGTAGTGGTCGATACGGAAGATCGAGTGCGTAGGGAACACCGAGGCGAGCAGGTCGTTCAGCTCGCGGGCACTGGCCAGGTCGTGCCCGAACGGCTTCTCGATCACCACCCTGCGCCAGCCCGGCGCGTCTGGCCCGCCGTGCAGGCCGGACGCCTCGAGCTGGCGCACCACGGCGGGGAACTGGCTCGGCGGCACGGACAGGTAGAACGCGCGGTTGCCGCCGGTGCCGCGCTCGGCATCGAGCCGTTCGACTGTCATCGCGAGCCGGTCGAACGCGGCTGGATCGGAGAACTCTCCCGGTACGAACCTGACGCCCTCGCAGACCTGCTGCCAGACTTCCTCGCGGAACTTCGTCCTGGCGTACTCGCGCACCGCGTCGTGAGTGAGCTGCGCGAAGTCCTCGTCGGCCCAGTCCCTGCGGGCGAAGCCGACGAGCGAGAAGCCAGGTGGCAGCATGCCGCGATTCGCCAGGTCGTAGATCGCGGGGAGCAGCTTCTTGCGCGCCAGGTCACCGGTGACCCCGAACATGACGAGCACGCTCGGCTCGGCGACCCTGGGGATCCGCCGGTCGCGCGGATCGCGCAGCGGATTGCGCGGCGGATCGCGCGGCGAGGTGCTCATGCGTCGAGCTGGGCACCGATCGTCTTGAGCAGCTCGGTCCAGGAGTCGGCGAACTTACGCACGCCCTCGTCTTCGAGCACGGCCACTACGTCCGCGTAGCTGATGCCCAGGGCTTCCAGGTCGGCGAAGACCTGCCGGGACTCGTCGTAGGTTCCGGTGATGACGTTGCCGTGCAGCACGCCGTGGTCGGCCGTCGCGTGCAGCGTCGCCTCGGGCATGGTGTTGACCGTATGCGGCGCTACCAGGTCGGCGACGTACTTGGTATCCGGGTAGGACGGGTCCTTGGTGCTTGTCGATGCCCACAGCGGGCGCTGCACCCGCGCACCACGCAGCTCGAGCGCCTGCCAGCGCGACCCGCTGAAGCGCTCTTCGAACAGCTCGTAGGCGAGCCTGGCGTTGGCTACCGCCGCCTTGCCGCGCAGTGCCTTCGCCTGCGCGGTACCCAGCGCGTCCAGCCTGCGGTCGACCTCGGTGTCGACCCGGCTGACGAAGAACGAGGCCACCGAGCCGATCGTGGCCAGGTCCAGGCCGGGCCGTGCCTCCAGGCCGACCATGAACGCGTCGATGACCTCCGCGTAGCGCAGCAGCGAGAAGATCAGCGTGACGTTGACGCTGATCCCTTCGGACAGGCACGTGGTGATCGCCGGCAGCCCTTCGGCCGTGGCCGGGATCTTGATGAACAGGTTCGGCCGGTCGACCTGCCACCACAGAGCGCGGGCCTCGGCGATCGTCTTGGCGGTGTCCTTGGCCAGCCGCGGGTCGACCTCGATCGACACCCGGCCGTCCAGTCGGGCCGAGGCGTCGTAGACCGGCCGTAGCACGTCGCAGGCCCACCTGATGTCGTAGGTGGTTACCGCCCTGGCCGCTTCGTCCAGGCCGACGCAGCGGACCGCGAGGTCACCGAGCTGGCTGTCGTAGGCGGTGCCGTGCGCCATCGCATGCGCGAAGATGGTCGGGTTGGACGTGACGCCCCGGACGTGGAAGTTCTTGACCAGATCGGCGAGGTTACCTGTGGTCAGCCGTTCCCTGCTGATGTCGTCAAGCCAGATCGAGACGTCCTCGGCGGTGAGCTGCGCGAGAATGTCGTGCTTTTCCTGCTGTGCGGTCATCACTGTTCCTTCCTGGCGCTGGCACCGGCCCGGCTCAGGCTCTGCCGCGCGGCCTGCGCCACTGCCTCGGAGGTGATTCCGAATTCGGCGTAGAGCTTCTCGTAGGCGGCCGACGCACCGAAATGCTCAAGGCTGACGATCTCTCCCGCGTCGCCGACGAGCTCGCGCCAGCCCAGGCCGATTCCGGCCTCCACGCTGACCCGTGCCCGGACGGCCGGCGGCAGCACCTGCTCCCGGTAAGCCTGGTCCTGCTGGCGGAACCACTCCAGGCACGGCATCGACACGACCCGGGCAGCGATCCCGTCCTGCGCCAGCGCGGCCCGCGCGGCCAGCGCGAGGTGTACCTCGCTGCCGGTGCCGATCAAGATCACCTGTGGCTCTCCGTCGGCTTCGGCGAGCACGTAGCCGCCCCGTGCCGTGCCGTCCGCGCCGCCGACGCCGGGCGCGGTCCGGTCGATCACCGGGACCTTCTGCCTGGTCAGGCACAAGCCGGCCGGCCGGCCGGTGTGCTGGATGATCGTCCGCCAGGCGACGGCGGTCTCGTTCGCGTCGGCCGGGCGCACTACGTCCAGGCCGGGAATGGCGCGCAGCGCCCAGAGTTGCTCGACCGGCTGATGGGTCGGCCCGTCCTCGCCGAGCCCGATCGAGTCATGCGTCCAGACGAACGTGACCGGCAGCTCCATCAGCGCGGCCATCCGCACCGCGGGCCGCATGTAGTCGCTGAATACCAGGAACGTGCCGCCGTATGGCCTGGTCAGACCGTGCAGCGTGATCCCGTTCAAGATCGCGCCCATGCCGAACTCCCTGATCCCGAAGTGCAGCGTCCTGCCGTACGGGTTGCCGGGGAACATGGCCGTCTGATGGTCGGTCGGGATGAAGGAAGGCTCGCCCGCCATCGTGGTGTCGTTGCTGCCGGCCAGGTCAGCCGACCCGCCCCACAGCTCGGGCAGCACCGGCGCGAGCGCGCCGAGCACCTTACCTGAGGCCGACCGGGTCGCCAGGTCCGCGCCAGCGTCGAACCGCGGGATCGCGGCTTCCCAGCCCTCGGGCAGCGCGCGGGCCGTCAGCCGGTCGAGCAGTGCCGCACCGCCGGGACTGGCGGCCGCCCAGGCGGCGAAGCCCTCGTCCCACTGCGCGTGCGCCAGCTTGCCGCGGTCGGCTACCTCCCTGGCGCGGGCGACGGCCTCGTCCTGCACCGGGAACGAGACCGCCGGGTCGAAGCCGAGTATCTCCTTGGTCGCCGCGACCTCGGCCGCGCCGAGCGCCGAGCCGTGCGCCTCGCCGGTGTTCTGCTTGTTCGGAGCAGGCCAGCCGATGATGGTGGACAGCGCGATGATCGACGGGGCCTGCGTGTGATCACGCGCGGCGGTCAGCGCCCGGTACAGCTCCTGCACGTCCTCGTGGTACCCGCCCGGCGTGCGCCAGCTCACCCGCTGAGTGTGCCAGCCGTAGGCCGCGTACCTGGCCAGCACATCCTCGGATTTGGCGATCGCGGTGTTGTCCTCGATCGAGATCTGGTTGTCGTCGTACACCAGCACCAGGTTCCCCAGCCGCTGATGCGCGGCGATGGCGCTCGCCTCGTGGCTCACGCCCTCCTCGATGTCACCGTCGGAGGCGAACACGTAGATGTGGTGGTCGAACGGGCTCTGCCCGGCGGGCGCGCCCGGGTCGAGCAGGCCGCGCTCCCTTCGGGCCGCCATCGCCATGCCGACCGCGTTGGCCAGGCCCTGCCCGAGCGGGCCGGTCGTGGTCTCCACGCCCGGGGTCAGGCCGTGCTCCGGGTGCCCGGGGGTGCGGCTGCCCCAGGTGCGCAGCGCGCGCAGGTCGTCGAGTGACAACCCGTAGCCGGACAGATAGAGCTGGATATAGAGCGTCAGGCTGGAATGCCCGCAGGAAAGGACAAACCGGTCACGGCCCGGCCAGTGCGGGTCGGCGGGATCGTGCCGGAGCACCCGCTGGAAGAGCAGGTAGGCGGCGGGCGCCAGGCTCATCGCCGTGCCAGGATGCCCGGACCCCGCCCGCTGCACGGCGTCCATCGCGAGCACTCGGACCAGGTCAACAGCCCGGTCGTCGATAGCCGTCCACTCCAGGCCGGTCTGGCTGTTCACATCAGGACCTTTCTGCTGCGGATTCCGAGCCCATGAAAACCCTATCGTCCGCCGGCTGCTGGCCAGCCCGGCGATGCCCCGCACCAGGTTCGGCTGCCCTCGCTCCCGGCGGTTACTCGCCGAGCGCTGCCAGGAAAGCGGCGAGCTGCTCGTTGACGGCCCGCGGATGGGTCACGTTGCTGGCGTGCGAGCCGCCCTCGATCACGGTGAGAGTGACCGGGCCGCCGAGTCCGTCGCGGAGCGCTTGTGCCTTGGCCAGCGGGATCGCCGCGTCCGCCGAACCGTGCAGGATCAGCGCGGGGCAGCCGATCTCGCCCAGCCGCCCGGTGATGTCATCCCGGTCTATCAGGCACCGGAACGCGAGGGTGAACTGCCCGGTATCGGCGGCTGCCCATTTGGCGTACCAGTCGTCCCACTGACCGGGGCCGAGGATGATCGCTGACACGATTTCCTGCACCGGTTCAGGGCCGGATTCCAGCCAGATGTCGTGCAGTTGCTCGTAGCTCGCGCCCGCGGCCGGATCTTCGAGCCCGGCCTGGGTGTCGATCAGGATCAGGCCGCGTACCCGGTCAGGTGCCAGCAGCGCGGCGCGCAGGCTGACGAAGCCGCCCTGCGACATGCCGCCGAGCACCGCGCGCCCGACGCCGAGGTGGTCAAGCAGCCCGAGCAGGTCTCTGGCCGAGTCCCAGTAGCCGAACGGGCCCGGCGACTTCGTGTCGCCGTGACCGCGCTGGTCCCAGGTGATCACCCGGTAGTCCGGCGTCAGTGCACGGACCTGGGCGTCGAACATGGAGTGGTCCATCAAGATGCCGTGGCTGAGCACCACGGCAGGGCCGGAACCGCCGGTGTCGTAGCTGATCCCGGTCCCGTTGATCGCTGTAGTCGGCATACGCCGGAAATTACCGCACCGCGGTATCGCCGGAAAAGGCCTGGGCGGGGGAAGACTCGGGGGAGCCGGCGGCCACCGCGCCGAGCCGGTCCCTGGTGGCGAAGTACAGCAAGAGCACGGCGATCCAGATCAGGGCGGTGTTGGCGACGTGCACCCAGACCAGCCCGGCGGGCAGATGCGCGAAGTACTGCACGTAGCCGACCACGCCCTGCAGGCCGATCAGCCCGAGCACCAGCCAGCCAAGGCGCACCACCCGGGACGGAGCCTGCGTCAGGTGCAGGCTCAGTACCACCATCACGGCGAGGGTGCCGAGCACCCAGCCGATGTCGGCGTGCAGCTGGGTCACGCCGGTGAGGGACAGGAAGTGATAGCGCGGCACCGCGCCAGCGCCGGCCAGCGGTCCGCTTCCGGTGACCAGCGTCCCGGCCACCATCATCGCCGACGCGACCGCCACCAGCGCCAGGACCACGAACCGGACCAGCGGCTGCACCAGCGGCCTGGCCGGCCCGGTGCCCTCGGCGCTGCGCACGTACAGTGCTACCGCCGCGGCCAGCACCGGCAGGGTCGCCAGGTAGTGCAGCGAGACCCAGAACGGCGCCAGCTTGGTGAGCACCACGATCCCGCCGATCACCGCCTGCGCCACGATCCCCGCAGGCTGCGCGGAGGCGAGCCACACCAGGTCACGCCGCCGCCGGCCGGACCCGTCCCGATAGCGCCACGCCGCGGCGAAGACCGCGACAGCGACAACGAAGATCAGCGTCGTCAGCAGCCGGTTACCGAACTCGATCCACCGGTGGATCAGCGGATCGCCGGTCACGCCGGACGCGGCCAGGCTGGTAGCTGTGCACTTGGGCCAGTTCGTGCAGCCCAGGCCCGACTTGCTCAGCCGGACGGCAGCCCCGGTCGGGATGATCAGGGCGGACGCGATGACGCCGGCGAACGCGAACCGGCGCATGACCGCCGCCGTCGGCGCGAGCAGGACGCCGGCCCACCGCCTGACTGGCGCAGGCGCTGGTGCGGAGGCTGGCTGGGCGGACACGGCACCTATCGTACGGTTCAGCACGCCTGTGTCGGACCCGGATGCCTGTGTCGGACCCGGCCTGCTACGCCTGCGGCGGACCCGGCCTGCTACGCCTGCGGCGCGGCCGCCGGGCGCCCGATGCCGAGCGCCGCGCCGGCACTGGCCACGATCACGCAGCCGATCGCCAGCCACTGCGCTGCCGACAGCGCCTGGCTCAGCATGACCACGCCGACCAGGGCGGCGACCGCGGGTTCCAGACTCATCCAGATGCCGAAGATCCTGGCCGGAAGCCTGCGCAGCGCCTCGAGCTCGAACCAGTAAGGGATGACCGAGGACAGCAAGCCGATCGCGGCCCCGGCGGCCAGCACAGCCGGCCGGAACAGCGCGCGTCCGGCACCGGCCACGGCGACCGGCGTGACGACCACGGCGGCAATGCCCATCGCGAGCACCAGGCCGGACGGCCCGCGGAACCGCCTGCCGGTCGACCCGGACAGCAGGATGTATGCGGCCCACGACGCCCCGGCGACCAGGGCGAAGATCACGCCGGTGAGCTCGGCCCCAGGCCCGGCCGGCGCACCGCCGACCCGCGCTGTGCTGACTCCCGCGATACCGAGCAGCGTGACGCCGGCGCTGGCCAGCGCTACCCAGAGCAGGTCGATCAGCCGCCGTGACAGCACTACGGCCACGCCGAGCGGGCCCAGGAACTCGATCGTCACGGCAATGCCGAGCGGGATCCTGGCGAACGCCTGGTAGATCGAGAAGTTCATGATCCCGAGCGTGATCCCGAACGCGATCACCACGGCCGCGTCCCGCCACGCCCGGTCGGCCAGGACCGACCGCACCGCGCTGACCGCCGGCCGGGCGCCGAGGCCGGCCAGCAGCGCCGTGGCGGCCCACAGCCGAAGGCCGGTCAGCCCCGCAGCCGAGACCGTGCCGAACATCCGGGCGGCCACGCCCGCCCCGACCTGGACGCTCAGGATGCCAGCGCCGAGCAGGACCGGCGGCGGCACCTTGCCGAGCGGGCCCGAGTCCGGCTGCTGCCTCGCCGGTGCCGGCGCGGTCACTCCCAGCGGAAGGTCCGCGCGGCCAGGCCGATGCCGACGACTGCCCAGACCGCGAGCACCAGCAGGTCACGCCAGGCCAGGCCGACGCCGTAGCGCAGGACCGAGCGCAGGCCGTCGGACAGGGCACCCGAGGGCAACAGCCGCAGCGCTGGCCTGATCGCCGCCGGGAACTTGGTCAGCGGGAACACCACCCCGCCGATGCCGAGCAGCACCAGGTAGACCAGGTTCGCTGCGGCCAGGGTCCCCTCTGCCCGCAGCGTGCCGGCCATCAGCATGGCCAGGCCGCTGAAGGCCGCGCTGCCGACGACGAGCACGGCGAGCGCGGCGGCCACCGTGCCGACAGTGACGACCGGGCGCCAGCCGAGCAGCGCGGCCACTGTGACAATGATCACGACCTGGCCGGTCTCGACGGTCAGCACGGTCAGCGCTTTCGCCGCGATCAGCCCGGTGCGCGACAGCGGGGTCGCGCCGAGCCGCTTCAGCACGCCGTATCTGCGCTCGAAGGCCGTGCCGATGGCCAGGCTGGTGAACGAGGTGGACATCACGGCCAGCGCCAGGATGCCCGGTGCCATGAAGCCGATCCGGCTGCCTGGACCGACGCTGATCAGTGCCTCCGAGCTGAAGACCACCAGCAGCAGCACCGGGATGATGAGCGTGAGCAGCAACTGCTCCCCGTTGCGACTGAGGGTGCGCAGTTCCAGGCCGGCCTGTGCCGCGATCATCTTCGGCAACGGCGCCGCGCCAGGGGCCGGTGCGGGCCAGTCGTAGCTCGGCAGTTCGGTCATGAGCGCATCTCCCGCCCGGTGATCTCAAGGAAGACGTCCTCGAGCGTCCGGCTCTCGATCCGCAGGTTCTGCGCGAGCACGCCCTGCTCGGCGCACCAGGCGGTCACCGTGGCCACGACCTGGGGATCGACGCCGTCGGCGAGCTCGACCAGGTACTGGCCGGCCGGCGATTCCTTGGCCATGCTGCCAGGCGGCAGCGCGACCAGCATTCCTGAGACGTCCAGGCCCGGGTCGGCGCGGAACCGCAACTGCCCCTGGCTGCCGGTCAGGTCGGCCACCGTGCCGTGAGCTACCAGCTTGCCGTGGTCGACGATCACCACCTGGTCAGCGAGCCGCTCGGCCTCCTCCAGGTAGTGCGTGGTCAAGATCACCGTCGCGCCCGAGGTTCGCAGCGCACGGACCAGTTCCCAGGCCGCGTGCCTCGCCTGCGGGTCGAGCCCGGCCGTAGGCTCGTCGAGGAAGACGAGCTCAGGTCGGCCGATGATGGCCGCGGCGAGCGAGAGCCGCTGCTGCTGGCCCCCGGACAGCCGGCGGAACGGCGTGCGCGCCGACTCGGCCAGGCCGAGCCGGTCGACCAGCAGCGCAGGCTCGATCGGCTGGCGGTAGAAGCTGGCCAGCACCTTCAGGTAGTCGGCGGCCCTGGCGGTGGTGGGGACGCCGCCGGACTGGAGCATCACCCCGACCCGGGGCCGCAGCGCCCGGGCATCGCGTACCGGGTCGAGGCCGAGCACGCGCACGGTCCCAGCGTCGGCGCGCCGGTACCCTTCGCAGACTTCGACGGTCGTGGTCTTGCCCGCTCCGTTAGGTCCGAGCACGGCCGTCACCTGACCACGCTCGGCGCGCAGCGAGAGGCCGTCGACGGCGGTCGTTCTGCCGTATTTCTTAACCAGGCCGCTGATCTCGACGGCCGGCGCATCATTCACGCACGCGAGTCTAGGGCCGGATCAGGCCAACCGGCGCAGCCGCCAGGCCGGTCACGGCTTGCGCGCGACGCCGACGCAGGCCAGGCGCAGCACCGGGTGATCGCTGGACCGCGGCGTGTTCTTGTCCGGTCGCCAGTCGCCGACCTAGCGCAGGTCGCCCGCTACCACGGTAGTCGCCGCGTCGTCCCGCCAGCAGTGCCCTGGCGTGCACGAGCACGACCGGGTCGTTGTCGACGTAGACCACCTTGGTGCCCGGGCACAGCCGGCGCGCGATCTGGTGCACGTTCGCCGCGGTGGGCAGCCCGGACCCGACGTCCCCGAACCGCACGGTCGGCAGGGAGGAGATGATCTGGTCGCCGACGGCCCGGTCGGCGGCATAATTGTCCTTTCCGCGAGCAGGTAGTCGTAGACCCGCGAAATGTGCGGGTTAGAAGGGTCGAAAACGGCCGCATCGGACTTGATATCGGTCACCGGTCAATTGTATGGACGCGGTCGGCCGGGAGCGACGACGGGCACTAGATGGTAACTTCTCGCGGCCTGGCATGAGGCGAGCCGCCAGCCAACGGGATAATCACCGGGAAGGTACGGCATGCCGTGACGTGTCCGGCGTGACCCGAGGAGCACAGATGACCAGGACGTTGTGGGACGACGACGGCTCGGCACGCAGGGCGCTGCGGTCGATCGTCCGTGACCCGCAGCTCGGTGTCGCGGCGCTGGCACAGCCGCAGCTGATGACCAACCTGCTGAAAGACCTGCTGCCGGACTCGCCGCGGGAGACCGCGGTCCTGATCGCCGCGGCGCAGTGCGACCTGGCCGCGGTCCTGCGTGGTCACCTCGCCGACGGCCTGGACCTGGGCACGGCGTCCAGGCTCACGTCCGGCTGGTTCGCCAAGCGGATGCCGTTCACCAGGGAGGCCTGCGGCTGGGCGGTGGCCGAGCTGGCCATCGCGGTCGGCGTAGACCCGACCGCCGTCGCCGAGGTCACGCTGCCGGACACCGTGCCCTACTCGGTCGCGCTTGACGGCTCGGCCGAGCCGGACGCGGACTCCTCGGTCCTGGCCTGGGGCGACAACGACGAGGGGGAGACAGACATCCCGCCTGGCCTGGCAGCCGTCACCGCGGTAGCGGCCGGCTGGTATCACAGCCTCGCGCTGACCGGCCGCGGGCAGGTCGTCGCCTGGGGCAGCAGCGCGCACGGCATGACGACCGTTCCGGCCAGGCTGAAGAGCGTGACGGCGATCTCGGCGGGCCGCTACCACAGCCTCGCGGTCACCGGGGGCAAGGTGGTCGCCTGGGGCGCGAACG
The DNA here is from genome assembly GCA_035533915.1 of Streptosporangiaceae bacterium. Classification (GTDB taxonomy): domain Bacteria; phylum Actinomycetota; class Actinomycetes; order Streptosporangiales; family Streptosporangiaceae; genus Chersky-822. The sequence goes on from DATLSX010000078.1 coordinate 120,440, forward strand.
GCTTCGGTCAGAGCACGGTCCCGCCCGGACTGTCGGGGGTGACCGCGATCGCGGCCGGCTCGGATCACAGCCTGGCGGTGGCTTCCGGCCGGGTCGTCGCCTGGGGCGCGGACGGGTACGGCCAGACGCACGTGCCGTCCGGCCTGGCCGGCGTGATCGCGGTCGCCGCCGGAGCCGGCCACAGCCTGGCGCTGACCGGGTCGGGAGCCGTCGTCGGCTGGGGGCTGAACGACTTCGGCGAGGCGGCTGTGCCGCCCGGCCTGCCGGGCGTGGTCGCCATCGCGGCCGGGGTCAACCAGAGCCTGGCGCTGACGGCAGCGGGCAGCGTGGTCGCCTGGGGCCGCGGCGATTACGGCAGCACCGCGGTCCCCGCTGGCCTGGCCGACGTGGTCGCCATCTCGGGTAACGGGACGCACTGCCTCGCGCTGACCTCGGACGGCGCGATCGTGGCCTGGGGCAGTAACGACTGCGGCGAGTGTGACGTGCCGTTCGTGACCGGCGCGACGGCTGTGGCGGCCGGCTACGGCCACAGTCTGGCCGTGGTGCCCGACTAGACCGTGGTGCCCGACTAGGCCGTGGTGCCCGACTAGGCCGGGTCCGGCACCTTGACGAAGGCCGCCAGGCGGGCCGACTGGTCCAGGCGGCTCGGCTCGTGCATGTACATCATGTGGCCGGCCTCATAGTAGGCGAACTCGATGTTGTCGGCCAGTTCCGCCGGGATGGCCAGGTGCGCGAAGTCGTGTTCCGCGGCGAAATACGGCGTGGCCAGGTCGTAGTAGCCGCACGCGACGTGTACCCGCAGGTGCGGGTTGACCCGCATCGCCGCGGCCAGTTTGTCGAGCACGTGCAGGTGCTGTGCCTCGAATTCCTTGTACGACCAGGGATGCACCCGCGTGGTCAGCACCTCGTACGGCAGGTCGCTGGTATAGCCGAGCTCGGCGCGCACGTAATGGTTCAGCGCGGCCGAGTACGGGCCCATGATGGCGTCGATGGACGGGTCGGTGCTCCACTGCTCCCTGCCGTAGTCGGTGTCCCAGCCGGTGAACCGCCCGTCGATCCTGCCGACGGTCTTGCGCTGGTCGCGCAGCAGTTCGGTGAGGAACCTGATGTGCTCGGGCCGCAGGTTTACCTGGTCCACGTACTCCGGCGACAGGCCGGTCAGCGACGCCACCTTGCTGACCGCCGCGGCCCGTTCCTGCGCGGTCAGCCGGGAGCCGAGCGCGAGGACCCGCGGGTAGTCGGTGCTGGCGTAGTCCCGCGCGTCGGCCAGCACGTCCGCGAGCGGCCGGTCACCGAGCTTGCCGTGGTAGTGCGCGACCGCCGCGTAGGTCGGCAGGTACAGCACGTACGGCAGGTCGTTTCCCGGGGTGAAGTCGGCCGAGCCGCCGTCCAGGAAGGTGGAGAGCAGGATCAGGCCGTTCAGGTACAGCCCGTACCGCTCTTGCAGGTGCCTGGCCAGTGCCGCCGCCCTGGTCGTACCGTACGACTCGCCGCACAGGTACTTCGGTGACATCCAGCGGCCGTTCCTGGTGGTCCATAGCCTGATCACCTCGCCGACCGACTCGATGTCAGCGCCGAAGCCATGGAAGTCCTTGGGCTTGCCGCCCTTGGCCGCACGGGAGAAACCGGTCGAGACCGGGTCGATGAACACCAGGTCGCTGTGGCGCAGCAGCGTCCGCGGGTTGTCGCCGATCCCGTATGGCGGCGGTGCCAGCGCTCCGGCGTCGCCCATCAGCACCCGGCGCGGTCCGAGCAGGCCGAGGTGCAGCCAGATGCTGGAGGAGCCCGGACCGCCGTTGAACGCGAACGTCACCGGCCGGCTGATCGCACCGGGCTCGTCCAGCGTGTAGGCGGTGACGAAGATCTCGGCCTTGACCGGGGTCCCGTCGAACTTGTCGTCGGTGTGTTCTTCGGTACGCAGTACGATCCGGCCGCAGGTGACCGTGTAGCCGAACTCGGTGCCGTCGATGGTGATCGAGTGCCTGGTCGTCACCAGGTCGTCGGCCGGCTCCGCCGCTTGGCTGCCGTTCGTTTCTGGCTTGCTCTCGTCCGCAGCAGACACCGATGTCCTCCTTGTAGCCGATTAGCTCCGATCTTAGAGAACTAATCGACTCAAAGTGGGCCTAGCCGACAGCGTGCGCCCGCGCCGCCGCGGCCAGGGCGAGGAACAGGCTCGGATCGTCTCCGGCCTCCGGATGCCACTGCACCGCCACCATGAACCAGGCGGCCCCGCCCGTGCCGCCCAGTTCGGCCGGGCCGTCCAGTTCGACCGCCTCGACCGTGCCGTCCTCCGCCCAGGCGGTGGCGACCAGCCCGGTGCCGAGCCGCCGCACTCCCTGGTGGTGGTGAGTCGGCACGGTTCTGGTGCCGTCGCCGAGTATCCCGGCGAGCCGGGTGGCCGGACCGACTGTCACCTTGTGCTCGGCCATCGCGCCCGGTGTGGGGGAGTGCCCCTCGTGTCCGACGACGTCAGGGAGGTGCTGGGTCAGGCTGCCGCCGAGTTCGACGTTGATCAGCTGCATGCCCCGGCAGATGCCAAGGACCGGCAGGCCGGCGTCGCGCGCGCCGCGGAAGAGCGCTGCCTCGGCCGCGTCCCGCTCCGGCCGCAGGACCGTGGTCCGCGGCCCTGGCTCAGCGCCGTAACGGGCCGGCTCGATGTCGGGGCCGCCGGTAATGACCAGCCCGTCGAGCCGGCCGAGCGCGGCCTCGATCCCGGCCACCGGCGGCAGCAGTACCGGCACGCCGCCGGCCGCGACTACCTGGTCGACGTAGTTCTGCGAGATCAGGCTGACCCGCTGGTCCCAGGCGCCCCAGCGGGCCTGTTCGCAGTAGGTGCTGATCCCGATCACCGGAGCGCTCATAGCGGCGTCACGTACGCGCCCGCGATCCCGCCGTCCACCATGAACTGCGAGGCCGTGATGAACGAGGCGTCGTCGCTGGCCAGGAACGCCACCGCGGCGGCGATCTCCTCGGGCTCCGCGAACCGGCCGACCGGCACGTGCACCAGCCGGCGCGCCGCCCGCTCGGGGTCCTTGGCGAACAGTTCGGCCAGCAGCGGGGTATTCACCGGCCCAGGGCACAGCGCGTTGACCCTGATGCCCTCGCGGGCGAACTGGACGCCGAGCTCCCTGCTCATCGCCAGCACGCCGCCCTTGGACGCGGTGTAAGAGACCTGTGAGGTGGCCGCGCCGAGCACGGCGACGAACGAGGCGGTGTTGATGATCGAGCCCTTGCCCTGGCGCCGCATGTGCGGGATGACGTACTTGCAGCACAGGTAGACCGAGGTCAGGTTGGTCTCCTGGACCCGGCGCCAGGTGTCGATTCCGGTGGTCAGGATCGAGTCGTCCTCCGGCGGTGAGATCCCGGCATTGTTGAACGCGATATCGATCCGGCCGAACTCGGCGGCGAGTGAATCGAACAGCCCGCTGACGTCGTCCTCGCTTGAGACGTCCGCCTTGACGAACCGGCCGCCGGTCTCGGCCGCCGCCGCCTTGCCCGCGGTCTCGTCGATGTCGACGGCGACCACCCTGGCTCCCTCGGCGGCCATCCGCCTGGCGCTGGCCAATCCGATACCGCTGCCAGCGCCCGTGATGACGGCGACCCGGTCCTGCAAGCGCTGCATTACGGAACCCCTCGATCCTGTGCTGTGGCGTAAACGTGCCCGACGTGCGTTACAACCGCTCGAAGCCGCGGCGCAGTTCCCAGTCGGTGACCGCCGCGTCGAACGCGGCGAGCTCGACCCGCGCGTAGTTCGCGTAGTGGCTCACGACCTCGGCGCCGAACGCATGCTGGGCCAGCGAACTGCGTTCCCACAGGTCCAGGGCGTCGCGGAGGGTGTGCGGTACCTTCGGCCCGTCGTCGGCGTAAGCGTTCCCCGCGAAGGCGTCCCGCAGTGACAGCTCGTTGTCGATGCCGTGCAGCCCGGCGGCGATCATGCCGGCGATCGCGAGGTAGGGGTTCACGTCGCCGCCCGGGGTCCGGTTCTCCACCCGCAGCGAGTGACCGCGGCCGACCAGCCGCAGAGCGCAGGTCCGGTTGTCGACGCCCCACCGGACCGCTGTCGGAGCGAAGCTGCCGGGCACGAACCGCTTGTAGGAATTGATGTTCGGCGCGTAAAGCAAGGTCAGTTCCCGCATCGCGGCGAGCTGGCCGGCCAGGAAATGCTCGCCGAGCCTGGACAGGCCATGGTGCCCGTCGCCGGCCAGGACGGGTTCGCCCTGCGTGCCGGGTCGTCTGCCGGGGCCAGGAGCCTGGTCCTGCGCGCGGAGCGACAGGTGGATGTGGCAGGAGTTGCCCTCGCGCAGGTTCGGCTTGGCCATGAACGTCAGTGACATCCCCTCCTGCGCAGCGATCTCCTTGGCCCCGGTCTTGTAGATCGAATGGTTGTCGCAGGTGGTGACCGCGTCGGCGTAGCGGAACGCGATCTCGTGCTGGCCGAGGTTGCACTCGCCCTTGGCCGACTCGACGTACAGGCCGGCCCCGGACATGCCATTTGTGATCCGCCGCAGCAGCGGGTCGATCCGCGAGGTGCCGAGTATCGAGTAGTCGACGTTGTACTGGTTGGCAGGAACCAGGTTCGTGTACGCCTTCCCGGCCGCCTGCTCGTAGCTGTCACGGTAGACGATGAACTCCAGTTCGGTGCCGGCCAGCGCGACCCAGCCGCGCTCGGCCAGCCGAGCGGCCTGCGCCTGCAGGATCTGGCGCGGCGAGGCAACGACCGGGGTGCCGTCGGACCAGGTGAGGTCGGCGAGGAGCAGGACGGTGGCCGGGAGCCACGGCACGCGGCGCAGGGTGGTCAGGTCGGGTGCGAGCACGAAGTCGCCGTAGCCGCGCTCCCAGGAGGACATCGCGTACCCGTCGACGGTGTTCATCTCCACGTCCACCGCGAGCAGGTAGTCGCAGCCCTCCGCGCCGTGCGCGGCCACCTCGTCGAGGAAGTACTCCGCCGACAGGCGTTTGCCAGCCAGCCGGCCCTGCATGTCGGTACAGGCGAGGATCACCGTGTCGATCTCGCCCGCGCCGGCCGCTGCCCGCAGCTCGGCCATGCTCAGCATTCCCGGCCTGGGACCGTCACTCCCGGTCATCAACCGTCCTATCTCAGTCGTGGGTCGTCCGCGCTGGCCTGGTCAGGCCTCGAGCTCGTGCTCGATCGCGGCCAATTCCTCGGCGGTGCCCTGTACCTTCGGCCCGGTGAACCAGTTCTTCGCCGAGACCAGCCAGTAGATCCCGGCGAAGCCGAGCACTACCGCCACGGCGACGACCGCGTAGTTGAAGGTCAGCGCGTTGATCGGGGCTGCCTGCGGCAGCATGAACAAGATCGTGATGATGGCCACCCAGACGACCGCGACCCAGCCAACCACATAGCTCCATCGGCCCAGGTGCCACGGTCCGCGCTGGAAGCTCTTGCCCTGGCGCAGCCGCAGGAACGTGGGCAGTACGTACGCGATGTACAGTCCGATGACCGCGATCGAGGTCACCGCCGCGTAGGCCGTGTAGTTCTTCAGGTAGGGCAGGCCGAGCACGAACGCGAAGCTGGCGGCGAGCCAGATCGCGTTGGTCGGCGTCCTGGTCCGGTGGTTGACCTTGTGCCAGATCCGCGAGCCAGGCAGCGCGCCGTCGCGGGAGAACGCGTAGATCATCCGCGAGTTCGCCGTGACCGAGGACATGCCGCAGAAGAGCTGGGCACCGATCGCGATCAGCAGCAGCAGCTTGCCTCCGGTGCTGCCCACCGCGTCGATGAAGATCTGGGCAGGCGGTACGCCGGTCGCCGACAGGTGCTCAGGCTCGTAGTTCTGGATCGCGAAGGTGATGCCGATCAGCAGGATCCAGCCCGCGAACAGCGAGACGACAATCGACATCACGATGCCGCGCGGCCCCGCCGTCGAGGCCTGGTGGGTTTCTTCGGTCATGTGCGCCGAAGCGTCGTAGCCGGTGAAGGTGTACTGGGCGAGCAGCAGGCCGATCGCCACGATGTACAAGGTGCCGAGACTGAATCCGTGGCTGCGGGGGAAGAGCCCGGTGTCGTTGACGAAGTGGCCGAACACGAAACCTGCTGACTGGTGATGCGCCGGCGCGAGCGCCAGCACCGCGACGATGATGAGCACGCCGAGGATGTGCCACCAGACGCTGATGTCGTTCAGCAACGCCACGAGCCGAATGCCGAACTGGTTGAGCAGGCCGTGCACCAGCAGGACACAGCCGTAGATGACGATCGTGACCCACGGCTTCGTGGACACGTTCCACTGGAGCGCCAGGAAGGCGTTGATGAAGAACGCCGCGCCGAAGTCGATGCCGGCCGTGACGGCGACCTGGCCGAGGAAGTTGAACCAGCCGGTGAACCAGGACCAGGCCGGCCCGTTCTTCCTGGCCAGCTTGGCCGACCAGTAGTACAGGCCGCCCGCCGTGGGGTAACTGGAGCAGACTTCGGCCATCGCCAGGCCGACGAAGAGCGTCATGACCCCGACGAACGGCCAGCCCCAGACGATCACCGCGGGACCGCCAGTCGCCATGCCGTACCCATACAGGGTCAGGCAGCCGGACAGGATCGAGATGATCGTGAAGGAGACGGCGAAGTTCGAGAAGCCCGACATCCGCCTGCGGAGTTCCTGCGCGTAACCAAGTCTGTGCAGCGTCTCCTCATCGCTGAGGGCCGCCTGCGCGGACGCTTGTTCGTTGACCGACACGACGTGCTCCCTGGGGTCTTCGGCCATGGGTCTGGCGGATCGATGCGCCGCCGCGGCGGATCTGGGGTCTAGCGGTGGCGGCAATTTAATGGTTCAATATCAGACCATTGATGGTCTTGCTGGCTCAGAAGTCAAGGCTTCCGGTCAGAAAGATCAAAAAGCCCCATAGGCTCCGGCACGCGGGTAAGGGGAGGCCCGCGTGTCGGACTTGGCATGCGCGAAGCGGGAGGCGATACACCGGTGACGGTCGGCGTCGATCTGAGCGGCGTGCTCCGCCCGGTGCGTCAGGGCAACGCATTCGAAGAGACCGTCGAACGCCTGCTCACCGTGATCAAGCTCGGCCTGGTCGGCCCGGGTGACCGGTTCCCCGCCGAGCGTGAGCTGGCCGCTCAGCTCGGGATCAGCCGGCTGACCCTGCGGGAAGCGATCCACGAGCTGCAGCAGGCCGGGTACGTCGAATCCCGCCGCGGCAGGCTCGGCGGCACATTCATCACCTACACCCGCCCGGCCCCGAGCGTCGGCGAGCTGCGCAGGCTGGCGACCGAACATGGCCAGAAGCTGACCGATGCCCTGACTTTCAGGTTCGCGGTGGAGACCGGTGCGGCCGACATGCTTGCCCAGCAGCTCGGGGCATCCGAGAGCCCCGGTCCGCAGCCCGGTCCGCAGCCCGGCCAGCCGGTCCCGCAGCGGGAGGTGCTGCTGGCTCGGCTGGCCGAGGTCAACGAGGCGGGCACGGAGGAGTACCGGCGGCTCGACACCTTGTTCCACCTGTCGATCGCCGAGCTCACCGGCTCAAGCCTGCTCGCCACCGCCTGCGCCGACGCCAGGATGCGGCTGAACGACCTGCTCAACGCCATTCCGGTGCTGAAGCTCAACATCACGCACGGCAACGCACAGCACGCGGCGATCGTCGCCGCGATCCTGGCGGGCGATCCCGACGGCGCGCGCTCGGCGGTGGCCGAGCACCTGGCCGGCACTGGCGCACTGCTCCGCGGTTTCCTCGGCTGAGGCTGCCACAGCGATGCGGGTGCGGCCCGGTCACCCGGCGCCGTGCTCCGGCTTGTGGACCGTGTGGTCGCTCTCGATGTGCCTGACGGTACCTGACCGCGATCGTATGACCAGCGAGTCAGACTCGAAGCCGCCGGGGAATTCCCTGACTCCTTGCAGCAGCGCTCCCGAGGTGACCCCGGTGACCGCCACGAAGACGTCGTCTCCGGCGACCAGGTCGTCGGTGCCGAGTACCCGATCGAGCGGATAGCGCAGCGCGGCCAGGCGCTCACGGTCAGCCGCGTCCCTCGGCCACAGCCGGACCTGGATCGCGCCGCCGAGGCATTTCACGGCAGCGGCGGCGATGATCCCCTCGGTGGAACCGCCGATCCCCATCACCAGGTCCACCGGCTCCTTGCAGCGGCGCAGCGCGGTAGCGATCGCGGGTGCCGTGTCGCCGTGCGGGATCAGGCTCACCTTCGCGCCGGCCGCGCGGAGTTCGGCGACGAGCTGGGCGTTGCGCTCCCGGTTCAGTACCACGACCGTGACGTCCGCCGGCCGCTTGCCCAGCGCCTCGGCGACCTTCCGGACATTCTCGGCGGGCGAGGCAAGCAGGCTGATCGCGGCCGCGGCCGCGCGACCGGTCACGATCTTCTCCATGTAGAACGCCTTGACCGGCGCGAACATTGACCCGCGCTCGGCGACGGCGATCACAGAGACCGCGTTCGGCAAGCCGAGTGCGGTGAGCTCGGTGCCTTCCAGCGGATCGACGGCGACGTCCACGGCCGGTCCCGCGCCTGAGCCGACTTCCTCGCCGTTGTAGAGCATCGGCGCCTCGTCCTTCTCGCCCTCGCCGATGACGACGGTGCCGCGCATGGACACGGTGCTCAGCATCGAGCGCATCCCGTCTACGGCGGCCTGATCGGCGGGTTCTTTCTCGCCTCGGCCGACCCAGTCGGCCGCGGCGAGTGCCGCTGACTCGGTGGCGCGCACCAGTTCCAGCGCGAGGTTACGGTCGGGTTCTGGGGCACCAGGCGAGGACATCACGACAGCAGCTTAATGCCCACCAATAGGGACGTTAGTGGTACTGCGCCCGGATATCGGTGCAGCGCACCACCATCCGCTCAGGCCCGCGCAAATTAAAGTTCGACTTATAGGCCAGGGCCTGCTCGTCGAGTTCCAGGCCGGTCATCCTGGCCGCGATCGCCCGCAGTGCGATCGTGGCTTCCAGCCTGGCCAGCGGAGCACCCAGGCAGAAGTGCGGCCCGGCGGCGAACGCCAGGTGCTCCTTGGCGCCGCGCCTGATGTCGAAGACGTCAGGGTCGGCGAAGACCGACCGGTCGCGGCCGGTCGCGGCGAGCAGCAGCAGCAGCACGGCGCCGTCCGGCGGGGTGACCTGGCCGAACGTCATGCCGCCGCGGGCGACCCTGCCGGTCAGCTGGACCGGAGGGTCGTAGCGCAGGGTCTCCTGCACCGCGCCGGCCGCGAGGTGCGGATCGGCACACAGGGCGGCTAGCTGCGCGGGATCGCGCAGCAACGCGAGCATCGCGTTGGAAATCAGCCCCACGGTCGTCTCGTGGCCGGCTACCAGCAGCAGGACGCAGGTGGCGATCAGCTCGTCCACGGTCAGCCGCTGACCAGAGTCCTCCGCCCTGATCAGCATGGTCAGCAGGTCGTCGCCTGGCTCCGCGCGGCGCACGGCGATCAGCTCGGTGAAGTAGTCGCCGAACTCGAGCGCGGCCTGTTCGGCGGCGGCGAGTTCGGCGGTGTCCACGGCGCCGAAGCTCGGCTGCACCGAATGGGCCAGCCGCGCCGACCAGGCCGCGAACCTGGAGTGATCGCCGGGCGGAACGCCGAGCAGTTCGGAGATGATCCGCACCGGCAGCGGGTAGGCAAGCTGGCTGACCAGCTCGAACTCGTCTCCGCCTCGGTCAGCGGCGGCCGAGATCAGTTCGTCGGTGAGCTGGCTGACTCGCGGGCCGAGCCGGGCCACGACCCGGGGCGTGAACGCCTTGGCGACCAGGCCGCGGAGCCTGGTGTGGTCCGGCGGATCGAGTGACAGGAACGACCTGGTCCGCGGTCCTTCCGCACGCAGTCGCGGCGGCGCGAGTCGCGACCGCTCACGTTCGCTGCTGGCCCGCGGGTCGCGCAGGATGCGCGAGCAGTCCTGGTACCGCCCGAAGACCACGAGGGCGCCGTCGAGCTCGGTGAACGGCGACGCCTCGCGCAGCCGGCCCATCAGCGGGTACGGGTCCGCGATCACGGCGGGGTCGGCCAGCGAGATCAGGTCGGCCAGCCCGGCCGGCGCGGAGACCGGACTCAACGGCCTGCTCCGTCGGAGCTGGCCGGTACCGGTACGCCGACCGGGTTGGGGAAGGGCAGCTCCGCGGCGCAGGCGACCGCGATCGGCTTCAGCGCGGCGGCTGCTTCGGCCGCGAATGTCCCGTCCCGCCACGGCCGTGCCGCGGCCAGGTCGGTGGCCTGCTCGACCCTGCTGTAACACGAGCTGCCAGCGGCGGTCGCTGCCGCGTCGGCGTCCAGCAGCCCGCGCGCGGCCAGCCTGTCGGCCGCGTCGTCCCACGCTTCGTCGGTCCAGCCGCGCAGCGGCTGAAGCTGCTCGCGCGGCACGTCGAGGCCGGCCCGCAGGGCGAGCGCCTCGCAGCCGTCGATGTCGTGGGTCAGCAGCGCGGCGAAGTGCCCGTCACCGCGGTGCTCACGCAGAACGGTGGCGGCATGCCACAGCTTGGCCAGCGGTTCCTGCGGTACCGGCAGTGCCGCGTTCGCGCTGGCCAGCACCCGTCCGGCACAATCTAGCCCGGCCACCGCCCTGGCCAGCAGATTCGCCGCGGCGGGGACCGTGTCGCCGAGGTCGGCGAGTATCCGGCGCAGCGCTGACACGGCGCCAGCCTCGCGTACCTGCAAGGCGACCGCGGGGGAGGTCATCGTCCAGACCGCTGGCACCGCCCGGCTCACCATCGGCGGCGCGAAGCCGTAGAAGGCAGCGGTGACCGGGGCCGCGCCGACCCGGCCAAGCGGAGCGGACCGCCCGGCGAAGTAGCCGCGCCAGAATCCTCGCAGCCCAGCGTCCTCGAAGGCCGCCCGCGCCTCGGCCGCGAAGTAAGTCACCGCATGCACCGGCTCGAACAGCGTCCACATCCGCCGTGCGGTGTGCTCCGCGCTCTCCATCGTCGCTCCTCGTCGGCCTAAGACCCGCTGATCCGACATCAAGACCTGCTGATCCGACATTAAGCACAGAGCGTGCTGATCCGGTAGTAGAGCATGCCGATCCGGTAGTAGAGCGGGACTTCCGGGACCCCGGTTTGCGGGTCGGGAAGTAATTACGGCACACTGGTGTTGTGAAAAACGTGGGACAGCTAGGTGCGACTCGGGTAGCCAGCGATCAGGGCACGCGTGCCCGGATCGCCCGGTTGATCCTGGAGAGCGCGCCGGTGACCGCGGCCGCACTCGGCAGTACCCTCGGCCTGACCCCGGCGGCGGTCCGCCGCCACCTTGACCACCTGCTGGAAGACGGGCTCGTCGAATCCAGGACGGCGCGGGTGTACGGCAACAGGGGCCGGGGCCGCCCGGCCAAGCTGTTCGCCATCACCGACGCCGGACGGAGTGCCTTCGAGCACGCCTACGACGACCTGGCCACCAGTGCGCTGCGCTTCCTGGCCGAGCGAGCGGGACCGGAGGCGGTGACGGATTTTGCTCGCCGTCAGGTGTCCGACCTGGAGCGCAGATACCGCCCCGCGGTCGAAGCCGCGCCGCCCGCCGGCCGGGTCAGGGCACTTGCCCGGGCACTGTCGGCCGACGGTTACGCTGCCTCAGCGACGGTCGTGCCGGCCAGCCAGACAGCCGCGGGCGAGCAACTCTGCCAGCATCACTGTCCGGTGGCCCATGTCGCCGCGCAGTACCCACAACTCTGCGAGGCCGAGACCGAGGCGTTCGGGCGCCTGCTCGGCACCCCGGTGCAGCGCCTAGCCACGATCGCCCACGGCGACGGCGTCTGCACTACCCATGTCACCGCCCCATCGCTGCGGGACAGCGCCGCAACGGCCCGCAGTGCCGCGACCGTCCGCAGTGCCGCAACCGTCCGCAGTGCCGCAACCGTCCGCAGTACCGCAACCGAGGTCGGAGGTCTGTCCGCATGACCACTACAGCCCGCCCAGAGCTTGAGGGCCTGGATCGCTACAAGTTCGGCTGGGCCGATACGGATATCGCTGGCGCCACCGCGCGCCGCGGCCTGTCCGAAGAGGTCGTCCGTGACATCTCGGCGAAGAAGAACGAGCCGGAGTGGATGCTCAAGCTGCGCCTGCGCGGCCTGGAACTGTTCCACCGCAAGCCCCTGCCGACCTGGGGCTCAGACCTGTCCCGCATCGACTTCGAGAACATCAAGTACTTCGTGCGCTCCACCGAGAAGCAGGCGGCGAGCTGGGACGACCTGCCCGCCGACATCAAGAGCACCTACGACAGGCTCGGCATCCCCGAGGCGGAAAAGCAGCGCCTCATCGCCGGCGTAGCCGCGCAATATGAGTCGGAAGTCGTTTACCACAAGATCCGCGAGGACCTGGAAGAAAAGGGCGTCCTGTTCCTCGATACGGACACGGCGCTGCGGGAGCAGCCTGAGCTGTTCCGGGAGTACTTCGCCACGGTGATCCCGGTCGGGGACAACAAGTTCGCCGCGCTGAACACGGCGGTCTGGTCCGGCGGGTCGTTCATCTACGTGCCGAAGGGCGTGCACGTGGAAATCCCGCTGCAGGCCTACTTCCGGATCAACACCGAGAACATGGGCCAGTTCGAGCGGACCCTGATCATCGTCGACGAGGACGCCTACGTGCACTACGTCGAGGGCTGTACGGCGCCAATTTACTCCTCGGACTCGCTGCACTCGGCAGTGGTCGAGATCATCGTGAAGAAGGGCGCCCGCTGCCGGTACACGACCATCCAGAACTGGTCGAACAACGTCTACAACCTCGTGACCAAGCGCGCCGTGGCCCAGGCGGGCGCGACCATGGAGTGGATCGACGGGAACATCGGCTCCAAGGTGACGATGAAGTACCCGGCCGTCTACCTGATGGGTGAGCAGGCACGCGGCGAGACGCTGTCGGTCGCCTTCGCCGGCGAGGGTCAGCACCAGGACGCCGGCGCCAAGATGGTGCACTGCGCGCCGCACACCTCGTCCTCGATCGTCTCCAAGTCGGTCGCGCGGGGCGGCGGCCGCACCTCCTACCGAGGCTTGGTCCAGGTCCGGGAGGGCGCGGAGCACTCCCGTTCCACGGTCAAGTGCGACGCGCTGCTTGTGGACACGGTCAGCCGGTCCGATACCTATCCCTACGTGGACGTCCGCGAGGACGACGTGGAGATGGGCCACGAGGCTACCGTGTCGAAGATCTCCGACGACCAGCTGTTCTACCTGATGAGCCGGGGCATGACCGAGGACGAGGCGATGGCCACGATCGTCCGCGGTTTCGTCGAGCCGATCGCGCGTGAGCTGCCGATGGAATACGCGCTCGAGCTGAACCGGCTGATCGAGCTGCAGATGGAAGGGGCGGTCGGTTAGTGAGCAGGCTTCAGGGGGCCGTCGAATCCGCCGGCCCCGTCTCTAGGCTGCATGGTCGCGAGTCGTTCGATCCTGCTGACTTCCCGGTTCCGACCGGGCGGGAGGAGGAGTGGCGGTTCACGCCGCTGCGGCGGCTGCGAGGCCTGCACGCAGACTCCCCGCTCGATGGCGGGAAGGTAACGGTCGAGGTCGATGCCGCGCCCGAGGTCGCCGTTGTGCTCGCGCAACGCGGTGATCCTCGGCTCGGCACCGCCCTCGTGCCGTCCGACCGGGTGAGCGCTAGGGCCTATTCCGCATTCGTCGAAGCCACGACGCTGACCGTCCCTGCTGGCGTCACGGCGTCACGCCCGACCATCGTCTCCGTTCGCGGGGACGATCCGACCGTCGCGGCGGCCGGCCACCTTCTCATCCATCTCGCCGCCAACTCAGGCGCAGTCGTAGTGCTGGACTATTCGGGGTCGGCGACCTACGCCGACAACGTCGAGCTCGTGGTGGACGAAGGCGCTTCGCTGAGTCTTGTCAGCGTGCAGGACTGGGCTGGCGACACAGTGCATCTGTCGCACCACCATGCGCTGGTGGGGAAGGACTCGACGATCTCGCATACGGCGGTGACGCTGGGCGGGGGCGTGGTGCGGCTGGCGCCGTCGGTGCGTTATGCCGGCCCTGGGGGTAATGCCGAACTGCGCGGGCTGTACTTCGCGGACGCCGGTCAGCATCTGGAGCACCGGCTGCTGGTCGACCACGCCGAGCCGAACTGCCGCAGCAGGGTGACTTACAAGGGCGCGTTGCAGGGCGACGGCGCGCACGCGGTCTGGATCGGCGATGTGATCATCAGGCCGGAGGCGACGGGAACGGACAGCTACGAGAGCAACAAGAACCTCGTGCTGACCGACGGCACCAGGGTCGACTCGGTGCCCAACCTGGAGATCCTGACCGGGGAAGTCACCCGCGCCGGACACGCCAGCACGAGCGGCCGGCTTGAGGACCAGCACTTGTTCTACCTGATGGCGCGCGGCATCCCGTTCCACGAAGCGCGGCGCCTGGTGATCAGGGGCTTCTTCGGCGAGCTGATCGCCGAGATCGCGGTGCCTGAGTTCCGTGACCGGATCACGGCCGCGATCGAGGTCGAGCTCGACGCGATGGTCGAGGCCGGCGCGATAGCCGCCGCCGGTGCCGCCGCGGAGGTCACGCGATGACGGAAACGAACCAGTACCTGCGGGCTTGCGCGCTCACCGACGTACCCGAGCGGGGTACCTTCGCCGTCGAGTTGAACGGCATCCCGCTGGTGATCGCGCGGAGCGACGGCGAGGTCTTCGCGCTCGACGAGTTCTGCACCCACGAGGACGTCTCGCTGGCCGACGGCGAGATCTACGACCACACCGTCGAATGCTGGCTGCACGGCTCCTGCTTCGACCTTCGGACTGGCAAGCCGACCGGCCCGCCCGCCAGCAAGCCACTCGCCACCTACCCAGTGCGGATCGACGGCGACGAGGTGTTCGTCGCGCTGCCGTCCAGCGAATGAGACCAGGAGAGACGATGTCCACCCTTGAGATCCGCGACCTGCACGTCGCCATCACCACCCAGTCGGGTGAGAGCGAGGAGATCCTGTCCGGAGTCAACCTGACGGTCGCGGCCGGGCAGACGCACGCGATCATGGGTCCGAACGGGTCGGGCAAGTCCACGCTGGCGTACTCCATCGCTGGTCACCCGAAGTACCAGGTCACCCGCGGCTCGGTCACCCTGGACGGGCGGGATGTGCTCGCGATGAGCGTGGACGCACGCGCCCGTGCCGGGCTGTTCCTCGCGATGCAGTACCCGGTCGAGGTCCCCGGCGTCACGGTCTCGAACTTCCTGCGCACCGCGGTCACCGCGGTGCGCGGCGAGGCACCGAAGTTGCGCTCGTTCATCAAGGAGATGAACGGTGCGATGGCCGAGCTCGCCATCGACCCGGCCTTCGCGCAGCGCAACCTCAACGAGGGCTTCTCCGGTGGCGAGAAGAAGCGGCACGAGATCTTGCAGCTTCAGATGCTCAACCCGAAGATCGCGATCCTGGACGAGACCGACTCCGGGCTGGACATCGACGCGCTGAAGATCGTCTCGGAGGGGGTCAACCGCTACCGGGAAGGTGCCGATCACGGGGTGCTGCTGATCACCCACTACACCAGGATCCTGCGGTACGTCAGCCCCGACTTCGTGCACGTCTTCGTCGGCGGCAAGATCGTCGCCGAGGGCGGCCCGGAACTGGCCGACGAGCTTGAGGCAAGCGGCTACGAGCGGTTCACTGCCCTGTCCGATGCCGGAGCCCTGTCCGATGCCGGAGCGCCGGCATGACGCTCGACGTCGCAGCGATCCGTGCGGACTTCCCGATCCTGAGCCGGCAAGTCCGGGGCGGTAACCCGCTCATCTACCTGGACTCCGGTGCCACCGCGCACAAGCCGCTGGCTGTGCTCGATGCCGAGCGGGAGTTCTACCTGCGGCACAACGCGGCGGCGCACCGAGGTGCGCACCTGCTTGGCGAGGAGGCGACCGATGCCTACGAGCACGCGCGCAGCCGGATCGCCGCGTTCATCGGAGCCGACCCAGGCGAGATCATCTTCACCAGAAACGCCACCGAGGCCGCCAACCTGATCGCCTACTCGGTCAGCAACGCGGCGACCGGGGGGCCAGCCGGCGGACCGGCCGCAGGGACGCCTGCCGCTGGCCTCGCCATCGGCCCGGACGACGAGGTGCTGGTCACCGAGCTCGAGCATCACGCGAACCTGGTGCCCTGGCAGCAGTTGTGCCAGCGCACCGGCGCGCGGTTGCGCTGGTTCCCTGCTACGCCGGACGGCCGGGTGGACTTGACGGACATCGGCGACCTGGTCGGCGAGCGCACCAGAATCGTCGCGGTGACCCACCAGTCGAACGTGACCGGTGCGATCCCGCCGGTCGCTCGGATCGCCGCCGCCGCGCACGCCGTGGGCGCGATCGTGGTGGTCGACGCGGCACAGTCGGTGCCGCATCATCCGGTCGCGGTGGCCGATACCGGGGCGGATTTCCTGTTCTTCTCCGGACACAAGATGCTGGCGCCGACGGGTATCGGCGTGCTCTGGGGCCGCAGCGAGCTGCTCGGCGCGATGCCACCGTTCATCACCGGCGGATCGATGATCGAAGTGGTCCGGATGGAGGGCTCTACCTTTCTGCCGCCGCCGCAGCGATTCGAGGCCGGCGTCCCGGCCGTCGCCCAGGCAGTCGGCCTGGCCGCGGCGTGCGACTACCTGGACGCGGTCGGGATGGAGAACGTCGCCGAGCACGAGCGGATGCTGACCGGGCGGGCGATCGAGGCACTGACCGCGGTCCCCGGCGTCCGGATACTCGGCCCGCTGACGACCGAGGACCGCGGTGGTGCCGTAGCGTTCGAGGTGGACCAGGTGCACCCGCATGACGTCGGCCAGGTGCTCGACGAACTCGGCATCGCGGTGCGGACCGGGCATCACTGCGCCTGGCCGCTGCACCGCGCCCTGGGTGTCCAGGCCTCCACTAGGGCAAGCTTCTACCTGTACAACACGCCTGACGAGGTGGACGCCATGGCCGACGGGATCAGGACCGCGCAGAAATTCTTCGGGACCCCATGATGGATTCGGCCGGAACACGTCGCTATGACCTGACGTTGAAGGCACAGTGATGCAACTCGAGTCGATGTACCAGGAGATCATCCTGGATCATTACCGTCACCCGCACCACAAGGGCCTGCGGGAGCCGTTCGACGCCGAGGTTCTGCACGTCAACCCGACCTGCGGCGACGAGATCACGCTCCGGGTCACCCTGAAGGATGCCGGCGGTGAGCCTGCGGTGGCCGACGTGTCGTACGACGCGCTCGGCTGCTCGATCAGCCAGGCAAGCGCGTCGGTGATGACCGACCTGGTGATCGGCAAGCCGGTCAGCGAGGCGATGGAGATCAGCGCGGCGTTCCTGGAGCTGATGCATTCCCGCGATGCCGGCGAACCGGACGAGGACGTCCTCGGCGACGCCGTGGTCTTCGCCGGCGTCGCCAAATACCCGGCCCGGATCAAGTGCGCGCTGCTTGGCTGGATGGCATGGAAAGACGCGACAGCGCAGGCGCTGGCTGGTACAGCCCAGGCGCTCGGTAGTACAGCCCAGGCGGAGATGGAGCAGACATGACGCAGACCGATGAGGCCAGTTCCCCCGAACTCGAAGACCTGCTCGAGGCACTCAGGGACGTCGTCGATCCTGAGCTCGGCGTCAACGTTGTCGATCTCGGCCTGGTCTACGGTGTCACCATCGACGCGGACAAGGTCGCGACAGTCGACATGACGCTCACCAGCGCCGCGTGCCCGCTGACCGACGTGATCGAGGATCAGACGCAGGTCGCGCTAGACGGACTGGTCAGCGACGTCCGGATCAACTGGGTCTGGCTGCCGCCGTGGGGTCCGGACAAGATCACCGAAGACGGCCGCGAGCAATTGCGCGCGCTCGGCTTCAATGTCTGAGCTCGGCGTGCGGTCACGCAGTGTGGAGGTCAGCCCGGCCCGGCTGACCGGGTGGATCGAATCGTTCGGCGAGAGCCACGGCGGGGCGCTGACCGCCAGTCCTGGTGGCGATACGGTCGTTTTCGGTGCGGCCGATGGCGCGGTGGCGCAGTGCCAGGTACCGTTCCCGCCGCTGGCGGACGGGTCGGCTGACGATCCCGTCGGTGTCGCACGTCGGCTAGCCGCGCACGCGGTAGCCGACCGGACGGTGGGCGTGCTGCTTGTCCGGCTCGGCGGCTACGCCGCCGGCGTCTTCACCGGCGCCGAGCCCCGGCTCGCTGCCTCCAAGGTCGGCAGCCGCCTTGTCCACGGGCGCAGCGCCGCTGGCGGTCAGTCGCAGCAGCGGTTCGCGCGGCGCAGGGAGAACCAGGCGCACCAGGCACTCGCCGCAGCGGCGGACACTGCGGCGGCCGTCTTCGGCCCCTACCAGCTAGACGTGCTCGTGCTCGGCGGTGATCGCCGGGCGCTGGCCTCGGTCCGCAGGGACGTCCGGCTCGCGCCGTACTTCGAGCTGGCAGTGGACCCGATCCTGACCGTGCCCGACCCTCGGCTCGCCGTGCTCGCAGACACTCCGAGGCTCTTCCGCACGGTCAGGATCTCCCTCACCGAGCCGGATCAGTAGCCGTAACCGCCGCCACCACCCCCAGAGCTGGAACTTGAGCTAGAACCGGAGGACGGCGCCGCGCCGGACACCGTGACTTCGTGCCATACCCCGCCTGAAGCAGTGATCCCGTTGCCTGTCGCCATACCAGGGGCGGAATCGAGCTTGTAGGTATACAAGGGATGACCGTTGTAGGTGGCTTGCATCGACCCGTCCGACCGCGTAATCGTGCCCAGTGTGCCAGTGACGCCTGCACCCGCGGTGGCCGGTCCCTTGACCGGCGGCCAGAACGATGCGCAGGACCCGTTGCAGTTCGATGACGTGCTGGTGTCCGGGGCGAACCAGTACAGCGTGAACCCCTGGGCGTTGGTGAGCACCGTTGTCCCGCCGACATTCGCCGTCTTGAGCGCACTCCCCGAAGCCGCGGACGATCCGGACTGTGCCGAACTGGTACTGCTAGGGCTGCCCGAGCCGCCGGAGCTGCCGCACCCGGTGGCTATCAGCCCTGCGGCGACGAGGCCGGCGAGTACCATCCATCTGCTACCCATCGCATCTTCTCCATTCATAGCCAGTTTCGTGGCTTACCTGTGACACGTAGCGGCAGGCACGTTCGTTCAAACTGAGGTACCCGCGTCTGGCTCAGGCACGCTTCTCGGCGGCCTGGTTATGTGTGAGCGCTCGGCGTGGGCGTGGGCGTGGGCGTGGGCGTCGGTGTGGGCGTCGGTGTGGGCGCGAGTGTCGGTGTGGGCGAGCGCGGCGGCGTGGGCGAGCGCGGCGGCTTCGCGGTGGTATGCGGCTGAGTATGCGGCTGAGTATGCGGCTGAGTGTGCGCCGTGCCCACAGTCGTCGCGTGTGTCGGCTTGACCAGCAGGTAGGTCACTAGCGCCGCCACGAAGATCGCGATCAGCACCCAGGTCGAGGTACGGAGCCGGAGCATCACGCAGGCCGCAGGATTCGTTCAACTGGCACGCCATAACAAGATAGACCACGCTGCCCGGTCCGTGCAGCGCCCGACCGCTAGGCGGCCGCGGGCGGGCCGTGACTGCGCAGGACCCGGCTGCCGTCCGGGCTGATGGCTGTCTTGGTACCGTCGGCATTGAGCACGAGTTTCCAGCCCCAGTTGTGGATGGCGACGAGGTGGTGGAAGCTGCAGCCCAGCACGAGATTCTCCAGGCTGGTCGGGCCGCCTTGGCAGACCGGGATGATGTGGTGTACCTGGCAGTTCCGCTCAACACAGCCGGGGAATCCGCAGTGGATATCGCGGAGGATGACGGCACGGCGCAAGTGTGGCGGGATCGTATCGGTTGCCGTCCCGACGTCGAGCGGGAGACTGATCGAGGTGGCTGGGCCGCGCAGTTGAGCACCGCGCAGCCGGGACGCCAGCCCGGTCGGCCCGGAGAGCAAGGCCACAGCGTTGCGCAGGATCAGTTCCCTGGCGTAGGCGGGGCCTAGCCTGCCGGCGGCACCTGCGTCGGCCGACTTCAGCATGGCCATGCCTAGCTGGTCAAGGAGCTCGTGATCCACGTGGCCGGTCACGACGGGCACGATCGACGCGTCGCATGCGTCTCCTGGCATAGCCAGTGGGCCTGGGCCGGCCCAGCCGTCGGCAGCAGCCGCGGCCGCGCCGGACAGGCTGGCGAGTTGGTCGATGGTCATATGCAGCTGGATCTGAGTCGGCTGCCCCGCCCGGTCAGGCAAATGCCCGGCGGCCACCAGCCGTCGGCAGGCCTCTTCGAGCGCGTCGTGGTCGCGTTGCTGACGGCTGCGCGGGTCTTCGGGACCTGTCTTCTTTCCGAGCGCGTCGAGTACGGCCCGCAGCGCGGCGGCACATCGCGGGGTAAGGTCACCGCGGAGTCTTCCGGCGCCACGGTAGTACAGGTCGAGCCGGACCGAGCGGTCGTCGGAGCCGTCATCTCCATCTCGATCCGGCGGTGCCGTGCGCTTGCGGATCTCCTCGGCGAGCCCGGCCAGGTCGGCAAGCTCCGCTCCCGCGGTCGCAGCGGCGAGCAAGATCGCCTCAGCGTCAGCGCGGGCTGATTCGGGAAGCAGATCGACCCAGTCGCACACTTGGCGTGCCCACGACACGGAGATGCCGCCACCGGCGAGCGCGTCCCGCACGGCAGGGTGGGCGGCGAGCCGCCTGGTCCACGCCATCGCGGCCGATGCGGCTGAGCTGGTAATCCTGGCCTGCCAACGCAGCCAGGAGCGCGCGCTGCCTTGTCCGTCGGCTTCGAACCCGCCGTGAGCGTCGAACGCGGTCAGCACCGACGCCTGCGCCGCGGTACGCAGCGACTCGGCTCGCTCTAGACCGCGCAGGCATTCAGCCTGTTCCGCGCTGGTCAGCGACGCGGCATCCACTCCGGCCAGGTAAGCCAGTGTTCTATCCAGCGTCGCGAGCGCCTCGCCCGTACTCGCGGGTGACTGCGGCGGAACGCACATGGCTCACCTCCAGGACGGGCTCGACGCGACAGGATCGAAATGAATGAACGGACCGAAATGGTGGGGGTTATCAGGCGCATCGCCTGAAGCAGACCAGCGGCGGAGGGCCGAGACCGGGGCAAAGCTCCCTGAAAGGAGTTCTAATTACCTGCTGAGCTGCGCTTGCCGCATTCGCTTCCTACGACAGCCCCGGCCACGCCATCTCTCTCGAACGTTCATTCGTAATGCTAGCGCTAGCCTACGACAATGTCGCGGTATCGAACCCTGAACCGCCGGCGCGTCAGGCAGTTCCGGTCGGATCTGCCGTGTCGAGGCTGGTCGGCAGGTGGATACCCGCGCGGCGGAACTCGGCCGCGATCCGCACCCGCAGCATCCTCCCGACGTCGAACTGCTTGCCTGGCAACGTCCTGGCGACCAGGCGGACCTGGAACTTGTCCACGTCGATGCTCTGCACGCCCATCACGGCCGGCGCGTCGAGCAGCAACTGGCGCACGTCTTCTTCCTGGTACGCATCGTCCCCGATTTGCCGCAACAAATCGCTCACCTTATGGACGTCCATGGACGCTGGCACGGGTACGTCCACGACGGCACGCGCCCAGTCCCTGGAGAGGTTGGTCACTTGAGTGATCTGGCCGTTCGGCGTCGTGATCACTTCACCGTCCGCCGTGCGTACGGTAGTGATCCGCAGCGTGACGTCCTCGACCGTCCCCACGGCGGCATCGGTCGGCCCGGGAACCGAGAGCCGGACCAGGTCACCGAAGCCGTACTGCCGCTCGGTGATGATGAAGAATCCAGCCAGGACGTCCTGGACGATGCGCTGGGCGCCGAGTCCGAGTGCGACAGCGGCGGCGGCGGCAGGTGCGATCAGGCTCGAGACCGGAACGCCGAGCCTGGAGGCGACGGCGACACCGGTCGCGCAGTAGATGACCACCAGCGTGGACCAGGTGATCACCTGCGCCAACGCGTGCCGGTGCTTGGCTGCCTCGGAGCGGACCAGGGCGTCGGTCTCCCGGGCGCCCGCGTCGATGCGCTGCGTGATCTGCGCGCCGAGCCACGTCGCGAGGCGGGTCAGTAGCATCGCCCCGGTCACCAGCAGGACTATCTCCAGACCGCTACCGCGCGTCCAGAGCGCAAGTTCGGTCAGTGGCCGCACAGTCAGCAGGTTACTTGGCTACTGGGCTTACTGGGTACCGGCCAGCGCGTCAGCCGGGAATCTCCGAGCGGTCGCCCGCCCACAAGGTGTGGAACGTGCCGTCCTTGTCGATCCGGCGGTAGGTGTGTGCGCCGAAGTTGTCGCGCAGGCCCTGGATCAGCGCTGCGGGTAGCCGGTCCCGGCGGAGCCCGTCGTAGTAGGCGAGCGACGAGGCAAAGGCCGGGGCTGGGACGCCGGCCTGCGCGGCCTGCGCCACCACGCGCCGCCAGCTCTGCACCCCGGCTGATACGGCGCTGGCGAAGTATGGTGCGACCAGCAGGCTGGGCAGTTGCGGGTCCTGCTCGTAGGCCGTCCGGATGCGGTCGAGGAACCTGGCCCTGATAATGCAGCCACCCCGCCAGATGGTGGCCATCGCGCCCCGGTCGATGTCCCAGCCGTACTCCTCGCTGCCTGCCTGGATGTGGTCGAAGCCCTGGGCATAGGCCACCACCTTGGACGCGTACAGCGCCTTGCGGACGTCCTCAATGAACTCGGCGCGGTCGGCGACATCGAATGGACGCAGCTCCGGGCCGAACGCGGAACGGGCCGCCGCGCGCTGGTCCGCGTGGCCGGAAAGCGAGCGGGCGAACGTGGCCTCGGCGATCCCGGTGATCGGGATGCCCAGGTCCAGCGCGCTCTGCACGGTCCAGCGCCCGGTGCCTTTCTGCTCGGCCTGGTCGAGCACGATGTCGACGAAAGGCAGGCCGGTGGCGGCATCGAGCTGGCCGAGCACGTCCGCGGTGATCTCGATCAGGAAGGATTCAAGGTCGCCCTCGTTCCAGGTGCGGAAGATGTCGGCGAGCTGCGCGGGGGAGGTGCCGGTACCGGTTCGCAGCAGGTCGTAAGCCTCGGCGATCAGCTGCATGTCGGCGTATTCAATGCCGTTATGAACCATTTTCACGAAATGCCCGGCTCCATCCGGACCGACGTGCACGCAGCACGGGGTTCCGTCGACCCGAGCCGCGATGGATTCGAAGATCGGGCCGAGGGTGCGGTACGACTCGGCCGAGCCGCCCGGCATGATGCTCGGGCCGTTCAGCGCGCCTTCCTCGCCGCCCGACACGCCGGAACCGACGAAGTGCAGGCCGTGGTCGCGTAGTTCTCGCTCCCTGCGCCTGGTGTCGGCGAAGTGCGCGTTCCCGCAGTCGATGACGATGTCACCCGCGTCGAGCAACGGGACCAGTTCGGAGATCACCGCGTCGGTGGGCTGGCCGGCCTTGACCATGATGATGATCGTCCTGGGCCGCTGTAGCGAGGTGACGAAGTCCTGGACCGTCCGCGACGGTACAAACATCCCCTCGTGGCCGTGCTCGGCAACCAGGCTGGTAGTGCGCTCGAAGGTGCGGTTGTGCAGTGCGACCCGGTATCCGTGCCTGGCCAGGTTACGTGCCAGGTTGCGGCCCATCACGGCCAGCCCGGTCACCCCGATCTGCGCCGCCTCAGTGGTCTGCCCCATCAGCTCTCCGTCCCGCGTCAGCCGTCTTCCCAGCCGCGAACTGTTCGTGCGAGCAATCATCTACTACCTCGGCGTGGCGCGGCTGGCCGGCACTGGGGCGACTGGCTGGCACTGGGGCGACTGGCTGGCACTGGGGCGGCTGGTCAGCGGATGGCGGCGAGGGCCTGCGCCAGCGGGGTGAGCACCGCCGGATCCAGCGGCGGCTGCAGGTAGACGATGGCCAGGTCCAGTCCTTCGGCTGCCAGGGCAGCCACCTGATCGGCGACAGCGGCGAAGTCGTGGCCGGGCCCGAGCCTCACGTGGCTGGACAGGGTGATCTCGGCCGGGTCACGGCCGATGTCACCGCAGTGCCCGAACAGCACGTCCCGCTTGCGCGCGAAGTCGGCCGGCGCTCCGCCCGTGAAGTTCCAGTGCTGCGCATGCCGTGCCGTGGTCAGCAGCGTGCGGCGCTCGCCGCTGCCGCCAATGCAGATTGGCGGATGTGGCCGCTGCGGGCCTTTGGGCTCGCAGCGGGCATGGACCAGCCGGTAGTACTCGCCGTCGAAATCGGTCGTTTCTCGCGACAACAGCCCGACGAGAACCTGGCAGGCCTCCTCGAAACGGTCGCTGCGCTCGCGCCTGGTGCCCAGGGCAATGCCGTAAGCGCCGGATTCTTCTTCGTTCCAGCCGGCACCGATGCCGAGTTCGAGCCGGCCGTCGGAGATGATGTCGATGGTCGCGGCTATCTTGGCGAGCACGGCCGGGTGCCGGTAATGGATGCCGGTGACCAGCACGCCGAGCCGCAGTCGGCTCGTTGCCTGGGCCAGCGCGGTGAGCGCGGTCCAGCCCTCCAGGCACGGCCCGGCCGTGTCGCCGACGATCGGATAGAAATGGTCGAAGACCCATCCGGACTCGAACAACTCGATGTCGTCTGCTTCTGTCCAGACGGCCAGCATGTCCGCCCAGGTGGTGTTCTGCGGCGCGGTCTTGAACGCGAAGCGCATGGAGCGTCACCTCTCGCGGGGTTCGGGAGTCATGGCGTGCGGTTCTGTTGCCCTTTAGTCTCGCATTTCGCGCTCGCACCGCCGACGTCAGAAGTCGGGGCGGCCGTTCGGCTACGCCAGCTACCTGACCAGGGCGGTCGTGCGGACCGGCGACCTGCGCCTGCTGAAGCCGGCTATGCTGGCCGGATCATGATGCGGCAGCTGCTTCTTCGCAGCCGCGGCGAGGCCCGGTAACCAACCGGTCGGCCCCTCGTCGCGGGGGGTTTGCGCTGCGCCGGCCGATTCCGGTTACTTCCTGTAGGAGCAGCATCATGATCCAGGTCCACCAGTCCCGCTTTGCCCAGCAGCCGTCGGGCATGCCCTGCCATCGCTACCGCCCGTTCCCCGCGGTAGACCTGCCCGACCGGCGGTGGCCGTCGCGGACGATCACCGCCGCACCTCGCTGGCTCTCGACCGACCTGCGCGACGGCAACCAGGCGCTCATCGACCCGATGAACCCGGCACGCAAGCAGGGGATGTTCGACCTCCTGGTCAAGATGGGTTACAAGGAGATCGAGGTCGGCTTCCCGGCCGCCAGCCAGACCGACTTCGACTTCGTACGCAGCCTGATCGACTCCGGCTCGGTACCCGACGACGTCCGGATCTCGGTGCTCACTCAGGCCAGGGAAGAGCTGATCGAGCGCACGATCCAGTCCCTGGCGGGCGCGCGTCAGGCCACCGTGCACCTGTACAACGCCGCGGCACCGATGTTCCGCGACGTCGTCTTCGGCTGGCCCGGCGACGGCCGGGACGAGTGCACGGCGGTCGCGGTCGAAGGCACCAGGGCGGTCGTGAAGTTCGCCGAGGCCTACCTGCCGGACGCCGACTTCGGTTACGAGTACTCGCCGGAGATCTTCATGGACACCGAACCGGACTTCGCGCTAGCGATCTGCGAGGCCGTGATGGATGTCTGGCAGCCAGGACCGGGCCGGGAGATCGTGCTGAACCTGCCCTGTACGGTCGAGCGGTCCACGCCGAACGTCTACGCCGACCAGATCGAGTGGATGAGCCGGAAACTGGGCCGGCGGGAGCACGTGGTCCTGTCCGTGCACACGCACAACGACCGGGGCACGGCCGTGGCCGACGCCGAGCTGGCGATGCTTGCCGGAGCGCAGCGGGTCGAGGGCTGCCTGTTCGGCAACGGCGAGCGGTCGGGGAACGTGGACCTGGTCACCTTGGGCCTGAACCTGTTCAGCCAGGGCATCGACCCGATGATCGATTTCAGCGATATCGACGAGATCCGGCGCACCGCCGAGTACTGCAACCAGATCGACGTGCACGAGCGGCACCCCTATGCCGGCGACCTGGTCTACACCTCGTTCTCCGGCTCGCACCAGGACGCGATCAAGAAGAGCTTCGACCGCCTGGATGAGGCAGCGGCGGCGGCCGGGCGGCCGGCTAGTGAGATGCCGTGGTACATGCCGTACCTGCCGATCGATCCCCAGGACGTCGGACGGACGTACGAAGCCGTGATCCGGGTCAACTCCCAGTCCGGTAAGGGCGGCGTCGCCTACATCATGAAGCACGACCACCACCTCGACCTGCCGCGCCGGCTGCAGATCGAGTTCAGCCAGGTGATCCAGCGGTACGCCGACGTCGAAGGCGGCGAGGTCGACGCCGGCCAGATGTGGGAAGCCTTCGAGGCGGAGTACCTCGCGCCCGGCGCGTTCGAGCTGCTCAGTTTCGGATCCACGAGCGACGGCCAGACCGAGCAGATCGGCACGAAGGTGCGTGCGTTCGGCACCGAGCACGCCCTGACCGGCGTCGGCAACGGCCCGATAGCCGCCTTCTGCCAGGCGCTCTCCGAACTGGACCTGGGCCTGGGCGGCGTCGGCGTGCGGGTGCTCGACTACAGCGAGCATGCGCTGTCCGCCGGCCGCGACGCCGAGGCCGCCGCCTACCTGGAGATCGAGATCGGCGACCGGGTGTACTGGGGCGTCGGCATCAGCCAGTCGATCGTCCGCGCGTCGCTGCGCGCGGTGATCAGCGCGCTGAACCGCGCCGCCCGGCGCAAGACGGCGGCGTAGCGGCGGGACCGCGGGAAAACCAGGAGGTGGTCGGGGCGGCCGCTCAGGTAGACTCGCTGACATGCAACCGCTCCTCTCGTAACGGGACGGCCCACGCCGCTGGACGGCGCTGACCGCTTGGTGTCCCTTTTATCCCGTTAGAGAAGTTATGAGAGCGAGCGAATCCCGATGATCTCGGCGAGTGATCTTGAACTGCGCGCTGGCGCGCGCTTGCTGGTGGACGGCGTGTCCTTCCATCTGGCGGCGGGCGACAAGATCGGCCTGGTGGGCCGGAACGGCGCGGGGAAGACGACCTTGCTCAAGGTGCTGGCCGCCGAGGGCCAGCCGGCCTCCGGCACGGTGCGCTCCACCGGCACGATCGGGTACCTGCCGCAGGACACCAGGGTCGGCGACCTGGAGGCGCTGGCTACGGACCGGATCCTGCAAGCGCGCGGCCTGGACGAGGTGCTCGCCGGGATGCGGCGCGCCGAGGTCGGCATGGGTGACCCCAATCCGGCCAAACGCGACGCCGCGGTCCGTCGCTACGGCCAGCTCGAGGAGCGGCTCACCGTGCACGGCGGCTACGCGGCCGAAGCCGAGGCCGCCGCGCTCGCTTCCAGCCTCGGACTGCCTGCCAAGGTGCTGAAGCAGCCGCTGCGCACCCTGTCCGGCGGCCAGCGGCGCCGGGTCGAACTGGCCAGGATTCTCTTCGGCGGCGCCAGCACCCTGCTGCTCGACGAGCCGACCAACCACCTGGACGCCGATTCGGTCACCTGGCTCCGCGACCACCTGCGCGGCTACCGGGGCGGGCTGATCGTGATCAGCCACGACACGGACCTGCTCGCGGCGCTGGTGACTAAGGTGTTCCACCTCGACGCGGACCGTGCGGTGCTGGACTGCTACAACGTGGGCTGGAAGGCGTACCTGGACCAGCGCGAGACCGACGCCAGGCGCAGGCGCCGCGAGCGGCTCAATGCCGAGCGCCAGGCCGCCGCACTGCAGAGCCAGGCAGACAAGATGCGGGCCAAGGCCACGAAGGCGAAGGCCGCGCAGAACATGGCCAAGCGGGCGGAGAAACTGCTCGCCGGGGTCAGCGCCGACCGGCAGGCGGACCGGGTCGCCAAGCTGCGGTTCCCCGAGCCCGCGCACTGCGGCAAGGTGCCGCTGACGGCGCAGGGGCTGTCAAAGTCCTACGGCTCGCTCGAAGTCTTCACCGACGTCGACATGGCGGTCGACAAGGGCGCCAGAATCGTCGTGCTCGGGCTGAACGGTGCGGGAAAGACCACGCTGCTGCGGCTGCTCGCCGGGGTCGAGGAACCCGATACCGGCGAGGTGCTGCCCGGCCACGGGCTGCGGATCGGCTACTACGCGCAGGAGCACGAGACGCTCGACAACGAGCGCACCGTGCTGGAGAACATGAAGTCGGCGGCGCCTGACCTGATCGAGTCCGACCAGCGCGGCATACTCGGCTCGTTCCTGTTCTCCGGCGACGACGTCGCCAAGCCGGCCGGCGTGCTGTCCGGCGGCGAGAAGACCAGGCTGGCGCTGGCCCTGCTGGTGGTGTCCGGCGCCAACGTGCTACTGCTCGACGAGCCGACCAACAACCTGGACCCGGCCAGCCGGGAAGAGATCTTGTCGGCGCTGCGCCGGTACGCCGGGTCGATCATCCTGGTCACGCACGACGAGGGCGCGGTCGAGGCACTGGACCCGGAACGGGTGCTGCTGCTGCCAGACGGCGTCGAGGATTTGTGGAGCGCCGATCTCGCGGATCTGGTCGCGCTCGCCTGAATGGCCGCGCTCGCCTGAATGGCCGCGCTGCCGGTTACCTCCGGTGCGCGGCGCAGGGCGAAGCACCGAAGTCACCTTTCGCCTGGCTAGGCAGATAGGCGCACGG
Organism: Streptosporangiaceae bacterium; assembly: GCA_035533915.1. Taxonomy (GTDB): domain Bacteria; phylum Actinomycetota; class Actinomycetes; order Streptosporangiales; family Streptosporangiaceae; genus Chersky-822. The sequence goes on from DATLSX010000078.1 coordinate 148,812, forward strand.
ATAGCTGGCAAGTGTCCCGTTTTTTTTGCTGCCGTGTGGGTAGCCGATGACGACTTCTTGCGTGATCATGGCGGGATACGGCAGCGCAGCGGCCGCATCAAGCTCTCCGGGAGGAAGGCGTGACCGAGACCCTCAAGAAGGGCACTAGGGTAACCGGTGCCGATCGCACTAAGCTGGCCTCTGATCTGCAGAAGCGGTACAACGCGGGGGAGAGCATCCGTGCGCTGGCCGCGGCGACCGGCAGATCGTACGGTTTCATCCACCGCATTCTGGCCGAGTCTGGCGTCACGCTGCGTAGCCGCGGCGGCGCGACCAGGGGGCGAGCCAAGGCAAAGAGCTAAGTCAGACTGGAGACCGGCGTGACGAGCAGCCAGACCGAACTCAAGGCAGGCGGGCTGCGGCTCGCGATCGACGGTGCGGTGGCAACTGTGACGCTCGGGCGGCCGGAGCGTCGCAACGCGATGACTCCGGCGGTCTGGCACGGCCTGGCGGCGATCGGCGCTAGCCTGCCGTCCGAGGTCCGGGTCGTGGTGCTGCGCGGCGACGGGCCGTCGTTCTGCGCGGGAATCGACCTGAAGCTGCTCACGGGAGGCAGCGCTGACGGCGAAGAGCAAGTGGCCAGCCCTGACGATGCGGATTTCGACCAGAAGGTAGCCGGATACCAGGCTGGGTACCTGTGGCTGCGCGATCCTTCGATCGTCTCCATCGCGGCCGTCCAGGGCCACGCGATAGGCGCGGGCTTTCAGCTCGCGCTCGCTTGCGATCTGCGGATCCTGGCCGACGATGCCAAGCTCTGCATGAAGGAGCCCGCGCTCGGACTGGTCCCCGACCTGACCGGCACCAAGCCGCTGGTAGACATCGTCGGCCTGCCGCGCGCCATCGAGCTGTGCCTGACCGCGCGCACGGTCAGCGCCGCCGAGGCACTGCTGCTGCGCCTGACCGAGCTGGTCGTGCCGGCCGCCGAGCTCGATGCGGCGGTGGCCGACCTGGTGGCCGCGCTGCTGGCGACCGACGCTACCGCGGCCAGGGCCACCAAGGCGCTGTTGCAGCAGGCGCCGGGCAATACGCTCGAGCAGCAGGCCGCCGCCGAACGACGGGCGCAGGCTGAGCTACTGCGCAGGCGGCTCTCCCGGTAGCCCCCGTCCCCGGTAGCCCCCGTCCCGGCTGACCGCGGGTTCGCCGTCAGCTAAGCCGGGAAGTTCCGCGCGGTCGCCGAGGTTGCTCCGGCATGAGCTATGGCAACTGGCACGCTATGCGTTCCTTCTCGCGTGACCGGACGGTGACGCACCAGCGCCTGAAGCCGGGCACAGTACGCCGGATTCTCTCCTACGCCAAGCCGTACCGCCGCGAACTGGCCCTGTTCTTGATCATCGTCGCGATGGACGCCGCGATCACGGTCGCGGTGCCGTTGCTGCTGCGCAGCCTGATCGACAACGGCATCCTGCCCCGCAACGTCGGCATCGTGCTGGGTATCGGCTCCGCCGTGGCCGGGCTGGCGCTGTTCGACGCGGTGCTGAGCCTGGGCCAGCGCTGGTATTCGGCCAAGATCGGTGAGGGCCTCATCTACGACCTGCGCACCGAGGTGTTCCGGCATGTCCAGCGCCAGCCGATCGCGTTCTTCACAAGGACGCAGACCGGTTCCCTGGTCAGCAGGCTGAACAGTGACGTGATCGGCGCACAGCAGGCACTGACGACGACCTTGTCGTCCGTCGTCGCCAACGTGCTCTCGCTGGTGCTGGTGCTGATCGTGATGATGTCGCTGTCCTGGCAGGTCACGCTGGTCGCCCTGGTCCTGATCCCGCTGTTCATCGTCCCGGCCCGGCTGGTCGGCCGGCGGCTGCAGCGGCTCACCAGGGAGTCGATGCAACTGGACGCGGCGATGGGCTCGACCATGACCGAGCGGTTCAACGTCGCGGGCGCGATGCTGGTCAAGCTGTTCGGGCGGCAGGAAGAAGAAGCCGACGTGTTCGGCAGCCGGGCGGGCCGGGTGCGCGACATCGGGGTGCGGACGGCGATGTACGGGTCCTCGCTGTTCGTTGCCCTGACGCTGCTGGCCTCGCTCGCGACCGCCGTGGTGTACGGGCTCGGCGGCAAGCTGGTCATCGACAATTTCTTCAAGATCGGCACGCTGGTAGCGCTCGCCGCGCTGATCAGCCGCCTGTACGGCCCGATCACCTCGCTGTCCAATGTCCAGGTCGACGTTATGACGGCGCTGGTGAGCTTCGACCGGGTGTTCGAGGTACTCGACCTCAAGCCGCTGATCACCGACGCCCCGGACGCCGTTCCGCTTCGGCTCGCGCCCGGCCGCGGCCAGGCGGCAGCCGGCTCGGCCGCGCCGGCGATCGACTTCGAGCAGGTCTGGTTCAGGTACCCCACCGCCGCGGAGATCTCGCTCGCCTCGCTCGAGTCGATCGCGCTCCAGGTCCCTGAGCGGACCGACGCCAATACCGATGTGCTGCGCGAGGTGACCTTCCGTGCGCCGGCCGGGAAGCTGACCGCACTGGTAGGACCGTCGGGTGCGGGCAAGACGACCATCACGCACCTGGTCGCCAGGCTGTACGACCCGCGGTCGGGTGCGATCAAGGTCGACGGCACCGACATCAGGGGCGTGACCCAGGAGTCGCTGCACGAAGCCGTCGGCGTGGTGACCCAGGACGCGCACATGTTCCACGACACCATCAGGGCCAACCTCGGCTACGCGCGGCCAGGCGCTACCGAGGCCGAGCTGGTCGAGGCGTGCCAGGCGGCCCAGATCTGGCCCTTGATCGCGACGCTGCCCGACGGGCTCGACACCGTCGTGGGCGACCGGGGCTACCGGCTGTCCGGCGGTGAGAAGCAGCGGATCGCGCTGGCCAGGCTGCTGCTGAAGGCGCCGTCGATCGTGGTGCTTGACGAGGCGACCGCGCACCTGGACTCGGAGTCGGAGGCCGCCGTGCAGCGAGCTCTGAAGACCGCGCTGGCGGGCCGGACCTCGCTGGTGATCGCGCACCGGCTGTCCACCATCAGGGAGGCCGACCAGATCCTGGTCATCGACAACGGCACGGTCACCGAGGCAGGAACGCACGACGAACTGCTCGCCGCCGGCGGCCTGTACACCGAGCTGTACCACACCCAGTTCGCCAGCCAGGAGCACGTCCAGGAGGCTATTGCCCTGCCCTGAGCGGTTACCGGTCATCGGCAATGTCACACTTGATGGCAGCCATGCCTCCACGCCCTTACATCCTGGTCGTCAACGGACGGAAGGTCCGCCAGCCGGTCTTCGTGATCGGCGCACCGCATTCCGGGGCGGACCTGCTCGCACGCGCGCTCAAGCGGACGCCCGGGTTCCACCTCACCATCGGCCAGCCGAGCGTGCTCAGCGTCGTGTACGCGTTCGCCCGTTCGCCGTCGATCAGGGAAGGGCGAGGTGAGGCCACGGCGACCGTGCTGCGCGACGCCTTCGCCCAGGCCTGGCAGGTCAGTCCGCACGCCTGCCTTAGCTGCCTGCCGGAGTGCCAGCAGGCGCGGGCCAATCCGGACGCGGTGCCGTGTATCGACGAGCGGGAGATCGTCAGGTACGCGGACGCGAGCCCGGCGCTGATCTACTGCGCCGAAGGACTGGTGGACGCCTTTCCTGACGCCAGGCTCGTTCAGATCATCAGGGACGGCAGGGACGCGGTGGCGGCGATGCTCTCCGATCCGGAGGAGCTGGCCTGGTTCAGGCGCGGCGTGGCCAATGTGGACACCGAGTTCCCGAACCCGTTCTTCGGGGTGGAGACCGAGACCGACCGGGCCGCCTGGGCAGAGCTGTCGGCCGCGGGGAAGTGCGCGATGCGGTGGCGGGGCACGGTGCACAAGATGGCCCGGTTGCGCAACAGCCTTGGCTCCGATCAGCTCACGACCTTCCGCTATGAGCAAGTCGTCAAGGAACCGCAGGCCGTCGCGAGCGCGCTGTCCGACTTCGTCGACGCCAAGATCCCGCGGATCGAGATCCCGCGGACGGTGCACAAAATGCAAGGCTGGCGGCGGCTGCTGAACCCGGCGCAGCTCGCCGAGGTGGAGAAGGTGGCCGGCCAGCAGCTCCGCCGGGTAGGCTACGGCGCCTGACCGGCGGCCCGCTCGGTCCCAGCGTGCCGCGAGAGTCCGCGGCGCGCCTAAGCTTGGTCCGTGCCCAGGCTAGACACCTCCGTCCGGTCCGCCGCGATCGTCGTCGCCGTCATCGTCGGCCTGACCGGCTGCGCCAAGATGGACGCCGCGCTCGGCCAGCAGTGGTTCGTGGTGCAGTTCGCGCCGAATACGACGGTGGCCGCCGCGCGGCAGGTCACGGCGGCCTGCGCGCACCTGCCGAACTTGCATCCGGAGCCGGTCGTCCCGACGACCGCCGACCGCGGCGTGGTCGACTCGGTCCGGTTCAACTCCACCAGGGCATCCGACGCGGACATGGCCAGGCTCGAGCTGTGCCTGCAGCGGTTCCCGAAGCTGGTCCAGGGCTTCAGCCTGAGCCAGCCGGGGGACTAGCCGCCCGGGCCGGTCTGACTGAGATGCGCTCACTGCCGGTGTAGACGTTCATCGAGCCGCCGCGCAGGAAACCGACCAGGGTCAGCCCGGCCTCCTGCGCCAGGGTGACGGCCAGTGAGGACGGCGCCGAGACTGCCGCCAGCACCGGCAAGCCGGCCAGCACTGCCTTCTGCACCAGTTCGAACGAGGCGCGCCCGCTGACCAGAAGCACGCAGCCGCGCAGCGGCAGCAGGCCCTGGCGCAGTGCCCAGCCGACCACCTTGTCGACGGCGTTGTGCCTGCCGACGTCTTCGCGGACGGTGAGCAGGTCGCCGTCCGGCCCGAAGACCGCGGCGGCGTGCAGGCCTCCGGTGCTGGCGAAGACGCGCTGCGCGCGGCGGAGCGCGTCCGGCATCCCGGCGAGCCTGGCGGCGGGGACGCTGGCCTGGTCTTCGGTCAGTTCCCAGGTCTGCTTGACGCGCAGGTCGGCGATGCTTGCCTTGCCGCACACGCCGCACGCGCTGGTCGTCAGGAAATTCCTGCGCAGCCCGCCTGGCGCGAGCACGCCAGCGGCCAGGGTGACGTCGGCGATGTTGCCAGCGCCGTCGTGATCACCATGACCGCAGCGGACGCCATCGCAGATCTTGATCGAGACGATGTCCTGCGCGCTGGCGACGACGCCCTCGCTGACCAGGAAGCCGGCCGCAAGGTCGACGTCGTCGCCCGGGGTCCGCATGGTCAGCGTGACGGCCAGGCCGCCGATTCTGATGCCCAGCGGTTCCTCGGCGGCCAGCAGGTCAGCCCGCTCAGTACACAGGTCAGGCCGCTCAGTACACAGGTCGGCCGGCCCCTGGTCAGGTACCTGCCCGACTGGAAGGCTGATCCGAAGCACCCTGCGTCGCGATGTCCGCCTGCTCACCCTGTCAGCTTACGGCGGCGAAATAGCCAGCCGAATGACGGCATAGTCACCGCGACCGTTCCGGGCAGCGCCGCACTGGCAACATCCGGATCGGCCTTGCCGATCTGCGCCTGGGTTGCTTGGATTGGGGCATGGCACCGCCGACCTGGATCGCCGGCTGGCCCGCCTTCCGGCAACTGACCGGCAGGGACGGGCTTGGCCGCGGCGTCGCTGCCAGGTCGGCGCATACCGAGGCTGCGGTGCCGCGAACCGCGACCGCTGACCGGGTGGTCTCCTCGATCTGCCCGTACTGCGCGGTCGGCTGCGGGCAGAAGGTCTACGTCTCGGTATCGCAGGGACCGGACGGCGCCGGCCGCACCGCGACGGTCACCCAGATCGAAGGCGATCCCGACTCGCCGGTCTCGCGCGGGCGGCTCTGCCCGAAAGGCGCGGCGACCAAGCAACTGGTGACGCACGCCGGCCGGCGGACCACGGTGCTGTACCGCCGCCCGTTCGGTACCGAGTGGGAGCCGCTGGACCTGGACCGTGCGATGGACATGATCGCCGAGCGGGTCGTGGCGGCGAGGGCGCGGACCTGGCAGGAATCCGCGGCCGGCGGGCGGGTCGCGCGCACCACGGGTATCGCCAGCCTCGGCGGTGCGACGCTCGACAACGAGGAAAACTACCTCATCAAGAAGCTGTGGACCGCGGTCGGCGCGATCTCGATCGAGAACCAGGCGCGGATTTGACACTCCGCCACCGTCCCCGGTCTGGGGACTAGCTTCGGCCGCGGCGGCGCCACGACGTTCCCGCGCGACCTGATCAACTCCGACTGCATCGTCATCTGCGGCTCGAACATGGCCGAGTGCCACCCGGTCGCCTTCCAGTGGGTGGTGCAGGCCAAGCAGCGCGGTGCGCAGGTGATCCACGTCGACCCGCGGTTCACCCGGACCAGCGCGCTGGCGAGCATGCACGTGCCGACCAGGGCAGGCGGTGACATCGTCTTCCTCGGCGCGCTGATCAACCACGTGCTGTCCGGTGGCCACGAGTTCCGTGAGTACGTGACTGCCTACACCAACGCCGCCGACATCCTGCCCGAGGACTTCACCGACGCCGAGGACGGCGACGGACTGTTCTCCGGCTACGATCCGGCCACCCGCAGCTACGACAACGCGAGCTGGCAGCCGACGGGGGAGCGGGACGAGACGCTGTCCCATCCGCGGTGCGTGTTCCAGGTGCTCAAGCGGCACTTCGCCAGGTACACCCCCGAACTGGTCGAGCGGGTCTGCGGGATCGGAGCTGAACAGTTCGCGGCAGTCGCCGACCAGCTCGTCACCAACAGCGGGCGGGACCGGACCACCGCCTGGGTCTACGCCGTCGGCTGGACCCAGCACACCACCGGCGTCCAGCACATCAGGGCCGCCTCGATCCTGCAGCTCCTGCTCGGCAACATGGGCAGGCCGGGCGGCGGCATCATGGCACTGCGCGGGCACGCCAATATCCAGGGGGCGACCGACATCCCGACCCTGTTCCACCTGCTCGGCGGTTACCTGCCGATGCCAGGGCCGGACGAGTCGATGGATGAGTTCCTGGCCAAGATTCCCGATACCGGCTTCTGGGGCAACAAGCGCTCGTACCTGGTGAGCCTGCTGAAGGCGTGGTTCGGCGCGGCGGCCACCGCGGAGAACGACTTCTGCTTCGGTCACCTGCCGCGGATCACCGGCGATCACGGCACCTACCGCACGGTACTCGACATGATCGAGGGCAAGGTCAAGGGCTACTTCCTGCTTGGCGAGAACCCAGCCGTCGGGTCGGCAGGAGCCCGGCTGCAGCGGCTAGCCCTGGCCAAGCTCGACTGGCTCGTGGTCAAGGACCTGACCATGATCGAGAGTGCCGTGTTCTGGAAGGACTCGCCGGAGATCGCCACCGGTGAGCTGGTCACCGACCAGATCGGGACCGAGGTGTTCTTCCTGCCCGCCGCCGCCCACGTAGAAAAGGACGGCAGCTTCACCAACACCCAGCGGTTGCTCCAATGGCATTTCAAGGCGCTCGACCCGCCCGGCGAGGCTCGCAGCGACCTGTGGTTCATCTACCACCTCGGCAAGCGGATCAGGGCGCTGCTGGCCGGATCGGCCGATCCCGCCGACCAGCCGGTGCTCGACCTGACCTGGAACTATCCCGAGGAAGGACCGCACGCGGAGCCGTCGGCAGAAGCCGTGCTCGCAGAGATCAACGGGACCGGCGAGGACGGGCAGCCGCTCAGCGGGTTCGGTCAGCTCGCCAGCGACGGTTCGACCTCCTGCGGCAGCTGGATCCTGGCCGGCTGCTATGCGGGCGGCGTCAACCAGACCGCGCGCCGCAAACCCTGGCAGGAGCAGTCCTGGGTGGCACCCGAATGGGGGTGGGCCTGGCCTGCCAACCGGCGGATGCTGTACAACCGGGCGTCGGCGGACCCGGACGGGGTGCCGTGGAGCCAGGCCAAGGCCTACGTCTGGTTCGACCGGGAAGTCGGCCAGTGGACCGGGCACGACGTGCCGGACTTCGAGCTGACCAAGGCACCCGGATACCGGCCTGAGCCAGGAGCACGCGGGCCCGCGGCGCTGGGCGGCGCCGATCCGTTCATCATGCAGCGCGATGGCAAGGGCGCGCTGTTCGTGCCGAGCGGCCTCGCCGACGGGCCGCTGCCGGCGCACTACGAGGCGGCGGAGTCCCCGTTGCGCAACACCGTGTACCGGCAGGACGGCAGCCCGGTCTCGGTGCTGTACGCCGACCGGGACGCGACCAAGGGCCAGCTTGCCGGGCACGCGGCCACGTTCCCGTACGTCGTCACCACCTACCGGCTCACCGAGCATCACACGGCGGGGTCGATGAGCCGGAACCTGTCCAGGCTTGCCGAGTTGCAGCCGGAGATGTTCTGTGAGGTCTCGCCGGCCCTTGCCGCCGAGCGCGGGCTGGTCAACGGGGGCTGGGCGACGATCATCACGGCCCGGTCCGCGATCGAGGCGCGGGTGCTCGTCACCCGGCGGCTGCGGCCGCTGCGGATCCCCGGCGAGGGAGTGATCCACCAGATCGGCCTGCCGTACCACTGGGGCAGTGAGGGCCTGGTGACCGGCGACTCGGCGAACGACCTGCTGCCGATCGCGCTCGACCCGAACGTCTTCATCCAGGAGAGCAAGGCGGCGACCTGCGACATCCGGCCAGGACGGCGGCCGCGCGGCGCCGCGCTGCGCGACCTGGTCGGGCGGTACCGCCGCGAGGCCGGGCTGGACCCCAGCACGGGGGGATCGGAGCCGGCCGGATGACGAGTTCGGCGAACCGGCTGTACGGGCGGCTGGACGACGTATCGGGCGACGCTGGTTACCGCGCTCACCCGCAGCGGGTCGGCTTCTTCACCGACACCAGCGTGTGCATCGGCTGCAAGGCGTGCGAGGTCGCCTGCAAGGAGTGGAACGGTCTGCCGGAGCCAGGACCCGGCGACCTCGCGCTGCTCGGCATGTCCTACGACAACACCGGCGCGCTGGGCGCGGACAGCTGGCGCCATGTCGCGTTCGTCGAGCAGGAAGTTCCGGCCAGCATCGGCCCGCTGGTCGCGGGCCCCGACGGCAGCCTGACGCTCAATCTCGGCCAGGACGGTGCTGGCCAGGACGGTGCTGGCCAGGACGCGGCAGGCTCGGGCAGTTCCGCGACGGCGACTCGATGGCTGATGTCCTCCGACGTCTGCAAGCACTGCACGCACGCGGCCTGCCTGGACGTATGCCCGACTGGCGCGCTCGTGCGGACCGAGTTCGGCACGGTCATCGTGCAGCCGGATGTCTGCAATGGCTGCGCGTACTGCGTGTCGGCCTGCCCGTTCGGCGTGATCGACCGGCGCGAGGACGACGGCCGGGCTTGGAAGTGCACGATGTGCTACGACCGGCTGCGCGGCGGCCTGGAGCCTGCCTGCGCCAAGGCGTGCCCGACCGACTCGATCCAGTTCGGGCCGCTCGACGAACTGCGAGCGACGGCGCAGGCCCGGCTTGCCGAGCTGCACGAGGCCGGGGTGAGCCAGGCCAGGCTGTACGGTGCCGACGCAGACGACGGCATCGGCGGAGCCGGCGCGTTCTTCCTGCTGCTTGACCGGCCAGAGGTGTACGGGCTGCCACCTGACCCGGTCGTGACGACCAGGGACCTTCCGGCCATGTGGCGCTGGGCCGGGCTGGCCGCCGGGGTTGTCGCGGCGGGCGTCGCCGTAGCGTTCACGGGAAGGCGGAGATGACCGAGCAGCCGCAGGTGCCGCCGGCACAGTTCCAGTCGTACTACGGCCGGCCGATACTCAAGGTCACCCGGTGGCGCGAGCCGCACCTGCCCGCCTACCTGTTCCTCGGCGAGCTGTCCGGAGCGACCGCGGTGCTCGGTGCCCTGGCTGCCGCGACCGGACGGCCACGCCTGGCGCGGGCGGGGCGGTTGTTCGCCGCGACGGCCGCATACGCCGGAGCGGGCTTCCTTACCGCCGAGCTCGGGCGGCCCGAGCGGTTCGCCAACATGCTCAGGGTGGCCAAGCCGACCTCTCCGATGAGCATGGGGTCCTGGATACTGGCGGCCCACAGCGGTCTGGTGACGGCCGCCGCGGCCAGCGAGGTGACCGGCCGGCTCGGCCGGACCGGGGCGGTGGCCGGCGCGGCCGCCGCGCTCACCGGGCCGCTGCTCGCCACCTATCCTGGCGTGCTGCTCGCCAACACCGCTGTCCCGGCCTGGCATAGCGGTTACCGGGAGTTGCCGCTGCTGTTCGCCGGCGGTGCGCTTACCTCAGCCGGGGCCGCCGGGCTCGCCGCTGTCGCCCTCGGGAGCTCGCCGGCCGAGTCTGGCCCGGCCCAGCGGCTCGCCCTGGTCGGCGCCGCCGTGGAAAGCGTGGCCGGGTTCGGTCTGGAGCACGGACTCGGAGTAGCGGGCGAGCCTTACCGCGAAGGCGACGGCGGCCGGCTGCTGCGCGCCGCCAGGGCGATGACGCTGACCGGGGCGGTCGCGGCCGTAGCCGCCCGGCGCAGCCGGACCGCCGCTGCTACCGCCGCCGCGCTGCTGGTCGGCGGCGGGCTGTGCGCCAAGTTCGCTGTGCTGCGCGCCGGTGTCAACTCGGCGGCTGACCCGAAATACGTGCTGGCCACGCAGGCCGGCCAGGCGACCGGCCCGGCCGGCCGCAGCTAGCTGCGATCCGCAGGACCGTTGTCTGCTATGCGGTTGTGCAGCACTATGGCGTGATGGTCCCGGCGACGAACGAGCGCGACAGCCAGCACCCCGGCCAGCACCCCGGCCAGTTCCGCGGCAGGCCCAAATCCAGCTACCACCATGGCGACCTGCCCAACGCGCTGACCGATGCGGCGACCGAGATGGCCAGGGCAGGCGGCCCGGACGCGGTCGTGCTGCGGGCTGCCGCACGTTCGGCCGGTGTATCCGCGGCGGCCGCTTACCGGCATTTCGCCGACCACGGCGAACTGCTCCAGGCGGTACGGCGGCGAGCGCTCGACGCACTGGCCGCGGCGATGCGGAACAGCCTGGACACGGGCGACCCGCTGCCTGATCCGGCGCGGGAGTCGGTGCGACGGCTGCGTGCGCTCGGCCGCGGCTACCTCGACTTCGCGCTGCGCGATCCCGGGCTGTTCCGCACCGCGTTCTGCCGTCCGGAGGAGCCGGTCACCGACGTCGCCGCCGTGATGTCGGCGCACGGGCCCTTCGCGCTGCTCAGCGGCGTGCTCGACGAACTGGTGGCGCACGGGGTGCTTGACCAGGACCGGCGGCCGGGCGCGGAGATACCGGCGTGGTCAGCCGTGCACGGCCTTGCGACGCTCCTGCTGGACGGGCCGCTCGCGTTGCTTACCGAAACGGAGCAGGTCAGTGCCATCGAGCGGACTGGCGATTTCGTGCTGAACGGCATCACCGGGCGTTCGCGGGGCTGACGCACTCCAAATGTTGACAGTGTTCACTTCCTGAGGCAGTATGGGTATGTCAACAACGTACGCATATGGGCGGGGAGGCGGCCGAGATGATTGACACTCACCTGATCAACCTCGCGCTTGCGATCTTAGGGCTAGGGGCCGCGACCGTGGTGCTGATCGGCGCGGCGATCATCGGGATCGCGGCAGTTATTCGGCAGCGGGCACTGGCTCGCCGGCCGGCCGGGCCGGGCGCATCAGCAACAGGCGCGGCGGTTGCCGGCGGAGCTGTCACAGGCGCACGGCGGCCCGCGCGGCGCGAGCCGGAGGTGCGCGAGCCCGCGCTACGGTAACCGGGTCCGGTCGCGGGCGAGCAGCGCCCCGCTGCTCTTGAGCACGGCGTCGGCCCGGGCGAGCAGTGCCTCGACCGGGCTCGACAGCCCCGGGGCAGCCGTCGGCCGGCCGCGCTGGCTCCGCCAGGCACGCCACGCCCCGGCGACCAGCACGGCATAGCTGACCAGTCCGCCGACGACGAACAGGTTCCAGCTGAGCAACTGCCATCCGTGCAGGTTCGTGGCCTCGGTACCCCGCGGTTGTACGAACCAGCCGATCAGCCCCCGGCTGGGGACGAAGGCGTCAGGGCCGCTGTACTTCGCCGTCCACGAGCCGAAGACCACTGCGGTCACCAGCGCGGCGGTCAGGTAGGCCCACCGGTCGCGGCCGAAGGCAGTCATGGCCAGTCCAGCCAGCATCGCCAGCATCGGGACGATCCATACCCAGTGGTGGTCCCAGCTGATCGGGGAGACCAGCACGCTGGTGATCCCGACGAGCACCCAGCCGGGCACGGCCTTGCCTGCCCGGTTCAGTGCCGCCCCTGCGGCGACGCCGCCGAGCGCGACGACGACGGCGACCGGCAGCCAGAACGGCTCGGCGTAGACGCCACCGCCGACCTGGCGGGCGATCATGCCGAGTAGCGACTGGTTGACCAGGGAGTCCACCCCGCCGGTCCGGCCGGGGCGGATGAAGTAGCCGGTCAGCCAGTAGGACGCGGACGGCCCGGGCAGCACGACGAAGCCGATGGCGAAGGTCGCGGCGAAGGTGGCCGTGGCGACTGCCGCCTGCCGGAACCGGCCCGCGAGCAGCAGGTACGGGATGAAGAGCAGCGGGACCAGCTTGATCCCTGCTGCGATGCCGATGCCGACCCCCTTCCAGCGGCGGCGGTCATCGCGCGTCAGGTCCCAGACGACCAGCAGCAGCAAGAGCGGCTCGATCTGGCCGAGGAACAAGGACTTCACGACCGGCTCGGTCCACAGTGCCACGGCGCCCACTGCCAGGGCGGCAGCCGCCCGGCTAGCCCCGCGCCGCCCCAGCGCACCGAGCGTCAGCCAGGCGGTAACCGGGACGGACACCAGGCTCGCGATCGTCATCACCCAGCGCAGCACGGCCCACGGCAGAAACGATCCGCCCGCGAAGACCACTGCGGCGAATGGGGTGTAGGTGAACTTGATCGTGCGGGAGAGTTCCCAGATGTACAGGTACGAGGGCAGTTGCCTGGTGATCAGGCCGGCGTCGTTATACACGTTCAGGTCGAACCAGGCGAGCAGTCCGCCGCGGTGCGCTGCCACGTCGGTGAGGTAGGCGGCCAGCGCCGCGCAGAAGACGAGCACCGCGCCGATCAGGAAAAGGCGAGCCGGCTGGTCGTTGACCTCTGCCTGATCCGGTTCAGCCTTTGTCAGCACTCCTGATCCTCCTTAGTCACCCGTGCCCCGGCTCCCGATCGCGAGCCGGGGCACGGGACGCCCGCCGCGCCCCGGACCCCGGCCTGATCAGTAATACGACCGGCGGCTTCGACTAGTGCCCGGCGACCGCCAGCCGCAGAGAATCTGCGCACCCGCACGCGGGCCCGGCTGACGGCGGCAAGAGCCGGACCGGCCCTGGATCAGCAAAGACGTACGGGCCGCCCGATGAGCATGCCCAGATTAGCGGTCCGGGTAACTGAAGGTACTGGTCACACTACTTTGAGTATGGACTCTGTCCGCGGCACGAGCTCGCCGATGACGGTGCCCCCGGCGACCTCTCCGGCCACTAGCAGCCCGCCGGAGGTCTGGGCGTCGGCAAGCATCAGCAGTACCTCTTCTGGCAGGCCGCCGAAGTCAGCCTGCGGCCGGACCCAGTCCAGGTTCCTCCGGCTGCCTCCGGGGATGTGGCCTGACTTCAGCGCCTGGTGGGTCCCGTCGATGTACGGCACCGCCCGGTGCTCGATGACCACACTGACGCCGCTGGCCCTGGCCAGCTTGAACGCGTGGCCGAGCAGGCCGAACCCGGTCACGTCGGTCGCGCAGCGCAGGCCGGCCGCCAGTGCCGCCCGGCTCGCGGTCGCGTTGAGTGTCGTCATCACCTCGATCGCCGCCTCGCTGACCTTCCCTGTGGCCTTGTGCCAGGAGTTCAGGATGCCGGTGCCGAGCGGCTTGGTCAGCGAGAGCGGCAGGCCCGGTTGGCCGGCATCGATCCGGAGCAGCCTGGCCGGGTCGGCCAGGCCGGTGACCGCCATCCCGTATTTCGGCTCGGGGTCGTCGATGCTGTGGCCGCCGGCGACGTGACAGCCCGCCTGCGTGGCGATCTCGAGCCCGCCGCGCAGCACCTGAGCGGCGAGATCGGCGCTGAGCACTTCCCTCGGCCAGCCGAGCAGGTTCAGCGCCACGAGTGGCTCACCGCCGACGGCATAGACGTCGGACAGCGCGTTGGCGGCCGCGATCCGGCCGAAGGTGACGGCGTCATCGACCACCGGCGTGAAGAAGTCCGCCGTGGCCACCACCGCCCGGGTCGGGCTGATCTGGATGACCGCCGCGTCGTCGCCGTGCTCGACTCCGATCAGCAGGTCGGCGGGCCGGGAATCGGGTATCAGGCGGGCAACGGCGTCCTCAAGCTCGCCGGGCGGGATCTTGCAGGCGCAGCCGCCGCCTCGGGCGTACTGGGTGAGCCGGATCGGTGCTGACATCTCCATGTTCTCGAACTGTAGTCAGTGTTCTCGAACTGTAGTCAGTCGTGGCTTGCGCCTGCGGCGTCTCGCATGGTGGCATATCGGCCAGGCAGTAGCGCTTAACGGAGGAAATCACGTGACGAGTTCAGTCCTGGACGACCGAGCCGCGATCGAGGCTGAGGTAGCGAATATCACGACCTGCGATCTGCTGAAGGCGACCGCGGCGAGCTACGGTGATCTGCCCGCCTATTCCGATCGCGATGGCGATGCCGACTGGCAGACCCTGAACTGGCGCGAGTTCCGTGAGAGCGTATTGCGGCTCGCCGCCGGGCTGGTCCAGCTTGGCCTGGCACCAGGGGAGCGGGTCGCCCTGATGCTGCCGAACCGACTGGAGCACGTGCTCGCCGACCAGGCCGCCGTGCACGCGGGCGGGGTGCCTGTCACCTTCTACGCCACGCTCGCGGCCGATCAGGTCAAGTACGTGGCCAGCGACTGTGCCGTGCGCTTCGCGATCATCGACGGTGCCGCCGAACTCGCCAGGTGGGAGCCGCTGCTGGCCGAACTGCCCGGGCTGACCAAGGTCATCGTGCGCGACGCGGCGGTATGCCCCTCCGACGATCTGCACCTGAGCTGGGCGGACTTCGCAGCCCTCGGCGCCGAGGCGGCGGGGACCGATACGGCCGCCGAGGTCAGCCGCCGGGTCGATGCGCTACAGCCGTCCGACGCGGCCACGCTGCTCTACACCTCAGGAACGACGGGCAACCCCAAAGGCGTCGTCATCACGCACGGCAGCGTGCTCTACGAGTGCACCACCGCGCGGATGTCCGGCAGCACGATGATGCACGTGCGCTGGGTCTCCTACCTGCCGCTGGCACACATCGCCGAGCGGATGTTCACCCTTTACCTGGCCAGCTACAGCGCGGGCCACACGTATTTCTGCCACAACACGGCGGACCTGGTCAGGACGGTCGGCGGGGTGAAGCCGACGGCGTTCTTCGGGGTGCCGCGGGTCTGGGAGAAGATCCAGGCCGGCATCCAGGCGCTGCTGGCGGCCGAGCCGGACGAGGCGAAGCGCGCCGCGGTCGCCGCCGCGATGGACACCGGGCGCCGCTACGTGGAGAGCTGCCAGTTCGGCAACGTCACCGCCGACGAGCTCGCGGCCGAGTTCGCCGCCGCCGACGCTGCCGTGCTCACGCCGATCAAGGGCCTGCTCGGCCTGGACCAGGCTGTCAACGTGGTGAGCGCGGCCGCTCCGCTGCCGCCCGAAGTCGGTGCCTTCTTCGCCGGTCTCGGCATGAAGATCCTCGACGTCTACGGCATGACCGAGACCACGGGCGCGTTCACCACGAACACGCCGACCGCCTTCCGGCTCGGGACCGTGGGACGGCCGGTTCCCGGAATCGAAGTCAAGGTCGCCGACGACGGCGAGATCCTGGCCAGGGGCCCGCTGAACACGCCGGGCTACCTGAACCTGCCGAGCCAGACCGCGGCGCTGCTCGACCAGGACGGCTGGCTGCACACCGGCGATATCGGCACGATCGACGCGGACGGTTTCGTCTCGGTCGTGGACCGGAAGAAGGAGCTGATCATCACCTCCGGCGGGGAGAACGTCTCCCCGGCGGCGGTGGAGAACGTGCTGGTCGCCAACCCGCTGATCGGCCAGGCGCTTGCCTTCGGCGACCGGCGCAAGTTCGTGGTGGCACTGCTGACCCTGGACGGCGAGGTCGCCCCGGCCTGGGCGAAGGCCCGCGGGATCGCAGCGACCTCGCTGGCCGAGCTTGCCGAGCACCCGGTGGTGATCGAGGCCGTCGGGGCTGCCGTGGCGGAGGCGAACCGGCAGTTGGCCCGGGTGCAGCAGGTCAAGCGCTGGCGGCTGCTGCCTGTGGAGTGGACGGCCGAGAGCGAGGAGCTGACGCCCACGTTCAAGCTCAAGCGCAGGGTCATCCATCAGAAGTACGCCGACGTCATCGACCAGATCTACGCCGAGGCTGACGCCGAGGCCGGCTGACCGGGCGCGGCGGTAGGGGCCTGGGTGGCGGTAGGGTCTGGTCCGGAGGCGTCTGGGTACCTGGTGGTCCCCCCGGTCTTCAAAACCGGCGGACGGCGCGCTGCGTCGTCGGCGGGTTCGATTCCCGTCCGCCTCCGCTGACGAAGGCAGTTCCCGCCCGGCTCAGTCCGCCTCCCACGGAGGTTTACTGGTCGGCGTCGCGGTCGACGCGGACTGGTCCTGAGCCGGCGGGTCCTGGCTGGCCGTCGGCTGGCCGCCGGAATCGGCATATCCGGTCTGGCCGGCTTCAGTGGCTGCGTACTGGTCAGGCGGGAACGGACTCGGGTACTGCGGCGGGAACTGGTCGCTCGGGAACTGCGAGGCCGGGAACTGCGAGGCCGGGTACTGCGACTGATCGGGCGAGTACTGAGGCGGCGTCAGCGAGTAGGTCTGCACGTCCTGGCCCTGGCCTGGCTGGTAGCCGCTGTAGGCCAGTGCGCCAGCTCCAGGGTCGGCCAGGTCCGTCCCGAATCTGGCGTAGTCCTTGTAGGCGGTGAGCGAGAACCGACCGAGCGCGAGCGCGGCGAAGAACACGATCAGCGCGCCGGCCAGCGTGTAGAACGTGAGGGTAGTGCTCAGCTCCTTGGAGCTGACCTGGCTGACCGGGGCACCGGGTGTGGCCGAGTGCAGCGCGAGGCTGGCCGGCAGCAACCGGACTACCGTCGCCCCGGCGACCAGCCAGAACCCGGCTAGCGCGGCGACAACGGCGCAGCACCCGCCGAGCCAGCGGCTCCTGGTGATCAGGACGACCAGGCCGGCGGCCAGCACCACGACGCCTGGCAGGACCGACAGGTAGAACCTGCCCGAGGTGAGCGTCAGCGTGCGGCCAGGCGCGTACCCGTAGCCGAAGTACGGGCCGACGAAGGGCGCTATGCCAGCCCAGATGCCGAGCAGGACGAGCACCAGCCCGCTCACGCTGCCCCTGCTCCGAGATGTCCGCACCGTACTGGCCATATCAGCCCCCCTACCGGCTACCTAAACTGATCACTAAGCCTGGCACATTAGCCCGCACTACGGGCAACTTGGGATCACCTCAGGGTAACCGTGTCGTGCGGGCAGGCGGTATGGTCGACGGTCGTGGAGGATGCCCGCAGGCTGGTGCCGCGGACCGACGTGATCCTGGCCGATCCGCGGCTGGCGGCAGCCGAGCACAGGCTCGGCCGGTCACTCGTGCGCGAGGCCGTGCACCTGGCGCAGCAGCAGGCCAGAGCCGGACAGATCGAGCCGGCCGGGGTAGCCGACGCCGCGGTCGCCGCGCTGCCGCCGCTGGCCGCGGCCCTGACCCCGGTGCTCAACGCCACCGGGGTGCTGCTGCACACTAACCTGGGCCGCGCGCCGCTGTCGGCTGCCGCGCGAGCCGCGGCCGGCGCCGCGGCTGGCTACACCGATCTGGAATTCGACCTGGCGACCGGGAGCAGAGGGCGCCGGGGGGCGGCGATGCTGGGCGCGCTGGCCCGTGCCGTTCCGGACGCGCAGGCCGTGCACGTGGTGAACAACAACGCGGCCGCGCTCGTCCTGGTCGCGACGGCACTGGCGGCCGGCCGGGAGATCGTGCTCAGCCGGGGCGAGCTGATCGAGATCGGTGCCGGATTCAGGCTGCCCGAGCTGCTCGCGAGCACCGGCGCGGTGATCCGCGAAGTGGGCAGCACGAACCGGACCAGTGTCGCGGACTATGCCGCCGCGATCGGCCCGCGCACCGGGTTCGTGCTGAAGGTGCACCCGTCGAACTACCGGGTCGAAGGCTTCACCGCGAGCACCGGAATCGCCGAGCTGGCCGGTCTCGGCGTCCCGGTGGTCGGCGACATCGGTTCGGGCTTGCTCGCCCCGCATCCGGCGCTGCCCGACGAGCCGGACGCCGCGACCTGGCTGCGAGCCGGCGCAGCCCTGGTGACCGCCAGCGGCGACAAGCTGCTCGGCGGCCCGCAGGCTGGGCTGCTGCTCGGCCGGGCCGACCTGGTCACCAAGCTCGCCAGGCACCCGCTGGCCAGAGCGCTGCGGGTGGACAAGCTGACCGTCGCGGCCATGGAAGCGACCCTGGCCGGCCCGGCCGCACCGGTGCTGCAAGCACTGGCCGCCGACCCGGTAGCAATCGCCGGGCGGGCCCGACGGCTCGCTGCCGCGCTCACCGCGCACGGTCTGGACGCGTGCCCCGTCGCCAGCCAGGCCGCCGTCGGCGGCGGCGGTGCCCCCGGCGTGCTGCTCGCCAGCACCGCGGTCAGCGTGCCCGCGGCTTTCGCCGGGCCGCTGCGGTCCGGCGAGCAGGTACGCACCGGAGCGCATCCGGCCGTGGTCGGCCGGATCGCCGAAGGCCGCTTGCTGCTCGACTTGTACGCCGTCGAGCCTGCCGACGACCCGGTACTGGCCGCCGCGGTCCTGGCCGCGGCACCGGCGGCCGCCAGCGGCGGCCAGGCGGGCTGACCGCATGCAGGTCATCGCCACCGCCGGGCACGTGGACCATGGCAAGTCCGCGCTGCTGCGCGCGCTCACCGGGATGGAACCCGACCGCTGGGCCGAAGAACGGCGCCGGGGCATGACAATCGACCTCGGCTACGCCTGGATGCGGCTGCCGTCGGGGGAGCGGATCGCCTTCGTCGACGTGCCCGGCCACGCCAGGTTCGTGCCGAACATGCTGGCCGGCGTCGGCCCGGTCCCTGCGGTGCTCTTCGTGGTGGCGGCCGACGGCGGCTGGATGCCGCAGTCGGCCGAGCACCTGGCCGCGATCGACGCGCTCGGAATCTGCCGTGGTCTGCTCGCGGTCACCCGCGCTGACCTGGCCGATCCCGGCCCGGCGCTGGCGCGGGCCGGCGCGGTCATCGCCAGGTCGAGCCTGGGCGAGGTCCCGGCGGTCGCGGTGAGCGCGGTCACCGGGGCCGGGCTTGACGACCTGGTGGCCGCCCTCGGGGCGCTCGCCGCCAGCTTGCCGGGTCCGGACCGGCAAGCGCCGGTGCGGATCTGGGTGGACCGGGCGTTCAGCATCACCGGCAGCGGAACCGTGGTGACCGGGACGCTGCCGGCCGGCACCGTCGGCCGGGGCGACGAGCTGCTGGTCACGCCGGGGCTGCGGCCCGCCAGGGTGCGTGGCCTGCAGTCGCTCGGCGAGAACGTCGCGGAACTGTCCGGCGTGGCCCGCGCCGCGCTGAACCTGCGTGGTGTCGACCGGGCCGAC
The DNA here is from genome assembly GCA_035533915.1 of Streptosporangiaceae bacterium. Taxonomy (GTDB): domain Bacteria; phylum Actinomycetota; class Actinomycetes; order Streptosporangiales; family Streptosporangiaceae; genus Chersky-822. Next base: position 168,285 of record DATLSX010000078.1, read on the forward strand.
CTGGCCAGGGGCATGGCCCTGGTGCGGCCCGGCCGGTGGACTCTGACCAGCGCGGTCGACGTGCGGACCAGCGGCGCCCGGCTGCCCAGGATGGTCACGGTGCACATCGGTTCGGCGCGGACTCCGGCCACGGTCAGGATGTTCGGTGCGCGGCTGGCCAGGCTGACGCTCCGCGACCCGCTGCCGCTGCACGTCGCCGACCGGTTGCTGCTGCGCGACCCCGGCGACGCGGGCACGCACGGGTCAGGAGGCAGAGCTGCCGACTCCGGCACGACCGCCGAAGTCGAGCCGGCCGGCTGGCCCGGCCTGTTCGGAGCCGTGGTGCTCGACGTCCGCCCGCCGCCGCTGAACCGCCGCGGGGCCGCGGCGGCGGCAGCCGCCGAGCTGTCGTCCTGGCCGGACCGGCCCACGGCAGCCCACCTGGTGACGCGGCACAAGTTGCTCAGGGTCGCCGACCTCGCCGCGATGGGGCTCGACGATACCCAAGCACAGGTCGCGCTCCCCGGGGTGGCGGCCGGCTGGACGGCCGATCCGGATCACTGGGCCAGCCTGGGCGCGGCCCTCACCCGCGCCGTGACCAGGCACGCGGCGGAGAACCCGCTCGCTCCCGGCATGTCGGCCGACGCGGCAAGGACCGCGCTCGGGCTGCCCGACCGGCGGCTGCTCGCGGCCCTGGTCGCGCCGCCGCTGACCCTCGCTGCTGGCGTGATCACGGCCGGCCTGGCCGGCGGGCTCCCGGCCGGGCTGCCTGAAGCACTGGCGAAGCCGGTCGCGGACGTGCTCGCCGATCTGGCCGCCAGCCCGTTCAGCGCGCCCCAGGCCAGCCGTCTGGCGGAACTTGGCCTGGATAGCCGGGGGCTGGCGGCCGCGGCACGGCACGGCGCGCTGCTGCGGCTCGCCGACCAGATCGTGCTCGCCCCCGGAGCCGCCGAGCGGGCCGGGCGGATCCTGGCCGGGCTGCCGCAGCCGTTCACCGCCGCGCAGGCACGTGCCGTCCTGAACACCACCCGCAGGACCTTGATCCCGCTGCTGCGGTACCTCGACCAGGCCCGGATTACCCGGCGGCTGGCCGACGACCGCAGGGAGATCCGCCAGCCTTAGCTGCCGCGTGCGAACCTGGCGACGCTCCAGGCGGCAGCTTCGGGCGGCGGTTTGTCCGCCGAGATCCACCGGGCTATCGCCATCCCGGTGGCCGGGGCGTTCAGTATCCCGGTACGGAAGTGCCCCGAAGTCAGCCAGGCGTTGGCGATGCCAGGCACCCGGTCGATGACCGGCCTGCCGTCCGGATGCCTGGGCCGGAAGCAGCACCACTGGTGCGAGACCCCGACTCCGCGCAGTCCCGGCAGCGCGGCTCGCAGCCCGCCCATGATCGTCTCGACGACCTCCTCGCGCACGGCCGGGCTCTCGTCACCGTAGTCGAACGTGCCGCCCGCCAGCAGCCTGCCGTCCTCCAGCGGCGTCGCGACCGGCGCTACCGTACACGGCAGGAACACCCTGGCCGGCTCGGTCACCACCAGGTGCCCCTTGACCCGGTCAGCCGGGACGTCAAGCTCGAGGCCGTCGATGACCGGCGGCTGTCCGGTGGCGAATACGACGACGCCCGGGCTGATGTCGCCAGCCGAGGTGGTCACCGACTCGATCCGGTCACGGCGCACGATCACGGCGGTGGCGGCGACGCCGGTGCCCACGGCGGGCAGGCCGTCGGCCAAGCCGACCAGCGCCCGCAGCGGGTTGATCCTGGCCTGATGCCGGATCAGCGCGCCGCCCAGCCGCCAGGCGAGCCCGGGCACGAGCGCCGCTACCTTGGCCGCGTCGAGCCACTCCACGTTCGGCGGCTGGTGCGCGGCCAGGCCGCCGGGATCGGGCGCCAGCCCGATCCAGTCGAGCTCGATCAGGCCAAGGCCGCCCGGCGTGACCTGGTCCAGGTACCGCCAGCGCTGCAGGCTGGCGCGCTCGAGGTCGACGAAGGTCTCCGGGTCACTCCACTGATGCGGCTCGGGTATCAGCAGGCCGGTGGCGCCGCCGGTGGCGCCTGCCCCGAGCCGGCCGGCCTCGATCAGCTGCACCGAGCCAAGCCCCGCCTCATGCACCGCGGCGGCGACCGCCACGCCGAGTATCCCGCCGCCGACGACGAGCACGTCGGGACGCGGATCGGCGATGACGCCGAAATCGCGGCCCAGCATCTCCCGCTGCTCGCTGGTGAGTTGCTCGCGCCAGATCGCGCCTGCCACGGTCATGTGCCCATCCTCGCTGATCTGATCCGGCACCGATCTGATCCGGCACCGATCTGATCCGGCACCGAGCACCCGCCGCGCCGGCTCGGGAACGAATCGGCGGCTACTGTGATTGTTGTTGACTACGGGTACCGTCCGTGGCGAATGACACGGTGCCCGCCGTGCGGTATGCCGGGCAGTAGGCTGGACCAGCATGGCAGTTACCCCGCTGCCAGAGACGGAGGTGGGTCGTGCTCGCAGACTCATACGGCCGCACCGCCACCGATCTTCGCGTGTCGCTCACCGACCGGTGCAACTTGCGGTGCAGCTACTGCATGCCGCCGGAAGGCCTCGACTGGCTGCCCGCCCCTGACCAGCTCACCGACGAGGAATTGATCAGGCTGCTCGGCATCGCCGTGCGGCGACTCGGTATCACCGAGGTCAGGTTCACCGGCGGCGAGCCGCTGCTGCGGCGGGGCCTGGCCGGCATCGTCGCGGCGACCGCGGCCCTGGAGCCGCGCCCCGAGATCTCGCTGACCACCAACGGCATCGGGCTCAGCAGGCTGGCCGGGCTGTTGCACGACGCCGGCCTGGACCGGATCAACGTCTCGCTGGACACGCTGAACCCGCAGACCTTCGTCACGCTGGCCAAGCGGGACAGGCTTGCCGATGTCCTGGCCGGCCTCGCGGCCGCGGCCCAGACCGGGCTGGCACCGGTCAAGGTCAATGCGGTCCTCATGCGCGGCGTGAATGACGACGAGGCCGTGGACTTGCTGCAGTACTGCCTCGACAACGGTTACCAGTTGCGGTTCATCGAGCAGATGCCGCTCGACGCGCAACATGGGTGGCGCAGAGACGACATGGTCACCGCGGCCGAGATCCTGGACGCGTTGTCGGTCAAGTTCACGCTGACCCCGGATGATCCCGCCGCACGTGGCCCCGCGCCTGCCGAATCCTTCCTGGTCGACGGCGGCCCCGCACGGGTGGGCGTGATCGGCTCGGTGACCAGGCCGTTCTGCGGATCCTGCGACCGGGTCAGGCTGACCGCTGACGGCCAGGTACGCAACTGCCTGTTCGCCAGGGAAGAGAGCGACCTGCGGACTCCGATGCGAGCCGGCGCGGACGACGACGACCTGGCCGAACGCTGGCGGCGCGCGGTCGCCAGCAAGCTGCCAGGGCACGGTATCAACGACCCTGGTTTCCTGCAGCCCGCCAGACCGATGTCTGCCATCGGAGGCTGAGCACCGCCATGGCGGTGCGAGGTGAGGACTCGGAGCAGTTCGCTGCCGTGGTGCTGGCCGGCGGGCGAGCCCGGCGGCTTGGCGGTGCCGACAAGCCCGGCATCACGATCGCCGGCCGGACGCTCGTCGCCGTCGTAGCCGGTGCCGCGCTGACCGCAGGAGCTGGCCGGGTCGTGGTGGTCGGTCCGCGCCGGCCCGGTCTGGCCAGGGAGCTGGCTGGCGAGGGAGCGGCCGGCCCGCGGACGGCTGGCCAGGTCGCGGCGATCATGAAGTTCACCTGTGAGCAGCCGCCGGGCAGCGGGCCGATTCCGGCGGTGCGGGCCGGGCTGGAACTAGTACGCCAGCCGTGGTCGATGCTGCTCGCCGCCGACCAGCCGTTCCTGCGAGAACGCCAGTTGCACGCGCTGCTGGCCGCTGCTCAGGCCGCGGGGAGCGCGGTACTGACCGACGACCAGGGCCGTCCGCAGTGGCTGGCGAGCTGCTGGCGCACGGCCGAGCTGCGTGCGGTACTGGCCAGTTATCGGGGCAGCTCACTGCACGGCGTGCTTGAGCCGCTGCGGCCGGCCGGCGTCACGGCCGACACCGAGGCAGATCAGCCGCCGCCCTGGCTCGACTGCGATACTGCGGCGGATATTGCGGTCGCCACGGACTGGGCACGGTTCGACCGTACCGATCGCGAGCCGACCTGACGGCCACGCGATCACTGAGCCAAGCGGGAAGGAGCTTCCTCTTGAGCACGATGGCGGAGTGGATCACCGCAGCATGCGCCGAGCTGGGCGTGGACGAGGCGATGGTGGACCAGCGGACCCTGCTCGACCTTGCGCGTGAGGTCGCTCACCAAGTCGACCGCCCGGCCGCGCCGCTGACCGCGTTCCTGCTCGGAATAGCCGTCGGCGAAGGCCGGCAGCTGCGGTCGGCCACCGACCAGCTGCTAGCACTTGCCGCTCGGTGGGAACGCGACGTTAGCCCGGACTGACCTGATCTGCCTGCGCCGGACAAGAACGCTTTTGCCAGCTTCGATGTAACGATATATCGTTGAGGTATCGAAGACAGTCTTAGGCTGTATGGCTGAGCCGCGGGGCGGGTTGATGCCGCGCGGCTTGACGCAAGGCAGGTTGCTATGAGCGGACAAGACAACGGGCGGGACAACGAGCACTGGGGCGAGCACCGGCGGCGGCGGCACGGCGGGGAACGGGGCTCCAGATCGCGGCGGAATTTCCCCGGCCAGCCCGGATCAGGGTTCCCTGGTGGCGAGGACGTCCCAGGGGCCGATTTCCCCGGAGGCCCTGGCGTGCCGGGACCGCACGGCGTGCCGGGACCGTATGGCATGCCAGGACCCCATGGCATGCCGGGACGGCGTGGCAGGCTGCCGGGTCCCGGTCCCTGGCCGCCAGGTTCCGGCCGGCGGGGCGGCCGGGCAAAGCGCGGTGACGTGCGTGCGGCCGCGCTCGCGCTGCTGGCGGAGGAACCGATGAACGGCTATCAGATCATCCAGCAGATCAGCGAGCGCAGCGGCGGCCTGTGGCGGCCAAGTCCCGGATCGGTCTATCCGGCACTCGCCCAGCTCGAAGACGAGGATCTGATCATGCCGCAAGGCGTCGAGGGCAGGCGCCGCGCCTACGTGCTGACCGAGAACGGCCGGAGCTACGTCGCGGAACACACCGACGAACTGCGCGCGCCGTGGGCGGTCGTGACCGGTGCCGCGGCCGATGCCGCGATGGACATGCGCACGCTGGTCCACCAGGTTCATCTGGCCGCGTTCCAGGTGGTGAGCGCCGGCACCCAGAGTCAGGTCGGCCAGGCACGCACGGTGCTCGCGCAAGCCAGGCGGGCGCTCTACCGGATCCTGGCCGAGGACGAGGCGGCGCCGGACGAGGCGGCGCCGGACGGGCCGGTTCAGGACGGGCCGGTTCAGGACGAGCCGGGCGGCAGCGAGGCGGCCGGCGGTGCGGCTGGCAGCCATGACTAGGCTCGGTGGCAGGGAGGCTTCAGTGACCTTGCCAGCGAGCATCGGCATGACCGCGGATGGCGGCGAGCCCGGGCCAGTGATCGAGGTGGCCGGCCTGACCAAGCGATACGGCGAGGTGGAGGCGGTCCGCGGCATCGACCTGACCGTGGCCCGCGGCGAGACCTTTGGCTTCCTCGGGCCGAACGGCGCGGGCAAGACCACGACGATCAAGATCTTGTGCACGCTCGCCAGCGCCACGTCAGGAACCGCGACCGTCGCCGGTTACGACGCGGCGGCGCAGCGGGACGAGGTCCGGCGCAATATCGGCCTGGTCTTCCAGGACACCACGCTGGACAGCTATCTGACCGCGGAGCAGAATCTGCGCTTCCATGCCGAGCTCTACGGCGTGCCGAAGGCCGCCGTGCTGCCCAGGATGCGCCAGGTGCTCGACATGGTGGGTCTCTGGGATCGCAAGGACAGCCTGGTCAGCACGTTCTCCGGTGGCATGCAGCGCAGGCTGGAGATTGCCCGCGGCCTGCTGCACGCGCCGCATGTGCTGTTCCTCGACGAGCCGACGGTCGGCCTCGACCCGCAGACCAGGTCATCGATCTGGGCCTATATCAACGAATTGAAGCAGCGCGAGGACATCACGATCTTCCTCACGACGCACTACATGGACGAGGCAGAGCACTGCGACCGGATCGCGATCATCGACCACGGCAAGATTGTCGCGATGGACACCCCCGAGGCGCTCAAGGCCAGCGTCGGCAAGGACCGGGTACAGATCCAAACCGCCGACGACGCCACCGCCATCACCGCGATCGCGAGCACCTTCGGCATCGACGCCGCCATGCACGAGGGCGCCGTCACTTTCTCGGTCGCCTCGGGCGAGCAGTTCGTGCCCCGGCTGTTCGCCGAGCTAGGGGTGCCGATCCGTGCGGTCAGCGTGTCCAGGCCGTCACTCGACGACGTCTTCATGTCCTACACAGGCAAGACGATCCGCGACGCCGAAGCGTCCAGTTCCGACGCCATGCGCCAGATGGCGGCACGTTTCCGCGGGAGGCACTGAGCTATGGCCACGCAGACAATCACGCCGGCGGCAGAGTCCGCGCTGGTCGAGTCGATCAGGGTGGCCGTGCCTGAGCACGGCCTGCGCCATGACCTGCGCGCCGTGAGCATCGTCTGGCGGCGCGAGCTGATCAGGTTCCGTACCGACCGGCTCCGCGCCGTTACCGCACTGGTCCAGCCGGTGCTGTTCTTGTTCATACTCGGTACCGGACTATCCTCGCTAGCCGGCCGCGGCATGCCGGGAAACCTGGACTTCAAGACCTTCATCTATCCCGGCGTACTTGCCATGTCGGTGCTCTTCACCGCGATCTTCTCCGCGGGCTCGATCGTGTGGGACCGCGAATTCGGATTCCTGCGGGAGATACTCGTGGCTCCGGTCAGCCGGGCATCGATCGTTATCGGCAAATGCCTGGGCGGCGCGACCATCGCTACCTTCCAGGGCGTCATCTTCCTGGCCCTGGCCGGGTTCGCGCACGTGCCGTACGACCCGGTGCTGCTGGTCACCCTGGTGGGCGAACTGCTGCTGCTCGCCTTCACGCTGACTGCCTTCGGCGTGATGATGGCGGCACGGATCACGCAGTTCCAGGCGTTCATGGCGCTCACTCAGATGCTCGTCATGCCGCTGTTCTTCCTGTCCGGCGCGCTGTATCCGCTGAGCGGACTGCCCGGCTGGCTCGCTGTCCTTACCAGGATCGACCCGCTCACCTACGTCGTCGGCCCGATGCGGGAGGCCGTCTTCAGCCACCTGAACATCCCGGTCGCCGAACAGCACCTGCTCGCCCCCGGCCTCACCTGGGCAGGATGGCCGGTACCGCAGTGGCTGTCGCTGGGGATCGTCGCGGCGATGGGCCTGGGGATGATGGGAATAGCGATTGCGCAGTTCCGCCGGACCGAGTAACGGCACCGCAGCGGCTCGTACCGGAATGAGGCTCGTACCGGAATTAACGTCGCAGCAATCGGAGAATGGCCGCTAAAACGCAATTGCAGCAGACATCCACTTAAAAGGGCGACGCCGGGTGGCTACGGGGGCAAACCACCCGGCGTCGCATTCATCGGCGCTCCGACGGGGGCCCGGAACGCCGGCAACGGTGCCCCGGCGGGGGACCAGAGCACCGGTAAGCATGTTACACCGAACCGCCCCCATGTGCGTCAAGAGCGGATTAGAAGCGAATCTGCGGATGACGGCTAGCTGGTACCGGCCGACTTCGCCGTTTTGCGACCGGCATTGCTACCTACCTGCACCGTTACGGCGAAACACGCCGGTGCTGCCCGCTCTGCGGCGAAAAAGCCTTCGGCGGCGCTACTGCCCGCTGTCTTGCTGTCCGCCACGCGGAGTAGTACCGCCCGCACCGTGGCCGCTTCCCCGGCCGCCACCGCCGTCACGGCCACCGTCACGGCGACCATCACCGTCGCCGCCACCCGTGCCGCCGCCACCCGTGCCGCCGCCGAACCGCTCGGGCAGCCGGGGTTCGTAGGGGCGGAAGCCCGTCACCGGACCGGATCGCCGGCTGTTGGCTACGACGACGGCGAAGTACGGCAGAGCGATCGCTCCGGCCGCCGGGATCGCGGTGAGCCAGCCCGCGTGGTTGACGAACATGACGACGGTCACGACGAGGCAGACTAGCCGGAGGCCCATCATCACCAGGTACCGCCGCTCCCGCTGGCCGATCTCCGCGGATCGCGACTGGCGTGCCTCGGTGACCAGATGTGCCTGGTCGCGGCGGGTGCTGGGACGGCTTCGCACACCTTCACGTTAGGCGGCAATCCGCCAGGAAGCTAATCCGGCTTGACCAGGTTCCCGGCGCGGCACGCTACGGCTCCGGGCAGCGTGGCAGGTGGCCGGAGCCAGCCGACAGGAGTAGTTGTAGATGCTGCACAGAGCATCGGCAACTACCTGCGGCGGCAGGCACCTGGCCGCCTGACCGAAGGGAACATCCCATGACCGACCGGACCTATCGGGTCACCGAGATCGTCGGCACGTCGCCCGAGAGCATCGATGCCGCCATTCAGAACGGGCTGCGCCGGGCCGGCGAGACGCTCCGTCACCTGGACTGGTTCGAAGTGACCGAGATCCGCGGTCAGCTCGAGGACGGGGCGATCGCGCACATCCAGGTCGGAATGAAGGTCGGCTTCCGGCTCGAGGACTCCTGAGCCGCCGCGCCTGGCCCCGGCCAGCCAGCAGGCACCTAAGCAGGCTGGTCTGCCATACTGACGCGCACTAGTGGACGCTTTGCGCGGAGGTGAACGATGGGCCGATCCGTCCTGGTGACCGGCGGTAATCGCGGCATCGGGCTGGCTATCGCCCGGCGGCTGGCCGATCAGGGGGACGCGGTCACGATCACTTCCCGCTCGGGGGAGGAAATCCCCGGGCTGACCGTCGCACGGTGCGACGTGCGCGACGCCTCGGCCGTCGACGCGGCGTTCTCGGTCGCCGAAGCCGCGCACGGGCCGGTCGAGGTGGTCGTCGCCAACGCCGGCATGACCAGCGACCAGTTGCTCGCGCTGATGAGCGAGGACGCGTTCACCTCCGTGATCGACACCAACCTGACTGGCGCTTACCGGGTCGCCAAGCGCGCGGTCCGGCCGATGATGCGGCTGCGCCGGGGCCGGATCATCTTCATCTCCTCCGTGGTCGGCATGCTCGGCTCCGGCGGTCAGGCAAACTACGCGGCGTCCAAGGCCGGCCTGATCGGCATGGCCAGGTCGCTCGCCAGGGAACTGGGCAGCCGCAACATCACCGTCAACGTGGTGGCGCCTGGCTTCGCGGACACGGACATGACCGCCGAGCTGCCGCCGGAGCGGAAGAAGGCGATCATCGAAAGCGTGCCGCTTGGCCGCACCGCGTCGGCAGACGAGGTAGCCGGAGTCGTGCAGTTCCTGGCCGGGCCGGACGCGGCTTACATCACCGGCGCGGTGATCCCGGTCGACGGCGGCCTGGGCATGGGACATTAAGGCAGGCACTGGCAGTGTCGCCGGACAGGCAACTCGCGGACGGGCATGAGGAAGGGCGTTGTCATGGGACTACTTGACGGCAAGCGGGTTCTGGTCACCGGGGTGCTGACCGATGCATCGATCGCCTTCCACGTCGCGCGAATCGCGCAAGAGCAAGGCGCGACGGTGGTGCTCACCGGGTTCGGCCGGCTGAGCCTGGTGGAGCGGATCGCCAGGCGGCTGCCCGACCCGCCGCCGGTGATCGAGCTAGACGTGACCAATACCGAGCACCTGGCCTCGCTCGCCGACCGGGTCGGCGAGCACGTAGACCGGCTGGACGGCGTAGTCCACGGGATCGCCAACGCCCCGATCACCGCGATGGGCGGTAATTTCCTGAATACGCCCTGGCATGACGTCGCAGCGGCGGTGCACGTCTCGACCTTCTCGCTGAAGGCGCTGGCCATGGCCACGCTGCCGTTGATGCAGCAGCATGGGGGAGCGCTGGTCGGGATGGACTTCGACGCCCGCCTGGCGTGGCCGGCCTATGACTGGATGGGCGTCGCCAAGGCCGGGCTTGAGTCGTGTGCCCGCTACCTGGCCCGTTACCTCGGGCAGTACCAGATCAGGGTCAACCTGATGGCGGCAGGTCCGCTGCGGACGATGGCCGCCAAGTCCATTCCCGGTTTCGAGCAGTTCGAGTCGATGTGGGACGAGCGAGCCCCGCTCGGCTGGGACCTTACCAATCACGATCCGGCCGCCCGCGCCTGCGTCGCCTTGCTCTCGGACTGGTTCCCCGCCACGACCGGGGAGATCGTACACGTGGACGGCGGCGTGCACGCCATCGGCGGCTGACGCCGGTCTGGCGCCGACAGCCTCCTGCGCAGATAACGATCCGTAATCCCCCGTCGGTCCGGCAAGGCCGCATCGATAACAACTTGTGACAGTTTAGGGCTAGGAACGCTACCTCATCGATTCTACGCTTCCCGTGACCGTTCATCGTTTTGGCGCACCGGCCGGCCCCCCGGTCAAGGGCGCCACCGAGCGGTCCGGGAACGACAGGAGGCGGCGAGCGATGTTGCTCCGCTGCGGAGTATCAGGGCGACGGCAATATCCGGGCCTACCCGGGTTCCTGCTGGTCGCGCCGTGATCCAGGAGGATTGATGATGAGATTTGCCCGTACGGCCACGAAGGTGACGGCCCTTGCCGTCGTCGGAGTGACCGCGCTGGCCGCCTGCGCCAAGAGCAACGGCGGCAGCTCCGCATCGACCGCTGCAGGTTACCAGGGCATTCCAGCGCCTGCCACGACTCACGTCGCGGGCGGCACCGTGACCTTCGGAATGGCCGCAGGGGCCACGCCGACCTATATCCTGCCGATTACGCCGAGTGCTAACTCCTCGGTGTACACCAGCTACTTTTTCCAGAACCTGCTGTTCAAGCCGCTATGGTGGACGCCGACGGGTCACACGCTTGACGTGGATTACGGGCTCAGCCTGGCCGCCAAGCCGGTCTTCAGCAACGGCGACAAGACCGTCACCATCCAGATGAAGACCAACTACAAGTGGGCGAACGGCGCGCCGGTCGACGCCCAGGACGTGATCTTCTACATCGACCTGGTCAAGGCGGCCGTGAAGCTCAGCCCGGCGAACTACGGCAACTTCTCGCCTGGCCTGTTCCCGCAGAACATCACCAGCGCCGTGGCGACCAGCAAGTACACGCTGCAGCTCACCTTGGACAAGCCGTACAACCCCGGTTACTTCTACTACGACCAGCTGCTGCTGCTCACCCCGCTGCCCAGCACCTACTGGAACGTGGACGCAGTCGGCGGCGCACCGGTCGACTACACGACGCTGGCCGGCGCCGAGAAGGTCTACAAGTTCCTGAACGCCCAGTCGACCAAGCTGTCGACCTACGCGACCAACCCGCTGTGGCAGGACGTCGACGGTCCGTTCAAGCTCACCGCGTTCAACCCGAGCACCGACGCCAACACGATGGTGCCGAACCCGAACTACAGCGGTCAGAAGGCATCGATCAGCCAGTTCCAGGAAGTCGCCTTCACCTCTGACGACGCCGAGTACAACTCGCTGCGCACCGGCGGGCTCACCATCGGCCTCATCCCGTCCACCGACTACCCGCAGATCGGCACGCTGAAGAAGAACGGTTACGCCGTCTACGGCTACCCGGACCTCGGCTGGGACTACATGGTGTTCAACTTCAAGAACACCACCAACCACTGGGACAAGATCGTCGGACAGCTCTACGTCCGGCAGGCACTCGCCCACCTGGTGGACCAACAGGGCTACATCAATGGCATCGACCACGGTTTCGCCGTCGCGGCGTCCGGCCCGGTTCCCTCCGTGCCGCAGAGCCCGTTCGCTCCCGCCAACGCCGCTGGCCCGGTCTACGCGTACAGCATTCCCCAGGCCAAGTCGACGCTTGCCTCGCATGGCTGGACCATCGCCAACGGCGTCCAGACCTGCACCTCGCCGGGAACGGCCGCGAACCAGTGCGGCGCCGGCATCCCGAAGGGCGCGACGCTGGCCTTCACCCTCGTCTACAACAGCGGCTCCCCGGCCATCATCCAGGAAGACACCGCCTTCGCCTCCGCGGCTAAGAGCGCGGGCGTCCAGGTCAGCCTGGTCGGCAAGTCGTTCAACTTCATCCTCTCGAACTACTACAACGTGGCGGCCCCGGCCAACATCAACAAGTGGTACATAGAGGACTTCGGCGGCTTCAGCGAGTCGCTGTACCCGACCACGAGCACCATCTTCAACACCAGTGGCAGCTTCAACATCGGCAGCTACAGCGACCCGAAGGCAGACGCGCTGATCAACAACTCGGTGTTCGGCCCGAACGCTTCCGCGGTCAAGACCGAGGCGTCATACATCGCCGAGAACCTGCCTGCCCTGTTCCAGCCGGACGCCTACCACGTGTACGCGTGGAGCACCAAGCTGTCCGGACCGCAGTCCTCCTTCTGGGAGATTCCGCAGTTCTCAATCAACCCCGAGCTGTGGTACTTCAGTAAGTAAGGGCCATTTAGCGGCGCTGCCCGCCGGCGGCAGGAAGCGATTCCTGCCCGCCGGCAGGCAGGCCCGCTGGCTCAGCAAGGAGAAGCCAGATGAGCACCTACCTGCTCCGCAGGGCGGCTACGTCACTTGTCATCCTGGTCGGCATCTCGCTGCTGATTTTCTGGATGCTGCTCCTCATCGGCGGCCCGCCCGGCCGGGTTGTCCTCGGCCTGCGCGCCCCGTTGTCGGCGGTCATTGCCTGGAACCACAGCCACGGTTTCGACCGGCCGTTCTTCGCGCAGTACTGGAACTTCGTCGTCCAGGTGCTGCACGGGAACCTCGGCCAGTCCTACGTACAGAACCAATCCGTCGATTCGATTCTGCTGGAGCACGCTCCTATTTCCGCGTACCTGAGCGGCCTCGGCCTCTTCTTCGCGCTCGCCATCGCTTTTCCCGTCGGCATCTACCAGGCGGCCAGGCGCAACACGCTCGGCGACAACGTGATCACCACCGCCGCCTTCGTCACCTACTCGATGCCGATCTTCCTGCTCGGCCTGCTGCTCATCCAGGTGTTCGCGATCACCTTCAATATCTTCCCGGTCGGCGCCGACGCCGCGGTGAGCCAGGGCAGCTCACTGATGGGCGCTATCTCCGACCCGCGCGCGATGGTCCTCCCGGTGGCGACGCTGACGTTGGTGTCCGTGGCCTCGTACTCGCGGTTCATGCGGTCCTCGGCCCTGGACGCGCTGGCCCAGGACTACATCAAGGCGGCGCGGGCAAAGGGCCTGCCCGAGCGGCTGGTACTGCTCCGGCACCTGCTGCGCAACGCGAGCCTGCCGATGGTCACCCTGATCGGCCTGAGCATTCCGATCCTGCTGGCCGGCAACCTGGTCACCGAAAATGTCTTTAATTACCCGGGACTGGGCATCATGTTCATTACTGCACTGCAAAAAGAAGACTACCCAGTCCTTCTTGCCTATACCCTCATGGGCGGTGTGCTCACGGTGGTAGGGAATTACGTCGCCGACGTCGCGCTGACGGTCGCCGATCCCCGTATCCGGCTGGCCTGACCCAGTAGGAGGCTCAGCAATGGCTCCAGGAGGCTCCAGTGTTTAGGGAAGTCCAGACTCTCCCGCCCCTCGCAGCACCGCCCGTCGCCGAGGGTGGCGAGGTTACCGTCGTCCAGAGCGGCTGGCGCCTCGGGCTGCGGTCCTTCATGCAGAACAAGCTAGCAGTCATCGGGCTGGCGCTCATCGCATTTTTTGCCGTGTTCTGCTGGGTCGGGCCGCTGTTCTACCACGGCAATATCTCCGTTTCCATCCTGGCCAACACCAACGGCGCGCCGGCCGCGAGCAACCCGGTGGGGACGGACCAGCAAGGGTTCGACATCCTCGGGCAGCTCATGGTCGGCGGCCAGGCATCGCTGGAGATCGGGCTGCTCGCCGCCACGATCGCCACGGTGGTCGGCACCTTGTGGGGAGCCATCGCGGGCTTGGCCGGCGGCGTTCTCGACGGTCTCATGATGCGGGTCGTGGACGTCATCTTGTCCATTCCGCTGCTGTTCATCGTCCTGATCGTCGGCGCCAAGTGGGGTTCGAGCGTGCTCAGCCTGGCACTGATCATCGGGGTATTTTCCTGGCTGGTGCCCGCCCGGCTGGTCCGCGGCGAGGTGCTCACCCTGCGCGTGCGGGACTTCGTGTCGGCCGCCAGGGCCGCTGGCTCCAGGCGGTCCCGGCTTGTCCTGCGGCACCTGATCCCTAACGCGCTGAGCGTCGTGGTCGTCAACATCACCTTCCAGGTAGCGGACGCGATCTTGCTTGTCGCCGTGCTCGGTTTCCTCGGTTTCGGGCTGAACTACCCGGTCTTCGACTGGGGCGACATGCTTTCTAACGGCACCCAGAACCTGATGAACGGCTACTGGTGGGAGGTCTACCCGGTCGGCGCGTGCATCGTGCTTACCGTCATGGCGATGAACCTTGTCGGTGACGCCCTGCGTGACGCGCTGGACGTGCGACTGCGCCGCCGGTAACGACACAGCCGCAGCCCCCTCACCCCTGGCCAGCACAACTTCGGCGAGCAAGGAGCACCCCCGTGGCCCCTGTCCTGGAGGTTTCGGACCTCTCTACGCACATCAAGCAGAGCACCACCGTGATCCAGGCGGTCGGCAATGTCGACATGTACCTGGAGCCTGGTGAGACGCTCGGCCTGGTCGGCGAGTCCGGCTGCGGCAAGTCCATGACAGGGCTGTCCCTGATGGGCTTGCTGCCGTCCGGCGGCGCCATCGTCGGCGGCTCGATCAAGCTGGCGGGCAGGGAACTCGTGGGGCTGCCCGAGCGAGAACTTCGCAAGGTGCGCGGCAATGAGATCGCCATGGTCTTCCAGGACCCGCTGACCTCGCTGGACCCTACTAAGACCATCGGCTCCCAGGTCGCCGAGCCAGTGCGGCTGCACCGGGGCGCGAGCAAGTCCGAGGCGCTGGACCGGGCCACCGAGGTGCTTGACCTGGTCGGCCTGCCCCGGCCGAAGGAGCGGCTGTCCGACTTCCCGCACCAGCTTTCCGGTGGCCTGCGGCAGCGGGTCATGATCGCCATGGCCTTGTCCTGCGAGCCTAAGGTGCTGATCGCGGACGAGCCCACCACCGCGCTTGACGTCACCATCCAGGCGCAGATACTCGACCTTCTCGACGACCTCAAGAGCCGGCTGCATATGTCGATGCTGCTGATCACGCACGACATGGGAGTGATCGCCGGCCATGCCGACCGGGTGAACGTCATGTACGCCGGACGACTGGTCGAGACGACCGGGACGGTCAAGCTGTTCGCCCACATGCACCATCCCTACACTCAGGCGCTGCTCGCCTCCATCCCGCAGCTGAACCAGGACCGCAGCCTGCGGCTGCTCAACATCCCCGGCCTGCCGCCCGACCTCGGTCATCCGCCGGCGGGCTGCCGGTTTGCCCCCAGGTGCGGCCGTGCCACCGACAAGTGCCGGGCCGAGGAGCCGTCGCTCATCGGCGAGACCGTGGAGCACCTGTACTCCTGCTGGCACCCCGTCGACGGCCCGCTGGCGGCCGATGCCGTCGAGTCCGCCGCCAAGGCTGCTCAGGCCGCCGCCGCGGCGGCTGCCGCGCAGGCCGATGAGATGACCAGTCTGCAGATGGTGCAGGATCTCGTCACGGCTGAGCCTGTACTTGTTGCCAGCGACCGGCCAGTGCCAGCCGCCGCCGAGCGTGAAGTGCTGCTGGAGATCAAGGATCTGGTTAAGGAGTTCCCGATCACGTCGGGCATCATGCAGCGCGCGGCCGGCACGGTCAAGGCGGTTTCCGGCGTCTCGTTCTCCGTGGCAGCGGGGGAGACCTTCGGGCTGGTAGGCGAGTCGGGCTGCGGCAAGACCACGATCGGCAGGATGATCGTCGCCCTCGAACAGCCCACGGCCGGGGAGGTGACGCTGAGCGGGACGAACATCGCCAGTCTGCGCGGCTCCGAGCTGCGCCTGCGGCGGCGCGACCTGCAGCTGATGTTCCAGGACCCGTACTCCTCGCTCGACCCGAGGATGCGGGTGGGCGCGATCATCAGGGAGCCGCTCACGATCCAGCGCATCGGCAGCCGTGCGGAACAGCAGGCGCGGGTATTCGAGTTGCTCGCCGAGGTCGGCCTGCCGCGCAACGCGGTGGAGCGCTTCCCGCACGAATTCTCCGGCGGCCAGCGCCAGCGGGTCGGGCTGGCCAGGGCGCTCACGCTCAACCCGAGGGTCATCGTCGCCGACGAGCCGGTAAGCGCGCTCGACGTATCGATCCGCGCGCAGGTTCTGAACCTGATGAAGCGGCTGCAGGCCTCGCACGGCCTGACCTACGTGGTGATCTCGCATGACCTGGCGGTCGTGAAGTACATATCCGACCGGATCGGCGTGATGTACCTCGGCAAGCTGGTCGAGTTCGGCAGCAGCGACGACATCTACGAGCGGCACGCGCACCCCTACACCGCGGGCCTGATCGGCGCCATTCCGGTCCCGGACCCGCAGATCGCCAGGAAGCGCCGCGGCATCGGCATCACGGGTGAGTTGCCGAGCCCGATCAACCCGCCGTCGGGCTGCCGGTTCCGCACGCGCTGCCCGCTCGCTCAGGAGATCTGCGCCGAGGAGGAGCCCGCCTTGCGCTCGTTCGGGCCAGGCCACCAGGCCGCCTGCCACTTCCCGCTGCAGCCGCTCGCCGACGATGGCGCCACGGCACGTTCGTCACAGGCGATGCGGTCGGTGGGCTGAGCGGCGCGGCCGGTGGGCTGGCGGGAACACGCCTGTCCGGCCCGGACCACCTCGGTACGGCCGCCGGACGGCGCGCAGTAGCCTGCGCAAGCCGTAGAGTCGGTGCGTGACCCTGGTCCTGATAGTGCGGCACGGCCTGACGGCGGCGACCGGAACGGCGCTGACCGGCCGGACGCCTGGCATTCCACTCGACGACAGAGGCCGTGCCCAGGCGGAGGCGGTCGCGGCCCGGCTTGCCCAGGTTCGCCTGGATGCGATCGTATCCAGCCCGCTGGACCGGTGCTTCCAGACGGCGCAGGCGATCTCGGCTGGCCAGCAGGCGCCCGGCTCCGGTGTCCAGACCGATGACCGGCTGATCGAGGTTGGCTACGGCGACTGGACCGGGCAATCGCTACGGAAGCTGTCGCGTGAGCCGCTGTGGCGGGTGGTGCAGGCGCACCCGAGTGCCGTGACGTTCCCCGGTCCTGACGGGGAGACGCTACCCGACATACAGCGCCGGGCAGTCGCGGCCGTTCGTGACTGGAATGCCAAGCTCGGCCCGGAGGGCGTGTACCTGATCTGCTCGCACGCGGATGTGATCAAGGCCATCCTGGCCGATAGCCTGGGCATGCATCTGGATCTGTACCAGCGGATTCAAGTCGATCCGTGCTCGCTGAGCGTCATCCGCTACACGCCGTTCCGCCCGTTCGTCGAGCGGATGAATGACACCGGCGGAAGCGTGACGGCCCTGATTAGATCAGACAAGACCAAGACCGGAGCTCCAGCCCTGCGGCCGAGTGATGCGCCCGTGGGCGGCGGCGCGGGAGGATAGGTTCATGCCGGTGTACACGTACGACCCGCCGGACAGGTTCGTTGCCGGAACTGTCGGTCAGCCTGGCGAGCGCACCTTCTATCTTCAGGCGAGCGGAGGCGGACAGGTCACCAGCGTGGCGCTGGAAAAGGGACAAGTCAGCCAGCTGGCCGAGCGGCTCGACGAGCTTCTCGACGAGGTTCTGCGCCGCACCGGCGGCTCGGCGGCTATTCCGGCGACCGCGCCGGAGGCGCTGGCCGACGACGGACCGCTGGAGCAGCCCCTGATGGAAGACTTCCGGGTCGGAGCCATCGCGCTTGCCTGGGACGGGGACAGCGAGCGGGTCATCATCGAGGCACAGGAACTGAGCGACCAGCCGATCGAGCCGCTTACCGAGGAACTGCCAGACGACGGGCCGGCGATACTCCGGGTCACGATCACGGCCGCGGCAGCCCGGGCCTTTGCCAGGAGAGCGCTCCAGATCGTCGTGGCCGGCCGCCCGCCCTGCCCGCTCTGCGGACTGCCGCTCGACGCCTCTGGTCATATCTGCCCGCGCCAGAACGGACATCGGATTGCCCGCAGCTGAACGATCGCCCGACCGGCCGGCCACCCCGTCTGACCGGCCTAAGTCCGCTGCGCGCAGATCACCCCGGCCGCCTCGGTCGCGCCGCACCGCGGCGGAAGTTGCGATCACGGAGGACGCAGCGATCGAGCTACTCACCGACGGCAGGCTCAAGGTGGCAGGAAGGCTGGTCGAGGCGTCGAACGCCACGCTGTACTGCACGGTGACGCACGGGGACCGCCAGGCCGCCTGCGTCTACAAGCCGGTCGCCGGCGAGCGGCCGCTGTGGGATTTCCCTGATGGCACCCTGGCCGGCCGTGAGCTCGCGGCCTATGCGATCTCTCGTGCCGCGGGCTGGAACATCGTTCCGCCGACCGTCTACCGGGACGGCCCGTTCGGACCGGGGATGTGCCAGCTGTGGATCGACTCCGATCCCTCCGTCGACTTGCTCGCCCTGGCCAGGAGCAGCAGTCACGGCGGATTGCGGGCCATGGCAGTCTTCGACGCGGTCATCAACAATGCCGACCGCAAGATCGGCCACCTGCTGCCCGCTCCCGACGGGCACCTGTACGGCTGCGACCATGGCGTCAGCTTCGCCGAGGAGTACAAGCTGCGGACCGTGCTGTGGCAGTGGCGCGGCGACTCCCTGCCGCAGGACGCGATGGCCGCTCTGGAGCGACTCGGCGCGATGCTGACCGGCGGTGAGCTGGCCGCCGTCCTGCGCGAGTGGCTGACCACCGACGAGATCACGGCTACCAGGGCAAGGATCGAGCTGCTGCTGCGCCACCGGGTATACCCGCACCCGCCGAGGGACTGGCCGGCCATTCCCTGGCCGCCGGTCTGACGCCGGCTGGCTACTTACTGCCGCCGGCTGGCTACTTACTGCCGCCGTGCTCGCCGCGCCGCCGCAAGTACCGCTCGAATTCCCTGGCGATCGCGTCGCCGCTGGCCTCTGGCAGGTCGGTGGCGTCCTTCGCTTCCTCGAGCGCGCGCACGTAGTCCGCTACCTCGGAGTCCTGCTCGGCCAGCTCGTCGACACCGCGTTCCCAGGCCCGGGCCTCGTCCGGGAGCTCGCCGAGCGGCAGCGGCACGTCCAGGATGTCCTCGACGCCGCGGAGCAAGGCGAGCGTGGCCTTGGGACTCGGTGGCTGCGCCACGTAGTGCGGTACCGCGGCCCACAGCGATACGGCCGGAATTCCCGCAGCCGTGCACGCATCCTGCAGGACCCCGACGATCCCGGTCGGCCCCTGGTAGTCGACCGGCTCGACCTGCAGGGCCGCCGCGAGCTTCTCGTCTGACGCCGCCACCGTGACCTGCACCGGCCGGGTGTGCGGTGAATCGGCCAGCAGCGCTCCGACCAGGACGACAAGTTCGGTGCCGAGCTTGCTGAAGCCGTCCACGAGCTCCTTGCAGAACCCGCGCCAGCGCATGTTCGGCTCGATGCCGTGCACGAGCACCAGGTCCCGGCCGAGGCCGGCCGGATGCGCCACCGCCAGCCTGGTGGTCGGCCAGGTCAGCCGGCGCGTCTGGCCGTCGGCGACCTCGAGGACCGGCCTGGTGACCTGGAAGTCGTAGTAGTCCTCAGGATCGATCTCCCCGATTGGGCTGGCGTCCCAGGCCGTGCTCAGGTGCGCCACGGTGGCGCTCGCCGCCTCGCCCGCGTCATTCCATCCCTCGAACGCCGCGATGACCGCGGGCGAGGTCAGGGCGCCGATACCGTCGAACTCGATCTGAAGCCACCTCCACGACCAGTTCCCACCGCGCTCGTCAGGTCACGGCGCCGCGCTCGTCAGGTCACGGCGCAGAGCCGGATAGCTGACCGCCTTAAGCCTACGTGGCCAGCTATGGCCCCTAGAATAGAGGCCATCATGTCGCGCATCGCCAGGCCGCCTGCCCAATCCTTGCGTACTGCCCTCGGTGCACGAGTCGTCATAGCCGACGGCGCCATGGGCTCTATGCTGCAGGGCAGTTCGGCGACCCTGGACGACTTCGACGGGCACGAGGGCTGCAACGAGATTCTCAATCTCACCCGGCCCGATGTCGTCCGCGCGATCCACGACGGGTATCTGGCCGCAGGCGTGGACGCCATCTCCACGAACACTTTCGGCGCCAATCTTGGCAATCTGGGTGAATACGGGATAAGCGAGCGCATCTATGAGCTTTCCCAGGCCGGTGCTATCCTCGCGCGGCAGGCAGCGGACGACGCGAGCACCGGCGGCCGGGCGCGGTGGGTACTCGGCTCGATCGGGCCTGGCACCAAGCTGCCGACGCTCGGTCACGTCCCGTTCGCCGAGCTCAGGGATGCCTACCAGCTCAACGCGGCCGGGCTGCTCGATGGCGGCGCGGACGCGCTGATCGTCGAGACTTGCCAGGACCTGCTGCAGGCCAAAGCAGCCATCATCGGCGCGAAGCGGGCAATCGCCGAAGCTGGCCGCGACATCGTTCTGATCGCGCAGGTCACCATCGAGACCACCGGGGCCATGCTGCTCGGCAGCGAGATCGGCGCCGCGCTTACCGCGCTCGAGCCGCTGGGCATCGACGTCATCGGGCTGAACTGCGCGACCGGGCCGACGGAGATGAGCGAGCACCTGCGCTACCTGGCCGCGCATGCCGTGGTGCCGCTGTCCTGCATGCCCAACGCCGGCCTGCCCGAACTCACCGCCGCCGGCGCCTACTACCCGGTCACGCCGGACGAGCTGGCCAGCGCGCACGAGACCTTCGTCGGGGAGTTCGGGCTCGCGCTGGTCGGCGGCTGCTGCGGCACTACTCCGGAGCATCTCGCCGCGGTGACTGCGAAGCTGTCTGACCGGCCGCTGAAGGCACGCAAACCGCGCCCGGAGCCCGGCATCTCCTCGCTCTCCCAGCACGTGCCGTTCCGCCAGGACACCGCGTTCCTGGCCATCGGCGAGCGCACCAACGCGAACGGCTCGAAGGCGTTCCGCGAGGCCATGCTGGCAGGCAATCTCGATGACTGCGTCGAGATAGCCCGGGCGCAGACCAGGGACGGTGCGCACCTGCTCGACTTGTGCGTGGACTACGTCGGCAGGGACGGCGTCGCTGACATGGCCGAGATCGCCAGCAGGCTCGCCACTGCGGCGACGCTGCCGCTGATGCTCGATTCGACCGAGCCGGAAGTGATCAGGGCCGGGCTGGAGCGCCTGGGCGGCAGGGCGGTCGTCAACTCGGTCAACTATGAGGACAGTGACGGCCCGGAGTCGCGGATTGCCAGGATGATGCCGATTGTCCGGGAACATGGCGCCGCCGTCGTCGCGCTGACGATCGACGCGATCCGCGAGGTCAAGCGTCGGTATCCCGACGTGCAGACCACGCACGGCGTTTCTAACGTCTCGTTCGGCCTGAACCCGGCGGCCAGGGCCGTGCTCAACTCCGTATTCCTGCACGAGTGCGTCAAGGCCGGCCTGGACTCGGCCATCGTGCACGCCGTGCGGATCATGCCGATCTCGCGCATCCCGGCCGACCAGTCGCAGATCGCGCTTGACCTGATCTACGACCGCCGCAGCGACGGCTACGACCCGCTGACCGAACTGCTCGATTTGTTCCAGGGAGTGGACGCGGCGTCGCTCAAGGCGAGCCGCGCCGCCGAGTCGCACGGCCTGCCGCTGTGGGAACGGCTCAAGCGCCGGATCATTGACGGGGAGCGACTCGGCCTGGAGGCCGATCTGGACGAGGCGCTGAGCCGCCGGCCCGCGCTGGAAATCGTGAACGACGTGCTGCTGGACGGCATGAAGACGGTAGGCGACCTGTTCGGCTCCGGTCAGATGCAGTTGCCGTTCGTGCTCACCTCCGCCGAGGTGATGAAGGCCGCCGTCGGGTATCTCGAACCGCACATGGAGCGGACGAGCGAGAGCGGCAAGGGCAAGATCGTGCTGGCCACGGTCAAGGGCGACGTGCACGACATCGGCAAGAACCTGGTGGACATCATCGTCTCCAATAACGGGTACGACGTGGTCAACCTCGGCATCAAGCAGCCGATCTCGGCCATCGTGCAGGCCGCGACCGACCAGCGCGCCGATGTCATCGGGATGTCGGGCCTGCTCGTCAAGTCGACCGTCGTCATGCGCGACAACCTGGCCGAACTGAACTCGCGCGGCCTGGCAGGCCGGTGGCCGGTGCTGCTCGGCGGTGCGGCGCTGACCCGCTCCTATGTCGAGCAGGACCTGGCGAGCCTGTTCGAAGGGGAGGTACGGTACGCGCGCGATGCCTTCGAGGGACTGCGGCTGATGGACGCCGTGATGGCGGTCAAGCGCGGCGAACCGGGGGCGGCCCTGCCGGCGTTGCGCGAGCGCCGGGTCAGGGCCTCTGGCCGGGCACAGGCCCGCCACGACGGCACCGGCCAGGATCAGCCTGAGACAGGCCGGCGGGACGGGACGGCAGTACCCGTGCTGGCCCGTTCCGACGTGGCAATCGACGTGCCCGTGCCGCGGCCGCCGTTCCTCGGCACCCGGGTGGTGAAGGGAATCCCGCTTGCCGAGTACGCGAGTTACCTCGATGAGCGCGCGCTCTTCCTGGGCCAGTGGGGACTGAAGCCGGCCAGGGGCGGCACCGGCCCTTCGCATCAGCAACTAGCCGAGACCGAGGGCAGGCCGCGGCTGCGGATGTGGCTGGAACAGGCGCAGACCGGGGGGCTGCCGCAGGCGGCCGTGGTGCACGGCTACTTCCCGTGCGTCAGCGAGGGCAACGACCTGATCGTTCTCGATGCTGACGGCGGCGAGCGCGAGCGGTTCACCTTCCCCAGACAGCGCCGGGACAGGCAGCTCTGCCTGGCCGACTTCTTCCGGCCGCGGTCCTCCGGCGAGACGGACGTGGTCGCCTTCCAGCTCGTCACCATCGGGAGCAAGATCAGCGAGGCAACGGCCGAGCTTTTCGCCAAGCACGCATACCGTGATTACCTGGAGCTGCACGGGCTGTCTGTCCAGCTTGCCGAGGCGCTGGCCGAGTACTGGCACGCCAGGACCAGGGCTGCGATAGGGACCAGCGGAGCCGATCCTGACGATCTCGACGGCATTCTCCGGGTCGGCTACCAGGGCTGCAGACACCCGGAAGCGAAGTACTTCAGCACCTGATGCGACCCACCGCGAACCAGACCGCCTGGGAGACGGGCGGCCGACTCCAGGCTGTGCTGTTCGATATGGACGGCCTGCTCGTCGACTCCGAACCGCTCTGGTTCGAGGCCGAGCGCGCGGTCATGGCCAGGCTGGGCAGTGACTGGACCGAGCAGGACCAGCGCGCGCTGGTGGGGGGTTCGCTGCACCGAAGCGTCGGCTACCTGCTCGACCGCGCGGCGCGGCCGGCCAGCCATGAGCAGGTGGCCAGCTGGCTGGTCGGCGGAATGGCGGCGCTTCTCGCCGAGCGCGGGGTAGCGGCGATGCCCGGGGCGCTCGAACTGATCGCCGCGCTGCGGGCAGCGCGGATACCGCACGCCCTGGTCACCTCTTCCGAGCGGGTGATCATGGAAGCGACGCTGGCCAGCCTGGCCAGGCACGGGGTGACCTTCGAGGTCACAGTGTGCGGCGGCGACGTGCGCAATCCCAAGCCGCACCCGGAGCCGTATCAGCGCGCGGCGGCGCTGCTCGGCGCCGATCCGAGACGGTGCGTGGCGTTCGAGGACTCACCGACCGGGATCGCCGCCGCGGTGGCGGCGGGCTGCGTCACGATCGCCGTGCCGGGCGTGACGCCGATCCCGCACCAGCCCGGCAGGCTGGTGGCACGATCACTGGCGGAGATCGACCTGGCCAGCCTGCACGGCCTGTTCGCCGCCGGCTGACCTGCCGTCCGGCGCGGTCACATCGGCTCCGTGGTCACTCGGCTCCGCGGTCACATCAGCTCGGCGGTCTCGGTCTCGGTCTCGGTCTCGGTCTCGTCATCGTCGGCCCGGCCCGCCGGGCCTGACCTGGCCGGCGGCACGAGCGGCGGCAACGGCGGGGGAGTGCCGCCGAATTCAGGGCAGATCTGCTGATGCGAGCACCAGCCGCACAGCTTGCTCCGCCGCGGCCGCCAGTCGCGCGCTGTCATCGACCGCTCGATGGCCCGCCACAGCGCCTCGATCTTGCGCTCCGTCGCCGACAGGTCGGCCGCGTCAGGCGCATACCGGACGATCTCGCCGTTACCCAGGTACATGAGCTGGAGCATCCTCGGCACCGTGCCACGACTGCGCCACAGCACGAGCGCGTAGAACCGCATCTGGAACAGCGCCCTGGCCTCGAAGTCCTGCCGCGGTGCCGTCCCGGTCTTGTAGTCCACGATCCTGACGTCGCCGGCGGGCGAGATGTCCAGCCGGTCGATATAGCCGCGCAGCCGCAGGCCAGACGACAGCACAGCCTCGACCCGGAGCTCTCGGTGCGCGGGCTCCAGCCTGGTCGGATCTTCCAGGGTGAAGTAGCGATCCAGCATGCCGCGGGCCTGCGCCAGCCACTCATGCCGCGCGGCTTCGTCGGCGAACAGGCCGGCCAGTTCAGGCTCGGACGCAAGGAGCCGATCCCACTCCGGGCCGAGCAGGGCGGCGGCGGCCAGCGGGCTCCGGCCGGGCGCTGGCTCGTCGAACAGCCGCTCGAGTACCGCATGCACCAGGGTGCCACGGGCTGCCGCCGCGCTCGGCGGCTCGGGCAGCCGGTCGATCACCCGGAACCGGTAGAGCAACGGACAGGTCAGGAAGTCGGCGGCCCTGGACGGCGACAGCGACCAGCCTGGCGCCTTCGGTTCGGCTGGGCCTGGCAGGCCGGCCGGCTCGCTCGGCGGGGCCAGGCCGCCCGGGATCGGATCCACACCTGGCAGGGTAGGGGAGAGCACCGACACCGCGCCGACATTCCGCTCCTGCCGGACAGTCGGCGCCTTGCCGGGCGGGCGGTTACCGCCGGGAGCACGTAGCATCGTGTCGTGGCAACAAGCACGCCGGACCGCGACACGCGAGAATCCGGACCGCAGGCGCCCGACCGGCCGCCGAAGCGCGATCCGAAGCTGGGCATAGTCGTCGCCCGGCCGCTCGGCATCCCGGTCTACATCTCCCCGTACTGGCTGATCTTCGCGGTCGTGCTCGTGGTGATGTATGCCAACACCGTCGAGACCAACCTCGCCAAGCCCACGGACAGGTACGTCGTCGCCGCGGCGTTCGTCCTGCTGCTCTATGTCTCGGTCCTGGTGCACGAACTAGCGCACTGCGTGGTCGCCAAGGGCTTCGGCCTGCCGGTCCGCCGGGTGCTGCTCTATCCGCTTGGCGGGTATTCCGAGATCGAGCAGGAGCCGTCTTCGCCCGGCCGCGAAGCGCTGATGTCGGCGGCCGGGCCGCTGGTATCGCTGGCACTGGCCGCCGCCGGGTACGGCCTGGCCCGGGTACTGTCCGCCGGGCTGCCGCATCAGCTGATCGAGCAGTTGTTCTGGGCGAACATGATCGTCGGCATCTTCAACCTGCTGCCCGGCCTGCCACTGGACGGCGGGCGGATCTTCCGCGCCGCAGTCTGGAAGGTCACCGGGAAGCAGGTGGTCGCCACGATCGCAGCGGCCTGGGCCGGACGGGTGCTGGCGCTCGTGCTGATCGGCCTGGCGCTGTTCGGTCAGCGGAACGCCGGCTCCTTCCTCAACCTGTACTGGTTGTGGCTCATCATCATCGCCGGCTTCATCTGGATCCAGTCCACCCAGGCGATCCGGGCGGCGAAGGTCCGCGACCGGCTGCCCGCGGTCAACGCCCGGACGCTGGCCAGGCGGGCCATCCCGGTAGCAGCCAACCTGCCGCTGTCCGAGGCCGTGCGGCGCGCCCAGGAGGCAGGCGCCAGGGCGCTGGTGATCGTCGACCACGAGAACACGCCGACGGCCATCGTCAGCGAGTCCGCCGTGCAGGCAACTCCGCCCGAACGCCGGCCGTGGATCGAGGCAGGCTCGCTGGCCAGGTCACTCGATCCTGGACTGGTGCTCCGGGCGGACCTGTCCGGGCTGGAACTGATCAAGGCAGTCCAGCAGGAGCCCGCCAGCGAGTACTTGCTGATCGAGCCGAGCGGCCAGGTGTTCGGGGTGCTCGCCGCGGCTGACCTGGATCTGGCTTTCGCCGGAGTGTGACCGCCGCGCTAGCCTGTGCGGCGTGATCATCGCGCACCGCGGGCCGCTCCGGCCCGGTGACCAGGTTCAGCTGACCGACGAGAAGGGCCGCCGGCACCGGCTGGTGCTTGCCGCCGGCAAGGATTTCCACACCCATCGCGGCTCGGTAGCGCATGACGACCTGATCGGGCAGCCAGAAGGCAGCGTGGTGCGCGCATCGGGCGGTACCCAGTACATCGCGCTGCGGCCACTGCTCGCGGACTACACGGTCTCCATGTCCCGCGGCGCTACCGTGGTCTACCCCAAGGACGCCGCCGAGATCGTGGCGATGGCCGACATCTTCCCCGGCGCCAGGGTGCTGGAGGCGGGTGCAGGCTCGGGCGCGCTGTCCTGCTGGCTGCTGCGGGCGGTGGGCGAGAGCGGGTTCCTGGTCTCCTACGAACGCAGGGCAGACTTCGCGGCGATCGCCAGGCGGAACGTAGAGACATATTTCGGCGGGCCGCATCCGGCCTGGCGGCTCGTCCATGGCGACCTGCCAGGGCAATCCGGCGATGCCGAACTGCGCGACTTCGACCGGGTCGTGCTCGACATGCTCTCGCCGTGGGAGCACGTGGCGGCTGCCGCGCAGTGGCTCACTCCCGGCGGCCTGCTCTGCGGCTACGTGGCGACGACCACGCAACTGTCCCGGGTGGTGGAGGAACTGCGCGGGCACGGCGGCTTCGACGAGCCCGCGCCGTGGGAGACGCTGCGGCGCGGCTGGCACGTCGAGGGCCTCGCTGTCCGGCCCGATCATCGCATGGTGGGGCACACGGGCTTCCTGGTCACTGCCCGCAGGCTGGCCCCCGGCGTCACGGCGCCGCCGCGCCGCCGCCGGCCGGCCAAAGGCGCATATGCCAGTACCGACCCGGGGGAGGTTTGATCTTTCCGGCATAACGGAAGGAACGTAGCTGGTCTCGCGTGCATGCTGGACTGAGCGGCCGGTGATGAGTAACGATGCGACGGCAGGGCCTGATCGGTTAGGCAGAAAACGAAGACCTGTCGCCGACGCGAGGTTACGGAATGACCGGGCGTAGGTAGGGTCTAGGTAAGTCCGCTCTCAGGAGGGGGTGAGGGGCATGGCCTCTCGTGACGACAGCGCTCGCGCCGCGCGCCATGATGACGAGGTCAGGGTCAAGGTCCTGACGGACCAGATCTCCTTCCTGGAGGAGGAGGTAGCGGCTCTGCGCGGCAAGCTGGCCGAGTCTCCTCGGTCGTCCAGGCTGATCGAGGAACGGCTGGCTCAGACCGAGGCAGCGCTGGCTAGCCTGACCGGCCAGAACGAGCGGCTGGCTGGCACCTTGCGCGAGGCAAGGGATCAGATCATCGCGCTGAAGGAAGAAGTCGACCGGCTGGCACAGCCGCCGTCCGGCTTCGGCATCTTCCTGCAAGCCAGTTCCGACGGCACGGCGGACGTGTTCACCGGCGGCAGGAAGATGCGGGTCTCGGTGAGCCCGAGCATCGACCTGGACGAACTTCGGCCCGGCCAGGAGCTGGTGCTGAACGAGGCGCTTAACGTCGTGATCGCGCTCGGCTACGAGACCGTCGGCGAGGTCGTCATGCTCAAGGAGCTGCTCGAGGGCGGCGACCGGGCGCTGGTGATCTCGCACGCGGACGAGGAGCGCATCGTCCGGCTGGCCGAGCCGCTGCTGAGCGGCACGCTGCGGGCCGGTGACTCGCTGCTGCTCGAGCCTAGGTCCGGCTATGTCTACGAGCGGATACCCAAGGCCGAGGTCGAGGAACTGATCCTGGAGGAAGTCCCGGACATCACCTACGAGCTGATCGGCGGACTCGGACCGCAGATCGAGCAGATCAGGGACGCTATCGAGCTGCCCTACCTGCACGCGGACCTGTTCAAGGAGCACAAGCTCCGGCCGCCGAAGGGCGTGCTGCTGTACGGGCCGCCTGGCTGCGGCAAGACGCTGATCGCCAAGGCGGTCGCCAACTCGCTGGCCAAGCAGGTAGCGCGGCGCACCGCCGAACTGGCCAGCCAGTCGGGCGACAAGGCCGGCGGTGCGGCCAGGGAAGGCAAGAGCTTCTTCCTCAACATCAAGGGCCCCGAGCTGCTCAACAAGTACGTCGGCGAGACCGAGCGGCACATCAGGCTGGTCTTCCAGCGGGCCAGGGAGAAGGCCAGCGAGGGCATGCCGGTGATCGTGTTCTTCGACGAGATGGACTCGATCTTCCGCACCAGGGGCTCTGGCGTGTCCAGCGACGTGGAGAACACCATCGTCCCGCAACTGCTGAGCGAGATCGACGGCGTCGAGGGCCTGGAGAACGTCATCGTCATCGGCGCGTCGAACCGCGAGGACATGATCGACCCGGCCATCCTGCGGCCCGGCAGGCTCGACGTGAAGATCAAGATCGAGCGGCCGGATGCCGAGGCGGCCAGGGATATCTTCTCCAAGTACGTGGTGGCGGACCTGCCGCTGCACCCGGACGACATCACCGAGCACGGCGGTTCGGCCGAGTCGACGGTCGCCGAGATGATCCAGCGGGTCGTCGAGCGGATGTACAGCGAGACGAGCGAGAACAGGTTCCTTGAGGTCACTTATGCGAATGGCGACAAGGAAGTGCTGTACTTCAAGGATTTCAACTCCGGCGCGATGATTCAGAACATCGTGGACCGGGCGAAGAAGATGGCGATCAAGGAGTACCTGGAGACGGGCAGGAAGGGCCTGCGGGTCGCGCACCTGCTGTCCGCGTGCGTCGACGAGTTCAGCGAGAACGAGGACCTGCCGAACACCACCAACCCGGACGACTGGGCCAGGATCTCCGGCAAGAAGGGCGAGCGGATCGTCTACATCAGGACGCTGGTCTCGGGCAAGAGCGGGAACGAAGCGGGCCGGTCCATCGATACCGTGGCGAATACCGGCCAGTACCTGTGACCTCTGCTGAGCGGGCCGGAAGCGCTGGTGCGACACCTGCTGGTGCCAGCGCGCTCGGCTGCCGGCCTGGTCGCAGCACCACACTAGTCTGTGAGCCATGACCGTTCGCCGCGTAATGGGTATCGAAACCGAGTACGGGGTGTCTATACCCGGGCAACCCGGGGCGAATGCTATGGTTACCTCTTCTCAGGTCGTGAACGCCTATCACGCCGCTACCTCCGCAAAGGCCCGCAGGACCCGCTGGGATTTCGAAGAGGAGAACCCGCTCCGTGACGCGCGCGGATTCGACCTGTCCAGGGATACCGCCGATGCGAGCCAGCTCACCGACGAGGATCTCGGGCTGGCCAACGTCATCCTGACCAACGGCGCCAGGCTCTACGTCGACCACGCTCATCCGGAGTACTCGGGCCCGGAATGCACCGACCCGCTCTCGGCCACCCTGTGGGACAAGGCGGGGGAGCGGGTGATGGAAGAGGCGGCAGCGCAGGCGAGCGCCCTGCCGGGAACAGCGCCGATCCAGCTCTACAAAAACAACACCGACAACAAGGGCGCGTCCTACGGCTGCCACGAGAACTACCTGATGAGCCGTGCCACGCCGTTCGCCGAGATCGTCAGGCACCTGACGCCGTTCTTCGTCACCAGGCAGGTCATCTGCGGTGCCGGCCGGGTCGGCCTGGGCGCGGACGGCAGGGAGGACGGCTTCCAGGTCAGCCAGCGCGCCGATTTCTTCGAGGTAGAGGTCGGTCTCGAGACGACGCTGAAGCGGCCGATCATCAACACCAGGGACGAGCCGCACGCGGACCCGGAGAAGTACCGCAGGCTGCATGTCATCATCGGCGACGCCAACATGAGCGAACTGTCGACGTACCTCAAGCTCGGCACCACGGCGCTGGTGCTTTCGATGATCGAGGACCGGTTCATCAGCTCCGACCTGGCGATCGACGGGCCGGTCGCCGAGTTGCGCGCGATCTCGCACGACCCGTCCTGCCGGCACCTCGTCCCGCTGCGCAGCGGCAGGAAGCTCACCGCGATCCAGCTCCAGATGGAGTACCTGGAGCTGGCCAGAAAGTACACCCAGGACCGGTTCGGAGCAGACACCGACGAGATGACCGCAGACGTGCTCGACCGGTGGGAGTCCGCGCTGGCCGTCCTGGCCGAAGATCCGATGCGGCTGGCCGGCGAACTCGACTGGGTCACCAAGCTGCAGGTCATCGAGGGCTACCGGAGCCGGGACGGCCTGGGCTGGAATCACCCCAGGCTGCAACTGGTCGACCTGCAGTACTCTGACGTCCGCGCCGACCGCGGCCTGTACAACAGGCTGGTAGCGGCTGGCCGGATGCAGCGGTTGCTCCAGGAGCAGGATGTCCGCGCGGCGGTGACGAGCCCGCCGGAGGACACCAGGGCATACTTCCGCGGCCGGTGCCTGCGGCAGTACCCGGACGCCGTTGCCGCTGCCTCCTGGGATTCGGTGATCTTCGACATTCCGGGCCGTGACTCCTTGCAGCGGGTCCCGACGCTCGAGCCGCTGCGCGGCACCAAGGCGCATGTCGGCGGGTTGCTCGACAGGTGCGAGACGGCGGCTGACCTTGTCGCCGCGCTGACGGGTAAGTAGCCGGCGCAGCGCTAGCCGGCGCAGCGCACACCCGGCGGCCTGGAAGCAGACTGGGCGGGAATGCCGGAAATCGCCTTGGGCAGGGTTAGCCTGCGGATGTGCTGGCGAGGATAGCTTTAGGGTGCGGCAGCACTGCGTCGATAACGGAGGTACGCGATGGCGACTAAGGACACCGGCGGTCAGCGGCACACGACCCGGCGAGGGCAGGACGAGGAAGAAGCCCAGGACCAGGGCACTGCTGAGGTCAAGGAGCGGCAGGAGAAGCTGACCGATGACGTCGACGCCATCCTGGACGAGATCGACGAGGTGCTCGAGGAGAACGCCGAGGAATTCGTCCGGTCCTACGTCCAGAAGGGCGGCGAGTGACCGCCAGCGGCTGCCGGGCATCCAGGCTGTGCCATCCGGGGCGCGATGGCAGTAGGGTCAGACGCGTATTCGTGTGCGCACAAGGAAAGGATCGCCTTGGTGTCTGATTCCAGTGCCAGGCTGCTGGCCGCGGCATACCTGAGCGTGGGCACGTCCTCGTTTACCGAGTTCCTCACGACGGCCGCGCCGGAACTCCTTCCAGGGACGGGCGGTATGAGCGTTTCCGGCAGTGCCGCGCGGGACCTCCCGCACGGCACCACGATCGTGGCCGCGACGTTCAGCGGCGGCGTCGTGATGGCCGGGGACCGGCGGGCGACCGCGGGCAACATGATCTCCCAGCGTGACATCGAGAAGGTTTTCCGCAGTGACGAGTACTCCTGCATCGGAATCTCCGGAGTCGCGGGGATCGGCCTCGAACTTGTCCGGTTGTTCCAGGTCGAGCTTGAGCACTACGAGAAGCTCGAGGGCCGCGCGCTGTCGCTTGAGGGCAAGGCCAACCGGCTCGCCGGCATCGTCCGGGCCAACCTGGGCGGCGCGATGCAGGGACTGGTCGTGGTCCCGATCTTCGCCGGATATGACACCGACGAGGGGATCGGCCGGATCTTCAACTATGACGTCGCCGGCGGCCGCTACGAGGAACACAGGTTCCACTCGATCGGCTCGGGCTCGGTCTTCGCCCGCGGCTCGCTGAAGAAGCTGTACTCCGACGGGATGGACGCCTCCGACGCGATCCTGGCCTGCATGCAAGCGCTGTATGACGCCGCCGACGACGACTCGGCGACTGGCGGGCCTGACGTGAGCAGGCGGATTTATCCGGTCGTGGCGACGGTCACGGCAGACGGCTATCAGCGGCTGTCCGACCAGGACGCGGCGTCGGCCGCGCAGGCGGTCATCGAGGGCCGGATGACCGACCCGGACGGGCCGTTGGCCGTCTTGCGCCAGCCATCCGGCGCCAGCCAGTAGCTGCCAGCACAAGTTCCGCCTAGTTCTGCCTGCTTTCCCGCCCGTAACCCGATAACTCAAGTAAGGAACGCCAGCGGTGTCGATGCCGTTCTATGTGTCGCCTGAACAGGCGATGAAGGACAAGGCGGACTATGCGCGCAAGGGCATCGCGCGCGGCCGCAGCGGAGTCGTGATCCAGTACGACGACGGAATCCTGTTCGTCGCGCCGAACCCGTCGCGGGCGCTGCACAAGATCAGCGAGATCTACGACCGGATCGCGTTCGCTGCCGTCGGCAGGTACAACGAGTACGAGATCCTGCGCAAGGCCGGGGTCCGGTACGCAGACATGACCGGGTACCAGTACGACCGCCAGGACGTCACCGCCCGCGGGCTGGCCAACTGGTACGCGCAGACGCTCGGCACGATCTTCACCGATAGTCCCAAGCCCTTCGAAGTCGAGATCGTCGTCGCCGAGGTTGCCGAGGCGCCGGCCGAGGATCAGATCTACCGGATCACCTTCGACGGCTCAGTCAACGACGAACATGGCTTCGTCGCCATGGGCGGCCAGGCGGAGAAGATCACCACAGTGCTCAAGGAGCACTACGCCGAGGGCACGACCCTCCAGGCAGCTCTGACGACCGCCATCGCCGGCCTGGCGGCTCAGGCCAACGGCGACCGGCTGGAGATCACCGCCAGCCAGCTGGAGGTGGCGGTACTCGACCGCGCCCGGGTGCACCGGACGTTCCGCCGCCTGACCGGGAGCCGCCTGGAGAGCCTGCTTGCCGAGGTCGCCCCTGGCCCTGGCACCGCCAAGCCAGGCGGCGGACAAGGCGGCACCGCCGAGCCAGGTGCCGGCCAGGGCGGCACCGCCGAGCCCGGCGCTGGGCAGGCCGCTGGCGGGCCAGCAGGCGCAGCGGCGCCCGCGACCCCCAGGCAACGGAAGGGTTCCGGCTCCGTGCCGCCGACGGGAGACAAGGGCAGCGACACCGAAGCAGGCGGGGCGAAAGCAGGCGGCACGGAAGCAGGCGGCACGGAAGCAGGCGGCACGGAGCCCGGCCGGGACAACCCGGAGTCCCCGGATCGCGGCGGCAGCGGATCGCGGTAACCACTGCTTCGAGGGAACGGGACGGCTCGTGATTCCCTGGTTCGGTTTTGCCGCTGGCCTGATCCTGCTCGGCTTCACCGCGTCCAGCGTGGTCAAGACCTTCATGATTCCGCGTGCCACCCGGACGCGAATCAACAAGGTCGTCTCGGTCGTCGTCTACGGCCTCTTCAGGCTGCTGACTGCCAAGGTTGACGACCTGCCGCGCCGGGAGCGGATGCTGGCCAGTTCGGCGCCGGCTTTCCTGCTCTGCCTGCTGACTTCC
This sequence comes from Streptosporangiaceae bacterium, assembly GCA_035533915.1. GTDB lineage: Bacteria > Actinomycetota > Actinomycetes > Streptosporangiales > Streptosporangiaceae > Chersky-822. The sequence continues at coordinate 201,560 of DATLSX010000078.1, forward strand.
TGGCTGGCCTGCCTGTTCGCCGGGTTCTCGCTGTTGCTGTGGCCAGCCGCGCACAGCTTCTGGCTGGCGTTGCGCGAGTCAGGCTCGTCGCTATTCACGCTGGGCTTCGCGCTGCCGCCCGGGCCTGGTTCCACCGTGATCGTCTTCGTCGCGGCGGCGTCCGGGCTGGCGGTACTGGCACTCCTGATCTCCTACCTGCCGCTGCTCTACACGGCCTTCAACCGCCGCGAGACGCTGGTCGCCATGCTGGAGGCGCTGGCGGGGGCGCCACCCTGGGGTCCGGAGCTGCTGGCCAGGCAGGCACTGATCGACAATTCCGCGACGCTGCCAGGGCTGTACGGCCGGTGGACGGAGTGGGCCGCGGACATCTCGGAAAGTCACGTCAACTACCGGACCCTGGTCTACTTCCGTTCGCCCGATCCGGCGGTGTCCTGGCTGCTGTCGCTGCTCGCGGTGCTCGACGGCGCGGCCCTGCACCTCGCGCTGAATCCGGTCACCGCGCCCTATGAGGCAAGGCCGCTGCTGCGGGTCGGCTACCTGACAATGCGCCAGCTCGCTACGAACCTGGGCCTGACCGTGCCAGATGATCCGAGGCCCGACGACCCGATCGAACTGACCAGAGCCGAGTTCGACGAGGCAGTCCAGTGGCTGAAGGATGCGGGCTGGCGGACCGAGCGGACGGCGCAGGAAGCATGGCCGCACTTCCACGGCTGGCGGGTCAACTACGAATCCGCGGCCTACAAGCTGGCGATGCACCTCGATCTGCCGCCCGCGCTCTGGTCAGGACCGCGGCGGGCCGGCCGGCCAGCAGCCGCACCGCCGCGGCGACCCACCGACCGTAAGCCAGCCGGCCGCGAGCCAGCCGGGCCGCCGGCCGCCTGACCGGCGCACTCGCCTAGATCGTGCACCGGGAGGGCTGACACCAGCACGGAATGCCTTCGGGAATGAAGTCCCAGGTCCGGTAGTCGGTGGTCAGGATCTCTCCAGCAGCGACTGGCTTCGTCGTCTCGGCCACGATCCGATCGCGCACCACGACATTCGGCTGGCAGCTGTGGTTCATGTAGTCGATGCCATAAAACGGCGCATCCGGGTACGACACCAGGCCGAGCAGCACGTCGCCGGACACCGCGATCTGAACGATCTCCCTGTGCGCGTCCGGATCGAGCAGTCGGCCCTCCTTGAGCGGATAGGACTTGATCTCGCCGTCGAAGACGCCGATGACCGTGCCTGCGGGAATGTCCGCGCGAGCCCGGATTCCCAGCTGGCCGTTCGCCAGGACGTAGTCCTCGACGAGATCACTGTCGGTATAGCTCAATCGCCAGCCCTTCCTTTTTTCTATGCCTGACCTAGAAATATCAGGGTACGGTGGCGGTGCCGTGACAGCACCATGGCCGAGGAGAGGATTGATGCTACCTGTCCTGTTCCACTGCCCGGACAAGGGTGCGGTGCGGCTACTTCCCAGGCGTAGCGCCCGGTGCGCGACCTCGCGGCACCGTTGATGTCGGCCCCCGAGGGGTATGACACCTGCCGTTGGTAATGTCGGCCATGCGCGGCGTCGGGGTGGCCCGCGTATGGCCGAGATCTGCTGGAGGGGACGTGGTTGCCGACCTGGCAAGCATTACGGGGATGGACGCGCCGACGGAGTTGCTGATCGGCGGCCAGTGGTCCAAGGGGCGGGCCGGCGTGCTTGCCGTTATCGACCCGGCGACCGAGGACTCTATCGCCGAAGTCGCCAGCGCCACCGCGCAGGACGCACTCGACGCAGTCGGCGCTGCCTACCAGGCGCTGCCCGGCTGGGCGGCGACGCCGCCCAGGGTGCGCGGTGAGTGCCTGCGCCGTGCGTATGAGCTTATGATCGCCGACACCGAGGCCCTGGCCAGGCTGATGGTGATGGAGAACGGCAAGGCGCTGCGCGACGCCAGGGCCGAGGTCAGCTATGCGGCCGAGTTCTTCCGCTGGTTCGCCGAGGAGGCCGTCCGGATCGACGGCATGGTGGCCACCGCACCGTCCGGGGCGAACCGGATCCTGGTGCAGCATCAGCCAGTCGGGGTCTCCGTCCTGGTCACGCCGTGGAACTTCCCTGCCGCGATGGCGACGCGCAAGATCGGCCCCGCGCTCGCCGCGGGTTGCACGGTGGTGCTCAAGCCGGCCAAGGAGACGCCGCTGTCGGCGCTCGCGGTCGGCGCCATCCTGACCGAGGCCGGGGTGCCTGACGGCGTGGTGAACGTGCTGCCCACCGCGTCGCCTGGCCCGGTCGTCTCGGCGATGCTGGCCGATCCCCGGGTGCGCAAGCTGTCGTTCACCGGGTCCACCGAGGTGGGCAGGACGCTACTGCGCACCGCCGCCGACACGGTCACCAACTGCTCCATGGAGCTTGGCGGCAACGCGCCCTTCCTCGTCTTCGCCGACGCCGACATCGACGCCGCCGTCGAGGGTGCGATGATCGCCAAGATGCGCAACGGCGGCGAGGCATGCACCGCCGCCAACAGGTTCTACGTGCACGACGCCGTCGCTGACGAGTTCACGGCCAAGTTCGCCGCCCGGCTCGCGGCGCTGAACGTCGGTCCCGGCCTTGCCGACGGCACCGACCTGGGTCCGCTGGTCAACTCCGACACCAGGTCCAAGGTGGCCGCACTGGTCGAGGAGGCCACCAAGGCGGGAAGCCGTGTCGTCACCGGCGGCAGTGCCCCGGACCGGCGAGGCTACTTCTACGCGCCGACCGTTCTCGACGCGGTGCCGCCGACGGCCAGAATCCTCGGTGAGGAGATCTTCGGCCCAGTCGCACCGATCGTGCGCTTCGCCGACACAGACCAGGCGATCACCATGGCCAACAGCACCGAGTACGGCCTAGTTTCTTACTTGTACACGGCTGACTTGCGGCGGGCGCTTCAGGTGGCCGAAGCGCTGGAGTCTGGCATGGTTGGCATCAACCGCGGCGTGGTCAGTGACCCTGCCGCTCCGTTCGGCGGTGTCAAGCAGTCCGGTCTGGGCCGCGAAGGCGGCCACTGGGGCCTGCTTGAGTTCACCGAGACCAAGTACATCGCCGTGGACTGGTGAGCTAAGGGGAGCGGTGGACAGGCGAATCTTCGGGCTTGAGAACGAGTACGGCGTTACCTGCACGTTCCGAGGTCAGCGTCGCCTGTCCCCCGACGAGGTGGCCAGGTACCTATTCCGCCGGGTGGTGTCGTGGGGCCGGAGCAGCAACGTGTTCCTGCGTAACGGCGCGCGCCTGTATCTGGACGTGGGCAGCCATCCCGAATACGCCACGCCCGAGTGCGACAGCCTGATCGACCTGGTGACCCACGACAAGGCGGGCGAGCGGATCCTGGAAGGACTGCTCGTCGACGCCGACCGCAGGCTCAGGGAAGAGGGCATCGCCGGGGATATCTACCTATTCAAGAACAACACCGACTCGGCAGGCAACTCTTACGGCTGTCACGAGAACTACCTGGTGGCCAGGCACGGGGAGTTCGGCAGGCTGGCCGACATCCTGATCCCGTTCCTGGTGACCAGGCAGATCATCTGCGGCGCAGGCAAGGTGCTGCAGACCCCGCGCGGAGCGGTCTACTGCGTCAGCCAGCGGGCCGAGCACATCTGGGAGGGTGTCTCCTCGGCCACCACCAGGTCCCGGCCGATCATCAACACCCGCGACGAGCCGCACGCGGACGCCGAGCGGTTCAGGCGGCTGCACGTCATCGTCGGTGACTCGAACATGAGCGAGACCACGATGCTGCTCAAGGTCGGCGCGACCGACCTGGTGCTGCGCATGGTCGAGGCGGGCACCGTCATGCGCGACCTGACGCTGGAGAATCCGATCAGGGCGATCAGGGACGTCAGCCACGACATGACAGGCCGGCGCAAGATCAGGCTGGCCAGCGGGCGCGAGATGAGCGCGCTTGAGATCCAGCAGGAGTACCTGGCCAAGGCGCGGGCCTTCGTGGAGAGCAGGGGTTCAGACGATGTCACGCGACGAGTGCTCGAACTGTGGGAACGCACGGTCAGGGCGGTCGAGACCACTGACTTTGACCTGGTAGCCCGCGACATCGACTGGGTGACGAAGTATCAGCTGATCGAGCGGTACCGGAGCAAGCACGACTTGCCGCTGTCATCGCCGCGGGTGGCGCAGCTCGACCTGGCCTACCACGATGTGCATCGCGGCCGCGGCCTGTACTACCTGCTGCAGAAGCGCGGTGCCGTCGAGCGGGTCTGCCAGGACCTGGCTATCTTCGAGGCCAAGTCGGTGCCACCGCAGACGACCAGGGCACGGCTGCGCGGTGACTTCATCAGGCGGGCTCAGGAGCGGCGGCGTGACTTCACCGTCGACTGGGTGCACCTGAAGCTGAACGACCAGGCGCAGCGCACCGTGCTGTGCAAGGATCCGTTCCGGTCGGTGGACGAGCGAGTCGAGAAGCTCATCGCCGGGATGTAACGCCCGGATTTCCCCAGCCGACCAGCCTCAGCAGCCGCCGGGATGAGTTGGCATCGGCGCCTGGCACGTCGAGTAGCGACAGTCGCTTCTTGGCGTTGCTCGACAGTGCCTACTAATCGTCACTCCTCGGATACTCACCGTCGCTAAAGTCTGAAGGGCTGTGGGTACCGGCTCTTTCAAGGCCGAGGAACCGTGCCCCGGGACGGGTCGGGGGGCCGTCGTGACGGATTTGCGTGCCAGCAGAGTTGCCCTGCTCATGATCGTGGTGAGTTTGCCGCGCTATAGCACGGAAAGTCACCGCGAACAGCGAACTGACCGCGATCATGCGGTCCGGGCGGCGGGCGACGCGGCGGGCCGCGCGGTCCGGGCGGCGGGCGACGCGGCGGGCGACGCGGCGGGCGACGCGGCGGGCCGAACAGCTCGGTCAGCCCACCCTGCGGCCCGCGTGCGGCGGGTGCGGCGTGGCGCGCTGCCCAGGGTCAGGCTCGCGGCGCTGGGAGCGGCCATGACCTGGTCGGTCGCAGCGGTCACCCTGTTCATCTGCTACCTGCATGTCGCCCGCAGCTGCGCCGTCACCTCCGACGGGGCATCCAACGCACTCCAGGCCTGGGACATGCTCCACCACAACCTGCTGCTGCGCGGGTGGCAGCTGTCCGACGTGTCGTTTTACACCACAGAACTGCCGCAGTACATGCTGATCGAGTACCTGCGCGGCCTGACTCCCGATGTTGTGCACGTCGCCAGCGCCGCGACCTACACGCTGCTGATCCTGCTGGCGGCGAGCCTCGCTAAGGGTCGCGCGAGCGGGCGCGCGGCGATGGCCAGGTGCCTGATCGCGGCCGGGGTGATGCTGGCCCCGCAGGCGGGAAACGGCGTCTACGTCTTGATGGGCTCCCCGGACCACATCGGCAGCACGGTGCCAGTGCTCGTCACGTTCCTCCTGCTGGACCGCGTACCGCACCGCTGGCACGCGGTCGTCGTCACCGGCGTCTTCCTGTGGCTGGCCCTGGTCGCCGACGGCATCGTGCTCTTCACCGGGATCCTGCCGGTGATCGGGGTCGGCCTCACGCGCGGCTACCAGGCCAGGCTCCAGCACGACCGGCGCTGGCGGAGCCTGCGGTTCGAAGCCGCCCTCACCGGGGCGGCCGTGGCCTCCGCCTGGCTGGCCGCCGCCGCGCTCAAGGCGATCGCGCGGCACGGCGGGTTCACGGTCTGGCCGATCTCCACGATGCTCGCCTCGGCAGCGGACCTGCCGCGCTACGTCATGACCGCCGGCCGGGGCCTGCTGCTGCTCTTCGGCGCGGACTTCTTCGCCCACAGGGCCGGTTTCGTCGCGGCGCTCGCGATCGCGCACCTGGTCGGCCTGGCGCTGACCGCGTGGGCGACGTGCACCGCCGTCGGGAACTTCCGCAACGCCGAGCTCAGCGTGCAACTCCTGGCTGCCGGGATCCTGATCACGCTGGGCGCCTACGTGCTCGGGACTCGTGCCGACGGCCTGCCGAGCACCAGGGACATCACGGCCGTGCTGCCGTTCGGCGCGGCGCTCTCGGGCCGGCTGCTGGCCGGCCGGCTGGCCAGGGCGCGACTGCTGCCCGCGGCGGCAGTGGTGCTGATCGCCTACCTGATCAGCCTCGGCCGGGTAGTCACGCTGCCGCCGGCACCGCCGCGGAGCGCCGGGCTGGCATCGTGGCTGGCCGCGCACCACCTGGACTACGGGCTGGCCGGCTACTGGAACGCCAATGTCAGCACGCTCGACTCCGGCGGGCAGGTCAGGCTCCGCTCGGTGCTCGCCGCCGGCAGCCAGGTCACCGGCGATTACTGGGAGGTCCGCTCAGACTGGTACGACCCGAAAATCAACGACGCGAATTTTATCGTGCTGGTGCCCAGCCCGCCTGGGTTCAAGCGCTATCCGACGGTCGGCTCGGTCCGTGCGACGTTCGGTCAGCCGCTGCGGATCTACTACCTCGGCAGTTACACGATCATGGTCTACGACAAGAACCTGCTGGCCGATCTCGTCCCGGGCGGCCCGCCCGCGCCGAAGGCGCCGCCCGGCATGCCGTCGGAACCGCCGTTGCCTGCACCACCAGGCATATAACGGTCAGCGGACATCAGACTTCACGCAGCGTAACGACCGTCTCCGCTGCGTGAAGCGGGTAGGCTGACCGGACCAATGTCTCAATGACAAGGATTCCGATGCGACGTTTGGCCGTAGCGCTCCTCGTTCCCCTAGCCGCGACGGTGGCGCTCGCCGGATGCGGTTCCTCCGCCGCGCCATCCAGTTCCGCCGCGCAGGTCAAGGTTACCGCCGTCACCGGGAAGGCGCCGTCGGTGCAGATTCCCGCGCAGCAGCCGAGCGGCAGCCTGGTAACCAAGACCCTGGTTCAGGGAACTGGCCCGGTGCTGGCACCGGGCGACTCCTACCTGGCGAACTTCGACGTCTACGTCTGGCGCGGCAAGACGCACAAGCTGCTGTTCTCCAGCTACGCCACCACACCAGAAGTGCTCCCCGTCACGATGAGCCTGTCCGGCCTGCAGAAGGCGGTCGCCGGGCAGCGGGTCGGCAGCCGGGTACTGGCCGTGCTGCCGCCGAAATACGGTTACGGGGCACAGGGCAACTCACAGATCGGCGTGCGCCCCACCGACACGCTGGTCTGGGTCATCGACGTGATCCAGTCGTTCCCGCCGAACGCGAGCGCGTCAGGCACCCACATCACCGACGGCGGCGGCGCCCTGCCGACCGTGCACGCCACACCAGGCAACTCGCCGCAGATCAGCATCCCTAAGAACACCCCGCCCAGCAAGCTGGTGGTCAAGACCCTCATCAAGGGCACCGGGACGCCAGTCAAGGCGGGGCAGGCGATCGTCGTCAGGTACGTGGGCTCGATCTGGCGCACCGGCAAGGTCTTCAACGACAACTGGCCGTCGATAACGCAGCCAACCGTACCGCCGAATGTCTTCGTGCTCGGCCAGCTCATTCCGGCGTGGAATAACGGCCTGGTCGGCGTTCCGGTCGGCAGCAGGGTGATGCTCGTGGTTCCCCCTGCGCAGGGCTATGGCAAGACCGGTCAGTCATCGGCGGGCATCAACGGAACGGACACCCTGGTGTTCGTGGTAGACGTCCTGGCCGCTGCTACCTGAGCGGGCCGCACGCCCGGCGCGGGCGCGCCGTAAAGCGGGCGGCTGCCCTGGTTTCCGGTCAGGCCGGGACCAGGGCAGCCGCGTGCCGCCCGGCGGCCGCCGCCGCCAGGAAGTACGCGAGATCCTCGTCCAGGCCGCGGCCCATGGTGGACAGCGGCACCGGGCAGGCGGCCAGGATCTCGCGCAGCCCGGAGACATCGACCCGCACCAGAGTGTGCCGTCGGCCGAGCGGTTCGGCTTCCGCCCGCACCCTGGCACCGAACTCGCCTGGCAGGTCAGGAACGACGACGTCGGCCCTGGCCAGGGCGACCCGGCCGTAGGCGGTCAGGCTATGGTGCGAGATACCCCGGTGCCGCTCGCGCTGGTCGGCCTCGCTGATCCGGAGCGAGGCCACCGGCGCGCCGCCGAGCACCGCGACCGCGTTGACCGCCTCGCCGCAGCCGACACCGCTGAAACCCCACCGCGTTCCTGTCCCCAGATTGCCTGGGCCTTGCGCGACCACTACCAGCTCGGCACCGAGCACATACCGGGCCGCGAGCAGGCCGCTGTGCAGCGTCACTGCCTCGAGGTCACCGCCGAACGCCTGGCCCACCGTGATCGTGCCGGCCAGCCAGCCGATCTCCCGCAGCGCGGCCGCGGTACGCGAGAACCAGGCTGGCAGCGCGCCGCCGTCCAGCATGACGTAGGCGACCCGGTGCTCCGGCGCCTGCCGCTGGGCACGGTAGGCCGCGACCACGGCGGGCAGTGCCGAGTGCAGGTCGGCCACCACAACCGGGATGCCGCCCAGGTCGTCCGCGTCGCGCAGCACCTCGTGGTAGTCCGAACCCTGCTCGTCGGCACCGAGCACGGTCGCCTGGAGCGGTGTGTACCGGGCCTTGACCAGGTGACCTGGACCCTGCCGGTCGGCCGGCAGCCGGTCCGGGATCGCCACGACCAGCGCGTAGCCGCCGGTGCCGAGGTGCAGGTCCAGGGCGCCGGTATTGAGCAGGACCGTCTCACCCGGTTCCGGCAGGCCGGTCAGGTCCGGGTAGGCGAGCGCGCGCACCGCCGTCCCGGCTACGGTGACGTCAAGTTCGGCGGCCCCCGCCCATTGCCGCCTGATTCTCGCTACCTGGCCGCGGCGCCATCTGATCACTGTCGAAGGCTAGCGCCGGACGGGAGCGGCGGCAGCCGCATGCGCTGGTCCGCCAGTTGTGCCGGAAGCTGTGACAATCCGCCGCCTCGCTGCCCGGACAAGGTACCGTCAGTGCCGGAAGGACAGTACGGCCGAAGGCGGTCCTGCGCAGGGCGACAGCGCTCCCGGCGGTACGAAGCGGGCTTGACGCGGCAGGGGGATGGCGATGTCGAAGCAGAAGACCGAACGGCTGCTCAGTCTCGTCGTCTGCCTGCTGTCCACCGGACGGTACCTGACAGCGGGCCAGATCCGAGCTGCCGTGCCCGGCTATCCGGAAGCGTTCGAGGCCTTCAAGCGGATGTTCGAGCGGGACAAGGACGAGCTGCGCGAGCTCGGCATCCCGCTGGAGACAGGTGTGAACGCCCACGGCGACGAAGAGGTGGGATACCGGATCTCACGCCAGGCTTATGAGCTTCCCGAGATCATGCTGGAGCCGGACGAGGCCGCGGTGCTCGGCCTGGCCGCCAGAGTCTGGCAGCGGGCGGAGCTCGCCGGAGCGGCGGCCGGGGGACTGCTGAAGCTGCGGGCCGCGGGGATCGACGCCGAGGAGACCACCCAGCCCGGCATCGAGCCGAGGCTGCGGACCGGCGAAGCCGCGTTCGGCCCGCTGTGGCGGGCTGTCCGTGACCGCAGGCCGGTCTCCTTCAGCTACCAGGCAGCGGGCCGGGCCGCGCCGCAGGCGCGCACGCTGGAGCCATGGGGCGTGGTCAACAGGCACGGCCGCTGGTACGTCGTCGGCTTCGACCGTGACCGCGGCGAGGAACGGGTGTTCAGGCTGAGCCGTATCGACGGGCCGGTGGCGTTCGCGGGGCCGCCTGGGAGCGTGGTGGTCCCGGCCGGCGCGGACGTGCACAAGTCCGTCAGCGCGTGGGACAACGCACCGCCCGCCGTGCGGACCGCCGAACTGCGGATCAGGCGGGGAGCCGGGCACGGGCTGCGTCGCCGGGCCAGTTCCGAGCGGCCTCACCCGGCTGCCGGGCCGCAGGGACGCGAAGCGGACGCCGGGCTGTGGGACCTGGTGCACACGCCCTTCTCCGACACCGGCTGGTATGCGGACTACATCGCGTCGTTCGGAGCGGACGTGGTGGTGCTCGAGCCGGTCGACCTGCGCGACGCCGTCATCCGCAGGCTGAAGGGTGCGCTGGCATGACAAGCCGGGCCGGCCGGGCCGGAACGGCGACGGGCCGGCTGCAGCGGCTGCTCGCGCTCGTTCCCTACGTGGTGAGCCGCCAGGTAGTCGGGCTGGCCGAGACTGCCGCGGCGTTCGGCATCTCCGAAGGCGATCTCGTCGACGACCTGAACATGCTGTGGTGCGTCGAGCTCCGGTCGCCGGACCCGTACTGCCCGATCGACCTGTCCTACGAGGGCGGCGAGATCACGGTGACCGAGGCTGAGTCGATAGGCCGGCCGTTGCGGCTCGGCACGGACGAGGCGAGTGCGCTGCTCGTCGCCCTGCGCATGCTGGCCGAACTGCCGGGGCCGCAGGACCGCTCGGCACTGCGCCGGACGATCGCCAAGCTCGAGTCGGCCGCCGGCGACGCTGGCGCGGCCAGCGCGCAGGTCGCCGTGCAGATGGACGGCAGGGCGCCGGCCGACGTGCAGGCGCAGGTCGCGGACGCGCTGCGGCGGCGCAAGCGGCTGCACCTGTCGTACTACGTACCTGGCAGGGACGAGGCGACCGAGCGGGACGCGGACCCGATGCGGCTGCTGGTGCTGGAAGGCAGGGCCTACCTGGAGGCGTGGTGCCGCCGCGCCGAGGCGGTCAGGTTGTTCCGGCTGGACCGGGTGCTCGCGCTGACCGTCCTGGACGTCGCGGCCGAGGTGCCGGACGAGGCCGAGCAGGTCGACGTGGACTCCGGCTTGTTCCGGCCCGCCGCCGGGGACCTGCGGGTCGAGATCGAGCTTTCCGATGCGGGCCGCTGGGTGGCCGAGTATTACCCGTGCGAGCAGGTGACCGACCTCGGTGACGGGCGGCTGCACGTCGTCCTGCGCACGCCGGACACCCGGTGGGTCCGCCGGCTGGCACTACGGCTCGGCGAGGACGGGCGGGTCGTCGCGCCGGCCGAGCTTGCCGAGCAGGTCAGCCAGGACGCGGCGGCCGCGCTGGCGCAGTACTCCTGACCGGCGGGTGTGAGCCGCTGGGGTGTCCGGTCGGTATGCGTCCGGCGAGTTTCCGGCCGCGGGAGCCCGGTGAGTGCTACTAGTCGCGATCCGCAGCTGTCGGCGGGCCAGATCAGATGGTGACGGATGTAGAATACGGGACGGGCGAACCTGGCGCCGGGCGCAAAACCTACTGCTAGTGAACCTGGCGATCGGACGCTTCCCGACTGAATGGGGATTGAGATGGACCTCTTCGCACCTTCGCACATTCTCATCCTGCTGGTGGTGATCCTCGTCCTGTTCGGCGCCAAGCGGCTGCCTGGAGCCGCGCAGTCGCTCGGCCAGTCCATGCACATCTTCAGAAGGTCGGTCAAGGGCCTGGACGAGGATTCCCCGCAGGCGGCGGGCACCCAGTTCACCGCGGCGGTGCCTGCGGCGCCCGTGCCGCCGGCTCAGCTAGCCGCCCAGGCCGCGGCAACGCCCCAGCAGGCCCAGCTCGACGACATCCAGCGGCAGCTCGCTGACCTGCAGCGGCAATCGACAGGCGGAAACGGCGCGGCAAGCGGCGGCGCGGCTTCGGCCCAACCGCAGCGCCACGAGCAGTCCTGAACGCAGAGCCGGTGATGTCCGCAGGGCAGGACGGTCCGGCGCCTGAGGCCGGCCCCCGCAGATTCCGGCCGCAGCGCAGCCGCAAAGTGGTCAACCCCGAAGCCAGGATGCCGCTCATGGAGCACATCCGTGAGCTGCGTAACCGGGTGCTCAAGGCAGTGCTCGCGATGGCCGTCGGAGCGGTCGTCGGCTGGTTCGTCTACCCCTACGTGTGGCACTTCATCGAGGGTCCGTACTGCAAGCTGCACGTGACCGACACGCTCGCGCGTCACCAGGGCTGCACGCTCTACGTCACCGGCCTGTTCGACTCGCTCTTCCTGCGGCTCAAGCTGGCGATCGCGACCGGGGCCATCATCTCCGCCCCGCTGTGGATGTACCAGTTGTGGGCCTTCATCGCCCCCGGGCTGCATTCCAGGGAGCGGCGCTGGGCGTACTTCTTCGCCGGGTCGGCCGTCCCGCTGTTCGTGCTCGGCGGCGGTTTCGCGTACCTGGCGATGGTCAAGGGGCTGCGGTTCCTGGTCGGGCTGGTCCCGCATGGCGTGGACACGATCTTCACGATCAACACCTACCTCGGCTACGCGATGGCGATGCTGCTGATCTTCGGCCTCTCCTTCGAGCTGCCGCTGATCATGGTGCTGCTCAATATCGCCGGCGTGCTGACGCACAAGCGGTTCATCAAGTGGCGGCGGATGATCATCTTCGCCATCTTCGCCTTCGCCGCGGTGGCGACGCCGAGCCCGGACCCGATCAGCATGCTGCTGCTGGCCGTCCCGTGCGTGCTGCTCGTCGAGCTCGCCGAGGCCTTCGCCTGGGCCAACGACCGGCGGCGAGCCCGCCAGGGGCCGGTCTATCCGGGCCTGACGCCCGCCGAGGTGGCCGCGTACGGGCTCGACCAGGACCCGCTCACCGCGACCGACCTGCACGATCTCGAGTCCGCACCGTAGGCACGGGGCGCCGCGGGCCGTAGCCTTGGGCCGTAGCCTTATAGCCATGACCAGTTCGGGGAGTCCTGCCGACCGGTATGCGGCCTTCATGCGCGGCGAGGCGGAGGAAGGCCCTGAGCTGAACGCCTTCCAGGCGCTGTACGACTTCGACTTCGACGAGTACCAGCTAGCGGCCTGCCGTGCCCTGCGCGACGGTCATGGCGTGCTGCTCGCCGCTCCGACCGGCGCGGGCAAGACCGTGGTCGGTGAATTCGCCGTGCACCTGGCGCTGTCACAGGGCCGCAAGTGCTTCTACACCACGCCGATCAAGGCGCTGTCGAACCAGAAGTACACCGACCTGGTCAGGCGCTACTCCGCGGCCAAGGTCGGCCTGCTGACCGGCGACAACTCGATCAACGGCGAGGCACCCGTGGTCGTGATGACCACCGAGGTACTGCGGAACATGCTCTACGCGGGCTCGCCGACGCTGGCCGGCCTGAGCCACGTGGTGCTGGACGAGGTGCACTACCTGGCCGACAAGTTCCGCGGCGGAGTCTGGGAAGAGGTGATCATCCACCTGCCGGAGTCGGTCGCGCTGACCGCGCTGTCGGCGACCGTGAGCAACGCCGAGGAGTTCGGCGACTGGCTGACCTCGGTGCGCGGCGGGACCACGGTGATCGTGGACGATCACCGGCCGGTGCCGCTATGGCAGCACATGCTGGTCGGTAACCGGCTCTATGACCTGTTCGCCGGCCGGGTCGCGCACGGCGGCGCCGAGGAACTCGACGCGGCGGGCCGGCGCAAGCTCGAGGTCAATCCTGAGCTGATCAGGGCGGCCCACCGTGACGTCACGGCCCACCGCGACGTCACGGCGCAGCGCGGTGGCCGGCCCGGCCGCCCAGGCCGTTACGGACGGCCGGCCCGGCCGCCCAGGTTCGTGCCGCCGCGGCGGGCCGAGGTGATTACCCGGCTGGACCGGGCCGGGCTGCTGCCGGCGATCACGTTCATCTTCAGCCGGGCCGGCTGCGACGCGGCCGTCCAGCAGTGCCTGGCCGCGAACCTGCGGCTCACCACGCCAGCGGAGGCCGACGAGATCGCGCGCATCGTCACGGAGCGGCTCGCCGACATTCCCAGCGAGGATCTGCCGGTGCTCGGCTACCACGACTGGCTCGCCGGGCTGGTGAGGGGCATCGCCGCGCACCACGCCGGCCAGCTGCCGACGTTCAAGGAGGTGGTCGAGGAACTGTTCGCCGCTGGCCTGATCCGCGCGGTCTTCGCCACCGAGACGCTGGCTCTCGGCATCAACATGCCGGCCAGGACTGTCGTTCTGGAAAAGCTCGACAAGTGGAACGGCGAGACCCATAGCCCGCTCACACCTGGGGAGTACACCCAGCTCACCGGCCGGGCGGGCCGGCGCGGCATCGACGTCGAGGGGCACGCCGTAGTGCTCTGGCAGCCGGACGTCGACCCGGCGGTCGTGGCCGGCCTGGCCGGCACGAGGACGTACCCGCTGAACTCCAGCTTCCGGCCGTCCTACAACATGGCGGTGAACCTGGCGGGCCAGGTCGGCAGGGAACGCGCCTCGCGGCTGCTTGAGTCGTCGTTCGCGCAGTTCCAGGCGGACCGCGCGGTGGTCGGGCTGGCCAGGCAGGCGCGCCGGATCAGGGACTCCATGGCCGGCCTGGCGGCAAGCTGCGACCGGGGTGACTTCACCCAGTACGCGCGGCTGCGCGCTGAGCTGTCGCAACTGGAGCGGGAGCAGTCCAAGGGCCGGGCGGCCGCCCGGCGTGCCGCCGTGCTCGAATCGCTGCACGAGCTCAGCCGCGGCGACATCATCGTGGTCCCCGGTGGCCGCCGGGCCGGAACCGCCGTGGTGCTCGAGCCCGGTGCCGACCCGGCCGCCCCGACGGCGCTGGTGCTTACCGAGCACCGGCAGCTCAAGCGGCTGTCGGCGGCTGAGTGTCCCGATCCGGTGGTACCGGTCGAGCGGATCGCGATTCCCGGGCGGTTCAGCCCCAGGTCGCCGCAGCATCGCAAGGACCTGGCCGCCACCATGCGTAACAAGCTGGCAGGCGTGGATCCGCGGCAGTTGCGCCGGGCAAGCCGGGGCGACGGAGCCGGGCGGAACGGCAGCTCACGCGGCGCCGGGCAGCCGGGCAGCGCCGAGGCTGCCATCGCGGACCTGCGGCGCGGGCTGCGTGCGCATCCCTGCCATAGCTGCCCGGAGGTGGAGACGCACGCCAGGCAAGCGGAGCAGTACCTGCGGCTGGAACGGGAGGCCGAGGCGATCGAGCGCCGGGTGGCCAGCCGGTCGCACGTGATCGCGCGGACCTTCGACCGGGTCTGCTCGGTGCTCGCGCAGCTCGGCTACACCGACGGGGAGAAGGTCACCGCGGACGGGCGGATGCTGGCCGGGATCTACTCCGAACTCGACCTGCTGGCCGCCGAGTGCCTGCGCCGCGGCGTGTGGGACGAGCTGACTCCCGCCGAGCTCGCCGCCTGTGTGTCGTCGCTGACCTTCGAATCACGCCGCCCTGAAGACACCGGGCCGCCCCGGCTGCCTGGCGGCAAGACCGCAGCCGTGCTCGCCGCCATGACCAGGCTCTGGGGCGAGCTGGACAGCATCGAGCGCGGCCACAAGCTGTCCTTCCTGCGCGAGCCGGACCTCGGTTTCGCCTGGGCCTCGCACGCCTGGGCATCGGGCGGGCCGCTGGAGCGAGTCCTCGGCGACGAGCTGACCCCCGGCGACTTCGTCCGGGCGGTCAAGCAACTGATCGACCTGCTCGACCAGATCCGCGCCGCCGCCGGGAATACCGCGCTGGCCGGCACGGCAGCGGCGGCGGTGAAAGCGCTGCGCCGCGGCGTCGTCGCCTACTCCTCGGTCCAGTAGCCGTCCGGCGGTAATTCGGTTGCGCCGCACGTCCCCGGTGCGGAACGCTGCGGTGGCATGCGGACCGATACGTCAGGGACCGGCGCGGCGGCGGACGTCGTCATCCGGCGGGCCGATCCCAGCCAGTGGGCGGCGTGCCGGCGGGTCAGGCTCGCGGCGCTGGCCGATGCTCCGGACGCGTTCAGCTCCACGCTAGAACGTGAGCTCGCGTTCGACGAGCAGGCCTGGCGGCAGCGGCTGGCTTCCGGTGCGACCTTCCTGGCCTGGCAGGACGGCGAGCCAGTCGGGACCGCCAGCGGAGTCGCGGCCGACCTGGACCCGGAACATGCCGTTCCCGGCTCCCGGCAGCTTGTCGGCATGTGGGTCGACCCGGCCGTGCGCGGCCTGCGGGTCGCCGACCGCCTGGTCGAGGCGGTGGCTGCCGAGGCGAAGGCGCAGGGCGCGGCCAGGCTGGTGCTGTGGGTCACCGACGTGAACGGCCGGGCCCGCGCCTTCTACCAGCGGATGGGCTTCCGTCCCACCGGGGTACGGGATCTGGTCCGGCCAGACCAGCCTGATCGCTGGGAAGAACAGCTGATCCGCGACCTCTCCTGCTAGCGGGCATTCGCCTGTTCGCCTGTCGAGTTGGACAGTTCCGTCAGTGGCGTCTGGCAGGATGGCCTAGGTGGCCCCGCTGATGCTGCTCGACACCGCATCGCTGTACTTCCGTGCCTTCTACGGCGTCCCGGAAGCCATGACGGCACCGGACGGCACCCCGGTCAACGCGGTGCGCGGGCTGCTCGACATCATCGCCAGGCTGCTCCGGGCGCGCACCCCGGCGGCCCTGGTGGCTTGCCTGGACGCCGACTGGCGGCCTGCGTTCCGGGTGGCCGCGATTCCCTCCTACAAGGAGCACCGGGCCAACCCGGACGGTACCGAGCAGGTGCCGGAGGCGCTGACCGCCCAGATCCCGGTGATCGTCGAGGTGCTCGCCGCGGCAGGCGTGACGATGGCCGCCGCCGGCGGGTACGAGGCCGACGACGTGATCGGGACCCTGGTGGCGCGGGCCGACCGCCGCGTGGAAGTAGTGACCGGCGACCGGGACCTGTTCCAGCTTGTCGACGACGCGCGCGGCGTGCGCGTCCTGTATACCGCGCGGGGGATCGGCAAGCTGGAGGAGATCGATGAGGCGGCGGTCACCGCGAAGTACCAGATTCCCGGCCGGAGCTACGCGGCGTTCGCAGCGCTGCGCGGCGACCCCAGCGACGGCCTGCCCGGGGTACCGGGGGTGGGGGAGAAGACCGCGGCCGCGCTGGTCCGGGTGTTCGGGTCGGTCGAGAACATGCTGGCGGCGATCGACGCGGGGCACGGCGGGTTCCCGGCAGGGAGCCGCGCCAAGGTCGTGGCCGCCAGGGACTACCTGGAGGCCGCGTTGCCGGTGGTGGAGGTTGCCCGGGACGCCCCGGTGCCGGCGGTCGATGGGCAGCTCCCGGTCAAGCCCGCTGAGCCGGCTGCCCTTGCCGCCCTGGACGAGCGCTGGGGCCTGGGCGGCTCGCTCGGCCGGCTGCTCTCCGCCCTCGCCGTCCGGCCGGACTAGCCGGGGCTCCCTACCTGGGCGATCACCTGCTCGATGACCTGATCGACAAGCCATTGCAGCGGACGGCCAGGCAGGGCTGCCGCGATCACGAGGTGAGTGACGCCGGCCCCGATCATCTCCAGCAGCAGCCTGCGAGTCGCGGCGACAGCCTGCGGGTCGTCGCTGCGGACAATGGTCTGCATGGAGCGGGTGATCTCGTTCGGATCGCGCCCGATCGCGGCGCAGTGCTGCCGCAGGACCTGGTCTTTGCGCCGGAACTCCTCGGACGGCGGTCCCGGGTAGTTCCAGTTGTCGGCGTGCTCGGCCACGACCCGCAGCAGCCGGTCGCCCGCGCCGGCGATCATGACCGGCGGGTGTGGCTGCTGCGCCGGCTTGGGAAGGAGCTAGTGCGGCGCGAGCAAGACCCGGTGGACCGGCGCAAGAACGTCGTCACGCTGACCGACGCGGGTCGCACCACGCTTGCGCACGCGCTGGAGGCATCGAACCAGGCTGAACGCAGGTTCCTCGGCTCGCTGTCCGGCCACCAGATCGCTGACCTGACGGACATGCTGCGGGCGATGGCCGACTAATGGCGGGCCGGACCCGCGCGTCCGGTGACCCGGCTCCCTGGCGGGGGTGTCAGGGGGTGACGTTCTGCCCGGTGTTCTAGCCTGTGCCGGGTGTGTGCGTCCCTGGCGGGGCGCAGGTCAGCGGACGGCCAGCGCCACCAGGCAGGTGTCGTCGTCGGTGTCCGCTGAGCCGAGCGAGCTGAGCGCGGCCGAGATCATCCGCTCCGGGTCGGCGACCCCGCGCACGGCCTTCACCAGCATTGCCACGCCTTCGTCGAGTGAGCGGTACCGCCGTTCGATCAGCCCGTCGCTGTACAGCAGCAGCAGGTCGTCCTGCCGCAACTGGAGGGTCAGCAACTCGTAGCCGCCGGGGCCTGCCCCCAGCAGGATGCCCGCCGGGGCGTCCACCGGCAGCGCCCAGGAGCCGCGCACCAGGATCGGCGGCGGATGGCCCGCCTGGGACCAGGTCAGCAGCCGGGTCGCCGGGTCGAAGTAGCCGACGATCACCGACGCCGTGTGCTCGGGCGCCACATGCCAGACCAGGTCGTTCAGCCAGCCGACCAGCCGGTCCGGCGAGGCACCGGTGAAGGCCAGGCCGGCCAGCGCGCCGCGCAGCCTGGCCATGCCGGCGGCCGCTTCGAGGCCGTGCCCGCCGACGTCCCCGATTGCCAGCAGCACACGGCCGTCCGGCATCTCGGCGGTGATGTACCAGTCTCCGCCGACCCGGCCGGCCCGCGCAGCCGGCAAGTACCGCACCGCGGCACGCAGGCCGGGCAGGTCGAACGGCTTGTCGTGCAGCGGCAGGATGGCGTGCTGCAGTTCCAGCGCGACATGCCGTTCCTGGGCGAGCTGAGCGGCCAGGCTGCCAAGGCGGCGGGAGCCGAGCACTCGGACTGGCGGTACTGCTGACTGCGCCGCCGCGGCCTGGACCTGGGGAGTCGCTATAGCCTCAGAGGTCATCTCTGCTCACATTTCGTGAGACGTCGTTTACCCATCGTGATGCATGTAGGGTGCGGCTGTCTAGATGCGCACAACCGCTGACTACGGTGAGATGATGCTCACGAAGGAGTGACCATGTCATCAGAGCTGTACCCCGCGAGCCGGCTGGCCGCCGCGGCCGCCGCGGCCGGCCGGGCCAGGCTCGACGCCCTGCTGCTCACCCCCGGTCCTGACCTGCGCTACGTCGTCGGGTACGACGCGCACGCCCTGGAGCGGCTGACCTGCCTGGCCATCCCGGCCAGCGGCGCGGGCGACCCCTTCCTGGTCGTGCCCAGGCTCGAGCTGCCCGCCGCCCAGGCCTCGCCGGCCGGCCGCCTCGGCCTGGAGCTGATCCCCTGGGACGAGACCGACGATCCGTATGCCCTGGTGGCCGCCAGGCTGGGCGGCCCGGCATCGGTGGGCCTCGCCGACCGGATGTGGGCGCTGATGGTGCTGCGGTTCCGCGCCGCGCTGCCGGCCGCCCGGCAGGATCTGGCCAGCCTGGCACTGAGCCCGCTCCGGTCGCGCAAGTCGGCCGCCGAGATCGCGGCGCTGCGCGAGGCCGGCCAGGCGATCGACCGGGTGCATGCCCGGGTGCCTGACTGGCTGCGGGCCGGCCGCACCGAGGAGCAGGTCGCCGCCGACATCGCCGACGCGATCCTGGCCGAAGGCCACTGCCAGGTCGACTTCACGATCGTCGCCTCCGGGCCGAACGCGGCGAGCCCGCACCACACCGCCAGCGACCGGGTGCTGCGGGACGGCGATGCCGTGGTCGTCGACATCGGCGGGACGATGCCGACCGGCTACTGCTCGGACTGCACCAGGACGTATGTCATCGGCACGCCGCACGACGATTTCGCCGCCTACTACCAGGTGCTCGCCGCCGCCCAGGATGCCGCCTGCGCGGCGGTCAAGCCCGGGGTCAGCGCCGAGTCGGTCGACGCCGCGGCCCGTGAGCCCATCACCGCGGCTGGCTACGGTGCGTACTTCGTGCACCGGACCGGCCACGGGATCGGCCTGGAGACGCACGAGGACCCGTACATCGTGGCGGGCAACACCGAGCCGCTCCAGCCCGGTCACGCCTTCTCCGTCGAGCCAGGGATCTACCCGGGGCCGCACGGGGCGCGGATCGAGGACATCGTCGTCTGCACCGACACCGGCTGCGAGCGGCTCAACAACGTGACCCGCGAGCTCGTGTCCGTACCGGCATGATGCCCGGCGTGCAGCGCGAGTGCCGCGACGAGGAAGCCAGGGCGCTGTTTGAGCTGACCGCGCAGATCGCGGACGCCGAGCTCAGGCCGATCGCCGCGGCGGCCGAACGGGAGGGTAAGTTCCCGCGCGATGCCTTCCGGCTGCTCGGCCGCTCCGGGCTGCTCGGCCTGCCGTACCCCGAGCCAGCCGGCGGCGGCGGCCAGCCGTATGAGACCTACCTTCAGGTCGTCGAGGAGCTGGCCGGAGCCTGGCTGACCATCGGGCTGGGCGTGAGCGTGCATGTGCTGAGCTGCTTCGCCATGGTGACCGCTGGCACGCCGGAGCAGCAGGAGCGGTGGTTGCCCGGGATGCTCGGCGGCGACCTGCTCGGCGCGTACTGCCTGTCCGAGCCTGGCAGCGGATCCGATGCCGCCGCGCTGCGCACCAGGGCCACCGCGGCCGGCTCTGACTTCCTTCTCAACGGGACCAAGGCGTGGATCTCGCACGCCGGGTCGGCCGATTTCTACGTCGTCTTCGCCCGCACCTCAGGCGAGCACCAGGGCCGGGACCGGGCCGAGGGCATCTCGTGCTTCCACGTCCCCGCGCAGACACCCGGCGTCCGCGCGGCCAGGCCCGAGCACAAGATGGGCATGCGCGGATCGACCACCGCCCAGGTCCACTTCGAGGACGCCGCCGTGCCCGCCGATCAGTTGCTCGGGGAGGCCGACCAGGGATTCGCGCTCGCGCTCGCCGCGCTGGACGCGGGCCGCCTCGGGATCGCGGCGTGTGCCACCGGGGTCGCCCAGGCGGCCCTGGATACCGCCGTCGGCTATGCCAGCGAGCGCCGTCAGTTCGGCCGCCCGATCATCGAGTTCCAGGGCCTGTCGTTCCTGCTCGCCGACATGGCGACCGCCGTGGCCGCGGCGCGAGCCCTGTACCTGGCGGCTGCCCGGCGCAAGGATGCCGGGCTGCCGTACGGGCAGCAGGCGGCGATGGCGAAGCTGTTCGCCAGTGACACGGCCATGCGGGTGACGACCGACGCCGTGCAGGTGCTCGGCGGCTACGGGTACGTCGAGGACTTCCCGGCCGAGCGGCTGATGCGGGAGGCCAAGGTGCTGCAGATCGTCGAAGGCACCAACCAGATCCAGCGGATGGTCATCGGCCGGTCCCTCGCCGCCCAAGCGGCCGGACGGTAGCACCCGTGGAAGAGACCAACCGCAAGATCCTGGCGCTGCTCGCCGGCGACGGGCGGCTGAGTTTCACCGAGCTGGCCAGGCAGACCGGCCTGTCGGTCTCCGCCGTGCAGCAGCGGGTCAGGCGGCTTGAGGAACGCGGCGTGATCCGCGGCTACTGCGCGGTGATCGACCCGCAGCAGGCCGGGCTGCCGCTGACCGCGTTCATCTCCATCAAGCCGTTCGACCCCGCCGCCGCTGACGATGCGCCGGAGCGGCTGGCTCATCTGCGGGCCATCGAGGCATGCCACAGCGTGGCGGGCGACGAGAACTACATACTCAAGGTCCGGGTGGCGTCGCCGGTCGCGCTCGAAGAGCTGCTACAGGAAATCCGGGCGGCGGCCAGTGTCTCCACCCGCACCACCATCGTGCTCAGCACCCCGTACGAGGGGCGGTCGCCGGACGTGTGACCGGCAGCACCCACGACGTCAGCATCCGCGGCCTGGCCACGGGAGCCGGATCTCCGGTCACCGCTCGGCCCGCCGCCGTCTGCCGGCCGCCGCAAGGCGGCCGGCAGACACGACGCCCCACCGGAGCAGTCCTGGGTGGAATGCGCAGGTCAGCGCCCGCGCTCGGAACGGGTGCCTAGTCCACGGCAAGTACCCGCACGTCATCGGGCAGCATGGCGGCCGCGTCGTACGGGACGATAGCTACCGTGCAGCGATGCGCGGCGCAAGCCGCCGCGAGGTTCTGCCTCGGTGCCGCGACCACGGCCGCACCGCGAAGCAGTGCGCAGTCGAGCAGCAGCGCGTAGGCCAGTCCGTCGCCTTCCGGCGGCCCGGCCAGCACGATATCGCTGCCGGTGATCCCGGCTCGCTGGTCGACCCGGTCAAGCTGGCCGACCAGCTCGGCGTGCGTGACCGGAGCCGGCCGGAGCCTGCCGTCCAGGCTGCGGCAGAACGGCAGCATCGCGAGGTCGTCCTGGCGGCTCCGCACTGGCCGCATGGTGTCCAGCCCGAGCAGCTCGGCGAAATGCGTAGTGCCGGGCGCGTCACCGAAGGAGAAGACCTGGCGAACCCACGACCGGTCGGCCGCCGCCAGCGCGGAGTCCGCCAGCGGCGGCGCGGTGATGATCATGCGCGCGCCGCACTCGGCGAGTTGTCCCGCGGTCTCGGCTGCGCACAGTCCGCTGTCGACGGGCGAGGGAACGCCGCCGGCCGCCCGGATCGCATGCACCGCTATGGCGAAGCAGGCCGCGTCGGGAAGCATGACCCCGACGACGTCCCTGGGGCGCAGGCCGCGCCAGGCCAGGCCGGCCGCTGCCGCCTGGATGATGCCGGCGAAGCTGGCGTACGTGCAGTGCCCGCTGTCGGACCAGCCCGCCGCCGGGCCGTCGGCGAAGGCAGTCAGCCGCGCGCGGTCGGTCGCCACGCAGACGAGCCGCCGCGTCACCGAGACCTCGGCTATGAGGTCTTCCAGCTTCGGCATCGGGCGTGGCCTTCCGAGGCGGCAGTGCTTCCGGGGCGGCAATGCTTCAGTACAGGAAGCTATGCGCCGATGGCACCATTCGCATCGTCCGAAATATGCAGCCAGGTATGTAGATCAGCGGCCAGATATGTAGGCGGGCCGTCGGCCGCCTGGCGCTGCTGTGTACTCGGCTCAGCCAGGCTCGCCGGGATGTGACCGCGCCACCCAGGCGGCCACCTCGCCACGGGACCTGACCGTGAGCTTGGCGAAAATGTTCGCGATATGCCGGGCGACCGTCGCCTGGCTGATGACCAGGTGCCCGGCGATGGCCCGGTTGGACATGCCGCGGGCGACGAGGAGCGCGATTTCGCGCTCCCGCTCGGTCAGCGGGCCCGGCCAGAGGACGTTCCCGCTCGCCAGGTCCGCTCCGGCAGCGGCGGCCGGCTGGCTCGCCCAGTCCGCCGCCGGGGGCGGAGCCTGGTCCGCTAGTTCCGCCGCGGCCAGGGCGGCCGCCTGGTCCGGGCTCATGTCCCTGCCCTGGGCAAGCAGCGCCTCGACGGCGTCGGCTCCCAGTCGCCCGGCCGCGATGCCGGTCAGCCTTTCGATCCGCCGGAACACGGGCGCCGGCCGGGTTGCGCCGGCCGCAGTGAAGAGCGCCTCAGCCGCGCCGGCCAGCAAGACTGCCCGCTCGGTCGTGCCTGAGGCTATGGCCAGCGCGGCGAGCGCGGCGAGGCCCCGAGCGATGGCCAGCCGCTGGCCGGCCGCCAGGCTCAGCCGCATGCTCTCGGTCAGGCTGGCTCGCGCCGTCGGCAGGTCGCCGCGGGCGAGCGCTACCGACCCGATCCCGGCCAGGCACTTGGCCATCTGGGACCTGGCATCGATTTGCCGGTACAGGGCGAGCGCGTCACCGAAGTAGGCCACGGCGTCCGCTGCCTCGTCGCGTGCCCTGGCGAGCTGCCCGAGTCCGTGCAGGACATAGGCGACGCCCCAGCCGTTGTTGTCCGCTAGCACGCCAAGTGCCTGCTCGTACCCGCGCTGCGCTTCCGCCAGCTTGCCGTCGCTGGCGAGCACCGCCGCCCGCGAAGCCAGCGCCACCCCCAGCTCCCAGTCGTCGGACATGCACCGTGCCGCGGCCACCGCGGCCTCCGCCTGCTCCAGCGCCTCGTCAGGCCGCCCGGTGCTCAGCGCGGTCAGGGCGAGCAGGCGCAGCGCGCGGGCCGGATTTCCGTCCGAGCCCACCGGGCACAGCTCGACGGACGCCCGGGCGTGCTGCTCGGCACCCGGATAGTCCTGCTGCTCGAATGCCAGTGCCGCACGCGCGGCAAGCGCCCGTGCGCGCACGCCGACCGGGACAGGTGCCTCGATCGCCAGCAGCTGATCCAGCCAGGCCGCTGCCTGCACTACCTCGCCGCCGATCAGCCAGTAGCCGCCGAGAGCCTGGCACAACCGCAGGCCGGCTGCCGCGTCACCGCGCTCGACGGAGCACGCGAGGGCGAGCGCGAAGTTGGCACGGTCGGCACGGATCCGCTGGTATGCCGCCACCCGGTCGGGCCAGGGCGGATCGCCGCGTACAAGTGCCTGACCAGCGATGTCCTGCGCCAGGACGAGCATGCAGTCGCGGTGCGCCAGCCGCAGCCCGGCGATCTCTCCGGCGGCCGTCGCCTGTTCGGCCGCGAATTCCCTGACGGTATCGAGCATCCGGTACCGTCCCTCACCGTGCAGTTCGGCGTCGACGTTCACCAGGGACTTGTCGATCAGCGCGGTCAGCAGGTCGAGCACTCCGGCAGCGAGGATGACGTCGTCCGCGCAGACCTGTTCGGCCATCGCCAGAGTCCAGCCGTGGAATACCGACAGCCTGCTGAGCAGCAGCCGTTCGGGCCCGGTGAGCAGGTCATAGCTCCAGACCACGGCGGCACGCAAGGTCTGCTGCCGGGGCGGGGCGGTGCGGTCGCCGAACGCGAGCAGCTCGAACCTGTCGGCCAGCCGGGCGCTGATCTGATCCGGTGACAGCGCTCGCGTTCTCGCCGCGGCGAGCTCGATGGCTAGCGGCACGCCGTCGAGCGTGCGGCACACGTCGGCCACGGCTGCGATGTTTCCCGTATGCAGCCGGAAGTCAGGCCGCACCGCGGTTGCCCGCGCGACGAACAGCCTGACCGCCTCGCAGGTCGCCGCCGCCGCCACGTCGTCGGCCGGGGGCAGGTGCAGCGGCGGGACCCGCCAGGTCACCTCGCCGCGTACTCGGAGCGGCTCCCGGCTCGTCGCGATCACGCGCAGGCCGGGGCACTGGCCAAGCAGCCGTTGCACGAGCTCGGCCGATTGCTGCACGAGGTGCTCGCAGGTGTCCAGCACCAGCAGCATCGCCCGCGGGCGCAGCACGTCGGCGAGGATGTCGGCAGGCGGCCGGTCAGGTTCCTGCCGGATGCCCAGGGCAGCGGTGATCAGCGGCACGAGCCGCTCCGGTGCGTCGGCGTCCGCGAGGTCGGCGATCCATACCCCGTCAGGGAAGCCCGGCGCCAGGCTCGCGGCGAGCCGCAGCGCGAGCCTGGTCTTCCCGATCCCGCCCGGCCCGCACAGCGTCAGTATCCGCGCCCGGCGCAGGATCGAGGCAAGCTCGGCAAGGTCGCGTTCCCTGCCGATGAACGCGTTGGGTTCTACCGGCAGGTTGCCCGCGGCGAGGGTATCCGCGGCGCGAAGCTCGTCTGCTGCGGTCCGGCCGGGTGCTCTTGCTGTGATATCCGGATTCATCGACCATCAGGGTGGGGGCGGAGTCACTACATCATGGCACGCGCGGCAGGCCTCAACTGACGACCTTAATCCAGACCGGCTCGCTGTAGCGTAGCCGCCCGAAGTACATGACCTTCACCAGCGCCCACCACTGCTGGCCTGGCCTGGCGTCCGCAGGAATGGCAACAGGAAAGGTCAGCGGGACACTGCCGCCCGGCTCGACCGAGAAACCGGCCGTCCAGTCCGCCAGCGCGGTCCAGCTGCCGTGCGGCGAGATCAGTTGTGCCTCGCCGTGCAGCCCGGACGCGGTGCTGCTGCTCAGCCGCACCGTGATCTCGCCGTGCCCGCCGGGAGGCAGCTCAAGGTCGCCGGTGACGCCGGTGAGCACTGCCTCGGCGGCCTCGGCGAGGGTGACCTCTTCCAGCCGCGCGAGCAGCTCCGCCAGCGGAAGATCGGCTGGCGGCGGCTCGGCCTGGCCGATGGCGACGACGGCGGCGTCTTCGAGCACCAGGCCAGCCCCGTCCGTGATCCGCGCCGTCAGGTAGCGCCGCGCCCCGGCCGCTCCGGCCGGCGCGGCCTCGATGTCCAGATCCCAGGCCGCGTAGCCGCTGGCCGCCAGGTCGTAACTCAGCTGTCCGCCGCTGGCACCGTCCGCTGACCTGACCGCTGTCAGCCGCAGGCCCGCGGGGATGTCCAGCTGTACCGTGCCGGAGACCGGCTCGTGGCCGCAGCCGACCGTGAGGCTGACCGTCGCCATCCCTCCTGGCCGCAAGATGACCAGGTCGGGAGAGATGTGGACCGCGACGGGCAGGTTGCCCGCCGGTGCCGGGCCCTTGCCATGCAGCCAGTACCTGGTGAAGACGGGTTGCACAGGTTCGGGCGGGGCGCTGGCGGCCGCCGCGCGGATGGCCGGCCAGGCCGGCTCGGCTGGCCGGACGGCGAGCGTCACCGTTCCCCGCTCCGGCACGGCCACGGTCGCCGCGCCGTCCGCGCACCCGACTGGCTCCTCGTCGCCCTGCTCAAGCAGCCCGGTGCGCACGGCCGTCGCGATCCCGGTGAACAGCCGCACCGTGGCGGTCGTCCCGGCACCGCCGAGATCACGCAGCCGGACGGTCACGCCGTCACGCGGGTCTGGCTGACCGAGCGGGACGAGCGGATTGCCGCGCGGCTTCAGCGTCATGAGGTCCGCCCCGGCGGGTGTCACGGCCGCGAGGCTGGCGGCCGCCGGCAGCGGACCCGGGTGCGAGCCGGTCTCGAATGCCAGCAACGGGTGGCTGTACTCCTGGCCGGCCGCGGGGAAGCCGGCCGCTCGCCAGTCTCCCTCGCCAGCCGCCAGCGCGTACTCGAAGGTGTGGCTCCAGTGCTGCCACGCGAAGCTGCTGCCGTCCGGCACGGCGCGCTTGTCGCCGTCGATCCACACGCCAGCCGGCCACGCGCTGCACGCCCGCATCAGCGAGATGCACGCCTCTCCCGCAGGGGTCACCAGGCTCCCCGGCAGGCCCCGGTTGAGCAGCGCCACGCTGCGCGGTGCGAGACCCGGCTCGGCCGCGGCTACCGCCCCGGCTCCTGGTCCGGCTCCTGGTCCGGCCCACCAGGCGTGTACCTGAGCGTCGGCCAGGTCGTCGGCCAGTGCCGCGATCGCGGTGCCGAGATCGTGCCCGGCCACGACGAGCACCGGAAGGTCGGCGACGCCGCGCACGTCCGCTCCGGCGGCGAACGCCTCCGCCCGGCCGCGGGCCGCGGGTATCCAGAGCCTGGCTGATCCGGTCGCGGCTAGCTGGGTTCGCAGTTCGGCGGCGGCCGTCCGCCCGGCGCGGGTGAGGACCTGCGCGGTGAACGCGTTCTCGTCTGGCCCGCCCAGCGCGATCCTGACGTCCGGCAGGTTGGAATCGACCTGGAGGGAGCCGTACCTGGTCCCGCCGGGCACCGAGCAGGTGGCTGTGACCCCCTGCCTGGCGAGCGCGATCATCAGGTCGCGGACGGCCGGCCGGACGCCGGCGCCGGCGCCGGCGTCCCTCGGCGCGAACCTGTCGCTGGCCGGGCCGGCCGGCGCGATCACCTCGGCCACGCCGATCGCGTGCACGCGCCGTTGTCCAGCGCGGCCGCTGACCGCGACCGTCGCGGTCGAGCCGACCGCGAACCACTCGTGCGCCGGGCAGTCGAGCGTATAGGTGTGCTCGGCCACGTCCGTGTCCAGCGGCCCCGGCGTGCGCCCGATCACCGACAGCGCCGTCTGGTACACCGGAAGCCCGCCGGGGACGTCGGTGGCGAACCTGGCCCGCAGCAGCCGGTCCTGGCCGATCGAGCCGTCGACGTGGGTGCGGAACTCGATCGTCTGCGCACCGTCCCAGAGCAGGGTCTCCTGCACCACCCGCAGGTCCTCCAGCGCGAACTCGGCCACCAGCCGGGAGCCGACCGGGCTGCGCTGCGACCAGACCTTGGCGGTCAGCCCGGCCGATCCGCGCGCGGCACCTGTCGGGCAGAGCAGCCACGGGCCCTCGCCCCATTTCGGGTGCGTCGGGTACTCCTGCATCAGCACCAGCTCGTTACCCGGGCCGGCCAGCAGCTCGGCGCCCGAGCGGCGGTCCACGATCGAGCTCAGCACCCCGCCGCGCGCGTCGTCCGCGCTGACCAGGAAGGTCTCGTTCTCGATCACCAGTCCGCCAGCGTCGTTCCAGCCGTGTCCTTCGGCCTGCTCCTGGTCAGCGCCGTCCGGTTCCGGCCGCGCCTGGCCGCCGGACGCCCCGGGAGGTACGCAGGCGGCAAGGTAGGTGCGGTAGCCGACCGGCGGGACGTCCGCGCAGCGAAAGGTGAGCGTGACCGCGGCCAGGGAGCCGTCGCCGTGCCGGGTCACGCCTTCGGCCAGGGCCGGGAGCCGCGCTCCGTCCTCGTCGGTGACGCGGACGTGCGCGGCCGCTCCCTCGGGAAATGCCAGCGCGATCCTGGCCATGCCGGAACGCGGCCTGGACAAGGTGTTGAACACGACGACCGCACGGGTGGCGTCCGCCGGCCGGGCCGCACCGACGCTGGCAGTGTCCACCTGTCCGGCCAGGAACCGCGCCGCCCGCGCGCGGGCCTCATCACCCCGCTCGAAAGCCTCCCGCCAGCCGGCCAGCAGATCCAGGTACACCTGGTCGCCCTCGGTCCCGGTGATCGCGTCGTGGTGTGCGCCGAACACCAGCAGCCGCCACGCCTTGTCCAGGCTCGCGGCCGGATAGCCGGCCCCGGCGAGCCACGCCAGGGTGGCGAGCCGCTCGCCGTCGAGCAGCGCGACTTCGGCGTCTCGCTGCGCTTGCTTGGTGTCGATGTAGGTGACGTCCTTGCCGGTGTAGACCGGGTTCATGTCCCGGGTCTGCGGCAGGATCCAGGTCCCCGCATCCGCCGCCTGTTCCCGCACGGCGGCGAAGAACTCACTCGGCACGGCGGTGACGAACCTGGGCCAGACGTACCTGGAATTCCAGTCCCGGTGGATGGCGGTGGCCCACCGGGACGGCACCACATGGTCGCCGCCGACGGGAAGCAGCACGTTACGGGTAGCCGCGACCGGGGCGAGCTCGCGGAACTGCCGGTAGGCATCTCGCTCCGCGGTCGCGAGGTCGCCCGCCTGCTGGGTGACCCAGCCAGCCGAGTAGTGGTTCGCCATGTAGCTGGTGAGCAGGCCGGTCCCGTCCGGCGAGAGCCACTCGAACTCGGCCGCGAACTGCATCTTGACGTTGCCGCCGTCCGTGCGGCCAGGGCCCCACTGGTGATAGGGCCCCCGTGCCCACGACGACTCGGTCATCCCCGCGGCGGCCATCAGCCCGGGATAGGCAGGATCGAATCCGAAAGCGTCGAGCATCCAGGCGGCGCTCGGCGCCGCTCCCAGTACCTCCCGCTGGAACGCCAGCCCGTACACGGCATTGCGGATGGTGGACTCGGCACACGTCAGGTTGGTGTTCGGCTCGTTGTAGCTGCCGCCGACGATCTCGATCCGGCCGGCCTTGATCAGGGCGAGCAGGTCGGCCCGTTCCTGCGGGTAGGCGTCGAAGAACGGCTTGAGATAGTCGATCTCGGCGAGCACGAATTTATAGTCGGGATCGGCTCTGGCCTCCGCCAGGTGAAGCCTGACCAGGTCGAAGACCGTCGCCACCTCAGCCGGGGCGCCGTCCTCAGGCG
This sequence comes from Streptosporangiaceae bacterium, assembly GCA_035533915.1. Lineage (GTDB taxonomy): Bacteria > Actinomycetota > Actinomycetes > Streptosporangiales > Streptosporangiaceae > Chersky-822. The sequence continues at coordinate 230,634 of DATLSX010000078.1, forward strand.
GCAGCAGCGGCCAGGTCTGGGTGAACCTGCCCTGGGTGTTCCACCACACCGGGTCGTAGTGGAAATGGCTCACCATCCACATCGTCCAGCCAGTCTCCGCGACGGTGACCTGCCCGGGCGCCTCCCAGCGGCCCAGCAGGCTCTGCGCGACCGCCGTCACCTGCCGTACGCTGCCCGGCGCGGCAATCCGCACGCCGACCTCGACGGTCCGCTGCTCGCCCCGCTCCAGGCCGGTCATCGCGGCCGGCCGGGGAGTGACCACCCCGGGACCGTGCACGCTGACGGAGATCACGGCAGACCGATCGCGCACCATGTCCGCGCCGTCGTTGATCACGCTGACCCTGATGACCTGAAGCGGCATCGCATCAGTGCCGCAGAACAGGTCAGTACCAGCAACCTCGCTGATCCGCATGCCTCATAGTGGCATGCCGCGATCGGCTGGAGCTACGGACGCGGCGAGGCGCGCCAGCGGGTCGCCGGCCAGCCGGTATACGGTCCACTCGCGCATCGCCTCGGCGCCGATCGAGCGGTAAAACCCGATGGCCGGCTTGTTCCAGTCGAGCACCCACCAGTCGAGCCTGCCGTAGCCGCGCCGCGCGCAGATCGCGGCGAGTTCGGCAAGCAGCGCCTTGCCCAGGCCGCGGCCTCGCATCGCCGGAGTGACGTAGATGTCTTCCAGGTAGATCCCGTGCCGGCCAAGCCAGGTGGAGTAGTTCAGGAACCACAGGGCGAACCCGACGACCTCCGTCCCGGCGACCGCCACGTGGCCGAACAGGGCCGGCTGGCTGGCGAACAGCGCCGAGCGCAGGTCGTCCTCGGTCGCCGTCACCTGATCCAGTGATCGCTCGTACTCGGCGAGTTCCCTGACCAGCTGGCTGATCCGCGGTACGTCCTGCGGCAGGGCCGGCCTGATCAGCACGTCGCCGACCGTGCTCACGACGGTATCCCTGCCGGTACCGCCCCGGCCGGTACCGCCCCGGCCGCGCCGAAGCGGTACCTGAGCTTGAACCTGTCGGCAGGGACGACGACTTCCGCGGTCTCCACCGCGGTCGAGCCGGTGTAGTGCACCCGCTCGATGACGAGGACGACGGCGCCCGCTGGCATCGCCAGCAGCCCCGCTTCGGCCCGGTCCGCCTGGCGGACGGCCACCTCCTCGGTGACCTGGTCGATGTCGACCCCGATCGAGTGCATCCGTTCCACCACGCCGCGCCCGGCAAGCGGTCCCTGCTCCGGCAGCGCGACGGGCGTGCCCGCGGTCAGCTGGGCCGGCTCGTAGCTGGTCGCCAGCTGGACCGGCTCGCCGTCCGCGATCAGCAGGTACCTGGTCCGCACCGCCGTCGCACCGCGCGCCAGGCCGAGCCGCGTGGCGACCTGCGGCGGCGCGGGTACCTGCTCGGTCTGGTGCTCCCAGGCCAGCTTGCGCGCGGGCGGCGGATGCGCCGCCGCTCCGTCGCCGTCAGCGGTTCCTGACCCCGCTACGCCGAACGGCGAGCCGGGGAACTGCGGTCTGTCATGCTCCAGATAGCAGGCCGCGGGCACCTTGCGAACGTAGCAGCCCGATCCGGGCCTTGGCTCGATCAGGCCCTCGGCGACCAGCACCGCGAGCGCGTGCTTGGCCGCGGTCTCGCCGACGCCGTAGTTGGTGATGATGGCGTTCCTGGACGGCACCCGCGCCCCGGGCTCCAGCTGACCGGAGCGGATCTTCGACCGCAAATCCTCGAGCACGCGCAGGTACACCGGCTCTGTTGTGGTGCCCATGACCCCCGGCTCCCTGGTGAACGGTCACGCTGCGGCCAGTACCTCCGATAGCCCACCGCCATTCTCGCCGAAACGGCCAGCGCAGGTTGCGCCGACCGCGATATTGCCGGTTGCCCGGGCCAGGCGGCCGCGGGCCGCGTCAGACCGGGTCAGTCCGCGTCGGCGACGATCGAGCCGATCCGCTGGCCGAGCGTCCGGTCGGTCAGGTTCAGGATCAGGGCGTAGACCAGGCCGACGATGATGAGGCCGAGGGTGACCCACGGGAACCGGTCGAACGGCGCCGGCTGGCCGGGCTTGATCAGCTCGTACAGCGGGAAGGCGATGGCCGCGACCCCGAGCAGCGGCAGTACCAGGTGCCTGACCGCGGCGAACTGATCCGGGTGGACGCGCCGGTAGTAGACCGGCAGCGCCAGGTTGGCGACCAGGTAGACCACGATGATCGGAATGGCGCCGAGCGTCGCCGCGTCTCCGAAGAAGGTGACCGGGTCCAGGTTCCAGCCGAAGCCGTAGACCAGTCCGAGCGCGACCACGAGGAAGACCACGAACGCGACCCACGGAGTGCGGAGCCTGGCGGTGACCCGGCCGGTCACCGCGGGCAGCAGGCCTTCCCTGCCCGAGTTGAAGATCAGCCTGGCCTGGGAATTCGTCGCCGCGATCAGCGATCCGACGATCGAGGTGAAGCCCGCGAGGTAGGCGAGGAACGCGGCAGCTCCCAGCACGCCCTGGGCGACGACGACAAACGGCACGGCCGTCTCTGCGCTCAGCGTCTTCGCGTCGTAGTTGTAGCCGACCACTGTCACGTAGGCGAACAGGATGTAGCTGACGGCCATCAGCGCGATGGACAGGAAGATGGCCCGCGGGACCTGGCGCCTGGGGTTCGCTGTCTCCTCGGCCAGCGACGCCGAATTCTCCCAGCCGATGAACATGTAGACCGCGATCGGGAAGCCGAGCCCGAGGCCCTTCCAGCCAGACAGCAGGTGCGACGGCTCGAACGGGGTCAGGTTCAGGTGCGCTGAGTGGTCCGCCAGTACCCAGACGCTTACCACGACCAGCATCAGCATCTCGAAGCCGAACAGGGCACCCGCCCACTTGGTGGACAGCGACACCCCGCGCACCACCAGGGCGAACGCGATCAGCGTCAGCACCGCGGTCAGCAACTGCCAGGCGACGTGGACGTGCGCGTACTTGGCGAGGATGTCCGAGGTCCAGCCGCCCGCGATGGCGACCACCGACGACACCGCGACGATGTACCCGGCGGACATGACAATCGCGGTGGTCAGCGCCGCGACCGGCCCGAACGCCTTGCCGATGAACGTGATGAAGGAGCCGGTCGACGGGATGGACTTGGTGAACTGCGCCAGGGTATTGCCGAGCAGGGCGATCGCGATCGCCGCGGTGATGATGGTCAGCGGCGAAGCTACGCCCGCGGCGCCGGCGATCAGCGCCATGCTGAAGTAGAAGCTCATCGCCGGGGCGATGTTCGCCATCGTGGACGTGGCGATCTCGGCCAGGTTCAGCACGCCGCGGCTCAGACGCTCCGGTGCCGGGCGAGCACTCACCAGGGCATCGGATTCTGTTGCCATCTGGCACCTCCAGCCACTCGCTGTATCTACTTTCCGACGGTAGGCCTGAAATGCGCAGTTGTACAGGCTAGTCACAGAACGCGCTAGTCACAGAACGCACAGGGGTGCCCAGGCTCACAGCTGCCTAGCCGGCCCGCCCTGCCGCGGCGACTAGCTCAGCCGCTGCCCTCCTCAAGCAGCAGGTGATAGCCATTCGGCGTCCTGGCGTGCAGGACCCGGTACTGCCAGTCGGGGCTCGGCGCCATCAGTTCCTCGCGGTAGGGCACGCCCGCGTTGTCGAACACCTTCTTCGCCTCGTCCAGGTCGCTGACGCCAAGTTGCCAGGTCAGCACCCGGTCGGGACCGGCAGGGGAGAAGCCTTCATGCCACTCGATGCCGAACTCGACCGGCCCGTGGCCGAGCGCGAGGAAGTACGGGTACTCGGGACCGTCGTAGGTCACCCTGAACCCGAGGCGGAGGTAAAAATCCCGTTCAGCCCGCAGGTCGCCGACAAAAAGAATCGGGATGATCCTCCTAAACAACGCCGCCATAGCGTGACATAGTATCGAGCCTGGGCCGCTAGGGTGGCCTAGTGCCGACTAGTGTCGAGTCTCATCCTGTGAAAGTCGCTGTCTGCCAGGTCAGCCTGCATGTCGGCGAGCCTGATCAGAACCTGGCGGCTGCCGCCGCCGCGATCGCCGAGGCCGCCAGCCTGGGTGCCCGGGTGATAGTCCTGCCCGAGCTGACCCGGTCGGGATATGCGTTCGGCGACGAGGCCGAGGCGCGGTCGCTAGCCGAGTCGGCCGACGGGCCAACCGCCACGCAGTGGGCTGGCCTGGCGGTCAGGCACCAGGTGGTCATAGTCGGCGGGTTCGCCGAAATCGGCGGCGACGGGCTGCTGTACAACAGCGCGATGCTGGTCGACCGGCGCGGGGTGCGGGCTATCTACCGCAAGGCGCACCTGTGGGATGCGGAGGCTGATTTCTTTACTCCTGGCAGCGCACCACCGCCGGTCGTCGATACGGAGCACGGCCGGATCGCCATGATGGTCTGCTACGACGCCGAATTTCCCGAGTGGGTCAGGCGGCCGGCCCTCGCGGGCGCCGAGCTCCTGGCCGTGCCGACCAACTGGCCAGCCGAGCCGATCCCGGCCGGAGAGCGGCCGATGGTTACGGCGAACATCGGCGTGGCCGCGTTCGCCAACCGGATCTTCATCGCCGCGGCCTGCCGGTGCGGCGACGAGCGCGGGATCTCCTGGACCGGCGGCAGCATCATCGCAGGGCCAGACGGCTACCCGCTGGCAGGCCCGGCGAGTACCTCGCGCCTGCCCCGGTCGGGCGCTCCGGCTGGCATGGAGGCTGGCGGCCCGGCGGCGCGTCCTGAGCTGCTGATCGCCGACTGCGACCTGCGGCTGGCGCGGAGCAAAGCGACCGGCCCGCGCAACGACGCGCACACCGACCGCCGCGTCGACCTGTACGGAGCAGACGCCGACCTGTACGGAGCAGACGCCGGCGGTCAGAGCTTGCGGGCGAGCGTCAGGCCGTCGCCGATCGGCAGCAGCACGAGCTCGACGCGGGTATCAGCGCGGGCATGGCCGTTGAACCGCCTGATGCCCTGCACGGTGTCGCCCTGGAGATGCAGGTCGACGACCCGGCCATGGGAGAGCGTGTTGTCGACCAGGATGATGCCGCCCGGCCTGATCATCGGCACGATCAGCTCCCAGTAGGTCACGTAGCCGGTCTTGTCCGCGTCGATGAACGCCAGGTCGAAGGTCGTCCCGGCCGGCAGCTCGCGCAACGTCTGAGCGGCGGGCCCCAGCCGCAGCTCGATCCGGTCGGCCAGGCCAGCCCGCTGCCAGTACTCACGCGCCACCGACGTCCACTCCGCGCTGACGTCACAGCACAGCAGGCGGCCGCCATCGGCCAGGCCGCGCGCGATGCAGATCGAGGAGTATCCGGTGAACGTGCCGACCTCGACCGCATTCCGCGCGCCCGCCAGCCTGGCGAGCAGGGTCATGAAAGTGCCCTGCTCCGGCCCGATCTGCATCCCGGCCGAGTCGCCGAACCTGGCGGCAGTCTCTGCCGCCAGGTCCCGCAGGATCTCGTCCGGCTGGGTGCTGTGCGCCTGAACGTAGTCGTGCAGCGCCTGGCTGAGCTGTTCGCTTCTCCTGGTCACGCGCCGAGCGTATCGCGGGCAGCAGGTAGCGACCGAGCAGTGGGCGGACGGGTCTACCCTCTTAGCATGGTCCACGATCCCCGCGTGCTCCCGCTGAGCTTCATACCGAGCCCGTCGATCAACGGCGTGCACATCGGCCCGCTGTTCATCCACTTCTACGGGCTGATGTACGTCATTGGCATCACCCTCGCCGTGCTGATCACGCAGCGCCGAGTACGCGGATATGGCGGTGATCCGGCTCTCGTCACCGACGTGGCGCTGTGGGCCGTCCCCGCAGGGATCATCGGCGGCCGGATCTACTTCGACCTCACCACACCCGCCCAGATCCCGCATGTGTGGTACGGGGTCTTCGCCGTCTGGACCGGGGGCCTGGGCATCTGGGGTGGCGTCCTGGCCGGTGCGCTGGTCGGGACCTGGCGGCTGCGGCGACACGGCGCGCCGGTCGGGCCGTTCGCCGACGCCGTGGCCCCGGCGCTGCTGGTCGCCCAGGCGATCGGGCGGATCGGGAACTACTTCAACAAGGAGCTCTTCGGCGGGCCGACCACCCTGCCGTGGGGGCTGGAGGTCCCGCCGCAGTACCGGCCGCCCGGTTATCTTGCCTACCGGACGTTCCAGCCGACCTTCCTGTACGAGCTGATCTTCGACCTCGCGCTCGCCGCGCTGCTGGTCTGGCTCGGTAACCATGGCAAGGTCAGGCCGCCCGGGCTGTTCGCCTTGTACGTGACCGGGTATTCGGCGTTCCGCATCTTCGAGGAGTCACTGCGGATCGACTACTCCCAGCACTTCCTCGGCTTGCGGCTGAACAGCTTCGTCGCATCGGCGTTGACCCTCGTCGGCATCGCATGGTTCGTCATCAGCCAGCGGCGCGTGACAGCGACAGCCACCGGCGGGCCAGGTGATAGCGGGCCGACGGAAGGCGGGCCAGACGCCGGCGGGCCGGAGGCTGGCCAGTCACAAGCGAGCGGACCGGCAGCCGACGGTTCTGAGGCGGCCGGTTCTGAGGCGGCCGGTTCTGAGGCGGCCGGTTCCGAGGCGGCCGGGTCCGACGCCGGCGGGTCAGCCGCTGCCGGGTCAGCAGCGGCCGGAGCGACCCAGGCAAGCTAGGCGACCAGGTAGTGCCAGGCCTGGCGAGGTAGCTCCGGGCACAGCAGGTAGCTCCGGGCCCGGCCGAAGGCGCCGTAGGTAATTGCGTCGACACCGCGGGGCCAGGTCGGGCAGCATGATGCCGCTATGGAGAACACGCCGCCGCCGGTCCAGCCGGGCCGACGCTGGCCGCTGCGCAGGCTCGTGCGGCTGGCCGGGCGGCTGAGCCCCGATCTGGCGCCGATCAGGCACTCGCGCGACTTCCGGCTGCTCTATCTGGGCCAGGCTGGCAGTTCGGCAGGGTCGGTTATCAGCTACGTGGCCCTGCCGTACCAGGCCTACCAGATGAGTCGTTCTTCCCTGGTCGTCGGCCTGCTCAGCTTTGCCGAGCTGCTACCGCTGCTGATTGCGGGGCTGCTCGGCGGGACGCTCGCTGACGCCATCGAGCGGCGCGGGCTGATTTTGCTCACGCAGGCGGCGGCCGCCTGCTGCGTGGCCGGACTCGTCGTCAATGCGCTGGCCTGGCGGCAGCTGTGGCTGCTGTTCGTGCTGGCTGCCTTGCTGGCCGGGGCGTTCGGCCTGCAGCGACCGTCCGTAGAAGTGCTCGTCCCGATGCTGGTCGACCACGACGACCTGCCCGGATCGTCTGCCCTGTCCGGGCTGCTCGGCACGCTGGCACAGACCGCCGGCCCGCTGCTCGGCGGCGCCCTGCTTGTCGCCGGCCTGCCGCTGGCCTACGGCGTGAGCGCACTGGCCTGCGTCACCGCGATCATCCCGTTCGCCGCGATGCGGGCGTGCCCGCCGGCTCAGGACGCCGACCGGCCCAGTGCGCGCGGGCTCGTGGCGGGGTTGCGTTACGCGAAAAGCAGGCCAGATCTGCTCGGTACTTACCTGATCGACATCGGAGCCATGTTCTTCGGCGCCCCTTACGCGGTCTTCCCGCAACTGGCCGCGGGGCTTGGCGGTCCGGCTGTGCTCGGGCTGCTGTACGCCGCTCCGGGCTTCGGTTCCCTGGCGGTCAGCCTGACGAGCACCTGGACCAGGCACGTCGTCAGGCATGGCCGGGCGATCACGCTGGCCGTCTGCGGCTGGGGACTGGCGATCGCGGCCTTCGCGTACGCGCCCGGCCTTCCGCTCGCGGTGCTGGCCCTGGCGGCCGCCGGAGGTGCCGACATGGTCAGCGGGATCTTCCGGATGACCATGTGGAACCAGACCATCCCGGCCCGGGTCCGCGGCAGGCTGGCGGGCCTGGAGATGATCAGCTACTCCACCGGTGAGCCGCTCGGCAACCTGGAGACCGGAGCGCTGGCCACCCTGACCGGCTCGGTCAGGCTCGCCGTCGTCTCCGGTGGAATCCTGAGCCTGGCCGGTGCGGTTATCGTCTCGCTCGCGCTGCCCGCGTTGTGGCGCTATGACTCCAGGGACCGTGCACCCGCGGTCGCCGGGCCAGAACCGGCCGCGGCCGGCCTGGACGGGCTGTCCGCCGCAGTGCGGCTAGCCGAGTCATCGCATCCTGCGGTTCCGTGAGCCCGCGACGACAGGTCTTTTGCCGGCAGGGTCTTGTCAGTGCCAATTCCGCCAGTGCACTATGCGAATCTGAAGCCATTTTCTTATCTCACTCAGAAAATGGCCACGCCTGCGATGACGGAGGTTCAGATGGTGAAACCGAGGTATAGGCGTATTCGTGATATCGCGCGCGGGGCGGCGGTGCTGCTGGCTGGCACCGCCGCTGCGCTGTCGATGGCCCCGTCGGCGGCCGGGGGTGGCACGATGGCGGCAAGGCTGCCCGCGCCGGTCCCTGCGATCAGCGACTTCCTGTACATGACCGGCAGTCAGATACCGCCGACAGAGGCGAACTGCATGGCGGCGGGGCGCCGCTGTTTCACGCCCGCGTCGATGCAGGCCTCGTACAACCTCGGCCCGCTGTACGCGCTGAAGGACCAGGGCCAGGGCGTCACGATCGCGATCATCGACTCGTTCGGCGACCCGAATATCGAATCGGACCTGCAGGTGTTCAACACCGCGATGAGCCTGCCGCACATGTGCGGTGAGCCAGGCACCGCCTGCGGCACCGGCATGCCGGCCTTCCGGCATGTCTTCTGGGACGGAACGACGATCGTGAAAGCCCCGCCGCAGAACAGCAACGGCACCGGTATCCAGACCCGTAACATCTGGGCCTTGGAAACCGCTCTCGACGTGGAGTGGGCGCACTCGATCGCGCCGATGGCGAACATCCTCAACGTCACGACCAACCCGGCCGAGACACTCGGAGTCCAGGGCTTCCCGCAGATGATGGACGCCGAGCAGTTCATCGTCGACAACCACCTCGCGACCGTGATCTCGCAGAGCTTCTCCGCGGCCGAGGAAACCTTCGCAAGCACGCAGTCGCTGCTGAACCTGCGGCACGCGTTCGTCTCGGCGGCCGCGAACGGCGTGACCGTCCTGGCCAGCTCTGGTGACGGCGGCACGGCGAACAGCTCCTTCACCCCGGTGCCTAATCCGGTGAACTTCCCGTTCCCGACCGTGGGGTGGCCGGCCTCCGATCCGCTGGTGACCGGCGTAGGCGGCACCTATCTGTGCACTGATCCGGTCACCGGCACCGGCGTCGACTCCACCGACCCGCCCACCCGGTGCAAGAACCAGCCCAACCGGGAAGTCGGCTGGATCGACTCCGGCGGCGGGTTCAGCCACGTATTCGCCGCGCCGGATTATCAGTCAGCCTTGCCGGCCGGGTCGACTCAGATCGGATTGATGCGCGGCGTCCCCGACATCAGCTACCAGGCGAGCGCGCTCACCGGCGTGCTCGTGTATGACACCGCGCCCGGTGATGCCACGTCAGGACTGAACTGCGCACCTGGTGACCCGTGCAGCGCCGGCTGGTTCGTGGTCGGCGGCACATCGTCGGGCTGCCCGCAGTGGGCTGCCCTGGTGGCCATCGCCGACCAGATCGCCGGGCGCGGGCTCGGGCTCATCAACCCCAGGCTCTACGCACTGGCTGCCGGTCCTGACTACGGCAGCTACTTCTATGACGTCACCACCGGTAATAACCAGGCAGACCCCAGTATTCCCGGCTACCCGGCCACCGTCGGCTGGGACCCGGTCACTGGCCTGGGCACGCCGAACGCGGCTGACCTCCTGCCGGCGCTCGGCGGCTGACCGCCTCCAGCCGGTATCGGGGCCGCGCCGGGCGGGTGGGCGCTTCGGCGCGGCCCCCTCGGCGCGGCCCCCCGCCGCGACCCGAGGTTTAGCCGGCTCAGTCCCGGCCGGCCGTGGCGAGCAGTTGCGGCGCGGCCGCTGCCGCGTGCGCTCGCCACCACTCCTGGCCCGCCTCCGGCAGCAGGTAGATCGGGTCGTAGTACTCGTACTCCCGCTCCAGCGCCAGCTCGTCCCGCGCCTCGACCGCGGTGCGGTAGTTCTTGGTCCAGTACGAGATGCCGCGCTCGGTGTCGTACCTGCTGACCTGATGTACCCACCGCTTGCCGACATACGGCACGTCGCACAGCAGCCGCGGGGTCGCGAATCCTGGCAGGTAACCCATGATCTGATGCTGAAGCTGCTGGGCCTCGGCCAGGCCGAGCCGCCAGTGCTCGGCGTTCGGGATCATGTCGCACAGGTAGAAGTAGTACGGCATGATCTTGGCGTCGTCGAGCAGGGCGAAGCACAGGTCGAGCAGTTGCTCGGCGGTGCCGTTCACCCCGCGCAGCAGCACGCCCTGGTTCCGCACGTCCCTGATGCCGGTCTCCAGCATCGCCTTGGCGGCCTTGGCGACCAGCGGCGTCACTGATTGTGCCGCGTTGACATGGGTGTGGATGGCGATCGAGACGTCGCGGCGGCGCGCGATCGCGGCTAGCCGCGCCATGCCGGACCGCACCTCGTCGGTGAGCCAGTACTGCGGCAGCCCCATCAGCGCCTTGCTGGCGAGCCTGATGTCGCGGATGTTGTCGATGGCCAGCAGTTCGGTCACGAACGCTTCCAGCCGGGGCCACGGCAGGTTCGCGACGTCCCCGCCGGAAACCACGACGTCCCGCACGCCCGGGCTGGCCTTCAGGTACTCGATCATCGCGTCGAGCCGGTCGTCGCGCGCCATGCCGAACTTCAGCTTGTCCACGACCGGCGTCGGGTTGCCGACCAGGTCCATCCTGGTGCAGTGCCCGCAGTACTGCGGGCAGGTGGGCAGGACCTCGGCTAGCACTTTGGTCGGGTAGCGGTGGGTGAGCCCCTCGACCACCCACATCTCGGCCTCGTGCAGCGAGTCCCTTGATGAATACGGATGGGACGGCCAGTCGGTTCGGCGGTCGCTGAAGACCGGGATCATGTAGCTGCGGACGGGGTCCGCGTAGAGCGCCTCGGTGAAGCCGGGGCCGGACGGAGCCAGCCGCGGCGCGATGGTGTTGACCATCTGCGGCGGCACGAGCATCGACATCGTGGCCCGCTCGGCCTGGTCACGCTCCAGGTCCGCGTAGAACGCCTCGTCCACGCCGTCGCCAAGCACCGACCTGAGCTGGCGGATGTTCTTGACGCAGTGCGAGCGCTGCCACTGCGCGGACTCCCACTCCTGCGTGGTCACCGCGGCCCAGCCGGGGAACCGGCGCCAGTCCGGCTCGACGAGCTCCGAGTGCCGGTACACGTAGGGCTGCTCGATCACCGCTCAACCGCCTCCGCTCTAACTGGATCTTCTCTACCCTGGAAACCGAACGATAGCCCGCCAGGCGCGCAAGACACGCAAGAAGCTATTGCCAGTATAGTTCTATTCAACAAATTCTATTGATTCGCGTGCTTAGCCTAACCCCGGCGTCCAGGCCTGCACCAGGGTGAAGGCCGCGGCCGCAGGAAGGACTCGGCGAGTGACTGGAACGGGCCGCAAGGCGGGTTCTCCGCTGGGGTTGCACCGCGTCATCGAGCCATCGGGCGTGCTGCCCCAGGCGGCCTGGCGGCTGGACCCAGAACCGCCGATCTGGCCCGACGAGGTGATCGTCTCCGTCGAGCGGCTGAACCTCGACGCCGCGTCCTTCCGCCAGCTGCACGAGGCCAGCTGCGGCGACCCGGCGGCCATGAAGGCCGCCGTCCTGCAGATCGTCGCCGATCGCGGCAAGATGCAGAACCCGGTCACCGGGTCCGGCGGGATGCTCACCGGGATCGTGCGCGAGGCCGGCCCTGACTCGCCGCTCGGCCTGCGGCCAGGCGACCGGATCGCGACCCTGGTCTCACTCAGCCTGACGCCGCTGGTCATCACCGACGCCCTGGCCTCCTGGGACGGGGCGTCCGAGCAGGTGCCGTGCCAGGGCCACGCGATCCTCTTCGGCCGGTCGATCGCCGCCGTGCTCCCCGACGACCTGCCCGTGCCGCTCTCGCTCGCGGTGATGGACGTCTGCGGCGCACCCGCGCTCACCCACCGGGTCGTGTCGCAGGCTGCCCGGCGGATCGGCGACGCGGGCACCCCGGGCAAGGGGCCGGTCGTCGCCATCCTGGGCGCGGCCGGCAAGAGCGGATCGCTGTCGGCCGCGGCGGCCAGGCGGGCCGGCGCCAGCCGGGTGATCGGCGTAGTCCCGCACGAGCGGGAGGCCAGCGCCCTGCGGGCGGCCCGATCGGCGGGCGGCAGCGGGCTGGTCGACGAGGTCGTGATCGCGGACGCGACCGACCCGGTCGGCGTCTCGGCGGCCGTCCGCGAGGCCGGAGGGCCGGCCGACGTGACGGTCGTATGCGTGGATGTGCCAGGCTGCGAGGGCGGCGCGATCCTGGCCACCACGCAGGGCGGTACCGTGATCTTCTTCTCGATGGCCACCTCGTTCACGGCCGCGGCGCTCGGCGCCGAGGGCATCGCGGCGGACGTCACCATGCTGGTCGGTAACGGCTACACGCCGGGCCACGCCCAGCTGGCCATCGATCTGATCAGGACAGAACCTGGCGTCCGCCAGATCTTCGACGCAAGGACGACG
>DATLSX010000079.1:0-89009 GCA_035533915.1 Streptosporangiaceae bacterium
GAACCGCCACCACCGGTGCCCGACCGCCTGCCTGACCAAGCTGGTGGCCGCGAGAGTGATCATCAGGTCGGATGCGATCGCGCCAAGCCCGAGCCAGAACCGTTTATACGGCGACAGGAACGGCACGATAGCGTCCTGCACGGCGATTGACGTGTAGGTGTCGATCACGGTAGTCCCGATGTGCAGGGCGAGGAACGCGAGCGCGAGCAGGGACAGGTTCTTGTGCAGCCCCTGGATGAGGAAGCGCGGCCACTGTCGGGTGGCGAAGCGGCCCGCGTTCAAGGTGCCGAGCACTACGCTTGCCGTCAGCAGCACGAGGGTGACCAGGCCCGCTGCCCTGGTGGCGTACCACAGGAACGGGCCGTGCAGGAGAGAAGTCATCGCGGCCATCCTCCGGTTGTAAGTAGCACGTTGTCTGGTCTGACCAGCCGGGCCGGCAGCCGGAGGCTTTCCAGCCACGCCGGGGCGAGCGCGCCCCTGATGATCGATGCCGTGCTCGCCGTGTTCGCGTCCACGCAGCTAGCGGCGGCGACGGAGACGGCGGCCCAGTACACCTGCGCCGGCTGCCCGGTGCTCGGCAGCACGATGTGATGCAGTTCCCGGTCGCCTCGGCGCCAGCCGCGGACGGACGGGCTCGACGTGGCCAGGCCGCCTCCCTCGATACAGACCACAGGCGCCTTGCCCCGGCCTGACGCTTCGAGGTGAGAGCCGCCGGGGCCGGCCTGGCCGGCGCCGGTCACGCCGTCGTCCACGCCGACCCGCCAGCCGCCGTCCGGTGCCTGCCCGGAGACCGCGATGTCGCCGCCCAGGTTCACCAGGACGCCGCAGCCGAGCTGGCGGGCGATAGCGTCAGCGGCCAGATCGGAGGCGAGGGCCTTGGCGGTCGCTCCGAAGTCGAGCATGACATCACCGGGCACCCGGACGATTCGCCGCTGTGAATCGAACTCGACGCACCGCCAGCCCGCGGCCGGCGCGGGCGGCAGGGTCAGCGCCGACGTATCAGCGGCAAGTTCGGCGTAGTCCCGGTCGTAGCCCAGGCTGACCAGCGAGCGCCCGCAGGTGGGGTCCACGTCTCCGGCGGTGATCTCGGCGGCCCGCAGCGCGACTCTCAGCGCTTGCGCGAACAGTGCGCTGACGCTGACCGGCTTGCCGCTGGCCCGGTTCAGCCGCGACAGTTCGGAGTCGGGACGGAACCGTGAGCAGGCCAGATCGATCGTGGCCAGCTCACTGGACAAGGTTGCCCGCGCTGCGTCCAGCGCGGCCGGCCTGGTGACCAGGACCGAGCAGAACGTGCCGAGTGCCTTGCCGGTCCAGCCGCTCACGGCAGGCACCGCGGGGCGTCCGAGCGAGATCGCGGCCCGCGCCGCTTGCCGCGCGGCCGGACCTGGGCCGGCCTGGTGAGCAGCGGGGACCGAATCGGGATTCATGCGGAGGTCTGGGTTCAGGGCGGTCCGGGGGGATGAAGACATCGGGCGGACATCAGCCTCCGGTCGAACCGCTGGTCGTCGAGTGCGTGGCGGTGGGCGTGGGGGCCGGCGCCGGCGTGCTCGGCGGTGGCGCAAGCGTGGCGGTGGGACGCGGCGCGGGCGCCGCGGCGGACCGCACCGGGCGCGGTGCCGTGGTCGTGCTGGCCTTGGGCCTGGTATGGCGGGCGGACGGCTTGGCTGACGGGCTGGCGCCCGGGCTGGCGCTCGGCGCTGGAGAGCCGTTCGCGGTCGACGTCGTCGCGACCGTGGAATGGTTGAACAGGTTCATGAAGCCGACCACGCCGACGGCGCTGAGCAGCGTCGCGCGCCAGGTCAGCGTGGACAGCCTGCGGAGTCCGTCGTCGCGGCGCGCGCTGAGCCGATCTCGTTGTCTCATGGGTGCCTAGGAAAGCGGAAACTTCGTTAAGAGCCCACCAAGAACTACTCAAGGGGTGCCCTCATTCCGCATGTCCCCTGCTAGGCATCGCGCGCGGCCGCGGCTGGCCACAGCCTGGGTGAGCGCGCGTGCGGTGCTCGCGCGTTTTCGTTCTCAATCAAGCGGGCGGTAGAATGAAGGAGCCGTCAGTCCGGCGCTTCCCCAGGTCACAACGGAGTCTTCCCGCATGCCCGTCAGTCCCGCTGATCTTGTCACCAACGTTGCCACCCGCGACGACCTTCGCAACGTCGCTATCGTCGCGCACGTCGACCACGGCAAGACCACGCTGGTCGATGCCATGCTCTGGCAGTCAGGAGCGTTCCGCGCCAACGCTCAGGTCGCCGAGCGAGTGCTCGACTCCGGCGACCTGGAGCGGGAGAAGGGCATCACGATCCTGGCCAAGAACACGGCGGTGACCCACGGCGGGCTGACCATCAACATCATCGACACGCCAGGTCACGCTGACTTCGGTGGTGAGGTCGAGCGGGGCCTGTCCATGGTCGACGGGGTGCTGCTGCTGGTCGACGCGAGCGAAGGGCCGCTGCCGCAGACCAGGTTCGTGCTGCGCAAGGCGCTCGAGGCCAAGCTGCCGGTCATCTTGGTGATCAACAAGGTGGACCGGCCTGACGCCAGGATCGCCGAGGTTGTCGACGCCTGCTACGAGCTCTTCCTCGACCTGGACGCGACCGAGGACCAGATCGAGTTCCCGATCGTGTACGCGTCGGCCAGGGCCGGCCGGGCCTCGCTGACCCGGCCGGACGACGGAACGATGCCGGACTCCGCTGACCTGGAGCCGCTGTTCGAGGCGATCAAGCAGTTCGTCCCCGCGCCGTCGTATGACCCGCGGGCACCGCTGCGGGCCCACGTCACGAACCTGGACGCCTCTGCCTACCTCGGCAGGATCGCACTGTGCCGGGTGATCTCCGGCGAGATCGCCAAGGGCCAGCAGGCCGCATGGTGCCGTCGCGACGGATCCGTGGAGCGAGTAAAGATCTCCGAGCTTTTCCGAACGCAAGCATTGGAGCGAGTGCCCGCAGCCACCGCATCGGCGGGGGACATCATCGCTGTCGCCGGCATCAGCGAGATCATGATCGGCGAGACGCTGGCCGACCCCGAGGACCCGCGGCCGTTGCCGCTGATCACCGTGGACGAGCCAGCGATCTCGATGACGCTCGGAGTCAACACGTCGCCGCTGGTCGGCAAGGGGGGCTTCGCGACCGGTGCCGGCGGCACGGCCAAGCCGAGCAGCAGGGGCACCACGAAGGTCACCGCGCGGATGGTGAAGGACCGGCTCGACTCCGAACTGGTCGGCAACGTGTCGATCCGGGTGCTGCCGACCGAGCGGCCGGACACCTGGGAGGTGCAGGGCCGCGGTGAGCTCGCGCTGGCCATCCTGGTCGAGACGATGCGGCGGGAAGGTTACGAGCTGACCGTGGGTCGGCCGACGGTGGTGACCCGCGAGGTCGACGGCAAGCTGCACGAGCCGGTCGAGCGGCTGACCATCGACGTGCCCGAGGAGTACCTGGGCGCGGTGACCACGCTGCTAGCCGTCCGCAAGGGCAGGCTCGAGCAGATGACGAACCACGGCACCGGCTGGATCAGGTTCGACTTCATGGTGCCCGCTCGCGGGCTGATCGGGTTCCGTACCCAGTTCCTCACCGACACGCGCGGCACCGGCATCGCGCACCACGTGTTCGAGCGGTACGAGCCATGGGCCGGTCCGATGCGGATGCGGGCCTCCGGGTCACTGGTGGCCGACCGGGCCGGGGTGGCTACCGCGTACGCGATGTTCTCGCTGCAGGAACGCGGCACGATGTTCGTCGAGCCAGGCACCGAGGTGTACGAGGGCATGATCGTCGGTGAGAACTCGCGCTCGGACGACATGGACGTGAACATCGCGCGCGAGAAGAAGCTCACCAACATTCGCCAGTCCACCGGCGAGGAGCTTGAGCGGCTGGTCCCGCCACGGGCACTGAGCCTGGAGCAGGCGCTGGAGTTCTGCGCGGACGACGAGTGCGCCGAGGTGACGCCGACGACGATCCGGCTGCGCAAGACCGTGCTCGACGCCAAGGATCGCGCCAGGACGCGGGCACGCAGCAGCCGCGAGGGCTGACTGCGCGAACTGGCTGGCGCCGTACCTGTGGCGGGTTACCGCAGGCCCAGGTAGATCAGGCTGCCGAGGCCGAAGACCACGCAGTAGACGGCGAACGGCGTGAGCGTGCGGGTCTTGAAGTACTTCGTCAGGAAGCGCACGGACAGGTAAGCCCCGATGCCGGACACGATGCTCCCGGCCAGGATCTGCGGCCTGATCCCGTTGCCCAGCGGGCCGAGCAAGTCAGGGATCTTTAGCACGCCGGCGGCCAGGATCACCGGGGTGGCGAGCAGGAAGGCGAACCTGGCCGCGTCCTCGCGTGACATGCCGCGGAACATGCCGGCCGCCATCGTCACGCCGTCCCTGCTGATTCCGGCCAGCAGCGCGAGGACCTGGGCGCTGCCGACGATCAGCGCCTGAGCATCGCCGTGGGAGGCAATCCGGTGGTCGGACGCGACAGCCGCCGCAGCCTCCTGCTGGCGGACAACCCGCTGGCCCGACGAATGAGCCGTCGCCCGGTCGGCTGACCGGTCCGCCGGCATCTCGGCCGCGCCCACGAGTTCCAGTTCCCGCTCCGGCTCGAGTTCCCGGTCCCGCGTCAGCTCTTCTGCCTGCTTTTCCGCCAGTTCGCGGAGCACCACCTCGTCGGCCTCGCGTGACTTGCGCGGCCGGCACCGTTCGGCCGCGTACAGTATCCCGCCGTTGACGACGAGGAAGATCGCGGCCAGGCTGGGCCTGCCGAACAGGACGCGGAAAACATGCTCGAAGAGCAGCCCGGCCAGGCCGACCGGGATCGTGGCCAGGATGATCATCCAGGCCAGCTTCTGGTCCGGCGACTCGATCTCCCTGTACCTGATCGAACTGAAGAAGCCGCCGATGATCCGCAGCCAGTCACGCCAGAAGTACGCGGTGATGCCGATCGCCGTGGCCACGTGCAGGCCAACTATGAAAGCCAGGTACGGAGAGCGGGGACTCGACACATTCAGGTCCCTGGCCCAGTTGCTTCCGACGAGCGCCGGGATCAGCACGTTATGCCCGAGGCTGGAGACCGGGAACAGCTCGGTGACGCCCTGGACGAGGCCGACGACGATCGCCTCAGCAAAGGTCAGGTGTGACATGACAGCCTCTCGCTCGACGGGCGTGCCCGGCTTCCGCTGCGGGCTAGTCCCGGCACCCGCGGCGCCAAGGATATGCACCCCTCGTTGCCGATGATGGCCAGTCACCGGAGTTGGTGACTTGCCGTTGCCGAATGTTCCGGTTCCGTTCACCAAGGCACGCGGGGCGGCTGGCCGGCCACTGGGCTCGTGCGCTCACGCCTGGGCCGCTGGCCGGCGCCGGGCCGCGAGCGCGAGCGGCGGACGCGGGCACCGAGCCTGCGAGCACGGGTGGTGCCGCGCTGAACTCAGCCTGGCCGCGTGCCTGGCCGCGCGCCCGTGCCGCCAGCAGGTTGCCCGACCGGGCTGACCGTCGCCTGGAGCGTGACGCCCGGCCGGATCGAGCGGTAGGTGGCCGTGCTGCCACGGACCACCGGCGCCGGCAGCGTGAGCGGGAACCAGATCGCCAGGCGTCCGCCTGCCGGGCTGTTCAGGACGGCGAGCGGACCGCGGCCGCCGCCGGACAGGGCCACGCCTGACGGGGTGGCCCTGTCCGGAGCTGCGGGCGTCGTGGTCGCTCCTGCCTTCAACCCGAGGCTGCATGCCGCGATGGCCGACTGGGCGCAGACCAACTGGGCGCTCAACAGGGAGCGGGCCGGCCTCTATCCGAAGGCTTTCCCTGACGATCCTGAGGCACAGTTCAATTACGAGTACGCGATGCAGAAGGAAGATCTCGCGACGATCACCGAGAGCCGGGGCGCGATCGCGGAAGCGTTTGGCGGGAAAGTGGGCCTGGCCGGCAAGGCACTAGGCAATCAACCTCGGAGCGGCGATGCTGACCGACGCGGCGACTGGCGCGCTCATCGGTTCGGCGCTCGGCCCAGGCGTGGGGACGGTGGCTGGTTTCGTAGTCGGCGGCTTGATCGCGGTCGGCTCGTTCCTGGCCGATAACTACGTCAACCACTACATTGACGAGTGGTCTGGCAGCGTTTCGTCCGCGGTGAGCGACGTCGACCTGGTTCTGCCTGGTCGGCGTGTCCCGTGATCCTCCTTGCCGAATGCTTCGTGGATGGGCCAAAATCTGGCATGAGGGAAAGGGGTCACATGACTTCCCGATTTGTGCGATTGGCGGCACCCGTAGCGGTAGCTACCGCTACGCTCACCGCAGGAATCGTTTCGGTTGCCCGCGCGGCTGTTCCGCAGGCAGGGCCCAAGTGGCTCGTGTCCGGCGGGTTCGGGTCGTTCATCGGCGGTGACAGCAATGTCACCAGTGTCGCGAGCAGCGGCATCAAGAACGCCTTCGCCGTCGGCCCGCGCTGCGAGGGGTCCTGTGCGCCGAGCACTCTAGCCGTGCTGCACTGGAACGGCAGCAAATGGGTGACGGTCGCGCCGCCGCAAGGGTTCATGACCGCGACGAGTTCCATTGGCACGGCGGTCGTAGCGACCAGTTCGGCGTGGAATACCTGGGTGTTCCCGCTGGTCAGCCAGCCGACCACGTTCCGTACCGACGCGTTGCGCTACAACGGGAAGCACTGGGCGGTGGTCAAGTTCCCCGCGTCCTCACGGATCGTCACAGCGGCCGCGTTCAGCGCGGCCAACGCCTGGGCCTTCGGGACCACCGGGTCCTCGGGAGTCCCGTTCAACGTCCGGTACAACGGGATCAAGTGGCGGGCCGCCTACCCGCCGGGAGACCCGCAAGTACTCAGTGCCCCGGCGGCGAACGACATGTGGGCGATCGGGCCGACCATCAAGACTGCGACCAAGCCGCAGCCTCACCAGGTCCTGATCGCCATGCACTGGAACGGAAGCAAGTGGCGCGCCCTGGCCCTGCCTAAGGTGCGGAAGCCGTCCTTCGACTTCGTGGTGCCAGGGAGCATCATGGCGTTCGGGCCGAAGGACGTCTGGGAGTCTTACGCGCTCGGCAATTTCGGCACTTGCTGCGTATTCGGGGGCATCGAACACTGGAGCGGTTCGAAGTGGCGGCGGCTCGGCGTGCCCTACCCGGTACAGCAACTGTCCGGCATGGCGCAGGACGGCCACGGCGGCCTGTGGCTGACGGTGCGGACCGGGACCGCGCACCCGCTGGCGTTCTACCACTACAACGGCGGTCGCTGGAGCAGGCAGTACCCGCCGAGCTTCGTCAACCTCACCCCGGTGCCGGTCGAACTGTCGTGGATACCTGGCACCAGATTCCTGTGGTCAGGCGGGTTCGGAAACGAGGCGCACGGCACGGTAGGCCTCGTCCTCGGCTACGGCATTAAATAGCTGGCTCGCCGAGTCCGGCCGGTTTCCGTGCCTCGAACTCTCGCTAACGCGTGGCTGGCTGGAAGCGCGGGGCCAGCCAGCCACGCGAGGCTTAGCCGCTAGCTCTGCTTACCCGGAACCTTCGGAGTGTCGGAGTGGCCGCGCCTGGTGATCTTGTTGCCCAGCCAGACCAGCGGGTCGTACTTGCGGCCGACCACGCGCTCCTTGAGCGGGATCAGCGCGTTGTCGGTGATCTTGATGTTCTCCGGGCAGACTTCGGTGCAGCACTTGGTGATGTTGCAGTAGCCGAGGCCGAAGTCGTCCTGGGCGATCGCCCGCCGGTCGGCGGTGTCAGCCGGGTGCATCTCAAGCTCGGCGATCCGCATCAGGAACCGGGGCCCGGCGTAGGCCGGCATGTTCTCCTCGTGATCCCGGATCACGTGGCAGACGTTCTGGCACAAGTAGCACTCGATGCACTTGCGGAACTCCTGCGGCCGCTCGACGTCGACCTGCCGCATCCGGAACTCGCCGAGGCCGACCTTGGGATCGGGGGTGAACGACGGGATCTGCCGTGCCTTCTCGTAGTTGAACGAGACGTCGGTGACCAGGTCCCTGATCACCGGGAAGGTGCGCATCGGGGTGACCGTGATCGGCTCGCCAGGCGCGAAGGTGGACATCCGGGTCATGCACGCGAGCCTGGGACGGCCGTTGATCTCCATCGAGCAGGACCCGCACTTGCCCGCCTTGCAGTTCCACCGGACCGCCAGGTCGCTGGTCTGGGTCGCCTGCAGCCGGTGCAAGAGGTCGAGGACGACCTCGCCCTCGTTGGCCTCGACCTGGTACTCGACCAGCTCGCCCCGACCGGCGTCGCCTCGCCAGACCCGCAGCTTTACCTTCGTGCCCATCAGTGTGTCTCCTCGCGGGCGGGGGTGCTCTGAAGTGCCGGTGGCAGTTCTTCCTCGGTCAGGTACTTCTTGAGCTCGGCGCGGTCGAACAGCGCGAGCAGGTCCTCCCGCATCGGCGGCATCGGCTGCTTCTTCAGCATCACGTCGTCGCCATCCAGGGACAGGACCAGGTTCACCTTGCGCCACTCCGGCGACATGCCGGGGAAATCATGGCGGGTGTGCCCGCCTCTGCTTTCCTGGCGCTCAAGCGCAGCCTGGGCCACGCACCGCGCGATCAGCATGATGTTGCGCAGGTCCAGCGCCAGGTGCCAGCCCGGGTTGTAGGCGCTCCCGCCCTCGGCGCGGGCCATCGCGGCCCGCTCGTGCAGCTTCTCGAGCTCGGCGAGTGCGGCCTTGATCTCGGACTCGGTGCGGATGATGCCGACGAGGCCGCTCATGGTCTGCTGGACCTCGGCGTGAACCGTGTACGGGTTCTCGCCGACGGCACGCTCCAGCGGAGCGAGAGCCTCTGCCTGTGCCGCGGCGAGGTCGGCGTCACTGACCGCCGGGCGCTTGTCGCCGAGCGAGTCCAGGTACTGAGCCGCGCCCAGGCCGGCCCGGCGGCCGAACACCAGCAGGTCGGACAGCGAGTTGCCGCCGAGCCGGTTGGAACCGTGCATGCCGCCCGACACCTCGCCGGCCGCGAACAGGCCGGGGACGCACGACTCGCCGGTGTCCGCGTCTACCTCGACGCCGCCCATCACGTAGTGCTGGGCGGGCCCGACCTCCATCGGCTCCTTGGTGATGTCGACGTCCGCCAGCTCCTTGAACTGGTGGTACATGGAGGGCAGCTTGCGCAGGATTTCCTCGGCGGACCGGCGGGAGGCGATGTCGAGGAACACTCCGCCGTGCGGCGAGCCGCGTCCGGCCTTGACCTCGGCGTTGTTCGCGCGGGCCACCTCATCGCGGGGCAGCAGTTCCGGCGGGCGCCGGTTGTGTTCAGGATCGGTGTACCACCGGTCGGCCTCTTCCTCGGTCTCCGCGTACTGCGCTCGGAACACGTCGGGCACGTAGTTGAACATGAAGCGCTTGCCCTCGGAGTTGCGCAGCACCCCGCCGTCGCCGCGGACCGACTCGGTCACCAGCAGCCCGGCCACCGACAGCGGCCAGACCATGTGGGTCGGATGGAACTGCACGAACTCCATGTTGAGCAGCGTCGCTCCGGCCAGCAGCGCCAGCGCGTGCCCGTCGCCGGTGTACTCCCAGGAGTTCGAGGTGATCTTGAACGTCTTGCCGATGCCGCCGGTGGCGAGCACGACGGCCGGTGCCTCGAACACGACGAACTTACCGCTCTCGCGGATATAGCCGAACGCGCCGGCGACCCGGTCGCCGTCCTTGACCAGCCTGGTGATCGTGGTCTCGGCGAAGACCTTGATCATCGCCTCGGGATCGCCGTGCTCGCGTGCGTCCTCCTGCTGGAGCGCGACGACCTTCTGCTGGAGGGTGCGGATCATCTCCAGGCCGGTGCGGTCACCCACGTGCGCGAGGCGCGGGTACTCGTGCCCGCCGAAGTTGCGCTGGCTGATCTTGCCGTCCGGGGTACGGTCGAAGACCGCGCCCCAGGCCTCGAGCTCCCAGACCCGGTCCGGGGCCTCCCTGGCGTGCAGTTCGGCCATCCGCCAGTTGTTCAGGAACTTGCCGCCGCGCATGGTGTCACGGAAGTGCACCATCCAGTTGTCACGCGGGTTGACGTTGCCCATCGCTGCCGCGGCGCCGCCCTCGGCCATGACGGTGTGCGCCTTGCCGAACAGGGATTTGGAGATGATGGCGGTGCGCTTGCCGGCCAGGCGCGCCTCGATGGCCGCCCGGAGCCCGGAGCCGCCCGCGCCGATTACCACGACGTCGTAAGGAAGTCTTTCGATGTCAGTCATGACAGATTCGGTACCTTCTGCCTTGAGTCTAGAAGAACCGCGGGTCCGTGATGGCACCGCTGGCCACCAGTCGGATGTACAGGTCGGTGAAGAGCACGAAGCCGAGCGAGATCCAGGCGAGCTGCATGTGCTTGGGGTTCAGCCTGGAAACCAGGGTCCATGCCTTGTACCTGACCGGATGCTTGGAGAAGTGCTTGAGCCTGCCGCCGGTGACGTGCCGGCAGGCGTGGCAGGACAGTGAGTAGAGCCACAGCAGGGCCGCGTTGACGACCAGCACGAGCGTGCCCAGGCCCATGTGGCCCCACTGCCCGGCATGGTTACGGAACGCGATCACCGCGTCGATGGTCAAGATGACGTTGAAGATCAGCGCGATGTAGAAGAAGTACCGGTGCGCGTTCTGCAGGATGAGCGGCAGCCTGGTCTCGCCGGTGTACTTGGCGTGCGGCTCGCGCACCGCGCAGGCCGTCGGCGACTGCCAGAACGCCCGGTAGTACGCCTTGCGGTAGTAGTAGCAGGTGAACCGGAAGCCCATCGGGCCCCAGATGATCAGGATCGCGGGGGTCAGCCAGGTCAGCCACGGGACCCAGCTGTAGCCGGCGCCTGTGGTGCAGGTCGTGGCAAGACAAGGCGAGTACAACGGCGAGATGTACGGCTTCCAGAAGTAATCCGTATTGACCAGCGACGCCCAGGTCAGGTAGATCACCACCACGCCGAGGCCGGCGGCGTTGATGGCCGGCTGGCGCCACCACTGGTCCTTGCGCAGCGTCTTGCTTTCGATCTGCGCCCTGGTCTTGGCCGGCGCCTGCGTTACCTGCGTCATCGACGTCTCCGCACTGAACTTCCGATCGCGCTGAAAGTGAAGTCAACTTTCCGGCGTTGCCGCGGACGGCCGCTGCGCTCGGCGGCGGCATGCCCGCGTTGCCGCAAGAACCTTATTCCAACGGTAATCAACTCGCCGACCTGGGTGCGGCTTCTGCCGGTGTGACTCTCGCTACACGGCGCTCACCTGGCCGGTCGCCTCCTGCGCCAGACCGAGCGCGGAGCGCAGGAAGTCCACCTGGAGCAGCAGGATGTTCTCCGCGACCTCCTCCTGGGCGGCCATATGCGTCACGCCGGAGAGCGGCAGCACCTGGTGCGGACGCCCGGCCGCGAGCAGCGCGCAGGACAACCGCAGCGAGTGCGCGACGACCACGTTGTCGTCGGCGAGGCCGTGGATGATCATCAGCGGGCGGGACAGCCGGTGCGCGTCGGCCAGGAGTGACGACTGCTCGTAGGCTGCCGCGTCGTGGGCCGGATGCCCCAGGTAGCGCTCGGTGTAGTGGGTGTCGTAAAGCTGCCAGTCGGTGACCGGGGCGCCGGCGATGGCCGCATGGAACACGTCAGGCCGGCGCAGTACCGCGAGCGCGGACAGGTACCCGCCGAAGGACCAGCCCCTGATCGCCACCCGGCTCAGGTCCAGGTCGGGGTTGAGCTCCGCGACCGCGGTGAGCGCGTCGACCTGGTCTTCGAGCACCGGGCCGGCCAGGTCGCCGGTCACGGCACGCTCCCAGGCAGGGCCGCGCCCCGGAGTGCCGCGACCGTCCGCGACGACGACGGCGAAGCCCTGGTCGGCGAACCACTGCGAGGTCAGGTAGGCATCCGCGCTGGCGAGCACCCGTTGTGCGTGCGGGCCGCCGTACGGGTCCATCAGCACCGGCAGCCTGGCCGACCCTGGCTGGTGCCAGGACGGCAGGATCACGGCGGCGCGGATCTCGCGCCGCCCGGCGCGTACCAGCTCGACCCGGAGCCTGGGGAGCGAGGGGGACTGCGCCAGCGACCCGATCGTCGCCACGGCCCCGTGGTCGGCGGCGTCCCGCAGCACCGTCGTCGTCAGCCCGTACCCGGCCATCGACCGGCTGGTCAGCACGGTCGTGCCGCCAGCCCGGACGGCACCGTGCACGCCACGATGCAGCGCGGCGCCCCGCAGGCCGACCGTCGTCACCGTCGCATCTGGCCGGCCCGATCCGTCGGCTCGGACCGTGCTGTCGCCAGACAGCTTCCGCAGGCCGTCCGGTCCGTAGCTCCAGATACCGATCTCGGTCGGCTCCTCGTCGGAAGCGGACAGCAGCACGGTATCGCCGTCCACCGACAAGATCGCTCGGACGTGCAGGCCCGCAGGCGTGACCGGGGCCGCGCCGCGGTCGGCTAGCTGATGCTCGGTCGCGACGAGCAGTCCGCGCGCGCCGTCCACGTCCGCCGTCCAGGCGATCCGGCCGTCTGCCATCCGCGCCGGGACGCCGGGCACGATGTCCAGCCAGCAGGCATCGGAGTCCGCGCGCAGCACCGTCGTGCGACCGGTCGCCCGGTCGACTGCGAGCAACTGCATCGCGCGCTGGTCCCTGGACTGCACCACGATCAGCGGATCGCCGGAGTCCCAGCTCACAGTGGTGAGGTAGGGGAACGCGCCGGCGTCCCAGGCGACCGGAATCGCGCTGCCAGCCAGGCTCACCAGGAACAACGAAACAACGGCATTCGGGGTGCCTGCCGCCGGATATCTGACCTGGACCGGCTGCCGGCCGGGATTCGCCGGATCGGCGATATGCCAGCGGTTCACGCCGGAGTTGTCCACCCTGGCCACCAGCAGCGCGGACCCGTCTGGAGCCCACCAGTACCCGCGCATCCGGTCCATCTCTTCGGCAGCGGCGAACTCGGCGAGACCGAAGGTGATGTCGCCTGGCTCGGCCCCGGCTGACCCGCCGGCGCCGCCCGGGTCCCGGCTGCCCGGCCCGATCAGCTCGGCGTCCTCGCCGCTCCGCAGGTTGGTGATCCGCAGCGCGCTGTCGCAGACGTAGGCGACCCGCTGCCCGCCCGGATCTGGCCGCGGGTCGATGGCGGGCGACTGCGCGGCGGCCCGCCGGGGACCGGGTCCGTCCGGCGCCAGGCTGACGGTGTGTACCTCGCCGGCGAGGGCAAACGCCGCCATGGTGAACTGGGCGTCAGTCGCGAACGCGACGACTCCGCCCGCCTTCTCCCTGGATCGCTCCCTGCGGGCTCTTTCTTCTTCCGGCTCCTCCGTCCTCGCCCCGATGAGGGCCGGGTCCACTACCAGGCGCTCAGCGTCGCTGACCTGCTCGCGGCCATCGGCGGGCAGGTCCAGAGCCCACAGGCAGGTCATCGGGTCGCTGCCGTCCTTGCTGCGCAAGAACGCGATCCGCTTGCCGTCGGCGGAGACCTGGAAGGACCTCGGTACGCCGAGGCTGAAGTTCAGGGTGCGGGCCTGCTGCCGCGGAAAGGTGTCAGTCATGACACAAGATCCTGCCAGCACCGGCCGGAGTATCCTCACCGCATGAACCAGCGCTCGGACGGCAGGCGGCTGATGCTCGTGCACGCCCACCCGGACGACGAGTCCATCGAGACGGGCGCGACCATGGCGAAATACGCGGCTCAAGGCGTGCAGGTGACGCTGGTGACCTGCACGCTGGGCGAGCTGGGCGAGGTGATCCCGCCCGGCCTTGCGCACCTGGCCTGGGACAAGGAGAACCGGCTGGGCGAGCACAGGATCGGCGAACTGGCCGCGGCCTGCGCGGCGCTCGGTGTCACCGACCATCGTTTCCTCGGCTCGCCGGGCCGGTGGCACGACTCGGGGATGATGGGTACGCCGTCCAACGACTGGGACGGTGTCTTCTGGCGAGCGGACGTGGCGCAGGCGGCGAGCGCGCTGCTCGAGATCATCGACGAGGTCAGGCCGCAGGTCCTGATCACCTATGACGCCAAGGGCTTCTACGGGCATCCCGATCACATCCAGGCACACCGGGTGGCGTGGCGCGCCTTCGAGCTAGCCGGCGGACTGGTGCGTAAGTTCTACGCGACGGCCCTGCCCAAGTCGGTGCTCGCGGAGGCGATCGACCTGATGGGGGGCGGCGGGCAGCCCGCGGCCAGCGTCGCCGCGGACGGCGAGGCTGGCGCTGACCGTGCTGGCGCTGACCGTGCTGGTGCTGACCGGGCTGGCGCCGGGTCCGGATTCCTGGCGGCCGGTTCCGTCGACGACCTGCCGTTCGGGGTGCCTGACGACCAGGTGACGACCGAGATCGACGCGACCGGCCACCTGGACGCCAAGCTCGCGGCCATGCGAGCGCATGCGAGCCAGATCGCGGTGGACAGCCCCTTCTTCGCGCTCTCGGACCTGGTCGGCCGGCGTGCGCTCGGCATCGAGTACTACACGCTGCTCGCGGGCGCTCTCGGCCAGAGCACCGGCCCGAGCGGCCGGGAGAGCGATCTGTTTGCCGGGATTGATCTAGCCTGCAACAGTGTCTGAAACCAGCAGCCGGGCGGACCGGCCCCTGACGGTCATCACGTACGTGATGCTCGTCCTGTTCGGGATGGCCCAGGCCGTGCTCGGCACGTTCTTCTACGGTTCCGGTCCCGCCCCGCTGGCCTCGCTCGGCTTCGACGTCGCGATCTTCGCCACCTGCGTGGGGGCAGCCTGGGGCATGCGCAGGCCGGCCGGGGCGCTGGCTCCGGCGGCTGGCTGGTTCGCCGTGGTCTTCGTCCTGGCCAGCGGGACGAGTTCAGGCAGCGTCCTGGTCACCGCTTCGGTCGCCGGAGAATGGTTCTTGTTCGGCGGCGCGGTGAGCATCATTATCGGCCTGATCGTCGGCTACGTGCTGTGGTCCAGGTCCGGCCGCGGCGCCGGGCGCGGGCGGCCGCTAGGCCCGCCCGCCTGATGACCGACCTTCTCGAGCCGCCGTTCGGCTGCGTGCTCTGACCGCCGTTCGGCGGGATGCCCGCCCTGGCGTTCGGCGACGTGCTCGGACTGGCGTTCGGCGACGTGCTCGGCCAGCCGTTCGATTGCCGTCCTGAGCCGCCGGAAGTAAGCGGCGCGGCTCAGGCACAGTTTGGCGGCGGCCTCCTCGTGGCTGCGCAGCGGTTCCAGGTAGCCGGCGACGAGCACGCTGCGCAGTAGTTTCTCGGTCGCGCTGTCGCCGAACGCGTCCCGCGTGGCGCTCCAGATAAGCTGCCGTACCGATTCGGCGCGCTCGGCCACTGTCCGGCCTCGTGCGAGCGGGCTGCGCGCGAGGTCGCGCGGCACCAGGAAATGCCGCAACGCGTCGCGCACGACCTCCAGCTCGGCTGTTGCCTGCGCCGGGGCTGGCGTCGGTGCACGCAACGTCGCTGCGGGCCGCATACTCGCGGGCCGCGTGCGTGCGGCGGGCACCGGCTCTGGCAGTGCGGGCGCGGGCAAGCCGAGCTCGGCATAGACCTGGGCGCGGAGCGAGGCGATCAGGCCACCAGGTCCGTAATCGAGCCGGTGGCACTGGACAAGCTGGTCGCCGATCCGCGCGTCGAGGTCGGTGTGGTGGACTGCGCCCAGCGCCTGGGCGAAGGCCAGCGCGCCCGGGTAGTCCGGATCGATGGGCAGGTAGGCGAACCGGGGATTCGCTGCCCCTGAGCGCAGCACGCCGGCGACGCCGAGCATCGCCTGGACCTTTCCCTGCCCGGTAAAGTCGACGGCCGCGTGCCACAGGACGGACTCGCCGTGCGCCGCGTGGCTGCGGGCGTGGGCCAGCCACGGCCCGATCAGCGGGTCGGTTGCGGCGAAGGCGGGAACAGAGGCCAGGCTCACGCAGGCCATGTAACCGCAGATGCGGTCGTCGACATCCCGGGCGACAGCGGCGCGATCCGACGACTCGACGAAGAACCTCCTGGTGAGCTGCCACCACTGCCAGTTCTGCCCGGTCCTGAACTGCTTCTCCACCTGATCGGCGTCCTCGCCCCTGACCGAGTCGATGCGGTACCCCGCGTCGCCGTCCCAGCCGAATCCCCAGCGCAGCAGCGGGTTTTCCACCAGGTGGGCCATGTCGATGATCAGCAACGGCCGACCATCGGCAGCGGTCTGGTACAGGTAGTCGATGATCCTGCGCCGAAGGTCACGCTCCAGCTCCTGGTTTCGCAGCCGCAGGTCCGCTTGGAGAGCCTTGCGCACCAGGTCATGCAGGGTGATGCCGTCGCCGACCGGCTCGGTGATGGTGAGTTCGCACAACTGCTGATAGGCGGCATCACCGTCGTCGTCGTGTGGCAGTACCGCACGCAGCAACTGCGGGGTCGTCGTCCTGGCGATGGCAGCGGTGCCGAGCGCGGACAGCCGGACGTCGCGTAGTTCCGCCTCGGTCAGCCGGTGAATCAGCGAGCGCAGGATATCGGGTCGCCGCGGGTCAGTTGCCACGTTCCAGCCGGTATCGGAACTGGCCACATCGGCTGCCAGCGCCAGCGCGAGCGGCGAGCCACCAGCCCAGTCGATGATCGCGGGAACCCGATCGTCGGTCACCCCGCGGGAGGCGAGCAGGAGCCTGGCATCGGGCGCTGGCATCCCGCCAAGGTCGAGCCGGGCGGTCAGGGCTTCCCAGCCGCCGGCGAACCATCCCGCGTCTGGTGCGCCGCGGCCGGCGATGATGACCAGCGACCGGTCGGCCAGCATCGGAAGCAGGTCGCGGCGCAAGTATCCGTCGAGCGCGGTCATCCGCTCATAGGAGTCGATGAGCACCAGGGGATCGTCGTGCCGTGCTGCGTTGCGCAGGACGCTCTCCAGCGCGCCAGAGGACGGCCCGAACTCCCGGCCGTCCACCGCGACGACTTCTCTGCCCTGGTCCGCTGCCCTGCGTGCGGCTTCACGCAGCAGCGTGCTCTTGCCGATACCGCCTGGCCCGGTGATGTGCACGACACTGGCCGGGGGGTCGTTGTCGAGGCAGCGCCGCAGGAAGGCCAGTTCGGCTCGGCGCCCGGCGAACAGGTCCCGGTCTCGGGCTGCCAGGCGGGCGGCGAGTGTCCGGCGCGGCGACTCCTCGCCCATATGGCACATCCCTGCGGCGCGGTTGGTGCGTCCGGGGGAAGTCCGGCCCGTTCGCGGACGGTATCGCTGTGTATCCGGTCCGTATCAGATTTTACTTGAGCCGACCGTCTCAGCGCACTAAAAAGAGACCCGACTGATATTGCGCCATCGTGCCCGGCTACCATCCAGCGGACTGTCAGTCAGGTGCGGATCGGTCGGCTGAGGCCGGGGGTGCCCCTGGAAGCGGCGGTCGATCCGACACGGCCGTGCTCCAGCGGTTTCCGGTGTTCTCCTCGGCCGGGATGGCGCGCCGACCTACGGCTCGCCTTTGCGGAGGCATACCCGCTGCGGGTTCCCAGAGAAGCTGTCCGAGGTGCCGCCCTGGGTGACGACGGAATGCGCGTAGACGCCATAGCAGGGTGGCGGGGCGTGACCGCGATCGGGAACGGCCGCCACATGCTGCGCGATGTGGGCGGGCGACCCGGAGTTGAACTGCGTGACCGCCGACCTCCTGCCGTATGTGGTCGTGTGCGAGGCCTGATTCCGCGTTCCGCAGGTCGGCCAGGCGGAGATTCCAATGCCCCACGGGATCGACACCGACAAGGAGGGATTGAAGCTGCACGCGTACCCCGTCCAGTGCTGCCCGATCTGGATCTTCGTGACCTTGCGTGACCCGGCGCAGTCGCGGAACTTCGGGCTGTAGACATAGACCTTCGCATGCAACGTGGGATCGTTCAGGGTCTGGTTCGTCCAGTAGATGGCAACGTTCCCGGTGCGCCGGTTTATGGCCCGCCAAAGGGTGTACGTGAAGCTCCCGTAGGCCGTGTAAACCACGCAGGACCGAAGATGCTTGCTGACGAACGTCCAAGATCTCTTGTAAGGCTGCTTAAAGCTTCCTAGCTTCTTGCAGAACGGAGGGCTGCCGCACGGGCTGGCCGCCTCCAGCGCCGGGCCACCTCTCGGTGCCGCTTGCGCCGGGCCTGGCGAGGTGAACATGACAGCCGCAGGCACAGCTAGGCCGATGATGGCCGAGCAGAACCTCAGGCGTGCGCGCACCATAAAAGATCCCATCTCGGATGGTGATAAATATGGCATTATCGTAAACCCATTATGCGTGCAGGTCAAGGTCCACCGTGTGGCAGGTGGGTCAGGCTTAGCTAAGCCTCGATCCGCCGCGTGAATTGGCCGCATGGGAGTTGCGAAGCTTCCAGCACTGGGACCGAGAGAGCACCTGGCAGATGCAAGTATCCGCATGATCCGCTGAAGACCAGCGCGCGCTTTGATGACCCGAATCTGGTGTCGCGGGCCGGACTGGTCCCGGTCATGTCCCTGGCGGAGCGGGCCGGGTCATGATGACGAGAGCAAGGTCTGTGGGATGTCAGCCGTGGCAGCACGGAGTTCCTCGCCCAGCGCTTTGGCTTGCGGGTCGAGCCGGGTGCTGGCCGCCACGCCCGCGCCGAGCAGCCCCACGATCACGAAGTTGAGCGCGAGCAAGTTGGGCAGTCGGTAGCGCTCGATCCGCAAGCCGGCCACTGACGGCACGAGTTCGGCCAGCCGCGCGGTGGTCAGGTAGCCGTCCAGCCAGGCAAACTCTGCGGCGGTGCGGACCCAGACGCCGAGGTTAGCGTTGCCGCCCTTGTCACCCGACCGTGCCCCGGCGATGAGGCCGAGCGGGGCACGACGGGTGGCCGCGGGCTCGGCCGCGCTGGCGGTGGTGACGTGCCCGGGCGGGGTGGTGGTTTGCTCGGGGAGGGTGGCGGCTTGCCCGGGGAGGACTGGAGCCGGTGCCACGGCTCCGGCTGGCTGGGTTCTCGCCGGGCCGGTCCAGACCGGGTTTCCGTCGATCAGGACCCTGGTGCTGACCAGTTCGGCCGGGACGGCAGTCGGCCAGTACACCCCGTACGCCGACGCGTCGCCGGGCGGGTTCAGCCCGTAGAAGCCCGGGTAACTGGCAAGGCCGGTTTCGACGACCGCGGCGGAGAACGCCCGGCCGACTTTCATCTTGTCCCGGTCGAGCACCGTGATCCGCAGCAGCGCGGGATCGGAGCCGACCAGTTCGACGTCGGCGGTGTCGAACGACGCCTTGCCGCCCGCCACCCGAGCCCAGATCGCCTGCTCGGCCAGTTCAGCCTTGGCCGCGACGTCCAGCCCTTCGATGGCCAGGATCATCGAGTTCCGGTAACCGCCCGCGTAGTTCAGCGCGACCTTCAGGTCAGCCGGCGGTGCCTCGCCCCGTACTCCGCTGACCCGTACCCGGTCCGGCCCGACCTGTGCCAGGGCGATCGTGTCGAAGCGCGCGATGACGTCGGGGTTGAGGTAGCGGGGACCGCCGATCTCGTAGAGCAACTGGGCGGTCACGGTACCCACCGACACCTGCCCGCCAGTGCCGGGGTGCTTGGTGATCACCGCGGAGCCGTCCGCCGCGAGTTCGGCCAGCGGGAACCCGGCATGTGCCAGGTCAGGAACCTCGCCGAAGAACGCGTAGTTGCCGCCGGTCGCCTGGCAGCCGCACTCGATCACGTGGCCGGTCACCACGGCCCCGGCGAGCGCGTCCAGGTCGTCGCCAGTCCAGCCGAACCGCCACATGCCTGGCCCGACGACGAGCGCCGCATCGGTCACCCGCCCGGTGACGACCACGTCCGCTCCGGCCGTGAGCGCGGCAGCGATCGGCAGGCCGCCCAGGTAAGCGTGCGCGGTCAGCGGGGTGACCCCCGTGTCGGCGAGACGCTCGCCGGTGTCGAGGTTGGCCAGGCTGTGCCCGGCCGCTGACAGCTCGGGCAATCTGGCCAGCAGGTCGTCGCCCGCCACGTGCGCGATCACCGGCGTCAGCCCCGCCCTGCGGGCGATCTCGGTCACCGCGGCGGCACATCCGGCTGGGTCAAGCCCGCCGGCGTTGGCGACGATCTTGATGCCGCGTTCCAGGCAGGTCGGCAGCACCTGTTCCAGTTGGGTGAGGAACGTCCTGGCATATCCCGGCCGGCCGCTCAGCATCGCCTTGCCGAGCAGCAGCATGGTCAGTTCGGCCAGCCAGTCTCCGGTGAGCACGTCGATCGGCCCGCCCTGCACCATCTCCTTCGCCGCCGAGAGCCGGTCGCCGTAGAAGCCGCTGCAATTGGCGATCCGCAGGACATCGCGGCCGGGCATGTCAGCTCGCTCCCGAGCTCGCCGCCGGCTTGGGTACCGCCGGGTTGGCCGCAGCCGGGCTGGCCGCAGCCGGTACCCACGCAGGGTCGCGTTTCTCCGCGAACGCGGTCATGCCCTCCCGTGCCTCGGCGGAGCCGAAGTACCTGCCGGAAAGTTCGGCCATGGCGGCGAGGCCGTCGGCTACCGACAGCGCGGGGACGTCCCTGAGTACCGCCTTGGTGCCAGCCAGCGCTCCGGGCGCGCCGCGCAGCAGCAACAGCGCATACCGAGCGGTCTCGGTGTCCAGGTCCTCGGCCGGCACAGCCTTGGTCAGCAAGCCAAGCTCGGTGGCGCGTGTCGCGTCGAATGCCTCCCCGGTCAGGAAGTACTCGGCCGCCGCCCGCGACGGCATGCGGCGCAGGCACGGGACAGAGATCACCGCAGGGACCACGCCGATCCGTACCTCGGAGAACGCGAACGTGGCCTGTCGCACCGCGATGGCGATGTCGCACACGGCTACGAGGCCGATGCCGCCGGCCCTGGCAGCGCCGTTGACCCGGCAGATGACCGGCTTGGGACTCGCCCAGATCAGGGTGACCACTTCGCTCATCAGCGAGGTAGCGCCGGTAGGACTGGTCAGGGCCTCCTTCAGGTCAGCGCCCGCGCAGAACACCCGGCCAGCGCCGGTCAGCACGACCACCCTGATGTCCGGATCGGCTATCGCGTCGTCCAGCGCCGTTCGCAGTTGGGTCAGCAACCTGGTGGACAGGGCGTTCGCGTTGTGCGGCGAATCGAGCGTGATTGTCGCCACCCCGCCCGTCGTCTCCGTTCGGACGAGGACAGCCTGTGCGGTATCTGTCTTGCCGGTGCCTGTCTTGCCGGTGCCTGTCTTGCCGGTGCCTGCACTGTCGGCGTCGGTCATTGCTTACTCCCCGCTGGAATCGGCGTCGGCCGCGGTGACGATGGCAAGGACGTCGCCCGTGTTGACCTGGGTACCCTGTCCGACTCTCAGCTCGGTCAGGACGCCGCTTGCCGGGGCTACGATCTGGTGCTCCATCTTCATGGCTTCGAGTACGAGGACGAGTTGCCCGGCGAGTACTTGTGCTCCCGCCGCTGCCGCGATCTTGGTCACGCTGCCCGGCATCGGGGCGACCAGCGACCCGGTCTGGTCCGCCGCGGCCGCGGCGGGCAGCCGGTCGAGCAGCGTCAGCCGGACCGATCCGGACGGTACGGCGACCCAGATTTCCTGCTCCGCGCGGGTGATGCCGAACCGGTGCCGCACGCCTGCCACCTCGACGGTCGCCTCGGCGGGCGTGGCGGCGGTGACGATCAGCTCACCGCCTGACTCGTCGGCATCGACGGCGATCCCGTCCTTGGTCCACCGGTACCGGATATCGATCCGGCCGTGCGGGCCGTCGAAAGACGTGATCTGGGGCTGGCTGGTGACGTTGCGCCAGCCGCCGGGGATCGTCGCCGCGACCGTCGCGTTCCGCCGGTTCGCCGCGGCCACAGCAGCGGCTGCCGCGGCTGCCGCCGTCCGGCAGGTGGCCGGCGCAGGAGTCAGCCCGGCGAAGTCGTACCCGGCGAGCAGTGAGGTGTCCGCCTCCCCTCGGGCGAACACGGGGTCGTGCAGCACGCCGGCCAGCAGGTCGCGGTTGGTCGCGGGTCCGGCGATCAGGGTACTGGTGAGCGCGGCTGCCAGCCGCCGCGCCGCGGCCGCGCGCGACGGCGCCCAGGTGATCACCTTGGCCAGCATCGCGTCGTAGTGAGTGGAGACGACCGTCCCGGGCTGGACGCCGGCGTCCACGCGCAGGAACGGCCGCCTGGCGCCCGCGCGATGGCCGGGCGGCAGGTCGAACGCGCAGTCCGTGCCAGGGACGGCGAACGCGTGGATCGGGCCGCCGGACGGGCGGAAGCCATCGGCTGGATCCTCGGCATAGAGCCTTGCCTCGATCGCGTGGCCGGCCGCCGCCGGCGGCTGCCCGGGCAGCGATTGCCCTTCCGCGATGGCCAGTTGCAGGGCCACCAGGTCGATGCCGTGCACGCACTCGGTGACCGGATGCTCTACCTGGAGCCTGGTGTTGAATTCCAGGAAGTAGAACTCGCGGTCCTCGCCGGAGCCGGAGCCGGAGCCGCCGACCAGGAATTCCACCGTGCCGGCATTGCGGTAGCCGACCGCGCGCGTCAGTGCCGCGGCGGCGGAGAGCAGCCGCTCGCGAAGCTGCGGGCCGACCGCCGGAGACGGCGTCTCCTCGATGACTTTGGCGTACCGGCGCTGCACGGAACAGTCGCGTTCGGTCAGTGCCCACACCGTGCCGGCCTGGTCGGCGAGTACCTGGACCTCGACATGGCGCGCGCCGGTCAGCAGCGGCTCACAGAACACTGTCCCGTCGCCGAACGCCGCCTGGGCCTCGCGCCGGGCCGACTCGATCGCCCCGGTTAGCTCGCCGGCGCCGTGCACGGCACGCATGCCCCGGCCGCCACCGCCCGCGGATGCTTTGACCAGCACCGGGAACGTGGAGACCGACGCCGGGTCCAGTTCGGGCAGGACAGGGACACCAGCGATGGCAGCCCGTTTTCGCGCCTCGATCTTCAGCGCCATCGCTGCCATGGCGTCCGGCGGCGGGCCGACCCAGGTCAGGCCCGCTGCCTGGACCCGGCGCGCGAAGGCGGGGTCCTCGGCGAGGAAGCCGTAGCCCGGATGCACCGCGTCGGCGCCGGCCGCCAGCGCCGCGGCGACGATCGCTTCGCCGCTCAGGTAGGTCTGGGCCGCGCTCGCCCCGGGCAGGCGGACGGCCAGATCGGCTTCGGCGACGTGCGGCGATCCGGCGTCAGGGTCGGAGAAGACGGCGACGGTGCCGACTCCGGCGTCCCGGCAGGTCCGGAAGACCCGCCGGGCGATCTCGCCCCGGTTGGCCACGAGCAGGCGGCTGATCACGGCGCTCCCCTCACATCCTGAAGATGCCATAACGGCTCGCACCGGTCAGTGCCGGCCAGCCACCCGATCCCGCCACCTGGCCGCTCGCCTGGCCGGCCAGGCCAGCGGCCGGGCCGGCCGCGCTGCCCGGGGAGCTGTACACGGCGGACAGGCACATGCCGAGCACCGACCTGGTGTCGCGCGGGTCGATCACGCCGTCGTCGTACAGCCTGCCGGACAGGAAGTACGCCTGAGACTCGGCTTCGATCTGCTCCTCCACCATCGCCCGCATCGCGGCGTCGGCCTCCTCGTCATAACTCTCGCCGCGGGAAGCGGCCGCCTGGCGGCCGACGATGGACAGCACCCCGGCGAGCTGAGCGGGACCCATCACCGCGGACTTGGCACTCGGCCAGCTGAACAGGAACCTGGGGTCGTAGGCGCGGCCGCACATGCCGTAGTTCCCCGCGCCGTAGGAGGCACCGAGCACGACAGTCAGGTGCGGGACCCGGCTGTTGGACACCGCGTTGATCATCATGGCGCCGTGCTTGATGATGCCGGCCTGCTCGTAGCTGGCGCCGACCATGTACCCGGTCGTGTTCTGCAGGAACAGCAGCGGCACGCCGATCTGGTTCGCGAGCTGGATGAACTGGGCCGCCTTCTGGGATTCCTCGCTGAACAGGACGCCGCGCGCGTTGGCCAGGATGCCGATCGGATAGCCGTGCAGCGCCGCCCAGCCGGTGACCAGGCTGGAACCGTACAGTGGCTTGAACTCGTCGAAGTCCGAGCCATCCACGATCCTGGTGATCACCTCGCGCGGGTCGAACGGGACCTTCAGGTCCTCGGGCACGATGCCGAGCAGTTCGTCGGGTTCGTGCCGCGGCTCGGCCGGGACCAGCGGCGGGCCGCCCGCCGGGTTCCGCCAGTTCAGCCGCGCGAGGATGGACCGGCCGATCCGCAGCGCGTCGTGCTCGGTCTCGGCCAGGTAGTCGGCCAGGCCGGACTGCCGGGAGTGCATTCTCGCGCCGCCGAGCGACTCGTCGTCGGACTCCTCGCCGGTTGCCATCTTCACTAGCGGCGGGCCGGCCAGGAAGACCTTGGACCGGCCGTCGATCATGACGACGTAGTCGCTCATGCCGGGCACGTAGGCGCCGCCGGCGGTCGAGTTGCCGAAGACGAGTGCGATCGTCGGGACTCCGGCCGCCGACATCCTGGTCAGGTCACGGAAGATCTGGCCGCCGGGGATGAAGATCTCCTTCTGGGTCGGTAGGTCCGCGCCGCCGGACTCCACCAGGTTGACCAGGGGCAGCCGGTTCTCGATCGCGATCTGCATCGACCGCAGCGATTTGCGCAGCGACCACGGGTTGGTGGCGCCGCCGCGTACCGTCGGGTCGCTGGCACTGATCATGCATAGTGTGCCGCTGACGACGCCGATGCCGTTCACGCCGCTGCCGCCGACCGGGAAGCCGGTGCCGTGGCCGGCCAGCGCGGACAGCTCGAGGAACGGGCTGTCCGGGTCGACCAGCAGCTCGATCCGCTCCCGCACGGTCAGCTTGCCACGGTCGCGATGGCGCTGGACATATTTGGGTCCGCCGCCGGCCAGCGCCTTGGCGTGCTCCGCGTCCAGCTCGTCGAGCTTGGCGAGCATCGCCGCCCGCCTGGCCTGGTACTGAGCGCCGCCGGTATCGAGCGCGCTGCCGAGAACAGTCACAAGCGGAACAATATGCCGCGCCGGATCGCCCGCACCAGGCGCGGTCGCCCGCGGTGCGGATGGTTCGCCACGCTCCTCCAGCTAGACGCGGACAACTGCGATCCTCTCCTGCCGGGGCAGTTCGGGTTCTTCGGTAAGCCGGGCCAAGTCCCGGACGTCGCTGGTCAGCAGAACTACTGGTCTCGGTTGGTCGAGCGCGACCGTCGCGAGGAGCGCATCAAGAGCGCAGCGGTGCCCGGATAGTCCCGTCCGTCCGAGCAATTCGCCCGCCGCACGAGCACGCTCCGCGCTGATCGGGACGATGGAGACCTTGCCGAGAATCCGATGTACCGGCACGTCCCT
The DNA here is from genome assembly GCA_035533915.1 of Streptosporangiaceae bacterium. Classification (GTDB taxonomy): domain Bacteria; phylum Actinomycetota; class Actinomycetes; order Streptosporangiales; family Streptosporangiaceae; genus Chersky-822. Next base: position 25,043 of record DATLSX010000079.1, read on the forward strand.
CTGGCCACCGCGCAGAACCTCGGTCAGGGTAGACGCGGCCGTGACGACACGGCCCCGCCTCCTGCGGATGGCTTCGAATGGGTATGCGGCCCTCGGATCACCTGCGGCAAGTTTGACGAGGCCTTCAGCGTCCAGGACCAGCGAGCCAGTTACCGTTCCTCCTTGTGGTCGGGGTGGTCGGGGTGGTCGGGGTGGTCGGGGTGGTCGGGCCAGAGCTGCATAGCCTGCCTGACCCCCTCTTCGCCAAACGGCCCGAACTCGGCCTGAAGTTCTGCCGATAGATCATCGAGAAGATCAAGCCTGACCTGTTCCTGGACCGCGTCGGTCACGTAGCGGCTGAAGCCGCCGGTTCCGGTGCGGTCGCGCACGGCTTCCGCGAGTTCCTCCGGCATCGAGACGCTCACCTTCCTCACCTTTCCGCCATGGAGCCGCGCACTTTCCTCGACGATGGCCGCCGTCGGCAATACCGACATGACGCACTTCACCACCTGATCGCGCGGGACCGAGCCGAGTGCCTGCCTGAGCGCTTGCTCCAGCACGCTGAGCGCGGCGGCTGTATCGACCGCTTGCGAGGGCTTATCCGGCTGGCCACGCCTTGGTGGTATAGCAGTCATAGCACTATGCTACCACCGGTAGCAAGCCAACACCGCCGCGCGGGTGCTGTCCCGGTCGGCGGGCCGTGCCGTTATGCGATCATGGTCCGGTGCTCATGACCCGGCTTGTCACCATCGAAGACGCGCCGGTCCTGGCCGACCTGCTCCGCGACAGCCGTGAGTTCTTGGCCCCCTGGGACCCCGTTCGCCCCGAGGACTACTTCACGGCCGACGGCCAGCGCGCCGTCATCCGGGCAGCGCTCGCCGCGCATGAGCGAGGATTCACTCTGCCGCACGTGATCCTCGACCGGTCCGGCCGGGTGACCGGCCGGATCACGCTCAACGAGATCGTGCGCGGGCCGTTCCAGTCCTGCCACCTGGGCTACTGGGTGAACGCCGCCGACAACGGGCGCGGCCTGGCGACAGCCGCTGTCGCCCGAATCGTCAGGGTTGCCTTCGGCGAGCTGGGGCTGCACCGGATCCAGGCTGGCACGCTGCCGTACAACGTCAGGTCGCAGCGGGTGCTCGAACGCAACGGATTCGTCCGCTTGGCAGTGGCGCCCGCCTACCTGAAGATCGCCGGTCAATGGCAGGACCACGTGCTGTATCAGCTGCTCAACGCTGGTTACCCAGAGGACGGCGCATAGCCGGCCGCGGCTTATCTGACGATGCTGTCGAACTTGTCCAGCGCCCAGTCCAGGTCGTCCTGGCTGATCATCAGCGGCGGCGCCAGCCGGATCGTGGTGCCATGGGTGTCCTTAGCGAGCACGCCCAGCGCCATCAGCCGCTCAGATACCTCGCGGCCGCCAAGTTCGGTGAACTCGACACCGGCCCAGAGCCCGCGGCCGCGCACCTCGCGGACCGCCGCGGCGGGCAGCGCGCTGAGCCGGTCGTGCAGATGCGCGCCGAGCTTGGCCGACCGCTCCTGGAACTCCCCGGTCGCCAGCATCGCGATGACCTCACGGGCGATCGCGCAGCCGAGCGGGTTGCCGCCGAACGTCGAGCCGTGCTGGCCCGGCTTGAACACCCCGAGGACGTCAGCGGACGAGACGACAGCCGACACCGGCACGATGCCGCCGCCCAGCGCCTTGCCGAGTATGTACATGTCGGGGACGACGTCCTCGTGCTCGCACGCGAACGTGGTCCCGGTGCGGCCCAGGCCGGACTGGATCTCGTCGGCTATCATCAGCGCGCCCCACTGCGTGCAGAGCTCGCGTACCCGGGCCAGGAAACCGGCGGGCGGCACGACGACGCCTGCCTCGCCCTGGATCGGCTCGACCAGGACGCCGACCACCCGGTCGTCCATGGCCTGCGCCAGCGCGTCGGCATCGCCGTACGGCACGACCCGGAACCCCGGCGTGTACGGCCCGTAGGAGCCGCGGGCGTCCGGATCGGTGGAGAAGCTGATAATCGTCGTCGTCCGGCCGTGGAAGTTGCCGTCGAATGCGATGATCACTGCCTGGTCGGCCGGGACTCCCTTGACCTCGTAGCCCCATTTGCGGGCCGTCTTGATCGCGGTCTCCACCGCTTCGGCGCCGGTGTTCATCGGCAGTACCATCTCCATGTCGGCCATCGCGGCGAGTTCGGCGCAGAACGGGCCGAACTGGTCGTGCTCGAACGCGCGGCTGACCAAGGTCACCCGCTCGAGCTGGCGCTGCGCGGCGGCGACGAGACGCGGATGCCGGTGGCCGAAGTTGATCGCGGAGTAAGCGGCGAGCATGTCCAGATAACGACGGCCGGCCACGTCCGTGACCCAGGCGCCTTCGGCGCTGGCGATCACGACTGGCAGCGGGTGGTAGTTGTGCGCGCTGTGCGCGGCGGACTGGGCGCTGAGCTGCTCCGCCGTCAATTTACCTGCGGACACCGTTACCTCCCGCTTACCGCAATTCCAGCGTGCAGCACTTCGGGCCGCCGCCGGACTTCTTGAACTCGGACAGGTCTACCGGCACGACGGTGAACCCGGCTTGCCTGATCTGCTCCGCCAGGCCCGTCGCCTGTACGGGGAGCACCACGTTGCGCCCGTCGCTGATTCCGTTCAGCCCGAGCACTTCCGCGTCCTCGTCCTTGGCCTCGATGAGTTCGGCGAAATGCGCCGCCAGTGCCGCCCGGCCAGCATCATCGAAGGCAGCCGGGTAGTACGCGGCCGTGTGCTCGTCGAGCACCACCAGCGCAGTGTCCAGGTGGTAGAACCGGGGATCGGTCAGCCGGACGCTGATGACCGGCAGGCCGAAGAGCTCGGTGACCTCACTGCGTACCGCCTGGTCGGTGCGGAAACCGTGGCCTGCGATGATCACGCCGCCGGCGTAGACGATGTCTCCCTCGCCCTCGTTCACCCGCACCGGCTCGGCGACGGTGCCGTAGCCGTTGCGCCGGAACCAGTCCAGGTACAGGCTGCTTTCCGGCTGCCGCTGCGGATGCTGGAACCTAACTCCGAGCACCTTGCCGTCGATCACGGTCGCGCCGTTGGCAGCGAAGACCATGTCGGGCAGCCCTGGCTCGGGGTCGATGGTGAGCACCGTATGGCCCAGGCTGAGATAAGTCTCCCTGAGCTGTTCCCACTGACGGCGGGCGAGCGACACGTCGACAGGCTCACCCGGATGCATCCACGGGTTGATCGCATACTCAACCGTGAAGTACTCCGGTCGGCACATGAGGTATGTCCGCGAATGAGGCGACTCGCGGGGCCTGCCTTCCGCCGACGTCATGGCGCCTCCTGAAGGTTGAGGGATCACCATGAGCCTAGGAGCCCGCAGACCTTATTTACCCATGCGCGTCATGCGCATCCGCGGCGATTCATTGCGTAGATCAGGCTCTGCGCGGCGAATCCTTGCGCCGCGCCGCGGCCTGACCGATGCGGCACTCCCCGTGGCGACGACAGCGCTCTCCGTGGTTACGCCAGGGCTCGCAGCCGACCCGCGGCCGCGCTGATCCGCTCGTCCGTGGCCGTCAGCGCCGCCCGGATGTGCCGGTGGCCCGCCGGGCCGTAGAACTCTCCTGGTGATACCAGGATGCCCGCCCTGGCCAGCACCCGGACCGACTCCCAGCAGTCGTAGGCCGGGTGCGCGGCCCACAGGTACAGCCCCGCTTCCGAATGGCTGACCGCCCAGCCTGCCTGCTCCAGTGCCGGCCGCAAGATCGTCCGGCGCCGTGCGTACCTGGCGTGCTGCTCGGTCGCGTGGCTGTCGTCACTCAGGGCGGCCGTCATCGCGGCCTGTACCGGGGCGGGCACGATCATCCCTGCATGCTTTCGTGCCTCAAGCAGTGCCGCGATCAGGTCAGGGTCCCCGGTCACGAAGCCAGCACGGTATCCCGCGAGGTTCGACCGCTTGGACAGCGAGTGGACGGCCAGCAGCCCCTGGTGTGAGGGACCGCAGATATCCGGATGGAGCAGCGAGACGGGCGTGGTGTCGAAACCCAGATCGAGATAGCACTCGTCGGCCGCGAGTACCGCGCCGCATCCTCTGGCCCAGTCCGCCAGCTCCCGCAGGCGCCGCGGCGACAGCACCCGCCCGGTCGGATTGGACGGCGAGTTCAGCCATGCCAGCCGCACCGGCACCGCGTCGGAGCGGTCAGGCTCGTCGGTCGCGACCGGCCGGGCGCTCGCGATGCGCGCACCGATGTCGTAGGTCGGATAAGCCAGCTCGGGGAAACTGACGGCGTCCGCTGGCCCGCACCCCAGCAGCGTCGGCAGCCAGGCGATGAGTTCCTTGGTGCCGATCACCGGCAGCACGGCGTCCGGGCTCACCCGCACGCCGTGCTTGCGCGCCAGCCAGCCAGCCGCCGCTGCCCTGAGCTTGCCAGTGCCCTTGGTGAGCGGGTAGCCGGGAGAATCGGCCGCTGCGGCGAGCGCGTCGCGGACAATCTCGGGGACAGAGTCGACTGGCGTACCCACCGACAGGTCGACGATCCCGTCCGGATGCGCCGCAGCCGCGGCTGCGGCGGGTGCCAGCCGGTCCCAGGGAAAGCCAGGCAGCCGCGCCGCCAGGGACCGCGTTGCCGGTGATACCGGGCCGGCACTGGTGGCAGCGTCGGCGACTGGCATCGCGCATCGCCCCGGGCTAATGTTCAGCGGCCTGCGGCGGGAGCGCTGCGACGGTCGGGTGATCCTTGCCGATCTTCCCGGTCTTCGAAGCCCCGCCCGGTGAGCCCAGATCCTCGAAGAAGTCGACGTTCACCTTGTAGTAGTCCTTCCACTGCGAGGGGACATCGTCCTCGTAGTAGATGGCCTCTACCGGGCAGACCGGTTCGCATGCGCCGCAGTCAACGCACTCGTCTGGGTGGATGTAGAGCATGCGCTCGCCCTCGTAGATGCAATCGACGGGGCATTCCTCGATGCATGCCCGGTCAAGCACGTCAACGCATGGCAGGGCGATGATGTACGTCACTGCGAACTCCTCTTCCAACCGCGGCCCGGTGCTGGTCCCGCGGCTCCCGATTCAGTATCGCGGACCAGGCCGGTAACACAGACCAGGCCAGTATCGCGGATCAGACCAGTATCGCGGATCGGGCCAGCACCGCAACGCCGACCGTCAGGGTCGGGGCGCTACTGTTCGCCAGCCCGGGATCGCAGGTTATCAGCCGAACGTGACGGTCAGGAGGGGCGCGGCCGGGTGAGCGCGGGCGTCCGGGTGAGCGCGCCCGGCCAGGTGCGGGCGGCCGGCCAGGTGACGGCGCGTGCTGCCGCGGATCCAGCCGAGCTGGCCGTGGACCGCGGTCCAGCGGTATCCCTCGAAGCTGACCGCCTTGATGCCGTAGGCGGCGGCATGAGTCACCACCCACGCGGCCACCGCCCAGCCGGCCGGCTGCCCGGGCACCCGCAGCAGAAGGCTGGGTGCCCGCGGCCGACGAGCCGGATCTGCCAGCCGGCTGCCTGGGAGCGGGCCGAACGCCGCAGCCAGATCCCTGCTGGCCGCCGCCGGCCGGCCGCGGTCCTTGACGCCGGCGCCGTACCAGCACCAGACAGCGTGCGGCAGGTAGCCGGTGAATCCGTTCGCCATCGCCGCGCCCTGCGGCGCGTACTGGTCATACGCCAGGCCGTCCGCGCTGCGCTGCACGTCCTGGGCCGCTTGGTAGACCAGCAGGTGGCTGTAGCGGGGGACGGCGGCCAGCGCCGCGAAGAAGCGCGTGGTCGCGTAGATCGGATCGAGCAGCTGAGTCCTGGTGCCCCAGCCCTGGGACGGACGCTGCTGGAAGACACCGACCGAATCGCGGTCCCCATAGGCGAGGTCAGCCAGGCCGGATTCCTGAAGCGCCGCGGCATACGCGATGGTGACGGCGCGCTCCGGCATCGACCGATGCCGGGCGACGCCTGCGATGTCCGCCGCGATCGAACCCTGGTCGGTGCTGAGCGGGATCGCGAAGCCTGGACCGCGGACCACGCAGCCGTCGCCTATCGCCGGCCCGGGCTGCGTTGGCCTGCCGCGCAGCAGTGCCAGGGCGGCCAGCACGAGCAGGACGACCAGCACGGCTGCCGCACCGGCTCGGCTAGGGCGAGTTGCTGCCACGCAACGAAGGTACTGCCTGCCGGCCGGCACTAGGCTCGCTCCATGAGCCAAAGTCCAGCTGAGCAGATGGCTGTTTCCTTGCTCCCTGAGGAAATCGACGAGTTCTGGGACAACCGGGCGAACCTGACCACGGACGACGTAGGCGCCCGGGACGCGATCACCTCCGCGGTGGACCTGATCGACGCCGGGCGGGTGCGGGTGGCCTGGCCAGACCCGGACACGGACCAGATCGTCGTCGACGAGCGGGCTAAGCGCGCCATCCTGCTCGCCTTCCGAGTGCTGCCGATGCGGCAGTCGCAGGTCGGTGAGTTCCGGTATCACGACCGGGTGCCGCTGACCTCCAAGCTCGACGGCGTTCGCGTGGTGGCCGGCGCGATCGTACGCTGGGGTGCCTACGTGGCGCCTGGCACGGTGCTGATGCCGTCCTTCGTGAACATCGGCGCGTACGTGGACTCCGGCACCATGGTCGATACCTGGGCTACCGTGGGGTCTTGTGCGCAGATCGGCAAGAACGTCCACCTGTCCGGCGGAGTTGGCATCGGCGGGGTGCTCGAACCGCCGAACGCGGTGCCGGTCATTGTCGAGGACGAGGCGTTCATCAGTTCGCGCTGCATGGTGGTGGAGGGCGCCAGGGTCCGTACCGGGGCCGTGCTTGGCGCTGGCACGATCCTGACGCCGACCACGCACGTCATCGACGTGCAGACCGGCGAGGAACTGCCGCGCGGCGAGGCGCCGGCCTGGTCGGTCTGCGTGAGCGGCACCCGCGGCCGCAGCTTCCCTGGCGGTGATTTCGGGATGCAGTGCGTGCTGGTGCTCAAGCGGCTGCCGGAGGGCGAGCGGCATGACAAGGCCGCGCTGAATGACGTGCTCCGCGACCACGGGGTCAACGCCTGAACGGCTCCGCGACCACGAGCTCAACGCCTGGCCAGCGTGCTGCGGCTTCCGCGCGGTTAACCAGGCCTGTCCGGCATGCGTCCGGTTGCGGCTGGAGTATGAACACGGTAGGCGGCCGTGGCACGATTGCGGTTGTGTACCTTGTGCTCTTGACAGCTTGTGTCGCGATCATCGTCGGCGTCGTGGCCGTAGCCATGGGCCGCGGCGGCGAACTGGCTCACTTCCGCCGCGACCTGCCAGCGGCACGGCCCCGGATCGCGACGCCGGCCGACGTGGCCGCGCTCCGGCTTCCCATCGGCTTGCTCGGCTACCAGGCGCAGGCCACGGTTGAGGCACTGCGAGCGGCCGCCCGCCTGCTCGCCGAGCGGGACGCGGAGATCGCCAGGCTTCGTGGCCTGCTCGGCGGCACGAGCGCGCCCGACGACCAGCGGGGACCTGCCGGGCCGGGCGCCGTCGCGGGCGCCGGCCACCTCTCCGGTACGAGGGACACCGACCCGGGCACCGGGAGCCAGCAGCCGGGCACCCGCAGCCAGCCGTCGCAGCCATGACCGAGATCACCGGGGCCGCGCTCGGCCCGGACGGGCAACTGCGCTGCCCGTGGTGCCTGAGCAGCGCGGACTACCTGGCCTATCACGACAAAGAATGGGGCTGCCCGGTCCGCGACGACGTGGGCATGTTCGAGCGACTGTGCCTGGAGGCCTTTCAGTCCGGATTGTCCTGGCTGACCATTCTGCGCAAGCGGGAGAACTTCCGCGCGGCGTTCTGTGGCTTTGACCCGGTCGCCGTCGCGGCGTTCGGCGCCGGCGACGTCGACAGGCTGCTCGCTGACCGGGGGATCGTCAGAAACCGGGCCAAAATCGAAGCCGCCATCGGCAACGCACAGGCAGCACTCGAATTGCCTGCCGGGCTCGCGGCAACCGTCTGGAGTTTCGCGGCAGACGGGGCCGCGGTCGCGCCGCGTACGCTCGCCGACATTCCCGCTTGGACGCCAGCGTCCAAGGCCCTGTCGGCGCGCCTTCGCAAGCACGGTTTCCGATTCACCGGCCCGGTCACCGCGTATGCCATGATGCAGGCCTGCGGGGTCGTCGACGACCATCTCGCCGATTGCTTCCGGCAGAGTGCTTACCCTGCCGTGGTACGCCCGATATGCTACTGATCACCGCTTTAAGTAGCGATCTTGGAAGGCTCAGGTCCAAGGAACGCCCGGCTGCACATGAATCGGCGGAGCCATGGTGCCTGAAGACCGCGTGACCTCCAGACCAAAGCCGACAATCAGTCAGCTAGGCGTCGATATCGACCGCCTTGACTGGCGGCGATCCGGCAGCTCGGCCGGCTCGTTCGAGATCGCCTTCGTGCCAAGCCCGGACCGGGCAGACGTCGACTGGGTGCTGCTCAGGGTGGCTGGCGACGCCGCGGGCCGGGTGCTCGTGTACGACCGGGTCGAGTGGCTGTGTTTCCTCGACGGCGTCGTGCTTGGCGAGTTCGGCTAGTCAAGCCATTGGGCCGCAAACATTTGAGTACGTGAATTGTGAATCGCAAGTTAAGTACCGCTATGGTAACCGTAGCGGGGCTTGAAGGAGGCTGAGGGTTGAGCGACGACGCTTACGGCGCGACCATCGCGAAGCTCCGTTTGGCCCGCAAACTAACCAGACTGCGGCTCGATGCGGGCTATACCGCCAATCATGTCTGCGACATGCTGAACTGGGGACGAGGAAAGGTCGGCCGGTTCGAGGCCAACCAGTGGAAACGTCCTGAGATGAGTGACATCAGGGACTTGTTGAGGTTCTACGAGGCCGATGAAGCCTGCGCGAAGGAAACCGAAGAGCTAGCCATCGCATCCAGGGTCCGGCCCTGGTGGCGCGACTACCAGGACATTTTTGACAACGAGTTTCCTGGCTTCGAAGCCGACTCGGCCAGGATCAGGGTTTTCACGCCGCTGGTGATCCCCGGCTTGCTCCAGACCGCCGACTACATCGACGCGCTGATGCGGTCGAGCGGAAAGCCGCCGGCCTGGCGTCGTCGCGCTACCGAGGCCAGGCTGCGCAGGCAGCAGGTCCTCGATCGCGACAAGGAGACGCTGCCGCAGCTAGAAGCGGTGATAGCAGAAGCCTCGCTGATGTACAGGTGGGGCAGCAGGACCGAACGCCGGGAGCAGCTCGCTCATCTGGCTGCGATAGGTGAGCGGCCCAACGTTCACCTGCATCTGCAGCGGTTCGCCGACGGGCCGCCGCCCGGCATGTTCTCTGCGGTGTGGATCTTCGACTACGACGGCGACGAGCCGAGCCTGGTGTTTACCGAGACCGACCACGGAATCCAGGAGGTGAGCGATGCCGAATACGTAAGCAGCTACATCGAGGCCTTTGACCGGGCAGTGGACGCCGCCCTTGAGCCGCGGGATACCGCCCACTACCTGAAACAGCTTGCGGAACGACTGGAGTAATCCATGACTGACCTGTCTCGTGCCATCTGGCGCAAAGCCCGAGCAAGTTACGCGAATGGCGGCTGCGTGGAGATCGCGGCCAACCTCGGCGACGTGGTCGCCGTCCGGGACAGCACCCGTCCTGAAGACGGCGCGCACCTGGTGTCCCGGCCCGCATTCGACGCACTGCTCGCCGATCTGAAGAGCGGCCGCTACGACATCTAGACAGCAACGCCTGGCGGTTGAGCGAGTCCGCCCGGCGCGGTGCCGGCGGATCCCGCGAACTGGAATCCCCCCGAGGAGGGAGCCTCGGGGGGATTCCTTGCGTGACTGCCCCTGTCTCGAGGCGTCAGGCGGCACAGGTCGTGCGGACAGCACCGCCAATGTCACTGTACACGGGCATCACATGTGTCAAATGTCAGTAATCGGTTGAATCAGGCAACGGCTCGCTGAGCCAGGGTGCTGCCGTAGCGCTAGCCGACGCGCCTGCCCGCAATTTGGCGAGAGTCATTGCACCTGCTCCCAAAAGACTCGTAATCTGGGCACACTAGCTGCTAAACGTGGGAAGGCGGGGCCGCGATGCTGCTGTCACCCGCTGACCGGGGACGGGACGCGGCGCGTAAGGCGGACAGTCAGGCGCCAGGCAATGGCTGGTTGGCGGCTCCGCTTGCCGACGTACCCGCAGCCTTCGGGCCGTCCGCGAGCCGGCTTGCCCGCATGCAAGCCGCGGGGGCTGGTTCCGGCGGGGCAGGCTCCAAGGTGGGAGTTGCCAACGCCAGCGTCCGCGCCGGCGGCTGCTTTGCCAGGCCCCTGCCGCTCGACAGCACGTGCGCGAGTGCGGCGCGAAGCTTTTTCAGGGAATCGGTAGCTGGCCTCGGCCTGCCCGGCGATCTGGTCCACGACGGTGTGACCATGGCCAGTGAGCTGGCAGCCAATACGCTCAACGCGCACGGCAACGTCGAGTTCGGCGGCCACGGCCGCCGGCCGGTCAGCGGTATGCCGGAGTTCTGGCTGTACGTGCGCTCCTGCGGCACGGGGCGGGAGATCGTGTGCAAGATCTTCGACTCCGAGCCTGGCTGGGACGCCGGCGAGCCGGTGCCGGTGGGTGCCGCCGTGCCCGCTGGTCCTGACTCGGTCCGTGGCCGCGGGCTGCAGATCGTCGCCGGGCTGTCGGCCGGAATGTGGGGGCACCACCTGTCCCGCGGTCGCCTCGGCGCGTGGAAAGTGCAGGGCAAGGCCGTCTGGTTCACCCTGCGAGTCCCGCCGGCCAGCGAACTTGCCCGCGGCGAGCGGCTAGCCCCGCAGGGTTCTGAGGCGATCGAGGAACTGGCCGCGGCACTCGCGGACCGGGGTCTTGGGACCGGACTGGTCCCCGTGACCGAGCCGAGCGGTGATCTGGCTGTGCTCTCGGTGAGTCATCGGCTGACCGTGTGGTGTCAGGGTGAGCTGATCTGGTGGCGCGAGCCGAGTGGCCAGTACGAACGGCTGCACGTCGACGACCTGGTCGAGGTGACCGAACGGCTCGTCACGGCGCACGAGGACCTGGTGACTGCGCGGCTGGCGGCTGAGCCGCCTGCCGGCACCGCGGACTGATCAGCCCGCACTGATCCGTCAGCTGCCCAGGTAGCTGGGCGGCTCCTTGTTCACGAACGCGTTGGTGGCCGCGACGTGGTCGTGGGTCTGCCCGAGCCTGGTCTGCAGCTCGGCTTCCTTCTCCAGGGAGTCCGCCAGGTCGTGTGAGGCCGCGTACAGCAAGCTCTCCTTGATGGCGCCATACGCCATGGTGGGACCGGCGGCCAGTCGGCCCGCGAACTGGCGCACCTCGCTGGTCAGTGCCTCGTCGTCGACGACCTTGGTGAGCAGGCCCATGGCGAATGCCTGCTCGGCGGAGACCGGCTCGGCCAGCATCAGCAGTTCAGCCGCCTTGGCCGGGCCGACGAGCCGCTGCAGCGTCCACGACGCGCCGCTGTCCGCCGACAGCCCTACCCGGGCGAACGCCATGAGCAGGCTGGCCCGCCTGGCGGCGATCCTGAAGTCGCACGCGAAGGCGAGCGAAGCCCCTGCGCCCGCGGCGACACCGGGCAGGGCGGCGATGACCGGCTTGGGCATGGTGGCGAGCCGGATGACGATCGGGTTGTAGTGCTCCCTGACCGTGTCGAGTGGTGAACCGCCGCTGGCCAGCAGGTCAGCATGCTCGCGCAGGTCCTGGCCAGCGCAGAACGCCTGGCCAGCGCCGGTCATTATGACAGCCCGCACGCCCGCGTCCGAGCCGCAGGCCGCCAGGGCGTCGAGCAGCTCCCGCTTCGTCTGGGCGGTCAGCGCGTTCCTGGCCGCTGGCCGGTTCAGCGTGACCGTGGCTATCGCATTGTCGATCTCGAGCAGGACGCTGTCGCCCACCTGGTTCTCCTCACGTCGTCGCGGCGTGCTCATATCGTGGCGTGCTCATGTCTCGCCGGGCTGACCTTGCCGGGCTGATCTTGCCGGGCCGGCTCTGCCCGCTAGACAACAGTCCACGAAGCGCGCGGCCGCAGGCAAGAGCCGATCAGCTTCCGCGTGGAACAAATCGGCGGCTACGGCACCTGGCCACCGTGGCGGCAGCAGTTCAGCGGGCAGCGCCGGGTCGATGAACAAGAACTTGCGCCACTCGTGCACCAGCTCGCTTCGTGCCATGAAGACCACGTCATCCGGCTGATCGGCGCCAGTGGCCGCGAGCAGCTCGCCGGCCCAGGCGAGCCACCGCTGGTACGAAGTCGCGAGGCTGTCCAGGTTCCAGGCCCTGGCTGCCAGGCGGGCAGGATCGCCGTCGTAGCTGGCGCGGAAAGACTCGGCGCTGACCTGTTCGGTCGCCAGCAGCGCGGCGAGCTCGACCGAGGGATGCGGGCTGATCCAGGCCGAGCCGTCCAAGCTCGCATAGCCCAGGTACTCAAGGCCCGACTTCAGCCGCTGCCTCCTGGCGCGCTCGGCTACTCGTTCGGCGATCACCACATGCCAGCGCCCGTCCCAGGCCGGCCCGTGCCGCCGGTAGATCCGGTCGGCGGCCTGTTCCAGCCGCGCGACGGCGCGCGGCGTCAGCCGGTAACCCGCCCCGTCGGGCAGCCGGACCGGAACGAGCCAGCCCTGACGTGCCATCCGGGAGACTGCCGTCCGTACCGCGGGGGGAGTGACGCGGAGCGGTGCGAGCAGCCGGACCAGGGCCGCAACCGGTGCCTGCCCGCCCCGGGAGAGCAGGTGATCACCGTACAAGTCGAAGAGCGCCGATCTCGCGTTCACGCACTTAGTTTCGCTCGCGGACGATCAAGCAGCCGGGTAAGGCCGATCGATGCCACCAAGGTCAAGGAACTGACCGATAATAGTGGTACTGATTGATGTGGTTGTGAGCTTGGTGAGTTCCGAGGACTTGGCGAGAGGGAGGCATGATGGCGGCCATGAAGCCGCGGACGGGTGACGGTCCGCTTGAGGTCACCAAGGAAGGCCGCGGGATCGTGATGCGCGTGCCGCTAGAGGGCGGTGGCCGGCTTGTTGTCGAGTTGACACCGGACGAGGCGAGGGCGCTCGGCACCGCGCTCGAGTCGGCTGTCGGCTGAGCCAGACTCGCCAGATGCCTGTCACCAGTGCTGTCACTGCTCTAGCACGTGCCGATCTGGGCGGAGTCGGCGACTTCCTGGCTGCCGTGACCGCGGGCAGTTGCGAGCCGGCTGATCTCGTGGTCGTCGCGGTCGAGGCCGGCGGCGCGGTCGTGGCCGACGACGCTCTGGACACCATGCTCGGCATGGCCGCTGGCGAGTTCGCCGCCGTCGGCCAGCTCACCGGCAGGGCCGGCCAGAGCAGCCTGGTTGTCGCGAAACTGGCAGGCCGGATGGTCCGCGTCCTGCTGCTCGGCGTCGGCGACAGGTCGGCCCGCGCGCTGCGGAGAGCTGGCGGCGAGCTCGGCAGGACGGTGCGTCCCGGACAGACCGCAGTGTCCGCCGCGGTCCTGGGTCAGGACGCGGACCAGGCCAGGGCCTTCGCCGAAGGCATCTTGCTCGGCTCATACCGGTACTCGGAGAAGTCAGATACGAGCCAGCAGAGCGGCGAACTGGCCGAGGTCAGGCTGCTGATCGCCGCGGGTAACGGTTCGCCGGATCCGGCGGTCCGCGCCATCGAGCAGGCAGCGATCTTCGCGGCGGCCGTCGGGCTTGCCAGGGACCTGACGAACACGCCGTCGGTGCGCAAGTCCCCGCAGTGGCTCGCCGACGCCTGCGCTGACGTTGCCGCGCGGGCCGGGCTCGCGGTGCGGCTGTGGACCGAGGGCGAGCTCGCCGATGCGGGCTTCGGCGGGATACTCGCCGTCGGCTCGGGGTCGGCCAGGCCGCCCCGGCTGATCGAGCTCAGGTACGATCCGCCCGGCGCGGAGCGGCATGTGGTCCTTGTCGGCAAGGGCATCACCTTCGACAGCGGCGGTCTGTCGCTGAAACCGAACGACGGGATGAAGGCGATGAAGACCGATATGGCTGGCGGCGCCGTGGTGGTGGCCGCGATGTCGGCGCTCGCGAGCCTAGGCGTCGGTGACCGGATCACCGGGCTGGTGGCGGCGGCCGAGAACATGCCGTCGGGAGCCGCGCTCCGGCCAGGTGACGTCATCACGCAATTCGGCGGCCGTACGGTGGAGGTGCTCAATACCGATGCCGAAGGCCGCCTGGTGCTTGCCGATGCCCTGGCTTACGCCGTCGCCAACCTGGCCCCGGACCAGATCGTCGACGTGGCTACCCTGACCGGTGCCGCCAGGATCGCCCTGGGCGGCGGCCTGGCGGCGCTGTATTCGACGAGCGACGAGCTGGCTGCCGCCCTGCTCAGATCCGGCGAACTCAGCGGCGACCGGTTGTGGCGCATGCCCCTCACCGAGGACTACCGCGACGTGCTCGATTCTCCGGTGGCCGAGCTGGCCAATGTCGCCAGGCAGGACATCGGTGCCGGATCGGTCGCCGCGGCTCTGTTCCTGCGAGAGTTCGCCGGCCCAGGCCCGTGGGCGCACCTGGACATCGCCGGAGCGGCCAGGTGCGGTGCGGACGACGGGGAACTGACGGCGGGCGCGACCGGGTTCGGTACCCGGCTGCTGCTCCAGTGGCTGCGCGGCGCGAGCCGGACCGGGAGCTAGACGCAGGGCTAGCCGTGGGCTAGCCGGCCCGCTTGACTGCCGCGAGCAGGCCGCCGCCGACCGGCAGCAGCAACGGGACCAGGGTTTCCGCACCGAAGACCTGGTCCCGCAGTTCGCCGATGGCAGCGGTATCGGGATCGCGGTGTGCGACATTCGAGCCTTCGTCAGCCCAGATGGCGTTGTCGAATGCCACGATCCCGCCGGGCCGCAGCAGCCGGAGGGCCGCCGACAAGTACTCCGGGTACTCGCGCTTATCGGCGTCACAGAACACCAGGTCGTAGGCGCCGTCGGCGAGCCTCGGCAGGACTTCGAGTGCCCGGCCGGTGATCAGCCGGTACCGGCTCGACGGGAAGCCTGCCGCGGTAAAGGCCGCTCTGGCCAGGCGATGATGTTCCGGGTCGAGGTCGACACTGGTGAGGACCGATCCTGGCCGCATTCCGCGCAGCAGCCAGATCCCGGAAGTGCCGAATCCGGTACCGATCTCGACGACCGCTCTGGCACCGATCGCAGCGGCGAGGAATCGCAGCGCCGCACCAGTCAGTACGGCGACCGGGACGGCACCGCCCATCCGCTCCGCGTTGCCGCGCGCCGTCAGCAACGGCTCGTCCTCAGCGGCAAGCTCGTCGAGGATTTCGGTGACGTCTGGGCGGAAGATGGTGATCTCCTTAGCGCTCGTTGAACTTCCTCGCGCCGCAGCCTAGCGTCAGCGCGGCCCGGCCGGGAACAGGCCAGGCCGCCGGTACGTTGAGTGAGTGCGGTCGTGCCGTGAATGCGACAAGCCGCCGACGTGTTCTGGACCGGCCGAGTTCATGACGGGCAGGGGAAACTGATGCAGGCGCAGGCGGTTGAGGATGCCGGGACGGGCAGCAAGCAGGCTACCCAATGGACTCCGCCGACCTGGGAAGAAGTGGTGCGGGACCATTCAGCCAGGGTTTACCGGCTGGCATACCGGCTGACCGGCAACAGCCATGATGCCGAAGACCTCACCCAGGAAGTCTTCGTCCGAGTCTTCAGGTCCCTGTCCGGCTATACGCCGGGCACCTTCGAAGGCTGGCTGCACCGGATCACCACCAACTTGTTCCTCGACATCACTCGCCGGCGGCAGCGGATCAGGTTCGAGGGACTAGGCGACGAGGCGGCGGCCATGCTGCGCGGCGCGGAACCAACTCCGTCGCAGGCGTTCGACGAGCGCCATCTCGACGTGGATATCGCCGCGGCACTGGCTGATCTGCCGCCCGAGTACCGAGCCGCCGTCGTCCTGTGCGATATCGAGGGGCTGACCTACGAGGAGATCGCGGATGTGCTCGACGTGAAGCTCGGAACTGTGCGTTCCCGCATCCACCGCGGGCGTGCACAGTTGCGCGCCGCACTGGAGCATCGCAGGCCGAGGCGCTCCGCTACGGCAGGATGTCACGTCGCCGGCGATGAGCGCGCGCTCGCCGGCCGGCCGGCGGAGGTCGGCCTGACCGGAGAGGGAGGCTAGCCATGCGCCACCTCGGGCGGTGGCTGACCGCGCTCGTCGACGACGAGCTTGACGACGTGGAACGAGATCGGCTCCTGAATCACCTCGCCGGGTGCGGCAGCTGCCGGCGGGAAGCCAATGAGCTGCGGGCGCTCAAGCGCCGGATGACGGCGCTCGGTGATACGGGTAGCGAGTCCACCGCCGCTGGCCGCCTGGTCGAGCTGCCCGGTCCGGACGCGATAGCACTGGCCAGGCCCGACGGCAGGGATGCTGGCTGGCGGCCGCCACGTCCAGGTACGCTTTCCCGCCGCGCGCGTCAGGTCAGGGACAACTGGAAGACCGTGTCAGGCATCGCCGGCGCGGCCGTCGTCGCCGTAGCGGCTGGCGCCTTCCTGCTCGGCGGAGGTCAGGCCCAGCCAGCGGCACCGAGGATCATTCCTGCCGTGGACGCCTACTGGCGTGAGCACAGCTACGACACAGGGCAGGCGCCAGCGACGAGGTCGGGCCTCGCCGCACCCGGCGCTTCGATCGCTCCTGGGACCTTGGTTCCGCGGTTGCGGCAGAGCCGTCCGTCCGTCCGGCGCTCCGTGCCCCTCAGTTCGCCATAACCGCCATGTTCTGGTTCTACTGGCGCCGCATGCGGCTGGCGGTCCTGGCGGTCGGTGTCGCCGTCGGTTCGGTCGCCGCACTGGTCGTGGTCGCGGGGTCGCTGGCCGGCGCGGATCCGCATCAGGCTGACCAGCCTCAGGCGGTGGCTTTCTCGGGTGCGCAGTCCCGGCGGTCAGATCTGCGGCCGGCGGACACGGCCCCGGCCCGCCGTGCCTTGCTCCTGATGAATGCCGCGATACTGGCGTGTCAGAACGTTCCCTACCACGGCGTGCAGATGGTCGCCTGGTGGGGGCCTGACGGCTCGAGCGCTTACATCGTCGGAGTCTGGCACCGGCCGGGCGAGCCCGCACTTGCCGAAGGCGACGATGACGACGACGGGTCGCCCGGTTCTGCTTCGCGGTCAGTGCCCGCCACGCCGTCGGGGTCTGGCCTGCGGTCGGGGTCTGGCCAGGTCCCGGGTTCCGGCCAGCAGCCGATGTCGCCGCCGGGGCACGCGGCTGCCGGCGATCATGCGACGGCAGGCGTGCTGAGCGTGTCGCCCTGGATGCTTGCGCTGCTCCGTGCCAACTACCTGCTCGAGTACTCAGGCACCGGCACGGCGAGCAGCCGGCCCGCCAGCATCGTCACCATCCGGCGGCTCGACGGCAGCCTGGCCGCCCGGTACTGGCTAGACCAGGCCACGGCGTTGCCGCTGCGCAGGGAGATGTTCGATGCCAGCGGCCACCTGGTGAACGAAGGAGCCTTCATTGACCTGCGCTTCGGGCTGAAGGACGCGGAGGCGGTACCGTCCGTCGGGGGACAGGCGTGGGCGGCACAGCCGGCCTCAGCAGGCCTCAGCAGCCTACACCGGCAGGGCTGGTCGGTGCCGTTGATCCTGGCGGGCATGACCCTGGTCGCGATCACGCACACGTCGACCCGGTCAGGTTCGGTCATCGACGCTTCCTATTCCGACGGCCTTTCTGTGGTCTCGGTGTTCATCCAGCGCGGTGACCTGCCTGAGACGATTCCTGGCTGGCGGCACACGGTCGTGCGGGGCCTGGTGGTCTACTCAAGCGAGCCAGACGAACGCAGCCTGGCGTGGTCGGCCATGGGATTCGTCTACACGGTGATCGCGGACGCGCCGCAGGAAACCGTGGCGCAAGTCGTCGCGCAACTGCCGCACGACCGCGAGGCAGGGCTCTGGCAACGCGTGCGCCGGGGCCTGGAGCGGATGGGATCGTGGCTGAACCCGTTCGGCTGATGACGTGACCCCGAGATTGCGGTTAGTCTGGAAAGCGCGGGCCTTGTCAGCCGACAGGGTCGCCACAGCAGGAGCGCGAGGTTAGCTTGTTCGACTTGTCTCCTTCCAAGATCCTGATCCTTGGGATACTCGGCTTGATCATCTTCGGGCCCGAGCAACTGCCGAAGATGGCACTCCAGGCCGGACGGGCGTTGCGGGAACTGCGACGGCTTGCCGACAACGCCAAGGCGGATCTGTCGGACACGCTCGGCCCGGAGTTCCGCGATTTCGACCTGAACGAGCTGAACCCGCGTACGTTCGTGCGCAAGCACTTGTTCGAGGGCATCGACGACGACGAGCAGCTGGCCGGCCTTGGCGTGCCGACGGGCGCACGGCAGGCTGATCCGCTCCTGATGGCCGGCCAGGTCACGCCATACGACACCGAGGCCACCTGAGCGGCCGCCGTCCTAGACCGGGGTCAGTGTCGTCAGTGTCCTAGACCTCAGCGTCCTAGACCGGGGTCAGGCCGAGTTGCCTTCCGAGCAGGCTTCGCGACCGTCCGGTGAGTGCCTGCGCGATCTTCGTCAGCTCGATCGCGGCCGGCGAAGCCGGGTCAGCGAGCACGATCGGGTTCCCGTCGTCGCCGGCCTCCCGCAGCCGCAGGTCGATCGGTATCTCGCCGAGCACGGGGACGTCGGCACCGGTAAGCCGGGTGAGTGCCCGCGCGACCGCCTGGCCACCGCCTTTGCCGAACACCTCGATCCGCTCGTCGCAGTGCGGGCACGGCAGGTAGGCCATGTTCTCGATGACGCCGACCACCCGCTGATGCAGTTGGGTCGCGAGCGACCCGGCTCGCTCGGCGACCTCGGCCGCCGCAAGCTGCGGCGTGGTGACGACGATGATCTCCGCTCCAGGCACCAGGTGGCCGGCCGAGATCGCTACGTCACCCGTTCCCGGCGGCAGGTCGAGCAGCAGGACATCCAGGTCGCCCCAGTAGACGTCGGCAAGGAACTGCTGGAGCAGCCGGTGCAGGATCGGGCCGCGCAGCGGCAGCGGCTCGTTCCCGGCCTTCAGCATCCCGCTGGAGATAGCCTTCACGCCGTGCGCCTGGGGCGGCATGATCATCTGCTCGACCTGGGTCGGACGTCCCGTGACGCCGAGCATGCGCGGCACCGAGTGCCCGTAGATGTCCGCGTCGAGCAGGCCGACCTTCTGCCCGGCGGCGGCGAGCGCGACCGCGAGGTTGACGGTAACCGAAGACTTTCCTACGCCGCCCTTGCCGCTGGCTACCGCGTACACCTTGGTCAGGGACGCCGGGTTGGCGAACGGGATCTCCCGCTCTGGCTTCCCGCCGCGCAGTTTGTCCTGCAGTTCGCGGCGCTGCTGCTCGCTCATCACGTCGAGTTCGACCCGGACCCTGGTGACGCCGGCCAGCTTGCCGACGGCACCTTGCACTTCGCGGGTGATGGTGTCGCGCAGCGGGCAGCCGCTCACGGTCAGCCAGACGTCGACCCGTACCGTTCCGTCGGCCGCCACGTCGACGTTCTTGACCATGCCGAGTTCGGTGATCGGCTTATGGATCTCAGGATCGTGCACATCGGCCAGGGCGCGCATGACCTGGTCTACGGTCGGCGGGCCGCCCGGGCGACCGTTCTCATCCGAGCGTGGGCTTTCTGGCACTGATGTGGTGGACATGGTAACCATGCTAGAAGCCCCCAGGACCATCTCGGACGCCTGGCCATAGGATCATCGGTCCATGACCAGTGCCCATCGTCCGCGACGCTCCTGCCTGACCGTGCCCGGCAGCAGCGAGCGCTTCCTTGCCAAGGCCGCCGGCCTCGCCGCCGACGAAGTGATATTCGATCTGGAGGACGCGGTCGCCCCGGCAGCCAAGGACCTGGCTCGTTCGCTGGTAGCCCAGACGCTGGCGGAGCGTGACTGGGCCGGTCGGCTGATCGCGGTCCGGGTCAACGGCGTCGCCAGCCAGTGGGCGTACCGCGACGTGATCGAGGTGGTCGAGCGGGTCGGCGGCCGGCTCGACGCGATCGTGCTGCCGAAGGTATCCGCGCCGTCCCAGGTCGTCTGGCTCGACTTGCTGCTCGATCAGATCGAACTCGCCGCTGGCCTGGAACGGGGCAGGATCGCGATCGAGGCCCAGATCGAGGACGCGGCGGGCCTCGCGGCGGCCGACGCCATCGCGGCCGCCTCTGGTCGGCTGGCCGCGCTGATCTTCGGCCCGGCCGACTTCATGGCCAGCCTGGGAATGCGCTCGCTGCGGATTGGCGCCCAGCCGGAGGGCTATGCGGGCGGTGACGCTTTTCACTATGCGCACCTGCGGATCCTGGTCGCCGCGCGGTCGGCCGGTTTGCAGGCGATCGACGGCCCGTACGCGGCCATCGGCGACGTGGACGGGCTCACGGCGGCGTCTGCCAGCGCGGCGGCTCTTGGCTTCGACGGCAAGTGGGTCGTCCATCCGGGCCAGATAGGCCCGGTGAACGCCGCGTTCTCCCCTAACCAGGAACAGTACGAGCGGGCGGAGTTGATCCTCGATGCCTACGAGCACGCCACCTCCGTGCGGTACCGCGGCGCGGTCATGCTGGACGGGGAGATGATCGACGAGGCGTCCAGGAAGCTCGCCCTCGTGGCCGCCGCCCGCGGCCGGGCCGCGGGCCTCGTCCGTACCAGGCGTTTCACCCCGCCAGGCTGACCGGCAAGGTCGCTGGCCGGCCGCCCGCGCGCGGGCGGCGGGCTGGTCCGTCCGCCGTACCAGTGCGTTTACGTCCCCCCGCGATGGAGCATCGTAACTCAAGTGAGCACGCAGCGTACGGCCTGCCAGGTCTGGGTACGGCGGCGATGGAGCTAGTCTGCCCTCGCTGTGGCGCCGTCGCGACACCGCCCAGTGCCTGGTCGAGCGGCTGGCGATGTGCCAAGCATGGTGACGTCTACCCGTTGCGGCAGGTGCACAGCTTGTCCCCTGAAGGCCTGGCCGGCCTGCTGCGCAACGCTGTAGTCCCGGTCATGCTGCCCTGGCCGCTTCCCGATGGCTGGCTGGTCACCGGCTTCGCCGCGGCGGGGGACGAGCGCAGCGGCAGCCGCGGCTGCGTGGTCGCGCTGTCCGGCCCCAACCCGGTCGGCGGCCCTGCCGAGATGCTGCTGATCTGCGAGGAGCTCGGAGTGGGGCTTGGCGCCTACTGCGCGGGCCTGGAAGGCCCTGATCCTGGCGCCGATTTTCCCGACTGCTCACCACAGGCGCAGGTGGAGTTCGGCAACCACGAGTTCCCGCTCTGGCATGTGGATGCGCCAGGCTGTGCCGCGTTCGCCGGTGAGGTGATGGGCAGCTGGCTGTGGATCTTGCTCTGGCCGGACACCGCGGGCACGCTGCTTGTCGAGCCGATGCCGCTGCGGGACTTGCGCGACCCTGGCCAGGATCTTGATCTGCCGTTCGGCGCCCGCTCACCCCGGCTGCCCGGCTAAACCAGCTAAAGTCGGCTGGTGCGCGCCGATCTGCATTGCCATAGCTCAGCTTCCGACGGGACCAGGCCGCCCGCAGCCGTCATCGGCCGTGCGGCCGCGGCAGGCGTTGACGTGCTCGCACTGACCGACCACGATACGGTCGGCGGGATGCCGGAAGCGGCGGCCGCGCTCCCGCCAGGCATGACGCTGGTGCCCGGCATGGAGCTGTCCTGCCGCCGCGACGGGCACAGTGTGCATCTGCTCGCGTACTTGTTCGACCCGGTCAACGCCGAGCTGGCAGCCCAGTGCCAGGCGATCAGGGCCAGCCGGGTGGAGCGGGCGAAGGCCATGGTCGAACGGCTCGCCGGCCTCGGTGCGCCGGTGACCTGGGAGCAGGTGACTTCGATCGCGGGCGGCGGCGTTGTCGGCCGCCCCCATATCGCCAGGGCGATGATCCAGGCGGGCGTCGTAAGCTCGGTGGACGAGGCGTTCACGACGGAGTGGATCGGCCCGGGCGGCCGGGCGCACGTGCGCCGCTACGCGCTCGATCTGGTGCACGCCATCGCGCTCGTGCGCGGCGCAGGCGGCGTGACCGTGCTTGCTCACCCGCTCGCCAGCACCCGCGGCTGGCTCGTTCCCGAGCAGCTCATTACCGAACTCGCCGCGGCCGGGCTCGACGGCGTCGAGGTCGCGCACCCCGATCATGACGATGCGAAACGACACCAGCTCCGTGCTGTGGCACGCGGGCTCGGCCTCGCGGCCACCGGCGGAAGTGACGATCACGGCGAACTGACCGGCGACCGCATCGGCTGCGAGTCGACTGGCCAGGAGGACCTTGCGCAGCTGCTCGCGGCAGCGACGGGCGCACCGGTGATCACCAAGTGACGCCGCTCGTCTCTGACGTCAAGTTCTTCTGGGAGGCTTTCGTCACGCTGCTGGTGATCACCGATCCGCCCGGCGTGGTGCCCGTCTTCCTCGGGATGACCGCGGACCGGCCGGCGTCTGAGCGCAACCGGCTGGCCTGGCAGGCGGCGGTAGTCGCGTTCGGGGTGATCGTCGCCTTCGCGCTGTTCGGCCGGTCGATCCTGGACTACCTCGGGGTTCAGCTTCCTTCGGTGCAGGCGGCAGGGGGGTTGCTGCTGCTGCTCGTCGCGCTCGAGCTGCTGACCGGCAAGGCTGCGTCCCCGGCGGACGCGGCGAAGTCCAGGGCGAACGTGGCCTTCGTCCCGCTCGGCACTCCGCTGCTGGCCGGCCCAGGTGCGATCGTCGCGACCATGCTCTTTGTCCAGCGCGTCGGCTCGGTCGGCAGCGCCGCGGCGTTCGCTGCCGCTATCGTCGCTGTCGTCGTCGCACTGTGGCTGGCGATGCGGTTCTCCGGAATTATCTTGAAGGTGCTCAGGGAGAGCGGAGTCGAGTTGCTCACCAGGATCGCCGGCTTGCTGCTTTCGGCGATCGCGGTCCAGCTCATCGTCGACGCGGTTCGGACGCTCATTCGGATCGGGCTCGGCTAGAGCCCGGCGGAGTCGGCGCGGCCACGAGCCAATGGCCACGCCACGGTCTACCAGGAGGAATGCGGATCATGGAGGCGCGAATCGATCGGGTAGCCGGGACTGTCAATACCTGGATCGTCGGCGACGACGAGGAGGTGATCGTCGTCGATCCAGGGGAGGACGCGGCAGCGGTGCTCGATGTCGTGGCCGACCGCGAAGTGATGGCCGTGATCTGTACGCACGGCCACGCTAAGCACGTCGCCGCGGCGCCTGAAATAGCCAAGCGTGACGATGCGCCGGTCGCGCTGCACGTGGCCGACACCCTGGCGTGGCGCGAGACACACCACTCGACGGCACCGGACATCGAGATGGAGGACAGCGGGGTCTTCGAGGTGGCCGGCGTCACCCTGGAAGTGATCCACGCCCCAGGCCACAGCCCCGGTTCGATCTGCCTGTTCAGCGAGGAACTCGGCGTGCTGTTCTCCGGTGACGTGGTCAGCGGCGGCGGGCCGGTCGCCCATGACGGCTATTTCGACGACTTCCCGCGCCAGCTCAGTTCGATCGGCGCGAGCGTGCTCACGCTGGAGAGCGAGGTCCGGATCTTGCCGGGGCATGGCGAGGAGTTCACGGTCGCGGTGGCGGAGCGGCGCTTCGACTCCTGGGTCGCGGCCGGTCCGGAGGGGCTGATCGACGAGCCGGCCGACTAAGCGGGCTGACTGGCCCTGCCGCGGGCGATCCGCGAGGTACCAGCCGTTGCGGCGAAAATCACGACAGGATGGAACGGTGCAGCAGCTTGGCTTCGAAGGGATGCCGCGTCGGCTCTACCCGTGCACGCCGAGCCGACTGCGTGCGTGGCTGGACTGCCCGCGCCGGTACCGGATGACCTACCTCGATCGTCCGGCGCCGCCCAAGGGCCCGCCGTGGGCGCACAACAGCCTCGGTGCCAGCGTGCACAACGCGCTGGCCGGCTGGTGGCGGCTGCCGCGCGCTGAGCGAACGCCGCCGGAGGCGGGGCGGCTGCTCGGCCGGGGCTGGATATCGGAGGGCTACCTTGACGGTACCCAGTCGGCACGGTACCTGGACCGGGCGCGCACGATGGTCGAGGCATATGTAGCCGGAGTCGACCCGTCGAACGAGCCTGTCGGGATCGAGCGGACCGTCGCGACCAAGACGGACCTGATCGCGGTCTCGGGCCGGATCGACCGTCTCGATGACCGCACCGGCCGGGAGCTTGTCGTAGTCGACTACAAGACCGGCAGGCATCCGCTGTCGGTCGATGACGCCCGGTCCTCGCTCACGCTGGCTCTCTATGCGCTGGCGGCCGGGCGAGTGCTGCGCCGTCCCTGCCTGGCCGTGGAGCTGCACCACTTGCCGTCCGGGCGGGTGCTGCGCTGGGAGCACACCGCCGACTCGCTCGGCCGCCACTTGCGCCGGGCGCAGGACATCGCTGCCGAGTGCTCGGCAGCGGACGAGCGGTACCGCGCGGAACCTGAGCGTGGCCGAGGCGACGACGTGTTCCCGCCTATGCCCGGACCTGGTTGCGGCTGGTGCGATTACCGTGCGCACTGTCCGCAGGGGCGACTGGCGGCCCCTGCCCGGCGGCCGTGGGACGGCCTGGCGGCCCCCGACGATACCGGTCCGCGGGGTTGACGGCGGTTCCTCCGGCCGGAACGTCTTAGCGGCTGGACTCTGCCTGGTTCCAGAACGAGGTCAGCATGGCGGCTGTCGTCTCTGGCGCTTCCACGGCCGGGGAGTGTGCGGCCCCAGGTATGCAGACGCGCTCAGCTCTCAGGCGCTTGGCCATCATGTCCTGGACGTCCGGTGGCCAGGCGTCGTCGTTCTCGCCGTAGCTGACTAGTTTCGGCAGTCCCGCGATCGCGGCCAGCTCGGCCGTCCGATCCGGGCAGTCGAGCAGATGCCTGGCCATCTGCGCAAGCCCCACCGGACAGGTGCGTAGCGCCTTCTCCCTGAGGAAGCCGACGATCTCCGGCGGCGTGCCTTCGGCCTCCGCCTGCGGTCCGAGCTGGGTGTCCCACAGCTCAGTGATCAAGCTCCCGAGTCGCGCCACATCATCGGCCGCCGGGCTAAGGTAATCCAGCAGATCCGCAAGAGCCTGTGCTCTGGTGCCCGAGATAGTGCCAGGACCTGACCCGAGCAGGGTCAGCGACAAGAAGGTTGCCGGTTCGCCGATCGCGGCCTGACGCGCGACGATTCCGCCGAACGAGTGGCCGAGCAGATGCACCCGCCCGGCGTCGCCGGCGATCGCGCTGGCCACCGCGCAGAGGTCCGCTGCGAGTTGATCGAGCGCGTAACCGGAACCGCGCTGCGCCGGGCCGGACTCGTACTGACCGCGCATGTCGATCGCGACGACAGTCCGGCCAGCGGCGGCTAGTGACTCCAGAACGGTGAGGAAGTCTTCTTTGCTGCCGGTATAACCAGGGACAAGCAGCGCGGGCTGACGCTCGCCGACGCCTCCGGCTGGATCAGCGGCGAGTGCCGCGAAACTGCCGCGGGCCGTGCCGATGACGGTCGCTCTGACTCGCTGCGACAGCCGCAGCGTTCGGGGTGTACTCACGGGTTGGCAGCCTACCTAGCTCGACGGGTTCCGGCCGAGCCTCAAGGAGAACCAGCCGTAGTCCGGCTATCTTCCGCTATCACAAGATAAGTCGCCAGAGCCGCCGGCAATTTCGCGACGTTCGGCCCGGGTAGCAGGCCGTGTCGAGCCGTGCTGTCCCTCGGCGATGTGACCGCTGTTCCTGGCGCCGCGATTTCGGTTGCGCCCCGAGCGGCGTCGTGGCCGGGGTCGCTCGCCGGGCGCGGCACCGGCGGCGTCCGCGTGCTCACCCCGCGGCACGCTGGCTGTGTCCGTGCGTTCGGCCGTAGCGCTCGTCGACTGGGTGTGGTCGGCACCCGGCTTGGCGGCAGAGACCGGCACGCCGCTCCTGGTGCGCCGCCTGGCTGGCTTGGGCCCGGCCACGGCGTCGCCGCGCTGCCAGTCAGGTCTGCCTGACCTCGACTGGCGCTCCGAGGGCCGGCCGGCACGCGACTTCGCTCCCTGGCCACCACCTGACTGGCCACCACCTGAGGTCCGCTGGCGTGACTTGATGCGCCCCGTCTCGCCAATGTCCTCGAGATCCTCGGCGTCGAGCCCGGCACGTTCCCGCAGCGCGCGTGGCAGCGAACCGGTGGCTCCGGCCGCGATCCCGAGCGAGGTGAACAGGTGCTCTGAGGTGGAGTACGTCTCGATCGGCTCCGGATGGCCGAGCTTCAGCGTGTCGTTGATGACCTTCCAGCGCCCCAGGTCCTGCCAGTCGACGAAGGTGACGGCGACCCCGGTCCGTCCGGCCCGGCCAGTGCGGCCGATCCGGTGCAGGTACGCCTTCTCGTCCTCGGGGCACTCGTGGTTGATCACGTGTGTCACGTCGTCGACGTCGAGGCCGCGCGCCGCGACGTCGGTCGCGACGAGCACGTCGACCTTGCCGCCGCGGAACGCCCGCAGGGCGCGCTCGCGCTGGCTCTGCCCGAGGTCGCCATGTACGGCGGCGGCCGCGAAGCCGCGCCCGGTCAGTTCCGTTGTGACGTTGTCGCAGGCGCGGCGGGTGCGGCAGAACACGATGCTCAGCCCGCGGCCCTCGGCCTGCAGCACCCGTGCGAGCACCTCGATCTTGTCGAGTTGGTGCGCGCGGAACACGTGCTGGTCCGTCGTCGGGACGTGCGCGGGCTCGTCGTGCTGCTCGGCCCTGATGTGCGTAGGCCTGTGCAGATGCCTTCTGGCCAGCGTGACGACCTCGGACGGCATGGTGGCGGAGAACAGCATCGTCTGGCGACTGGACGGAGTGAGCCGCAGCAGCGCCTCGACATCGGGCAGGAAACCCAGGTCCAGCATCCGGTCGGCCTCGTCGAGCACGAGGATGTCCACACCGGACAGGTCGACCTGGCCCTGGCGGGACAGGTCGAGAAGCCGGCCCGGCGTCCCGACCACGACGTCGACAGCGGCGAGCGCCTCGATCTGAGGTTCGTAGGCCCGGCCGCCGTACAGGGTGACGACGTTGATGTCGCTGCGGGCACCAGCGGTCCGCAGGTCGTCAGCCACCTGGATGGCGAGTTCCCTGGTGGGAACGATGGCCAGGGCGCGCGGCGCGGCCGGCTTGCCGCGGCCCTTGTTCGTGATGTGCTGCAGGATCGGCAGGCCGAAGGCGAAAGTCTTACCCGTCCCGGTGCGCGCCTGGCCGATCACATCGTGGCCGGCGAGCGCGATCGGGAGGGTGAGTGCCTGGATGGGGAACGCCCGGGTGATGCCTGCGGCTGTCAGCGCGGCGCAGATGGGCTCGGCGATGCCGAACTTCTCGAATGCCATGGCCAGCGCTTGCGCGTCAAGGTCAGCCTGATCGGTCACCAACATCGCGGCCTGGCCAGTGACGACAGCCGCCTGGCCCGCCACCACGGCCGCATCCGGGTCGGCTACCGCAGCGTCCTGGTTAGTCGCCAGTGCGAGCGTCCGCACGGCCTGGTCGGTATGAGTTGTGAGGTCTTGCGTAGTCAGGGCTTCCGCCTCCATCGGTGGCCTGCGTTCGCCGGACGCTTGAGCGACCAGTCGGGTAACCGCAGGCGGCAGGCGACTCATCCGGAGAACGGGAACACCATCGTTGACCCGCTCCGGCCAGGCTGCTTCACGCTGACCGGGCAGTTGCTTGGACGAGTCGTGCGTGGCACTGAAACCAAGAAGGACTCCTTGGCAACTACCACGCGTAACGCTTCAACACACCCGAGGGTAATAGCATTCCTAGACTGAGCCTCCTTCACTTTAGCAATGTCCGCCGCCAGGTGACGGACGGCAGAGCCGGCGGGTCTGGTGATGCTGCCCACGTGGCGTTGTTACGCTGCCGGTGTGACCGAGCATGAGCCTGCGGCTGACGGCGTGACCGAGTTGCTCGGGCTGCTCGCCTACGCGTCGCTTGTAGCCTTTTTCCGGTTGGCGGATGACGCGGCCCTCGCCTCGTCGCTGTCCGACAAGGCTGACCTGGCGGGGATGGCAGTGGCCCAGTTCGGCCACTTCGAAGTGCTGCGGCAGCGCATCACTGAGCTTGGCGCCGATCCTCAGCAGGCGATGCGGCCCTTCGTCGAGCCCATCGACGCCTTCCACGCCAGAACCGCCCCGTCCGACTGGCTTGAGGGGCTGGTCAAGGCCTATGTCGGGGACGGCATAGCGGCTGACTTCTACCGAGTTGTGGCCCAGCTTCTCGATCAGCCGACCCGTTCGCTGGTACTCGAAGTACTTGCTGATTCCGGACATTCGCAGTTCGCGATCGCCCGCGTGCGCGAGGCGATAGCCGTGGATCCGACTGTCGCGGGTCGGCTGGCGCTCTGGGCGCGCCGGCTCGTCGGCGAGGCGCTGAGCCAAGCCCAGCGGGTTGCCGCCGACAGGGAATCTCTGGCGCGGTTGCTCGCTGGCGGTTCGGCGGCCCAGCTAGGAGAGATCGGCCGGATGTTCGCCGCGCTCGCCGACGCTCACGCGCAACGGATGGCGTCGCTTGGCCTAGCCGAGTAAGTACCGCCGACGGCCGGCTGCTGGCGAACTAGTGGCTGGCGAACCCGACCGGGCGGGGTCCGGCAGCATCGAGTTCCACGTAGGCGACTTTCTCGGCGGGTACCAGAACCGTGCGGCCCTTTTTGTCGGCGAGCGCGAAGATCTTGCCGTCCGCGAGTGCGCTGCTCAGAGCCTGCTCGATCTCCTGCGCCGACGCCGCGGTCTCGACGACGAGTTCGCGAGGGGCAAGTTGTATGCCGATCTTCACTTCCACGGCAATCCTCCGCTCAGAAAGCTAGCCCGCAGCTACAGTCCCGAGGCTAGTCCGCCGTGCGGCCAAAGGCCGCACGGCGGACGGCTTACCCGCTACGCCGGGAGCGAAAGCTCCGGGTTCAGGTCAGTCGTGCGGGCTTTCCGCCAGCGGCCAGCCGCTGATCCCTCGCCAGGCCAGTCTCGCGAGCAGGCCTTCGGCGGACTCCTGCGCGATCGAGCGCTCGCTGCCAAGCCAATAGCGTGCGCTGACCTGGGCCATGCCGACCAGGGCCATGCCCAGCAGTTCCGCTTCCTCCTCCAGCACTCCCGCGTCCTCGCGGATGAACTCGCTGATCATCTTGGCGCACTCGTACATGGCGCGGTCAAGCCGCGCCCTGACTGCCGGCTCGTTGCTCAGGTCTGACTCGAATACCAGCCGGAATGCCTCGCCCGCACCGCTGACGTAGTCGAAGAAGGCGCGGAACGTCGCTGGCACGCGCTGCCGGTTTTCTGTGGTCGAGGCCAAGGCGGCCGAGACAGCGCCGACCAGTTCGGCCGCGCTCTCGTCAAGCAGCGCTAGGTAGAGCTCGAGCTTGCCAGGAAAGTGCTGGTACAGCACCGGTTTGCTGACACCGGCCCGCTCGGCGATCTCGTCCATCGCCGCGGCGTGGTAGCCCTGCGCTACGAAGACTTCTCGGGCGGCGCCGAGTAGCTGCTTACGCCGCGCGGGGCGCGGCAGGCGGGCGCTGGCCTGTCTTGTCTGCGACGACGCGATCACGTTCTGTCTCCGAATGCTGTCGACCGAGGCCGAGCTACTGCCCGGCTGTCATCCTACGACCGGGTAACAACTTGTGCGATCGCTCGCGGCATCCGGCTAGCGGTAGTCATCCTCGTCAAGACCGACCTCGCGTGCTTGTTCGGCGGCATCGGCCGCGTCGGCCTCAAGCGGGAGTTCTTCCGGCACGTCGGGCGCTTCGGGCTCGTCCGCGCCGGGCACGGCCTCTTGGTGCTGTTCGACCACATCGGGAACCGGCTCGTCAAGGCCCCTGTCGGGCATGTGCTGACCTCCTCGTGCATGTTCCGGGCCGCGGAAACGTCATTCTCCTGCCCTCGAACATATTGCCGAATAGCTCCATTGGCGCAACGCTGTTTGTATCAGTACCCGGCCCACCGGGGTAAGGGGATGTCATGCACAGCATGTGGAAGGGCGCGATCTCCTTCGGTTTGGTCATGATCCCCGTGCGACTCTACGCCGCGACAGAGCAAAAGGACATCTCGTTCCGGCAGGTCCACAGGGCCGACGGCGGCAGGATCAGGTTCCGCAGATTCTGTTCAGTAGGCGGCGACGAGGTGCCCTACGAGGACGTGGCGAAGGGCTATGAACTGCCCTCGGGCGAGATGGTCATCCTGTCCGAGGAGGACCTGGCCGACCTGCCACTTCCCACCACCAAAGCCATCGAAGTACTACATTTCGCGCCAGCCGAACAGCTCGACCCGATCTTGTTCAACCGCAGTTATTTCATCGAACCAGAGGCGGTCGGCGCTCGGGCTTACCTGCTGCTGCGCGACGCGCTCGAGCAGTCCGGCCGGGTCGCCATCGCCCAGGTCGCGCTCCGTCAGCGCGAGTCCCTTGCCACGCTGCGGACGCGAGGCGGCGTCTTGGTACTCGAAACCCTGCTCTGGCCGGACGAGATCCGCGCCGCTACCTTCCCCTTCCTTGAGCAAGATATCGACGTCCGGCCGCAGGAACTGGCGATGGCCGCCGCGCTGATCGACTCGATGACCTCTGACTTCGATCCCGATGCCTATCACGACAGTTACCGGGAGGCGCTGACCGAACTCGTCGAAGCCAAGGTGCAGGGCAGGGAACTAGTCCAGCCAGGCAGCATGGAGATCGCGGCGCGGCCGGCCGCGAACCTGGCTGACGCGCTGCGGGCCAGCCTGGCGGCGCAGGAAGTGCCCGAGGCCGGCCAGAATAAGGGTAAGGACAAGGCGATCGGGGCGAAGCCACGTTCTGCGAAGGCGCTGGATAGCGTGCCTGACGGACCTGGCGGCCCGAAGTCCGGTGCCGCGAAGGGAGCCACTAAGCCGGCGGTCGCCAAGTCGAGGTCGGCGAAGTCGAAAACATCGAAGGCAACGCGGAAAGCGAGCTGAACCGCCCGATCCCGGCCCGCCGGGGCTAGCAGGAGTCACCGGCGGGGTGAGTCGTGCTGAAGATGTGAGGCGACATGCCATGTTGCAGGTGACGAACGATCCCGATTCGCAGGAGCCTGTCCCGCGGAGTCCGACACCGCCTTGGCCCGGCCGTCTCGTGAGCCTTCCGAACGGGCAGCTCTTCCTGCGCTCGGCCCCGGCGGTCACGGTCCCAGGGGCCGAGCCTGCCGAGCCAGCGCTGTTCATCCACGGACTCGGCGGGTCGTCCACGAACTGGACCGATCTGATGGACCTGCTCTCGCGGCCGTCGGACGCGCACCTGGTCGCCCCGGTTCTGGACTGCACGGCCGTCGACTTGCCGGGGTTCGGCTTCTCGCCGCCGGCCGCTGACGGCCGATACACGATCAGTGCGCACGCCGAGGCCGTTGCCCGCCTCATCGAGCAGCAGGGCAACGGGCCCGTCCACCTGATC
Organism: Streptosporangiaceae bacterium; assembly: GCA_035533915.1. GTDB lineage: Bacteria > Actinomycetota > Actinomycetes > Streptosporangiales > Streptosporangiaceae > Chersky-822. The sequence continues at coordinate 56,225 of DATLSX010000079.1, forward strand.
AGCAACTCGATGGGCGGTGCGGTCGGCACGAGACTGGCCGCACGCCGGCCCGACCTGGTCCGTTCCCTCGTACTGATCTCGCCGGCCCTGCCCGACCTGCGGCCGCGGCCGCTGCCGCTGCGCCTGGCGGTCGCCACGGTGCCTGCGGTCGGCCCGAGACTGATGGAATGGCTGCGAAAGCAGCCGGCTGAATCCAGGACAGATCACACTATCAGCGATCTCTTTAACGATCCGGCACTGTTCCATCCGCTCCGCCGGGACGCCGAGATAGCCGAGGTGCTCAGGCGCGACGGGCTGCCGTACGCGAATATCGCCTTGGTGCTGTCGGCCCGCAGCCTGGTCTTGGAGTACTTCAAGGTCGGACGGAGCTCGTTGTGGCATGACGCGACCACCGTCCGCGCGCCGGTGCTGATCCTGCACGGCAGCCACGACCGGCTGGTCAATCCGGTGATGGCGGGAAAGGCCGCGCGGGCCTTCCGCGGCGGGCGAGTCCTGGTGCTGTCCGGGGTCGGTCACGTCGCCATGATGGAGCGGCCCGCTGTCGTGGCCCGCGAGATCCGCTCCTTCCTCGACTGGGTCAGGGTCCGCGGTGCCCGGCCGGCGTCGACGGGGCGAAGGCCGACGGGGCGAACTTAGGCAGATCAGGCCATGCTGTCTGATGTCGATGCGAAGCTAGCCAGATGCTGATCGCGGCGGCACGGATCATTACGGCAAGTGGCGCCGTCCCTGGCGCTGCGTCTGTCCTCGCGCCCGGGTACCTGACGTGTGCCGACGGAACGATCACCTCGGTCGGGGCCGGTCTGCCGCCCGGTCGGCCCGACGTGCGGCTCAGTGACGGGGTATTGCTGCCCGGCTTTGTAGATCTCCAGGTCAACGGCTACTTCGGCGTGGAACTCGCGGACAGTGACGCGGCGGGCTGGGCCACGGTGGCGCGGCGGCTGCCCGAGACCGGCACCACGGCGTTCCTGCCGACGTTCGTCACCAGCCCGCTAGACGCGATGATCACGTCGCTACTCCGGGCAGCGGGCACCGTACCTGACTTGGCAGTTCCGCACGCCCGAGTGCTCGGCATCCACCTGGAAGGCCCGTTCATATCAGCTAGCCGGGCGGGCGCGCACAACCCGGCCTGGGCGATCAGCCCTGATCCGGCCAGCATTGACGCGCTGCTGACGGCAGGCTCTGGGCTGGTGCGCCTGGTGACGCTGGCTCCGGAACTCGACGGTGCGATGTCGGCCGTCAAGCAACTCGTGCGGGCCGGCGTGCTGGTCAGCGTCGGACATTCGGATGCCACCGCGCACCAGGTGAGCGCGGCGGCGATGTGCGGCGTGACGATGGTGACGCACCTGTTCAACGCGCAGCGTCCGATGCACCACCGTGAGCCGGGAGTGGTAGGGCAGGCGCTGTCGGACACCCGCCTGGTCAGCAGCCTGATCGCCGACCTGCACCACGTCAGCGGTCAAGTTGCCGCCATCACCTTCGGCGCCGCTCCTGGACGGATCTGCCTGGTGACCGACGCCGCGGCGTGCGCCGGGATGCCGGCCGGCCGGTACCTGCTCGGCGGCGAGCCGATCGAGCTCACCGAAGATGACGGTACGCCGCCTGCCCGGCCGGATGGCACGCTGGCCGGTTCGACGCTGCGGATGGACTCTGCTGTCGCGAACATGGTCGCCGCAGGGGTCGGCTTGGCGGAGGCCGTCGTTGCCGCGACCAGGATTCCTGCTGACCTGATCGGTCGCCGTGACCTCGGCAGGATCGAACCGGCCGCGGCGGCGGACCTGACCTGGCTCAACGACAGCTTGCGGACGACCGCCACCTGGATCGCCGGCCGGCAGGTGTTCGGTCCGGCCCTCGGGTAGGTGGCCCTGGGGCGGGTGGCCGTTCGGGCAGGCGGGCTAGCTCTGCCGGTGCACCTTGTGCTGGGCAGCCTGCGCACGAGGCCGTAGCACCATCAGGTCCACGTTCACGTGCGCTGGCCGGCTCACCGCCCACGCCACCGCGTCGGCGACGTCGTCAGCGGTCAGCGGTTCAGTCACGCCCGCGTAAACGGCCGCTGCCTTCGACGAGTCGCCGCGATACCGGTTCAGCGCGAACTCTTCGGTACGGACCATCCCCGGCGCGATCTCGATCACCCGGACCGGCTGGCCGCACAACTCCAGGCGCAACGTGGCGGCGATCGCGTGGGTGCCGTGCTTGGCGGCGACATAACCACCACCGCCTTCGTAGGCGGTGAAGCCAGCCGTCGACCCCATGATGACTACCGTGCCGTCGCCGCTGGCGACGAGCTTAGGCAGCAGCGCCTGCACCATGTGCAGGGTGCCGAGCACGTTCGACTGGTACATCGTCAGCCAGTCGCCGGGGCTGGCATCGGCGATCTGCTCGGCGCCGAGCGCGCCGCCGGCGTTGGCGACGAGAACGTCGCAGCCCGGCAGGGCGGCGGCCAGCGCGTCGACCTGCTCCCGGTCGGTCACGTCCAGCCGGCGGACCTGCGCACTCCCGCCTGCCCGCGCGATCTCGGCGGCAACCGGCTCAAGCCGGTCGAGCCTGCGGGCGACGAGGACGACCTCGAAGCCGTCCGCGGCCAGCCGCCTGGCCGTCGCGGCTCCGATACCGCTGCTCGCACCAGTGACCACCGCTGTCCGCCGCATGGCACGCATTCTGCCAGCAGCTCGGGCCGGGGAGCGTCGGGGGCGGTGCCCAGGCCGCTTACTATCTGATTCGTGGCCGAACCATCCCCAGCAGTGCGCGGTGTCATCTTCGACTGGGGCGGCGTTCTGACCAGTCCGATTATCGACACCGTGCAGGCTTGGCTAGAAGCCGACCGGATCGACAGGGACAGTTACACCGCCGCGGTGCGCCCGTGGATCCAGCTCGCGTACGGCTCGGAGTACGCCGTGTCCCCGGTGCATGCACTAGAGCGCGGCGAGGTGCCCGACGAAGAGTTCGAGCAGGTGCTGGCCGCGTTGCTGGTCGGCGTCGATGGTTCGCCGGTTCCTTCGGCCGGCCTGCTGAAGCGAATGTTCGCCGCGTCGGTGCTGGAAGAGGACATGCTCGACCTCGTCAGGGAACTGCGCGGCAGCGGCATGCGGACCAGCTTGCTCTCCAACTCCTGGGGAACGCGCGACAGTTACCCCAGGCACCTGTTCGCGGGGCTCTTCGACGACGTGGTGATCTCGGCCGAGGTCGGGATGCGCAAGCCAGAGGAACGCATCTTCCAGTTCGCGCTTGGCCGCCTGGGCCTGTCGCCGCGGGAGTGCGTGTTCGTCGACGACGTCGAGGGCAATATCGTCGCGGCGCAGGCGCTGGGCTTTCGCACCGTGCATCACAGCGATCCCGCGGCGACGAGGGCGCGGTTGTCGGAGTTCCTGGCGGCCTCGGCGCACTAGCCTGAGTCGCTATGGCTGACGAAATGGGCTCGCGGCGGTATCCGCATCCGGCTTCGGCCGGGCGCTCAGCCAACATGAAAGCCAACCGGCGGGTCGACACCAAGCCTGAGCTGGCGCTGCGCCGAGCGCTGCACCGCCTGGGTTACCGGTACCGCAAGGACTACCGGCTCGATCTGGCCGGCGGCGTCAGGGTGCGGCCCGACATCGTCTTCACCGCGCGCAAGGTGGCCGTGTTCGTGGACGGCTGCTTCTGGCACTGCTGCCCGGAGCACGGCAGCCAGCCGGCCGCCAATACCTGGTACTGGGAGCCCAAGCTGCGCAGGAACGTCGAGCGTGACCGGGCAGCCGATCACGCGCTCGGCCAGGCCGGATGGACCGTGGTCAGGCTCTGGGAGCACGTCCCAGCAGACGAGGCGGTCGTCGTCGTCGTCGCCGCGATCACCCGCTGACTACGCGATCACCCGCTGACCAGTGGTGGTGTCAGGTCGATCCACCGCGTGGTGACCTGTCACCTGATTCTGTGTTCGTCGGCCCCGGCGGGCTGGCAGACTCAGGAGCACTCCCCGCTATCGCTGCCCGATTCGGGTCCGCGGGGATCAGCCACACGCCTGCAGTGAGCTACTGGGGACCTCATGCGCGTCTACCTGCCGAGCACGCTGGCACAGCTTGCGCCAGCGCTCGTGTCGGGCCAAGTCGGTCCGGCGCCGGTGCTCGGCTACGCGGTCACCCCGGCGCTGCGCGAGTGGTACGCCAGCGGCGACCTCGAAGAACTTGAGTACGTCGCGCTGATGCTGGCGGCGCGGGCGTCGCTGCGGCTGCTGCACGCCAGTCCCGGGGCGCGGCGTCGGCGGGTGGTGCTCGCGGCCGAACTCCCGGCTGCGGCGGTCGTGGTGAAGAACGGGCTGGACGAACCTGGCCGGGTGACCGTCGCCCTGCCGGTGTCCTTCGCCGATGTGGTTTCCGGGCACGTGGACGACGAAGTGGCGATAGCGGACATCGAGGCCGCCGCCGCCGCGTTGCCTGCCTCCGACGGCGGGGACAGTGACGCGAAGTTCGTCGTCGACAGTGCCGAAGGCCATGAGTTGCTCTGGTACGCCGCTCAAGAGCTGATCTACCTGATCGGCTGACCCGGGTAATCCGGCAATCCCGGCCTGCTCCGGCCGCACGATTCGTGCGACGATGAAGGAAAGCGAAATCCGCCGCGAGTGCGGTCCGGTTGCGCGGAGCGGGCCAACGACGTCCAGCGAGAGCCAACGAGGAGCGATCCGTGTTCGATGCTGTCAGCAGCGTTCCCGATCCGGTCAACGAGCCGGTCAAGACTTACGCGCAGGGGAGTCCCGAGCGCGCGGCGCTGGAAACCAAGATCAAGGAACTGGCCGGCGAGCCAGTCGACCTGACCATGACGGTCGGTGGCGTCCAGCGGATGGGCGGCGGCGACTGGGTCGACGTCGTTCAGCCGCACAACCACGCGCAGGTGCTCGGCCGCCTCGGTGAGGCCACCGACGAGGACGTGTCCGCGGCGATCGAGGCGGCGCGACTGGCCGCGCCAGGCTGGCGCGAGCTGTCGTTCGACGACCGGGCCGCGATCTTCTTGCGGGCCGCGGAGTTGCTGGCCGGCCCGTGGCGCTCCACCATCAACGCGTCGACGGTTCTCGGCCAGTCCAAATCGGCGTACCAGGCGGAGATCGACGCGGCCTGCGAGCTGATCGACTTCTGGCGGTACAACGTGCACTACGCCAGGCGGCTGCTGGCCGAGCAGCCAGGGTCGGCGGCCGGCTCGTGGAACCGGCTCGAATACCGCCCGCTCGAAGGTTTCGTGCTGGCTATCACGCCGTTCAACTTCACCTCGATCGCGGCGAACCTGCCGACCGCGCCCGCGCTGCTCGGCAACGTGGTGCTGTGGAAGCCTTCGCCTACCCAGCAGTTCTCCGCGCACTTTACGATGCGGCTGCTCGAGGCGGCTGGCCTGCCGCCAGGCGTGATCAACCTGGTCACCGGCTCCGGTCAGGCGCTCTCGCGGGTCGCCGTGCCGCACCCGGACCTGGCCGGGATCCACTTCACCGGCTCGACGGGTACGTTCCAGCGGCTGTGGCGTGCGGTCGGCGAGAACATTTCCGGCTACCGTGGCTATCCGCGCGTGGTCGGCGAGACCGGCGGCAAGGACTTCGTGATCGCCCATCCGTCGGCGGACGTGGACGTGCTGACCGTCGCCCTGCTGCGCGGCGCCTTCGAGTACCAGGGACAGAAGTGCTCGGCGGCATCGCGTGCCTACGTGCCGCGCAGCATCTGGGCCAAGATGCGAGACGGATTCACCGACACGGTGGATTCGCTGACGATGGGCGACGTCAGCGCCGACCTGTCCACGTTCCTCGGTGCGGTCATCGACCACCGGGCGTTCGCCAAGCACGCGGACGCGCTCGACCGGGCGCGGTCGAGGCCGAGCGTGACCGTGCGGGCCGGCGGGACGACCGACGCGACGCACGGCTACTTCATCCGGCCGACCGTGCTCGAATGCTCGGACCCGGCCGACGAGGTCTTCACCACGGAGTACTTCGGGCCGATCCTGGCCGTGCACGTCTACGACGACGCGGACTACGACGCCGTGATCGAGCAGGCAGCCAGCATCGCGCCCTATGCGCTGACCGGTTCGATCATCGCTACCGACCGTGCCGCGATCGCGGCGGCTACCCGCACGCTGCGGTTCGCCGCCGGGAACTTCTACATCAACGACAAGCCGACCGGCGCCGTGGTCGGCCAGCAGCCGTTCGGCGGTGCGAGGGCCAGCGGCACTAACGACAAGGCCGGGTCGATCTTCAACCTGATCCGATGGGTGAACGCCCGGACGATCAAGGAACTCTTCGTCCCGCCGACCGACTATCGCTATCCGCACATGGGCTAGCCGCTCCGTGTAGTAATTTGCGCGATATCGGGTGCCCAGCGTGCGGCGCCGACAACTCACCGGAGGCTTGTTATCCATCGCCTCGTCTTGTGGAACATCGATCTCACCTTGGTGGACGTTGCCAGGGTCTCCCGCGATGCCTATGCCGAGGCGTTCCGGCGAGTCACCGGCCGGCCGCTCGTCGCGCTGCCGCAACTCGCCGGGCGGAGCGACTCGGAGATCTTCTACGAGTCGCTCGCTCTCAACGAGGCGCTTCCTGGAGTCAGCCAGCCGGAGGACAACGACCTGCTGGCCAGGTACAGCACCGAGCTGGCCGCCGCGTTCGGGGCCAGGCATGATCTGCTGGTCAAGAACGGCCGGGTGCTGCCAGGGGCGCACGAGGCACTTGCGGCGCTGGCGCGGCAGCCCAATGTGATCCAGACGGTGCTGACCGGCACCATCAAGCGAAACGCGGTGGAGAAACTGCGTGCCTTCGGCCTGGAAACGTACCTGGACCTGGGGATCGGCGGATTCGGGTCGGACGTCTATCCAAGGGGCACCCAGATCCTGCGGTCGATCACGCTCGCGGCGGAGAAGTACCGGGTCCAGATCACTCCGGCGACCGCGGTCTACGTCGCCGATTCGATCAGGGACGTGGCCGCGGCGAAGGTGGCGGGCATCCGGTGCGTCGGAGTGGCGAGCGGCCGGTCGACCGTGATCGAGCTTCGCGGGGCCGGCGCCGACCCGGTGCTGGACGACCTGTCGCACACCGGCCGGGTCGTCGCCGCGATCGACCGGTGAGCGGCTGGCCGCTGACGGCATACGGCGTGCTCGCGCTGACCTTCATGATGGCGATGTACGCGGCCGAGCGTCGGCATCCCCGGTACGTGCTGGCATTCGCGGTCGGTTGCACGCTCGCGAGCAGCTACGGCTTCTTGTCGGGAGCGTGGCCGTTCGGCGTGGTCGAGCTTGTCTGGGCGCTGGTGGCGTTGCGCCGGTATCAGCGAGATGATCGGCGGGTCGGCTGAGCGCTGCCGCGATGCGGCGCGCAGGTCCGCTGGCTAGCCGGCAGCCTGCGGGCAGCGGGTAGGGAAGCAGCAGGCGGGAAGCAGCGGGCGGCGCGAAATTTCATACTGGTATAAACGGTCCAGTCAACGATCAGGGCCGTGAAGTGGAGCGGGATGTCGCATGCAGCAGGGGCAGGTGTCCGCTGCCGGGCGTGGTTATGGCGAGACGCTGTCGACGCCGAGCCAGGCGGCGATCGAGCGAGCCAGAATTACCAGCTACGCCCGGTGGCTGTCCGATCAGCGAGGTGTCCACACTGACGGCAGCTACACCAGCTTGTGGCAGTGGTCGGTAGCTCAGCCAGCCGAGTTCTGGTCTTCTGTCTGGGACTACTTCGACGTGCTCGGGACCCGCGGCGCCGAGCCAGTGCTGCAGGGCGGTCCGATGCCCGGCGTCACCTGGTTCAGCGGATCGACACTCAACTACGCGCGCAACATGCTGCGGACGGCCGCCACCGACCCAGCCAGAACCGCCCTGATCTACCGGTCAGAGGCAGGCCATAACGGCAGCCTGCGCTACGGCGAGCTCGACGAGCAGGTGGCAACGGTGCGGGCCGCACTGACCGCGCTCGGCGTCGGACGCGGCGACCGGGTTGCCGCCTACCTGCCCAACTCACCGCAGGCCCTGATCGGCATGCTCGCGACCGCGAGCCTTGGCGCCATCTGGACCTCGTGCTCGCCAGACTTCGGTGCGCCTGCCGTGGTCGACAGGTTTGCCCAGGTCTCGCCGGCCGTGCTGATCGCCGTCGACGGCTACGTCTACGGCGGCAAGACGTTCGACCGGCGGGCCGAGGTCGCAGCCATCGCCGCGGCGCTGCCCGGGTTGCGCAGCGTCATCACGGTCGACTATGTCGGCGCGGCCGGCGCGGGCCCCGCGCTGCCGGTCCCGGTCGTGTCCTGGACCGCGCTCGGTGACCTGGCGCAACGCGGCGGAGGCGCGCAGGCAACTGGTGCCGGGTCCGCGCAGGCAGGTGGTGCCGGGTCCGCGCGGCCAGCGGCCGGCCAGCGGGCGCTGGCGACCCAGTTCGATGAGGTGCCCTTCGACCACCCGCTGTGGGTGCTGTACTCCTCGGGCACCACGGGCCTGCCCAAGCCGATCGTGCATGGTCACGGCGGCATCGTGCTCGAGCATCTCAAGGCGCTCTGCCTGCACCAGGACATCGGCCCGCAGGACGTCTTCTTCTGGTACACGACCACCGGCTGGATGATGTGGAACTACCTGGCCGGAACCCTCTTGACCGGCGCGACCGCCGTCGCCTACGACGGAAGCGCCGTGCATCCAGGCACCGACGCGCTCTGGCGGCTCGCCGCGCAGGCCGGGGTGACGTACTTCGGGACCGGGGCACCTTACCTGGTGACGTGCATGAAGGCCGGCCTGCGGCCCGGTGCCGAGCTGGACCTGTCCAGGCTGCGTGGGGTCGGCTCGACCGGTTCCCCCTTGCCCCCTGAGGGTTTCGAGTGGGTCTACTCGGCGGTGGCGCCCGACTCGGCGGTGGCGCCCGACGCGGCGGGTGACGGGGGTGCACGAGACTCTTTCGTGCTCGGCTCGTTCTCCGGCGGGACCGATGTGTGCACCGGGTTCGTCGGGCCTTGCCCGCTGCTGCCGGTGCGCAGCGGCATCATCGCAGGACCTTGCCTCGGCGCCAAGGTAGAGGCGTTCGACGCCGAGGGCAGGTCGGTGATCGGTGAGGTGGGCGAACTGGTGCTGACCGAGCCGATGCCGTCGATGCCGGTCGGCTTCTGGGGCGACGAGTCCGGCGAGCGGTATGCGGCCAGCTACTACGCGGAGTTCCCCGGTGTCTGGCGGCACGGGGACTGGATCATGATCCTGCCCGACGGTGGCTGCGTCATCTACGGCAGGTCGGACGCGACCTTGAACCGGGGTGGCGTCCGGATGGGGACCAGCGAGTTCTACCGGATCGTCGAGGACATGCCCGAAGTGACCGACAGCCTGGTGATCGACACCGGCACGCTGGGGACCGAAGGCCGCCTCGTGCTCTACCTGGTGCTGGCGCCTGGCGTGACCCTGGACGATGACCTGCGAGCCCGGCTACGCGGCCTGCTGCGTTCGGCGCTGTCGCCGCGGCATGTTCCCGACGAGATGTACCAGGTGCCCGGAGTCCCGCGCACGCTGTCCGGCAAGAAGCTAGAGGTGCCCGTGCGCAAGATACTCGCGGGCACGCCGATCCACGAGGCAGCCGACCCGGATTCGCTGGCCAATCCGGAGGTTCTCGCGTACTACTCGCCGGGCGGTGCCGGGCCGGGCGGTGCCGGGGCGGGCGGTGCGTGATGCCGGAGCATTCTGGCCGCAGCTTCGGCGAGGAAGGCGGCCGCCTCACTTACGGCACCTACCTGCGGCTGCCCGAGCTCCTGACCCAGCAGGTGCCGCTGGTCGATCCGCCAGCCCACGACGAACTGCTGTTCATCACCGTGCACCAGGTCTACGAACTGTGGTTCAAGCAGTTGCTGCACGAACTGGTCGCCGCGCGGGACGCGATGGATACCGACGAGACCTGGCGGGTCAAGCACCTGATGCGCCGGGCGCACGTCATCGAGCGCCTGCTCGTCAGTCAGATCGACGTGATCGAGACCATGACTCCGCAGGACTTCCTCGAGTTCCGCTCCGCGCTGGCCCCGGCCAGCGGCCTGCAATCCGTACAGTTCAGGGAGCTGGAGTTTCTGTCCGGAGCGAAGGACAAGCGCTTCGTGGCGCGATTCCGCGCACTGACAGAATCCGAGCGCGAGCGGTTGTCACGCCGCCTGTCCGAGCCGTCGCTGTGGGACTCGTACCTGAGCCTGCTGGGCCGTCGCGGCCTGGCGGTCAGCCATGAGGCTGCCGTCTGCGACTCGCTGCTCGTGATCGCGAGGGACCGGGCCGGCTACGACGACCTGTGGCAGATCGCCGAGTGCTTGCTCACGCACGACGAGATTTCCGCGCTGTGGCGGGCCAGGCACGTGCAGATGGTCGAGCGGCAGATCGGGACCAAGTCAGGAACCGGCGGGTCGACCGGGGCTCCGTACCTCTACCGCCGGGTGCCGTTGCGTTACTACCCATTTCTTTGGGAACTTCGGGACAGGCTCTAATCCACGAGGGAGTGGGACAGATGTCGGAGCACCAGGGCGCCGCGAGGCAGGGACTGCTGGCCGAAGCGGCCGACCAGGTCGGCGCGACTGTCGGGGACCAGGTCAGCTACCTGCGCTGTTACTACCGCCATGTCGACTCGGCCGACCTGATCGCCGCCGGGCCGAAACGGGCAGGTGCGGTCGCGGCCGAGCACGCCGACCTTGCCGGGTACCGGCCGCAGGGCCGGGCGGTCGTTCGGGTCAGGTCGGGAGCCGAGGCGACACTGCTCGCTGGCCGGGACGTGATCGACGTCGTCACCGACGACATGCCGTTCCTGGTGGACACCATCACGATGACGCTGGCCGCCCACGACGTCAGCGCCGAACTGGTCGTGCACCCGCAGCTCGTCGTGCGCCGCGATGTCTCTGGCTCGTTGCGGGAGGTGCTCAAGCCGATCGAGAGTCCGCGTCCGCTCGACCGGCTGCGCGGCGCCGACGGCGGTCCGGACGAGGTCGCCGAGTCCTGGTCGCACATCGAGGTTCCGAGGCTGGCGCAGGGCAAGGGCGATGCCATCGCGGCCGACCTGGAGCAGGCGCTCGCCGACGTGCGGATGGCGGTAGATGACTACCCGAAGATGCGGGCCACGGCCTTGCGGATCGCCGACGAGCTCGCCGCGTCGAGGCCCGGTGCCGGCCAGCCAGGGACCGGCGAGCCAGGGACCACCGGCGAGCCAGGGACCAGCCAGCCCGGTGGCGCCGCACCCGTCGGCGGACGTCCAGGCAGCGGCCCGAAGTCGGCCGGCTGGGCGATGCCTTCCAGCGCGGCCGAGTCAGCCGCCGAGATAGAAATGCTGCTGCGCTGGCTGGTGGACGCACACTTCACCTTCCTTGGTTACCGCGAGTACGACCTGGTCACCGAGGAATCAGGCGGTCTCGCCCTGCGCGGCGTCCCAGGTACCGGGCTCGGCATCTTGCGGCACGACAAGGCAGGGGTGACCTCCTTCGACGAGCTGTCACCGCAGGCGCGTGAGCTAGCCACCGACGCCGGTCACCGGCTGATCATGACCAAGGCAAACACCCGGGCGACCGTGCACCGGCCCAGCTACCTGGATTACGTCGGCATCAAGCGGCTGTCGGAAGCTGGCGAGGTGAGCGGTGAGTACCGGTTCCTCGGCCTGTACACGCACATGGCATACACCGAGAGCATCACCAGGATCCCGATCTTGCGCCGCAAGCTGTCCGAGGTCTTCGCGGCGAGCGGGATCACCGCCGACAGCCATGACGGTCGGGATGTGGCCGAGTTCATGGAGGTCTACCCCCGCGAGGAACTGTTCCAGACGCCGGTGGACGTGCTTGCCGACGTGGCCACCGAGGTGCTGCGGTTGCGTGAGCGCATGCAGACCAGGCTCTTCTTGCGCAAGGACATCTACGGCCGGTACGTGTCCTGCCTGATCTACCTCTCCAGGGACAGGTACAACACCAAGGCCAGGCTGGGCGTCCAGGAAATACTGCGCCGGGTTCTCGGCGGCACGCAGCTTGACTACAGTGCGGTCGTCGACGAGACGCCGATCGCCAGGCTGCACATCGTGGTGCGGGCCGAGCGCGGCGCCAAGCTGATCGACGCTGACGTCGCCGGGCTGGAGCAGGCGGTCGCGGCCGCGGTGCGGTCGTGGGACGACGACCTGGTAAGGGAAGCGGCCGCGCAGCTCGGTGACGGGCAGGGCCGGGCGCTGCTCGCCGAGTTCACCGACTGCATCACGGACACCTACAAGGCCGACGTGCCTGCCGTGGCGGCGATCTCCGACCTGGCCAAGATCCAGCAGATGCGCGAGTCCGGCCAGGACATCTCGTTCGAAATGTGGGAGTCCGCTGGTTACGTCGGCGGCGTGCCGGTCGAGTTCGACCAGCCCGCCGACTTGAGCGGACTGTCCGACGCGGCCGTGCACATCGCGCATGGCGAGGCAGGCAGCGCCGCCGCCGCCGAGGCGCTGGTACCCAAACGGCGGGTATGGCGGCTGACCATCCACCGGACCGGGTCTCCGATCACGCTGACCGACGTGCTGCCCAGGCTGCAGCACATGGGTGTGGAGGTGGTCGACGAGCATCCGTACGAGTTCCCGGCCGCCGAGCCGTTCTGGATCTACGACTTCGGCCTGCGCAGGGAGAGCGCGACGGTGGCCGGCCCCGGCGGCCGCACCACCCGGACGCCGCATGTGGCGCTCGCGTCGGTCGCTGGTCAACTCGAGGGTGCGCTGGCTGCGCTGTGGAACGGCGAGATCGACGACGACATCTTCAACTCGCTGGTACTGGACGCCGGGCTGACCTGGCGCCAGGTGACCGTGCTCCGCGCCTATGCCAAGTACCTGCGCCAGGCAGGTTCCACGTTCAGTCCTGACTACATCGCCCAGGTGCTGCGCTCGAACCCGATCATCGCCAGGCAGCTCGTCCGGCTATTCGAGTCCAGGTTCGATCCGGACCGGCAGGCCGGCGGGGGCGAGCGCAGCGAGGCGCTGGTCGAGGAGATCGGCGGCGCTCTCGACGAGGTGGCCAGCCTGGACGAAGACCGGATCCTGCGTGCTTACCTCGGGCTGATCACGGCTACCGAGCGCACCAACTATTTCTGCCCTTCGCCGGGGACCGACGGACGGGCGCCGTACCTGGTGTTCAAGCTGGACGCGGCGAAGGTGCCTGACCTGCCCGCGCCGCGGCCGAAGTTCGAGATGTTCGTGTACTCGCCCCGGTTCGAAGGCGTGCACCTGCGGTTCGCCGGAGTCGCGCGCGGCGGCCTGCGCTGGTCGGACCGGCGGGAGGATTTCCGCACCGAGATCCTGGGGCTCGCCAAGGCGCAGGAAGTGAAGAACTCGGTGATCGTCCCGTCCGGTGCCAAGGGCGGGTTCGTCTGCAAGCAGCTGCCCGACCCGGCAGATCGTGAGGCGCACGCGGCCGAGGTGCGCGCGTGCTATCAGATGTTCATCAGCGCCATGCTCGATGTCACCGACAACCTGCGCTCCGGCGAGATCATCCCGCCGGAGCGGGTGGTCAGGCACGACGGCGACGACCCGTACCTGGTGGTGGCTGCCGACAAGGGGACGGCCACGTTCTCCGACACGGCCAACGAGATCGCCTTGAGCCGGGGTTTCTGGCTGGGCGACGCATTCGCGTCCGGCGGGTCGGCAGGCTACGACCACAAGAAGATGGGCATCACCGCGCGCGGTGCCTGGGAGTCGGTCAAATTCCATTTCAGGGTACTCGGCATCGATATCAGCCGTACCGGCTTCACGGTCGCCGGGGTCGGCGACATGTCAGGCGACGTCTTCGGCAACGGGATGCTGCTCTCCGAGCACACCAAGCTGGTCGCTGCGTTCGACCACAGGCACGTGTTCGTCGACCCCGCCCCTGACCCGACGGCCAGCTTCGCCGAGCGCAAGCGGCTGTTTGACCTGCCGAGGTCGTCGTGGTCCGACTACGATCGCGAGCTCATCTCGGCTGGCGGCGGTGTCTGGCCGAGGTCGGCGAAGTCGGTGCCGATCTCCCCGCAGGCAAGGGCGGCGCTGGGCATCGGGGACGGGGTCACGGCGCTCTCGCCGGACCGGCTCATCTCGGCGATCCTGACCGCCCCGGTGGACCTGCTCTGGAACGGCGGCATCGGCACGTACGTCAAGTCGAGCGGCCAGGTGCACGCCGACGCTGGCGACCGGTCGAACGACTCGGTCAGGGTCGACGCCGCGGCACTGCGCGCCAGGGTTGTCGGCGAAGGCGGCAACCTCGGCCTGACGCAGGAGGCCAGGATCGAGTACGCGCTGGGCGGCGGCCTGGTCAACACGGACTTCATCGACAACTCAGCCGGCGTCGACACCTCAGACCATGAGGTCAACATAAAGATCCTGCTAGACGAGGTGGTCCGCGATAACGAGCTGACCGTGCAGGGTCGAGACGCGTTGTTGCAGGCGATGACCGGCGAAGTCGGAACGCTGGTGCTTGCGCACAACTATCACCAGAACCGGGCGCTGGCTGCGGCCAGGGCGCAGGCGGCCCAGATGCTGCACGTGCATGCCAGGTACATACGCAAGCTGGAACGCGAGGGCCGGATCAGGCGCCGCCTGGATGTGCTGCCTGCCGACAAGGACATCGCCGAACGCCGGTCCACCAGTGCCGGACTGACGCTGCCAGAGTTCTCCGTGTTGCTCGCCCACACCAAGATCGCCGCGGCTCAGGAGGTACTCAGGTCCGAACTGCCCGACGACCCATACCTGCGGCACGTGCTGACCGGATACTTCCCCGCCGCCTTGGCCGAACGGTTCACCGACCGGATGATGGCGCACCGGCTGCACCGGGAGATCATCACGACGACCGTGATCAACGACATGGTGGACCGGGCTGGCATCACGTTCGCGTTCCGGCTGAACGAGGAGACCGGCGCTTCGGTCCCTGACATCACCGAGGCCTGGCTGGTGGCCCGTGCGGTCTTCGACATGGCCGGTTTCTGGGACCAGCTCGAAGGTCTCGACGGGCAGGTCGAGACTTCGGCGCAGATTCTCGCCTTGCTCGAAGGCCGTAAGCTCACCGAACGCGCGAGCCGCTGGCTGCTGCACTTCCGGCGGCCCCCGTTCGACATCCAGGCCACGATCGACTTCTTCGCCGGCGGAGTACTCGCGGTCGCGACCGGCCTGCCGAAACTGCTGGTGGGACTTGACCGGAGTGGCTACGAAGAGCGCCGCGGTGCGTTCGTCGGCTACGGATTCCCGACCAGCCTGGCCGAACGGATCGCGGCGATGGTCCCCGCGTACTCGGCGTTCGACATCGTGGAAATCGCCGCCAGGACCGGGCGCTCGGTCGACGAGACCGCCGAGGTGTACTTCGACCTGGCGGACCGGCTGCAGATCAGCCGGCTGCGGGACCGGATCACCGCGCTGCCCAGGGACGACAGGTGGAACACCATGGCCAGGGGCGCGCTGCGGGACGACCTGTATACCGCGCACGCCGCGCTGGCCAGGGATGTCCTCACTGTGAGCAACACCGGGTCGCCAGAGGAACGCCTGGCCGCCTGGGTAGCGAAGAACGAGTCTGCGGTGGCCCGCGCCGCACAGACGCTGATCGAGATCTGGGAGAGTGACGCGTTCACCGTCGCTACCTTGTCGGTCGCCGTCCGGGCGATCCGCACGCTGGTTTCGACTAGCACGCTGCCCGCCTGAGCGGCTCCCGCGCCGGGTCAGCTCTTGGTGATGGCTGTGATCTTTCCGTTGAAGAAATCGGCCACGATGCCCTGACCGGCCGGGTCTGTCGCCAGGTGCTCGTCGATTACGTCGAACATGACGCGCAGGCCAGCCCGGACCGATGTGATCCGCAGCAGCCTGATCGTGTAAGGGTCGGGGGCGGCGCCAATACCGACCGCTGCCCGTGGTGCCTTGAGCGTGGCCCGCGCCGATATGGCCTGCCACCCGAATGCCTCGCGCGTGGCGAAGATGACCATCGCGCCGCCGTCGGCGAGGCGCAGAGCATAGACCGGGAAGCTCGCGGGCCGCAGCTCGTCGGTGAATCGCCAGCCATACCGGGGTGCGCTGCGCACGGCGGTGCGCTCCATGGCGATGATCGCGTCCGAGTATGCGGCTGGCCCCCTGCTAGCGGCCTGGCCGACCGCGGCGTCGTAGTAGCGGGCGAACCCGGCTGACAGAGCGTTGGGCGCGGTCACCAGCGAAGCATCGGAAGCCGGAGCGACCGAGGCGTAACCGTGCGAGTCCACCGCTATCCCGCTGAGGTCGGGCATGACGGGCGGATACCCGGGCAGCTCGTACAGCTCAGTCGCTTCCCGCCAGCCGGCCTGCGGCGCGGCCTGGACCAGCAGGAAAAGGAATCGCTCCCCGTAGGCAGGCGCGCTTCCGGTGGCGATGAACCAGCGCGGATAGCCGTCGAGCCTCGGCAGGTAGTACTTCACGCTGGTTAGCGCCGGAACCTTCGGGCCGAGCGCCTGCCCGGGCAGTTGCTCGACGGCGGGGACTTCGGCGCCGGTTACCAGGTCCAGTTCGGCTTGCGGGTCATGCGAATGTTGCGCGGACCTGAACGCGGGCAGGAAACGGCCGAAGGCGATCCGGGCCTGGGCCGCGGTGAGCTGAGCTGACGGCAGTGGGCCGCTGCGGGGCCGTCCGGCAGCGCCGCAAGCGGGTAAGACCAGGAGAACGGCGAGCGAAGCGAGAGCAAGTCTGGTAGAACCGCTTAGCCTACATAGCAGCATAAAGGCAGACTAGCCGCGTTAAGCGGGATGTCACAGACTTGAACTGGCGAGATAGCGGTGGCACTGGTCTGTGGTTCTGGTGCGGCCTGTGGTTTCTGGTGCGGCCTGTGGTTCTGGTGCGATGCCTGGGCACTGTCCGGCGAGTGATCTTGCGCGGCGTTGTGCGGCCCGCGGCGTTGTGCGGCCCGCGGTTCTATCCGGTCTGTGGGCCTGTGCGGTCTGCGGCTCTGTCCCGGGTATGGTCCTGTCCGGTGCGCGGTCCTGTCCGGTCTGCGGATCCGTCCGGTTTGCCGGTCGCGGCCTGGATGCCGATCAGATCTGACGGCGGGGTCGCGTAGGCTTCCGGCATGGCAATCGATCCCGCCGGCGAGATATCCGATCTATCCGCAAAGCTCGCCAGTATTGAAGCTGTCCTTGACCCCGACGGCATGCGCAAAGAGGCGGACGACTTGCGGGAGCGGTCGGTCGATCCGGCACTGTGGGCAGATCAGGAGAACGCGCAGGCAGTCACCCGGCGGCTGTCTTATCTGGACGCCGAGTTGTCCAGGCTGGCGAGCCTGCACAGCAGGCTCGGTGATTTGTCGGTGATGTTCGAGCTCGCGGAGAGCGAGAACGACGAACCGACCCTGCGGGAAGCGCTGGCCGATCTCGCAGCCATCCGCGGCCAGATCGACCAGCTCGAGATCAGGACCTTGCTCTCCGGTGAGTACGACGCCCGCGAGGCGCTGATCTCGATCAACGCGCAGGCCGGAGGGGCGGACGCGGCGGACTGGGCCGAGGGGCTGCAGCGCATCTACCTCCGGTGGGCAGAGCGGCATGGTTTTCCGACCGAGGTCTACGACACGTCGTACGCGGAAGAGGCGGGCATCAAGTCGACCACGTTCGTCATCAAGGCACCGTATGCCTACGGGACGTTGCGCGGTGAGCACGGCACGCACCGGATGGTCCGGATCTCCAAGTACGACAACCAGGGCCGCAGGCAAACCTCCTTCGCCGGTGTCGACGTGATCCCCGTCGTGCAGCAGGCCGACCACATCGACATCCCGGACGACGAGCTCCGGATCGACGTCTACCGGTCGAGCGGGCCCGGCGGGCAGGGCGTCAACACGACGGACTCGGCGGTGCGGATCACTCATCTGCCGACCGGGATCGTCGTCTCCTGCCAGAACGAACGCAGCCAGATCCAGAACCGGGCGAGTGCCATGGCCGTGCTCCAGGCCAAGCTGCTTGAGCGGAAGCGGGAGGAGCAGGCGGCCAAGCTAAGTGAGCTGCGCGGCGAGTCGAGGCGGAGCTGGGGTACCCAGATCCGCAACTACGTGCTGCACCCGTACCAGAACATCAAGGACTTGCGGACCGGTCACGAGACGGGCAACACGGCGGCCGTCATGGACGGCGAGATCGACGACTTCATCGAGGCAGAGATCCGCTGGCTCCGTACCCAGGGACTGTAGTACCCGGGTCCGCCCCGGCTGGCCCGCCCGGCCCGTCAGTGCATCAGGTGCTGGACGGCGAGGATCACCGTGATGGTCAGCAGCAGCAGCGCTACCGCATACGGGACGCTGCCGCCGTAGCCGCGATGGTGCCGGTCGGCTTTCGCCGCCCGGCACACCGAGCAACGGCCCTCAGCGACCGGTCCGGCGCACTGGGCGCAGATCAGGTGTTCGCAGCTCATCTGAGTGCCTCCTGGGACGCGCCTCGTGCCGTCTTCGACAAGTTGGACGTTCCAACCCAGTTTCCCCCCTAGACTGTGCCGTGATCAAACCGGGGCGCCGAGCGCGCCTGACACATCTTCATTATCGAGCGCTGTGATGGGCCTGTGATCCACTTCGAAAGCGTCACCAAGACGTACCCGAATCAGAGTCGTCCCGCCCTGGAGAGCGTCAACCTCGACGTGGAGAAGGGCGAGTTCGTCTTCCTGGTCGGGCCCTCAGGGTCAGGTAAGTCGACATTCCTGCGGCTGATACTGCGGGAAGAGCGGCCGAGCGACGGCCGGATCTATGTCGCCGGACGGGATCTGGCACGGCTCACGAACTGGAAGGTGCCACAGCTTCGCCGCCGAATCGGCTGCGTCTTCCAGGATTTCAGGCTGCTGCCTGGCAAGAGCGTCTACCAGAACATCGCGTTCGCGCTTGAAGTTATCGGCAAGCCTCGGCGCTTCATCCGCAAGGTGGTGCCCGAGGTTATCGACCTGGTGGGGCTGGAAGGCAAGTCGCACCGGATGCCCGACGAGCTATCCGGCGGTGAGCAGCAGCGCGTCGCGATGGCCAGAGCGTTCGTGAACCGGCCCATGATCCTGCTCGCAGACGAGCCGACGGGCAATATCGATCCGGCGACATCGATCGGAATCATGAAGGTACTCGACCGGATCAACAGGACAGGCACTACTGTCGTGATGGCCACCCATGACGCGGCGATCGTCGACTCTATGCGCAAGCGCGTCATCGAGCTTGAGTACGGCAAGGTGGTACGTGATCAGTCGCGTGGCGTCTACGGCCAGGCTTACTAGCTGGCGGTCTCTGCTGGCCAGTCGAGGACAAAAGGATCAGCTACATGCGTGCGCAGTTCGTGTTCGGCGAGGTCTGGGTCGGCCTCCGGCGAAACCTGACCATGACGGCCGCGTTGGTAGTGGTCGTCGCGATCAGCCTCTCGCTGCTCGGGACCGGCCTGCTCTTCGTGAAGCAGGTGGATCACACCCGGACTCTGTGGCAGAGCAAGCTGCAGCTTTCTGTCTTCCTGTGCGGCAGCGTCGCGATGAGCCCGCAGTGCACGAAGAACGGCCCAGCAACCTCGGCGCAGATAGGTCAGATCAACAAGCAGCTCAGTTCGCTGCCCGAAGTTGTGCAGGTCAGTTACCTGACGCACCAAGCGGCATATCAGCAGTTCAAGCGGGAGTTCGCCAACGAACCCGTGATGATCGACAACACGCCTGCCGACTATATCCCCGCGTCCTTCGAGGTCAAGCTCAGGAACGCTGAGGCCGACGCGGCCAACGTGACGGCTGCGGTGACCGGAATGCCGGGCGTGGACTCGGTCGGTAACGACTCCGCCATCCTGACGAAGTTCTACCGGTTGCTCGACGGCGCCAGGAACGCGGTAATCGTGGTGGCGATCATCTTGATCATCGCGGCGATCCTGCTCGTCGCCAACACCATCAGGCTGTCGGCGTTCAACCGGCGCAGGGAGACGGCCATCATGCGACTGGTCGGTGCCTCCAACTTCTACGTGCAGTTGCCGTTCCTGGTGGAAGGCATGATCGCCGGCCTGTTCGGCTGGCTGATCGCGGTCGCGCTGCTGACCGGTGCGCGGGCCGGGCTCGACGGACTCCAGCAGTACTTCCCGTTCCCCGTGCAGTTGTCGACGGTCGACCTGGTGGAAGTCGTGCTCGTGACCATGCTCATCGGCCTGCTGCTGTGCGGAGCGACATCGTTCCTGACGCTCAGGCGTTATCTTCGTGTCTGAGGGATCAGACTTATACCGTGGCGGCACAGCAAGGCAAGAAGGCCGAGCAGGGCAAGAAGATCATCGCCAGTAACCGGCGGGCCAGGCACGACTACGAGATCGTGGATGCCTTCGAGGCTGGCCTGATGCTGACCGGCACCGAGGTGAAGTCGCTGCGAGCGGGCCGGGCAACGCTCACCGACGGGTACGCCATGATCGTCGACGGGGAGGCGTGGCTCTACGGGGTGCATATTCCCGAGTACACGCTGGGCACCTGGACCAATCATGAACCACGTCGCGTGCGCAAACTGCTGCTGCACCGCAAGGAGATCGACCGGCTGAGCCGATCCACGGCCGAAGGCGGTCTGACCCTCGTGCCGCTGTCGCTCTACTTCTCCGACGGGAAGGTCAAGATCGAACTTGCCCTGGCTCGAGGTCGGCGAACCTACGACAAGCGGCACGAACTGGCGCGCAGGGACGCCGCTCGAGAGGTCGAGCGTGCGATGCGTCGGCGTAGGTAGCACAATGACGTGTGATGGCCGGCATGGCTAGGCGCGGCACCCACTCAGCGAGGCATCGGGCTGGACGGTCCAGGCCCGATGCACTGCCGCCCGAGCCCGCGAGCCCGCAGACGGCCGGTGGCGAGATGGCCGGTGCTGAGATGGCCGGTGCTGAGATGGCCGGGTTCGAGGTCATCAGACCGGACGGCGGCGGGCGTCAGCTCGGAGGCGGCCTTGCCGGGTCGGCCGACGCCGGTCTTGACGGACTGCGGCTGGACCCGCCGGTGCCCGATCGGCCAGGAACCGGCGGGCCAGGAACCGGCGGGCCAGGAACCGGCGGGCCAGCGCCGGGGAATAGGCGGCCCCCTAGCCGGGGCAGGCCAGCCGGTGAGCGACGCAGGTCCAGCACACCTTCGCGACAGGTCACGATCCGAGCGATCGCCGTACTGTGCACACTCGGAGTGGTGATCGCGATCGGGGTCACCGGTATCGGCTCGGCTGGGCCTTCGGTGACGACCGCTGTCACGGCTTTCCTGCTTGACTGGGAGGGCCGGGACTATCCCGCAGCCGCGGCGCTGACCACAGGGAACCCGACGGCGGTGGTCAACAGCCTGCGGGCCGCGTATAGCCAGCTCGGCGCTGCGGACCTCGGACTGTCCTTGGGCCCGGTCGTGGTCAGCGGGGATCAGGCGTACGCGTCCTTTGGCGCGTCGATCGACCTGGGCCGGGGCGGGCTGTCCTGGCAGTACCAAGGTCATTTCGCGGTGCGCCGGACGGCGGCTGGCTGGCGCGTGGTCTGGTCGCCTGCTGTCATCGTGCCCGGCCTCGGTCCGGGTGATCGCCTGGCCGTGCTCACGACCGTGCCGAGCCGGGCGTTGCTGCTCGACTCACAGGGCCGATCGCTCATCAGGCCGTCTTCGACTATCGAACTCGGGGTAGTTCCCGACCGGGTTCGTCATCCGGCGCGGACGGCTGACGAACTGGCCAGGGTTACCGGCCTTGCTGCTCCGGACGCTGATGAGATGATCGGCCAGATCCTCGCCTGGCCGCCCCGGTCCTTCCTCGAGCTGGTTCAGCTTTCGCCCGCGCAGTACCAGCGGATCAAGCCTGCCCTCGACAAGATCCAGGGTCTGGAGCGGCGCGATTTCGTCAAGCGTTTGTTTGTCAGCACCGTTCCCGCGATTACCGGCCAGGTGGGCACCGAGACCGCGAAGAAGCTGATAGACGAGGGCGAGCCGTATTTGCCTGGCACGACTGTAGGTTTGTCCGGACTTGAACTAGCTCTCCAGGGGACGCTTGCCGGCCAGGCGACGACGGAGGTGGTCGTTCAGGATCGGGCCGGGCGCCTGGTGAAGGTACTGCACCGCTGGCCGGGCCGGACCGGCTCCAACGTCCGGACGACGATAAACGGCGGCATCCAGCGGGCCGCACAGGGCGCACTGGCCCGGCTGGGCCTGCCAGCAGCGATCGTCGCTGTCCGTGCGGGCGGCGGCCAGATCCTGGCAGTCGCACAACAAGGAGCGGTCGGCCTGCCCCCGGTCGACCCGCTGGCTGGCCAGTACGAGCCAGGGCAGTCGTTCAGCTTCGTTTCCACCGCGGCGCTGCTGGCATCAGGTTCGGTCCGCGCCAGCACACTGGTCCCGTGTTACCGGACGAATGGGGTCGGCGGGCAGACCTTTGCCAACGTCCCGCCAGAGCCAACCTCGCAGGCGCGGCCGTTCAGCGCGATCTTCGCGCACGCGTGCGCTACGGAGTTCACTGCCCTGTCGCTCAACCTGCACGCCAGCGATCTGACCCGGGCAATCGCCAGGTTCGGTCTCGGCGCCTCCTGGCAGTTGCCGGTGCCAGCGTTCGCCGGCAGCATGGGCTCGCCCGGTTACCCAGGACAGCTAGCGGCGGACATGATCGGCCTGGGCGCCGTGCGAGTGAGCCCGCTGGACATGGCACTGGCCGCAGGGACGGTCGCCTCAGGCTCGTGGCATGCGCCGTCACTTGTGAGCGGTTCGCACGGTACGGACCAGACCACCGCCGCGCCTAGGTATAGCGGCCGGGTCATCGCGCAGTTGCGGCAACTGATGGGGCTCAGCGTCAAGACAGGCGCGCCCAAGGCGGCGTACCTGCCTGGACGTGATCCCCTGTTCGGGCAAGTGGGATCCGCTCCGGTCGCTGGCCAGCGCGGGCTGCGGGCGATCTGGTTCGTCGGCTACCGAGGCCAGGTGGCGTTCGCCGTGCTCGTATTCTCCCGTGATCCCGCATTCGCGCCGGCCGTCCAGCTCGCGCGGCAGTTCGCCGTTCAGCTTCCGCCGGGTTCTTAGTACCGCAGTCGCGCTCGCGGTGGCGCAGCCAGGCTGCCGGATGCCGGATGCCGGATGCCGGATGCCGGTACCGGGTGCCCCGGTCCTGGATGCTTACGGTGTGCTCAGAAGATTTTTTTATGAAATCTGTCACGCCGAGCAACCATCCGGCTACGTAATGGCGTCTTACCGTGTGAGGCTGGTCTGCCGCTTGGGGGGTTGCGGCCCAGCCGCCGTAATGAGAACCGGGCCTCATCTCGGGGGAGGCCCGGGCCATTGGGACCGGCCCCGACCCTGCCGGTCGAGCCCCTGCGGGCGCGTCTTCGGCCACCGCCAGCGCCCGCGGGGGCTTTCTCATGCCGCGTCTCGGCTCCCGTGCCCGCGCTACCTTCGAACCGACCGCACGTTCCCCGTGATCGTGGACGTGCGTCAGCCGTTTCGACCGAGAATCGACTACGATCTTGGCCGACCGGACCTGAATCGACCACGATCTTGGCCGACCGGACCTGGTGCGCCGCCGCCGCGGCGCTTGCCGAGTTCGAGGCTGTATCGAGTGCGAGCGCGGACCTGTCCTGCCTGGAATGTTTGCTGGCTAGTCAGCGTTAATAGCAATCACGCCGAGGCTCAGGTGCGGCCAAGTTGCCCTTGACCGGCACCCGGGTATGATCGGTGAAAACTGCATAGGGGGTGACTGGCTTCGACTTCGGTAGTTGATCCAGGGGAAGCGGGCCGAGGGTTGCGGTGGTGACCTCGCAAATCCTGTCGCCGCAAAGAATAAGTGCCAACACATCGCGCACTAGTCTCGCCCTCGCTGCCTAAGCGAGCATCGAGACCGTCAGTCCGGGAGTTCCTCCGGCCCGGTGCCTGGCGTCAGCTAGGAGGATCAACCGCTTAGCCCGGTCGCGGGACTGAGCGGGACATCAAACAGCGACTGAGCCTGTTCGGCGGCTTGCCTGTATGACCGCCGGGGCTGAGAAAAGCAGAGCAGGCTGCGCCCGGAGAAGCCCTGGTGAGGTACTGAAGGACGCGGGTTCGATTCCCGCCACCTCCACTCCGAATTATTCCGTTGACCTGCGATTTCTTGTAGGTGTGGTGCATCTAGGTGTGGTGCATCGAGATCGTTTCTACTCGCAGTTCTAGTTGCGGTTGGCCCTGCGTCGCGGGCTGAGGGCTCGGCGTCCGGGGCGGGTCAGCCGGCCGTCGTAGACCGCCATTACCGGTTCCAGGTCGACAGCCCCGTCGCCGCGTGCTGCCCGCAGGGAGCCAACGAGGCCACGCACGGCATCGCCGACTCCCTGCTCAGCGTGGCCGCGGCGCGGGCCGGGAGATCGTGACCGACATCCTCAGGCACAGGGAAGGCGCAGGGGAAGGCGGCGAGCGGGACGCCGCGCCCGGCCGGGCGCCTCGGCTAGGGTCGGTGTCATGCGGCTGACAGTACTTGGCGGCTGCGGCGCCTGGCCCGAGGCCGGTCAGGCGTGCAGCGGATACCTGATCGAGCACGACGGTTTCCGGCTAGTCGTTGACCTGGGGTACGCGACCGTGCCGAGGCTGCTTGCCAGCGTCGGTGCCGGCGACGTCGACGCGGTCTACATCAGCCACGGGCACCCCGACCACTGCGCCGACCTGAACCCACTGCTGCGGGCGCGCGCACTGGCCGGTCGGCCGCCCGCGCCGCTGCCGGTCTACGCGCCGGCCGGAGCGCTCGACGCCGTACTCGCGCTCGACCGGCCGGAGACGCTGGCCGGCTCGTACGACGTGCGGACCGTCGGGGCGGGCGAGACGGTCCAGATCGGCCCGTTCGCCGCTGAGGCCAGGCTGCTGCCGCACTGGCTGCCGAACCTCGGCCTGCGGCTGACGGCGGCCGGCCTGACGGTCGCTTACACCGGGGACACCGGCCCCAGCGACGAGGTCGTCAAGCTCGCGCGAGACGCCGACCTGCTGATCGCCGAGGCGACCTATCTGGACCCGGTTCCGTCCGACGCGCGGCCCTACCTGTCGAGCGCGCAGGTCGCCGGGCGCCAGGCAGCGGCGGCGGGCGCCGGGCGGGTGCTGCTCACCCACCTGTGGCCGGGCACCGACCACGCCGCCGCGCTCGCGGCGAGCGCGGCGGCGTACCCGGGCGAACTCGGCGTCGCCACCGCTGGCCTGGTGCTCGACCTGGGCTAGCCGGGAGGCGGCGGGCCGGCCCGGCTGCGGCGCTACCCGCCAGAGTCCGGCGATGGCCGTAGTAGGGATTATCCTCGGCCGCCGTGCTCGAGTGGGCTTACGGCAGGTCAGCCAGGTGACGTCGCCGGAGACCGCGACGGCGGACCCGTCTAAACAGATGGAGACAACGATGAGCATGGCCACGAGGACGGACCCGCAGTCACCTGCGCCGCACGTTGCCGACAGCCACGATCTGATCCGTGTGCACGCCGCGCGTGAGAACAATCTCAAGGACGTCACCGTCGAGATCCCGAAGCGCCGGCTGACAGTGTTCACCGGCGTCTCCGGCTCGGGCAAGAGCTCGCTGGTGTTCGGCACGATTGCCGCGGAGTCGCAGCGGCTGATCAACGAGACTTACAGCGCCTTCGTGCAGGGCTTCATGCCAACGCTCGCGCGGCCCGAGGTCGATGTGCTCGAAGGGCTGACGACCGCGATCATCGTCGACCAGCAGCGGATAGGCGCCGACCCCCGCTCCACGGTCGGCACCGCCACCGACGCCAACGCGATGCTGCGCATCCTCTTCAGCCGGCTCGGTCAGCCGCGCATCGGCTCGCCCAACGCGTTCTCCTTCAACGTCCCCTCGGTCCGCGCGAGCGGCGCGATCACGATCGAACGCGGTGACCGCAAGACAGTGCGAGCGACCTTCACCCGCACTGGCGGCATGTGCACGCGCTGCGAAGGCATGGGCACGGTCACCGACCTCGACCTCACCCAGCTCTTCGACGACTCGAAGTCGCTCGCCGAGGGCGCGATCACCATCCCCGGCTACCAGGCGGGCGGCTGGAACCACCGGCTGTACAGCGCGTCGGGCTTCTACGACCCGGACAAGCCGATCCGCGACTACACCGAGAAGGAACTGCACGACTTCCTCCGCCGCGAGCCGACCAG
Organism: Streptosporangiaceae bacterium; assembly: GCA_035533915.1. Lineage (GTDB taxonomy): Bacteria > Actinomycetota > Actinomycetes > Streptosporangiales > Streptosporangiaceae > Chersky-822. The sequence continues at coordinate 82,167 of DATLSX010000079.1, forward strand.
GATGAAGATCGCGGGCATCAACATGACATATGAAGGGCTGGTTCCCCGGGTTCAGAAGTCGATGCTCGCCAAGGACAAGGAGGCGATGCAGCCGCATATCCGCGCCTTCGTGGAGCGCGCGGTCACCTTCACCGCCTGCCCGGAATGCGGAGGCACCCGGCTCAGCGAGGCTGCACGTTCCTCGCGGATCAAGGGAATCAACATCGCCGATGCTTGCGCTATGCAGATCAGCGACCTGGCCGGCTGGGTCCGCGGCCTGGACGAGCCGTCAGTGGCGCCGCTGCTCGCCGCGCTGCGGCAGATTCTCGACTCGTTCGCGGAGATCGGGCTTGGCTACCTCTCGCTCGACCGGCCGTCGGGCACGCTGTCAGGCGGCGAGGCGCAGCGAGTCAAGATGATCCGCGCCCTCGGCTCTTCGCTCACCGACGTCACCTACGTCTTCGACGAGCCCACCACGGGCCTGCACCCCCACGACATCCAGCGGATGAACGACCTGCTGCTGCGGCTGCGGGACAAGGGCAACACGGTCCTCGTCGTGGAGCACGAGCCGGAGACGATCGCGATCGCCGACCATGTCGTGGACCTCGGCCCCGGCGCTGGTACGGCGGGTGGCACTGTCTGCTTCGAGGGCACCGTCGAGGGGCTGCGGGCCAGCGGCACGGTGACCGGCCGCCATCTCGGCGACCGGGCCGCGCTCAAGGAGAAGGTGCGGACGCCCGCCGGCACGCTGGAGATCCGCGGCGCGACGGCGAACAACCTGCGCGACGTCGATGTCGACATTCCGCTCGGCGTGCTTGTCGTCGTCACCGGCGTGGCCGGCTCCGGCAAGAGCTCGCTCGTGCACGGGTCGATCCCGGCCGGCGCGGGTGTGGTGCCAGTCGGCCAGGGCGCGATCCGCGGCTCGCGCCGGAGCAACCCGGCGACCTACACCGGACTGCTCGACCCGATCCGCAAGGCGTTCGCGAAGGCCAACGGCGTGAAGCCCGCGCTGTTCAGCGCCAACTCCGAAGGTGCCTGCCCCAGCTGCAACGGTGTCGGCGTCATCTACACCGACCTGGCGATGATGGCCGGCGTCGCCGCTACCTGCGAGGAGTGCGAGGGAAGACGGTTCAGCGCATCGGTGCTCGGCTACCGCCTCGGCGGCCGCGACATCAGCGAAGTGCTCGCGATGCCGGTGACCGAGGCCGGGGAGTTCTTCGGCGCCGGCGAGGCGCGCACTCCGGCCGCGCACGCTATCGTCGGCCGGCTCGCCGATGTCGGGCTCGGCTACCTCATCCTCGGTCAGCCGCTCACCACGCTGTCCGGCGGCGAACGGCAGCGGCTCAAGCTGGCCACTCACCTGGCCGAGAAGGGCGGCATCTACGTACTCGACGAGCCGACCACCGGCCTGCACCTCGCCGACGTCGAGCAACTGCTCGGCCTGCTCGACCGGCTCGTCGACGGCGGCAAATCGGTCATCGTCGTCGAGCACCACCTGGCGGTCATGGCACACGCCGACTGGATCATCGACCTCGGCCCCGGCGCCGGCCATGACGGCGGTCGGATCGTCTTCGAGGGCACCCCCGCCGACCTCGCCGCCGCCCGCTCCACCCTCACCGGCGAGCACCTGGCGGCCTACGTCGGCAGCTGACCGAGGCCCTCGCGGAGGGTTCGGTTGTCCAGGTTCGGCGTTGGATCTGGCCGGGACCCAAGTTGGCTCGATCAGTGATATGCGTCATATTCGCCCGCTTACCGGAAGCGCCGCTCACGCTGCGGGAGTTGTACAGGACGGTGCTCACAATCCCCCGATCTCAGCCATGACCAACTGTGAGCCACCCCATGGTCATGGCGGCGACGTCACGCCCGATAACTGCTAGTCGCGGCACCCGCGAAGCGCTGAGGGCGGACAAGGCAGGGTCATCCTCCGATGAAGATCAAGAAGATCGCAATAGCGGCACTGCTGCCGGTTGTCGCCGGCGTCACCGTGTCGAGTTGGGCCATCCAGGCGGCGATAGCCCGCCCGAGCGCTCACGCCGCGGCTCGTCAGGTGCGTGAAGTTCGTCTGGTTCATCTGGACCGCTCGACCGGGCAGCACACCGCCCGGCACGCGGCGCACGGCAGCAGCGCCCACCGGCAGGCCGGCAAGGAGCGGACGGCTTCACCCGGCCAGACCCCGGCACGCCGCGGAGCGCACGCCAAGGCCGGCCACGGAGCGCACGCCAAGGCCGGCCATCGAGCGCACGGCAGCGCCGCCGCCGCCGCGGTAGCGCAAACGGCCGCTCCGTCGTCCTCCTCGCTGCTCTCCGGCATGTCGGCCTTCGAGCGATGCGTGGCGTGGCGCGAGAGCGGCGACAACCCGACCGCCTCCTCGGCTGGCCTGTTCGGGATCCTGCCGTCGACGTGGGCTTCCCTCGGCTACCCCGGAACGGCCGGCCAGGCACCAGTGACCATGCAGAAGGCGGCGTTCAACCGCATCTACGCGCAGTACGGCACTTCTCCGTGGGCGCCGTATGACGGCTGCTGATGTAAGGCCCAGCTCAGGTGTCCGCGCAACCTTACGGGCAAACCCGCCCGCTGCGCGCGGCAGTACTCCTTCGTGGTTTCGGTCACCTCGCGGTGCTGCTCGGCTGTGCCCTCGGTGAACTCGTATGACCCGGCTGACCGCTCAGGTTCAGCCTGGATTTCCGCAAGGGATTGTTGACCCATCGTCGACACCCGCGCAGCCCAGAGCACGTCGGCAGCCGACGGGGGAGTGTTTGATCAGGTCGGCGGTCATGTCGCTGCGGAAGGCGACTTGTCCTATGGGCTCTCCTGTCTGCGGTGGCCAGCTCGCGGCGATGGTGGCAGTACCAGCACCGGTGCTGCCCGGCGCTGCGCCCAAGTCTGCCGGTATGCGTGCTGGCGTGAGTGCAGCGCTGGCGAGTACTTCAGGTCGGGTTCGCGTCGCTTTGGTGGCAGCGTCGGTCCAGTGCTCTTGCGGCCTCGGAAAGTGTCAGTACCCCCTACGTAGAATCGAATATGTGATCGATAGTGGTCGCTGGTGGTGAACTGGTTCGGCTTGGGAGCTGGCCTGGCGGTTCGCTGGCCTAGCGGTTCATTGGTGCGGAACCCGTCTGTTGCGGTGGAGGTGATTGGGGTGTGCTTGCCGGGAGGGTTACCCGCTGGCACCGGGTGCGGCGGGGTGGCGATCCGGGCTGACCTGCTGGAAGAGTACGTAACAGGCGCGGTGCTCGACGCGCTGGAATCCCCGCGCGTGCAGGAAGCGCTGGCGCGCGATGACGAGGCTGCGCCGCGCCGAGTTGCTGGAGCAGGTCAGCGACGCGGAGCAGCGCCGCGCCGAGGCGCGCCGCGACTACTCCGAGGGTGTCATCGACCGCGCGGACTGGCTCGACATCCGCGCGCGCACTGAAGAGCGGATCAGCGCCGCGCGGCGCGAGTACGACCGGCTGTCCGGCTCGGCCACCGTGATGAGCGACATCCCGGCGTCGGAGCGGGTCCGCGACGCCTGTCTCGTCCGGACTAAACCCGGGCATCAGCAACGGAAAGGCAATCGTCTGGACGCCAGATGGAGGAAGTGGCCAGGTCTAGGATATCTATCCCGATTCATCCGATTACTATATATCATCTATAATGCTGGCACGGGCAATGTATTGACCCATAAGAGCGGATGCACCTCCTACGGGGGCACTTACCTGTACTGTGCCACCCTCACTAGCCTTCCCTCCGGACAGACCCCCAATGACAGTCAGCGATGGTACGAGACTCGGCTGTCAAACAATGACCTCGTCTTTGAGGGTAAAACTACTCAGAGAGGCCTGGACGATCCCTGTGGCTGCGCAGCTTCCAAAGGCTACCAAGCAGTGCTGTATCCATTCAGCACTACCGACACTGCGCAGCAATGGCACTACTAGAAGGTAGTGGGATCGTGCGCTAACCGTATTCCACTCAAGGCCCGTTCGCATCGTTGCGCAAGCGGGCCTTGAGTTCAACTTTTCATCTCCCGTTGTTATTACTCGCCGGACCGGCCATCTACTTGACTGTAGCCTCGTCCGCCGCTGGACCTAGCATGCGCATTACAAGACCGCTGACGTTCTTTTCGATTTCGACCCAACGCCCTTCTTCGCCTGCGACGCTTATGGCTTTAACTATTGCGGCTGCGGTGCCGGTGACCGGCTCGGGCATATCGATTCTCTCAATATCAATGTTCAAAGGAATTCAACACATGCTAGTGGACGATTTCCGCTAAAGCCAAGTGCGGCTGCAACCTCGCCACTGGGCCTACCTCGCTCCTGAGGAACCGGCAACGGACCGCCATGGAGGGAACCGGCGGCATCAGGTGACGTCCACCATAAGCGTCAGTTCGTCCGGCACGCCGAACTCTGCGATAAGCCCGGTCAGGGCTTCCGCCACATCTGCGATGGCGGCCTCCGGGCTGTCGCCCTCCCCGGTTGGACCCACGCCGGGGGCGCAGCTGAGCGTGAGCGCACCAGACGCCGTCTTCGTCCTGCTCTACGGTGTATAGGACATGCGCAGCCCTAGGAGGGTTTGGCGATTCGCTTGGCGAAACTCGCGAGCCGGACGATCTTGATCTGACCGTCCGGCTTCTCGTTGTGCCCTTAGTCAGGCCGGCGGCTCGATCCGCTTGTCATGCTCGCGCATGGCGTCGGCTGTGATTGACTCCGTGACGAGTTCCAGGGTCCACGGCCCGGTGTTGACTTCCAGGTCGCGGCCGAACCCGGCCCACTTGCCGGCCATCCGCCGGCCGGTCGGATCAACGAGCATCTGGATTGCGCCGTGATAGACCGCTCCCCGGTAGTAGCCCTCTTGTGACGTGTGCTCGGTCCAGGTACCGGTGGCCACCTGGCCGTTCACGTCCAGTTCCAGCGACAGCCGCGAGGCGGACGCGGGCAGCGACCGGACCATCAGGCGCGCGCCGCGCTGGAGCACCAGGACGTAATGCCGGTTCGTGAAGTTCGCCCCCCGTCCCGACGACGGGAACTCGTACTCCGACAGCCAGATGCCGGTCAGCGGCCCGTAGCGGGCACCCGGCTCGGGCAGGAGCATCGGCGCGTCGAGGCCGGCATCGGCGAGGGCGCGGCTGCGGTCCATCCCGGCGGCGGCGTCGGCGAAGCCCAGGCTCGCCGCAGGCACCCCGAGCACGTCCTCCAGGGCGATCAGGTAGCGGCCCTGCGGCCGGCGTACCTGCCCGGATTCCCAGCGCTGGACCATGCCGCGCGTGCATCCGTTCGGGTCGCCGCCCCGGTACCCGGCCTCGCGGATGCGCCGGGCCAGGTCTTCCTGGCTCAGGCGGGCATCGAGGCGGGCATTTCGCAGCGCCAGGTTCGGTCCCACGCCCTGACTATAGCACGATGACGCCGGAATGATGCAAGATGACGCCGGAATGACGCAGCCACAGGTCAGTGCGCGCGTTTACTCTGCGACTACGGATTGCGAGACCGCCCGCAGCGCGAGCACGGAGGCTCCTGGTGTCACACGACTTACCGCACCTGCGGCACGATCACCCGGCCTGGCATGTCTGGGCATCGGCTCAGGGCCATTTGTACGCGACCCGGCCCGGCCTGTCGGTGTACTTGCCCGGAGCCTCGGTCACCGTGGACGCCGCGACGGCGGACGGGCTGGCAACGGCCATAGCTGCCGCCGAGCGTGACGCCGACCGAGCAGCGGACATGAGGGAGAGGTTCGGGTATGAGCGCTGAATCGGCTGACGGCGGCACTGTCACGCCGTTCGCGTACTGGATGGTCACTTTCGACGGCACCCTGCTGCGCAAGCGGAGGCGCGAGCGCGGCCTGTCGCAGGAACGGCTGGCCTACCGGTCTCGCGTCAGCCTCGGCACCATCGGGCGGGTCGAGAAGCTGACAGCGGCAAGCTGCCACATCAGCACGCTTCACTGCCTCGCGTCAGCGCTCAGCCCCGACCCTGACGCGCTGATCTCCGAACTCACCGGATGCTCAGGCGACGCGACCGCGCGTCGCGGGCTGCTTCCGAGCCCGCGTTCAGAGCAGTGGTGGCGGGAGGCGAAACCGTTCCCCGCCGGCAGGACCGAGCACGGCCGGTACGACGCCGCGATGGCCCGCGAGCTGCTGGCTATGACCGGCGAGTTTCCCAACACCAAGGGCGGCTTGCTGCGGCTGCTTACCGAGTACCGGCACGCGCTCTACGACATCGCTACCGAGTCAACTCCTGGATAAAGCGCGGTAAGGGCGGACCAGCCGGGCATACTGCGTGCCGCACGCATAAAGCAGCAGTCCCGCCGATGTGCAGGATTGTCGCGTAGTCTCCGTGGACTATGAGCAATCCCCCTGCGAACCTGCCGATGGCCTTCGAGCTACACGCAGAGCCGCACATGTCCGCTGGCGTGTACGCGAACTCGCTGGCCATATGGCATACCCCGCACGAGTTCACCCTTGACTTCATGGTCAACGCCCAGCCGCCGCAGCCCGCGCAGACCGAAGAGGGGATGACCGTGGTCAGGACGCCATACCAGCTCGTGGCGCGGGTTCGCGTGCCACCTGGTGCCGTCTTCGACGTGCTGCGCGCCCTCAACGAGAACATGACCAGGTACGAGCAGGCGTTCGGCCCGATCCGGAGGCCGGGAGATGATCAGCCGCTGTACCCACCCTCCGCCGTAAGCATTCACGTCCCTTCGGCGTCGTGTCGACTGGCGAGTTGAGCAGGTGCCAGGAAACTTTGCCGGCCGGCCTAGTGTGGCGTGTTGCTTACGGAGGGCCGGCTCTGATGTAGTGCCGATGTGCCCGATACGCCCGAGGCTTCCGGTGTGCCCGGTGATGCCGCCGGGCTGCGGGAGGCGAACGAGCGGCTGCGGGAGGCGAACGAGCGGCTGC
>DATLSX010000080.1:0-3925 GCA_035533915.1 Streptosporangiaceae bacterium
GGCATCCGCGTCGAAGAGCTGACCGAATTGTCACACCATTCCCTCGTGCAGTACCGGCTGCCAGCCACCGGCGAGCTGATCCCGCTGCTGCACATCGCCCCGTCCAAGACCGACCAGGAGCGCCTTCTCGTCGTATCCCCGGAGCTGGCGGACGTGCTCAGCGCGATCATCTGCCGGATCCGGGACGAGGACGGGACCGTGCCGCCGGCAGTGGCCTACGACATGCACGAGCTGGTCTGGCTTCCGCCGATGCCGTTGCTGTTCCAGCGCCGCTACGGCGCCGAGAACCGGCCGATCCCCGCCCATGCGATCCGCAAGATCCTGCACGCCGCCCTGGCCGCCACCGGGCTGACCACCGCCGGCGGCGCGCCGCTGACCTTCACCCCGCACGACTTCCGCAGGCTGTGGATCACCGACGCGGTCATGCACGGCATGCCCCCGCACATCGCCCAGCTGATCTGCGGTCATCAGACGGTCACCGCCACCATGGGTTATAAGGCCGTCTACCCCGAGGAGGCCATCAGCGGCCACCGGGCATTCATCGCCCGCCGCCGCTCGCTGCGGCCGTCGGAGGAATACCGCACCCCGACCGAGGAGGAATGGGAAGAGTTCCTCGGCCATTTCGAGCGCCGCAAGGTATCGCTCGGCGACTGCGGACGGGCATACGGGTCGAGCTGTTCGCATGAGCACAGCTGTGTCCGGTGCCCCCTCCTGCGGATCGACCCGGCCCAGCGGAGCCGGCTCGCAGAAATCCGCGACAACCTCCTCGCCCGGATCAGCGAGGCCCAGCGCGAGGGCTGGGCCGGTGAAGCCGACGGACTCAAAGTCAGCCTCGCCGGCGCCGAGCAGAAGCTCGCCGAACTCGATGCCCTCGCGGCCCGGCGCGCCACCGTGCACCTGGGCATGCCGGCCTTCCCGGGCATCGCCGCCCGGACCGTCACCACGGCAGGCCCGGCTGCCAGCCCGCAGCCATGACGGCCACGGTCACACCAGAACTCCTGCACGACCTGGTCGCCGGCTCCCACGCGGAGGACGTCACCAACCTAGCGGTGGAAGCGGCCATCAGCCACGATGACCAGATCCTGCTGGTCGCCAGCCCCGGCCCGGACTTCACCGACCAGACCTGGCAGCTGCCCGCCGGGCTGGTCCTGCCCGGCCAGACCCTCACCGACGCCCTGGACCCCGCCGTCGCAGCGATCGGGCTGACCATCCAGGACGTGACCGCATACCTCGGACACCATGACCACACCAGCGACCAGGCAATCACCCGGGTGTTCCGTTTCGCCGTCACTGTCACCGATCCCGGCGCCATCTGCCGGCACGGCGCAACCGGTCACAGCTGGGCGGACGCCCCGGACTGCCCGCCAGCGCTACCAGACCGGCTTGCCGGCACAGCAATAAGGCACCCGGAAAGAGAATCGCCGTTCGCCGGACCGCTGCGTGCATGCGCACGCGGGATCTACCCCGACGAGGCCGGCATCGGGCTGCTCATCAGCCATGCCGTGTTCTTGCACCGCGCTGACTTCACCAGCCGCTTCATCACCAGCACTGCCAGCGGCGATCGAACCAGCCTCGCCGCCGTTGACTGGCCAGCAGCGATCGCCGCCCTCGACGATGGCCTGCCATGCTCCGGCGGCGAGCAGCGGATGCTACGCCTTGCAGCCAGCCTCGCCGGCGGCATCCCCGTCAACCTCCGCGACGCACTCACCGGCATCGACAGCCACGGCATCGCTCTTGTGGTCAGGGCAGTCCTGCACGCAGCGGGACACCGGAGCTCACCCGAATTCCATGATCATATTTAGTCCAGAGAATACCTCAACGCCTACTGCCCGGTCTTGCAGGTCGGCGGGCAGGTAGTCACGTTCTTGACCGGGCATCTGGGCCATCCGATCCCCTCGCCGGTGTTATTCCAGAAGATCGGCAACCGGTTCCGGCGGGAGGTGGATCACTTCGCCGCGACTGCCGGCATCCCGGTGCTGCACCTGAAGAAACCGGACCGTTCCCGCTGGGATGACCGCAAGCTGGATCACGTGCGTCCCTACCTGGACCGGGCGGCCACTGAGGGACGTTTCGGCGTGGTCGCGATCGTGGTGGCACAGGAGTTGCAGTGGGTGACCGGGGCGCGTAACCGCTCGCCTAAGCCCGGGGTGGTCAGCTATGACTTCGTCAAGGAGGAGCGGCGGGTTAACGCGTACTACTTCTATGTGCACGACCGCGAGTTCGGTCCGGGCTTCATCAAGATCTGCAGTTACTTCCCGTACCCGGCGAAGGTGTGGGTCAACGGGCACGAGTGGGCCAAGCGGCAGGCCGAGCGGGAGGGCCTGGGTTACGCGGCGCTGGCCAACGGTTTCGCCGCCTGTCCCGAGCCGGCCCGCCTGCAGGCGATCTGCGACCGTTTCGGCCCGTTCGATGCGCAGGCTTTCTTCGACCGGTGGACGGCGGTGATCCCGGTCCCGTTCACTGCTGCAGACCGCGCTGCCGGCTACTGGTGGCAGTTGTCGATGCGCCAGGTCGAGGTCTCCCGCACGCTGGTCTTCGACGACACGCGCCGGGCCCGCAGCTTCTTCGAGTCGCTCGTCACCGACAACATCGGCATCGGAAGGCCCGAGCAGATCGCTGCGGTGTTCGCCGCCCAGATACGGACCCGCGGGCCTCGCCGCACCAAAGGCCCATTCCGCACCAGGGTGTTCTCGCCGGGCACCGAGGTGAAGATCGACTTCTCCTTCAAGCACAGCCGGGTGAAACAGTACCTGAAGGAAGGAAGGGCACTTCGCATCGAGACCGTCATCAACAAGCCCGCTGACATCGGGGTCCTGGCCCGGCTCGAGCACCTGCCCGAGCTCATCGGCAAAGCCCGCCAGGTCAACGACCGTCTGCTTATGATCGAACGTGCCGGCCAGGGCTGTGCCATCGGCTCTGCGCTCTTCGAGCGCATCCACCAGCCCTACGCACGGGAGGGCCAACGAACCGGAGCGCTGCGCTTCGGGGATCAACGCGCCATGGCCCTGGCCGGTGCACTCTGCCTCGTCATACACGCCGCTGCCGGCGTCACCAACAAAAGCCTTCGCGGGCACGTCGCCGGACTCCTCGGCAGCCACTACAGCTCTTCGCAGATGAGTTACGACCTGCGCCGCCTCCGCCTCCACGGGCTGATCGAGCGCACCCCGGGCACCAACAGCTACACCCTCACCCCCGAGGGCATCCGCGTCGCCGTCTTCTACACCAAGCTCCATGCCCGGCTACTACGGCCGCTTCTCGAGGCCAACCAGCCCCCAGCACCAATCGAACTTCGCCGCGCGCTCGCCACCATCGAACGCGTGCTCGGCGACTACGTCACCAACGCCCAGCTCGGAACCGCCGCTTGAAACTTGTCACAAAATCCAGAGACCTGTTCACCAAGAAGACCTAGGGGTGCGCCGTGGGTATTCGCGGGCAAGCCAACTCAACCGCTCACCTGTGGATTCGCACAGGCCTGCCCGCTGTGCCAGCGCCATCACCGACACCCAGGCCCGCCCGCGACACCAGGCTCGGGTCATCAAACGTCGCGTGGATCTTCGCCAGATCGTGCAACAATCGCACTTGCGAGGTGTCCTCTCGGTTTGGGATCTGGAAATCTCAGCAATCCCATCGTCCCGGTTCAGAGGGCACCTTTCGTGTCGACGCGCCCGAACCGATCACTATTTACACGGTGGATCGAGGCTACGACGGGGGAAATCAGGCGCCGGAACTTGGCCGCTACCATGACGTCGCGATCACAGTAACGAGCATGAAAGGAGGCCGATGAATGACACGGCTACCAGAATCTACTGCACGTCGTTACGGCAAGGTTTTTGATGAGATCGCGGCTGAGTACGACCGCCGCCGTCCGACTTATCCTGAAGAACTCGTCGACCAAGCTTGTCAGGTCGCAGTGATCGGGAGCGGT
>DATLSX010000081.1:0-14349 GCA_035533915.1 Streptosporangiaceae bacterium
CGGCTGCACGAGCATCCGTCTCCTCCTTGATCAACGTCACGGACAAGGCAGGAGATAACCACGCCAGACGGGCCAGGAAGGAACCGGAAACAGGCCGTGCTAGACGTTAAAGACACCCCGGCAGGGGCTTGAGATAACCAGCGCCATCAGCAGCGGCGGGTCCAGCCGGGCGTGCGGTTTCAGTGACCCTACGAACGCCGCCCCGGCGTGGACGTATTCGGCGAAGGTGCGGAACAGCGGGGCGATCGGTGCTTCTTCGCGGCCGGTGCCGATCATGTAGAGGGTGTTGCGCCCGGATACGAATTCCGCGACGTCGAAACCCTCGCCCGGCCCGGCCGAGGTCGCCGCCTCAACGGCGGGGTCGGCCATCCAGGCCAGCGCCCGGGTCACGGTCATGCGGATCGAGTCGGCGGTGCGGCCGGGCCTGCGGATCTCCTGGATCGGGCCGAGCCAGCCGCTGGCCGCGCTCGGGTGGGCGGACAGGATCTGCTCGGGGACGGCGTCGTTGATGCCGTGCGCCCATTCGTACACGTCGTGCATGGTGCGGCCGTCCAGCGCTGCCGCGTGCAGCAGGCTGGCCAGTACGGATGAGGCCTTGCCGATCCAGAACGCCATGTCGTGCAGGCCCTTGGACTCGGTGGCGGCGGTGAACGAGACCGCACGCTGCAACGCGATCGCCGGGCGCTCGCAGCCCTGCAGCGGGTTCCACCGGAACGTGGACGGCACGTTGCCGATGCCCTCGGGGTTGAACACGTGGATCGTGCCGTACTGGCTGCGCAGCGCGGCCGTGTTGGCGAACAGGTCGGTCCGGGTGCTGGTGGCCACGGCCGCGCCGGGATGGTCGATGATCCGGTCGGCCAGCCAGCCGGACTTGCCGGTCCGCGGGGAGGCCACCACGATCGTCTGGTCTTCCATGCTGGCGAGCACGCGCCGCCCGAACTGCGCCCGGCCCAGCCGCACCGCATAGATCGTCACTGGCAGCAGCAGCCGCACGAACCATGGCAGTGACGGCCGGGCACGGCCGCCGGCCCGGACCGCCCGCAGCCGGGACCAGCGCACAGCCTGTTCGCAGACGTTCGCAAAACCGGGGCCTGGCCGCAGGTAGAACTTGATCCGCCAGCGCAGGATCCGGACGCGCTGCCGATCCGCGCCCGGGCCTCCGGCGACGAGCCGGACGGCCAGGACGACGACCGCGAGCGTGGACAGGACGATCAGCATTTCAATCGCGTAGTGCATCATCTCAGCTGGGTGTTGCAGCATTACGCCACCGCCTCTGCGTCGGTAGCTGGCGAAGAATCGGGACTAGTTGCGGACTGGCTGGCCAGGTACCTGGCGAGTTCGCGGCGCGCGGTGCCGGGGTGGTAGCCGATCCGGCCGGCGATCTCACCGGCGAGCTGGGCCGCCTTGGCACGGTCGCCGTACCGCGGGTCGCCCGCCTCGCCGCACCGCTCGTACAGGCGGATCAGCGCCTCGCGCTTCTTCTCCCCCCGGCCTAGTTCGCCGTTTAGGGACCCAGCGGGCGCGGGAACCCCGGCCCGGTCGAGCCGTTCACGCAGGGGTTTCGCACGCTGGCCCGACTGGCCGTCGCCTGCGGGCAGTGCCCACCGGCTGTCAGCGGCCGACGGTGCTCCGGCGCGGATGCCGGGCGCGACTGGTGCCGCCGCCAGAAGCCACCGGCGGAATCCGGTCAGCGTCCCCGGCAGATCGAAGATCAGCCGCAGCCCCCAAAGACCCAGACCGCCGAACGATCGCCATGCCGAACCCTCCTTCACTCCCCCGGCACCGTTGTCCCTGGCCAGAACCCAGCGGCGCACCACCGCGATCAGCCGGTCCGACGCAAGCGCGTACAGCACGCTCGGCAGCACCCACACCGTGATCGACCGGGGTGAGCCAAGGTTGGCGGCGAGAAGGTTCATGGTCAGCGAGCCCAGCGCGCAGGCCACGTTCAGGAACCGTTCCACGGCTCCGCGCCGGCCGAGCCGTGCCAGCGACAGCGCGAGCAGCGCGAAGATGACCGCGCCGGTGTCGAGCCCGAGGGCCTCCAGGACCGACGGCAGGCGGGCGTGGTCGACGAAGGTGTACTGGGCGCGGAAACTCACATAACCCTGGGCGGCGGCGAGCACCAGCAGCAGGCACGACGCCGCGGTGAGCAGGACGGTACCGTTGCGCTCGGGCCGGTAGGCGGTGGTGGTCACTGGCCATCACCGGCCTCATCGGGCGCAGGGCCGCTGCCGTGAGCATCCGTTCTGGATGATGGGGTTTCTGGGGACCCGCCGCCGAGGCTGTCGCCGAGCTTCTTCAGGGCGGCGCGCGTGATGGCGTCCGGGACCTCGGTGTAGACCTCCATCGTCATCGAGATCTGGGCGTGACGGAGGATCCGCATCGCCACCCGGGGGTGGACGTCCAGGGCCGCCAGCAGCGAGGCGCACGTGTGGCGGGTGTCGTGCACGCGGATGCGCGGGACATCGGCCTTGGCGCAGCGGGCCCCGAAGCTGCGGTTGAAGTTGCGTGGCTCGATCGGTGTGCCCCAGCGGGTGGTGAACACCAGGTCGCTGGCCTGCCAGTGGTCCCCCGCCCGTTCGCGGGCTGCGTCCTGCTGGTCGCGGCGCAGCTTGAGCGCGGCCGAGCAGATGTCGGGCATCGGGACCGTGTCGTCGGCGTCGGAGTCCTCGGTCTTGACCCGCTTCTTGTGGATAAGTACCCCGCGGATCCGCTGCAACTGCCAGCCGATCTCGATCTCCCCGCCATCCAGGTCGGCGCTGGACCAGGTGAGACCGAGCACCTCACCTCTCCTGAGCCCGTTGACCAGGATCAGGACGTATGCGGCGTACAGCGGGTCGTTGTCGTCACGCGCCGTGGCCAGGAACCGGCTCGCTTCTTCCACGCTCCAGACCGATCCCCTGCGCCGGCGCTTCGGCGGGCTGGGCACCTTGGCGTATGACGCGACATTCCTGGTCACGAGCTCGTCGGACGTCCTGGCGTGGGTGAGAGCGGCCCGCAGCACGTTCCGGGCGGCCTGCACGGTCCGCCGGCCCGGGTAGTCCTGGCAGCAGGCACCGATCGCACAGCAGCGCTGCTTGCGCTCCGGGCGGGCGGCGTCCTTGCCCTGGGCGCAGCACTGGCAGACGGTGGCCAGCTTGTTGAGCCAGGACTGCACGTCCCGCGTCTGAATCCGGTCGATACGTTTGGCACCGAGCGCCGGCCTGATGTACAGCCGGACCATTCCCTCGTAGTAGGCGTACGTCGCTGGTTCGAGGTTCGGCGCGACCGTTTCGTCCAGCCAGCGGGTGAGGTACTCGGCCAGGGTCGGGACGCTGGTCGGGACCGGCGCGGCCTCGGCCTTCGCCTGGAGCTTGACCCACTTCTCGTGCACGGCCTCGCGGGTCTTGCCGTAAACCCATTTGCGGGTGCGCTCGCCACCCGGGGTGATCACCCAGACGTAGGCGGCATAGCCGTTGCGGTAGGGGAAGATCGAGCCCTCGCGGTTGGCGCGGCCGCGGGGTCGGCGCGCGCTGGGGGCAGGCCGCAGCCGACGGCGTTCGGCGCCGGTCACCGGTCCGCCTCGGCTTCGGCTTCGAGCAGCGCCACGTATTCGGCGATGGCGTCCGCGGGGATCAGCCGGGTGCTGCCCTCCTTGACGCTGCGCAGGCGGCCTGTGCGGAGCTGGTTGTAGATGACGCTGCGGCTCAGGCTGAGCAGCCGCATCGCCTCGGAGATCCGGTAGAGCTTCTTGCCGGGTTCGGGGTTGCCGGTACTGCCGACGTCGGCGTGCGGGGCATGAGCGGTTGGAGCCATGATGGAACTGCCTCCTCGAAGGGGGTGCAGCTCCGGCGGGTGTGCTTGGCGGCGTGTCCGCCGGGGCTGCCTTGAATGGGTGAACTAGCGACGTGCCGTCGCCGGGGGTGTCGTGGCCAAGTGCCTCCTCGTCCGCAGGCGTCCTCAGCAGTCCACAGCAAGCTAACACACTATGTTCAGCATGGTACGTATAGTTGGCTCTTGGCGGGCATTCCGCTAGCGTTGGCGTGCCGTAGCGGGCGTTTGGCTGCACGAGGCTGAGGAGGACGGCGAGGTGACCGAACCCGTCGGGCTTCCCGCGTACCAGCAGGTCGCCGACGACCTCAGGCGGAAAATCGCCGAGGGGGTAATCCCGGTCGGGTCGGCCATTCGATCCACCGCGGAACTGACCAGGGCGTACGGCGTCTCGACCACGGTCATCCGGGCCGCAGTCGCACAACTGCGGGCGGATGGGCTGCTGGTCGGACAGCCTGGCAAAGGCGTGTACGTCCGCACCACTCCCAAAGCAGCCGCCGAACGCACTGCCACCATCGAGGACCTGTCGCACCAGGTGGAGCAGCTTCGGGCCGAACTTCGGAAGGCCGAGACCGGGCGGCACGACGAGTTCGCCGCCGAACTGGGGGCGTTGCGCGAGAGCGTGGCGGTCATCCGGTCGCGGCTGGTCGATCTGTACGCCCAGCTCGGGAAGCCGTATCCCGACGACGGGCTCGGATGACCCGCTGACTGTCGGCGTCATCGGCGGGGCCCGAACGGCGGCGGGCAGTGGCCTTGCCCGGTGTCGGTACGGTCGTTGGCGTGGTCAGCCTGAGCGGGGTCCTCGGGCTGGCTGGCGTACAGGCCGACGATGCGGCGGGTCAGTGCGGCCGCGAGCGTCGGTGGCTCGCCGCGGAGCGAGTATTCGGAGTCCTCGCGGGCAATGCCAGCGCGCAGCAGCGCCACTATGGCGATTAGAAGGCCGACAAGACCCACGATGGCGAGAATGATCATCTGCTCAGCTCCTTAGTTGTCGCGCTTGTGCCTGCTGGCCGATTCGGGCCAAAACCGTTGCGCGGAATCCGCCAATTGCATGGCGGGCGCGATACCGTGAATGGGCATCGGCGGACCGCGTTTCTGGTCGGGTATCCATGCGCACTGCGGCGAAGGGCGAGCGATGAGGGGGCCTGCCGCCGTGCCTGTCGCTGGGGGGACGTGCTCACACCCGCAGGCTCAGCCATGGATGGCGGTGGACAACAGGTTGACCAGCGATCACACTCGATTCACTCCATTCCCACCTGCCGTGGGAGGGGCCGGGTGCAGCTAGAACCGGAAGAGGTGCAGCAGCACCCGGCTGTCGCGGCGTTCATCGCGGAGTTGCGGCACTGGCGGGAAGTCTCTGGATGCTCGCAAAAGGCACTAGCCAGACTTGTCGGATATACGCCGTCGTATGTGAGCAAGGTCGAGCGCGGGACAGTGCTGGCGAGCCGGAGCTTCGCCGAATCGGCTGACACGCATTTGCGCGCGGGGAGGGCGATCATCCGGCGCTGGCGGGATATGCATGAAGCTCTCGTTGAGCTGTCTGGGGAAAAGCGGCGGCGCGACGAGCCCGCTGGGGATGATCCCCAGTCGGGGCCCGGGCCGGACCTGGTCGTGGAGCATGAACTCGCTGAGCTGACGCTCCGGGACGGTATGTACAAGACGCGGATCCGGCGGCAGTTGCGGAACACGGGTGCCCAGCCGGTGACCCGTTACCTGATCCGCATCGCGGTGGACCAGTACCCCGGTGACCCCGAGCGGTCGAACCGGCTCTACCGCGAGGACCCGCTGACCTGGGAAGAGATCGCACTGTCGGCGACCTGCGGCGATGAGAGCATGGCGTGGCGGGTCAAGGAGGACCGGGACGCGTTCAAGGAAATCTGGCTGCTGTTCGAGAACGCCGATGGCCGGTTCCCGCTGTACCCGGGGGAGACAACGTGGATCGAGTACGTCTACACCGTCCTCGCCCACCATCGGGGGCCATGGTGGGCGCGCGCCGTCCGGGTCCCGACCCGCCGCCTGAGCATGACCGCGGTGTTCCCCGCCCGGCTACAACCGGTCGTCTGGGGCATCACGACATCGATGTCGGCCGAGGCGTCACCGTTCCCGACGCCCATCTCGCATCAGCTGAAAGGCGACGAGATGGTGTTCACCTGGTCGACGGACGAGCCGCCGCTGCACGCGCGGTACCGGATGGAGTGGAAGTTCAGGGCGCCGGACGAGGGGGAGACAGTTGAAATGGACACTATGAGCCCGTCCGAACGGATGCGTGCGCTGGACATCACTCAAGAAGGCGATCCGGTGCTGACCGAAGTCGCGCGGCCGTTCGATCTGCCCGCGGAAGCTGAGGATGCGCGGCGTGTGGTGTCTCAGCTTGTCAGCACGCTGGAGCGGGTCGGGCAGGTCCACAACTTCCTGAAAGGCATGGGTCTGGCCGCGCCGCAGATCGGCATCGGCCGCGCGGCGGCGGTGATCCGCACGCCGGAAGGGGAGACGGTCACGCTCCTCAACCCCCGGATCAGCGACGAGTCGACTCAAACGGACGAGCAGTATGAGGGATGTCTGAGCTTCTTCGACGTCCGCGGCATGGTGCCCCGGCCGCTGGCCATCGAAGTGGAGCACCAGGACATCGACGGGACCAGGCGGATCACCGCGTTCGAACGCGGCATGGCCAGGCTGGTATACCACGAGGTCGACCACCTGTTCGGAGTGCTGTACCGGGCCCGCATTAAGCCGGGAGTCGAGCTGATCCCGGTGTCCAAGTACACGGGAACAGGGCAGCAGTGGACCTACCGGTGATGGCGTGATGGCCCCGGACGTGAGTGGTCGGCTGGAGGACTTGGCGGGAGCGCGGCGGCGGATCGAGGACCTGCGGTTCGTCGTGGTCGGGGCCTACGTGGTTGATTGCTTCGTCCGGGTGTCACGTCTGCCGACGTGGGGCGGGGAGCTGGAGGCCCGGTCAATCCACACCTCGCCCGGCGGGAAGGCCCTCAACCAGGCAGTCGCTCTCGCACGGCTCGGCGCCCAGGTGACTGCGGTCGGAGTGGTGGGCGACGACGGGCTTGGGAGGGACGTTCTCGCGGCGTTAGCCCGCGAGGGCATCGACGCTGGATTCGTCGAGACGCGCCCGAAGGTTCCGACCACGGTCTGTCTCTGCTTCGTCAGCGACGACGGCGAGTCCACAATCGTCTGGCATATCGACGAGGACGTTGCCGTCACACGCGACACAGTGCGCACCGCATCGTCTACCTTCCAGCGCGCGGATGCGGTGCTCATCACGTTCGAGTTGCCGGTGTCGGCCATCCGAGAGGCGATCGGCGCCGCGCACCGTTGCGGTGCCCGGGTCATCGTCCAGCCAGCTCCGGTGCTCGCCGATCCAGCTGGCGCCTTGTCGCTGCCGTGGGACCAGGTCGACGTGCTGGTACCCAACGAGGCCGAGGCCCGCGCGTTGCTAGGAGATGACCAGGTCGGCCGCGATGTCCCCGCTGATGGCCTCGCCATTGCACTGGCGGCCGGGCTGGGTGTGGGCACTGTCGTGGTGACACTCGGGGCAGCGGGTTGCGTGACCCATGCTGTGGGCGTGACCCGGCGGTACCCGGCCCCAAAGGCCGAGGCCGTCGACACGACCAGCGCTAGCGATGCGTTCACGGCGACCTTCGCCGCGCACATCACCTCGGGCGCGTCGGGGGCCGATGCGATCCAAGCGGCTCAGGCCGCAGCCGCATGGGCTGTCGGCCACATCGGCGGCCACGAATCCATGCCCCAGCAGGGTTGAGGCCTACCGCTCAGTCTCGCTGGGTCGCGCAAGGTATGGGGGTGACCCACGGTATCCCGCTGGCGGTCACACTGACCGGCGGACGCCACTGCCCTGAGGCTGCCTTCCCTGCAGCAAGCCGCATCACCACGGCCCCTGCGCTGCAACCACCTGATGACTCAGCCGGCCATCCTTTCGGACAGGATGACGGGTGCGACAGCTTCAAACAACGTTCGCAGTTCCCGGACAGCTGGATCGTTGGGATCCGCAAGCGCTAGGACACCGCCAGCTCGGCGCACAGCGTTCTCAGCATTCCGTCGACCGTCGGGAGCTGGTGGCATCTTGTCGTCCCCGGCTTCTTCGAGGTCCGGCTTGCCGAAGGCAGCTACATCGATGCGCAGTTTCTCGACTACCTCCTCGAAGTGAGCGAGCCGAGACCGCGCTTGCCGAAGTTCTTTCTCAGCTGTCCTACGGCAGATCTCCGAGCAGTACTCCTGCCGGCGACCTGGTCCAGCTGTCCTACGAAATTCTTTTCGACATGCTGGCCTGGAGCAGTAGTCGATGAGTCCTTCTGCCTCGGGGGCGCGGTTGGAGTGGTTGCGGGCGCGCCTGCTGGGCGCCGCCGCTTCCATAGCCCCTCCACGCGTAATTTGCGCGCAATGAAGCTTCATCCTACTGGACCACTGTCCACATCAGAGGGACATCGTGCATGTGTCGGCCGACCTGGGTGCCCCAAGACACGCCATATCCAGTACGCGTAGTATGCGCGGTTAGTACTAGCGGCAGAATGTCTGGCTGGCTGGACGGTCGCGCTGCAGGGTGGCCTGCTGCGGTCAGGACCAAGCGGACCAACAAGTAGAAGCTGAGAGATGGGCGACGCACGCGTGAACGACGATCACGACGCTCGCACCGGAACAAGCCGAAGCACGCTGCTCGGCTACGCGGTACTGAGGGCAAACTTCGATCACAGCGCTCCGAGCTACCTTGACAACTTCAACGCGTTCGTGCTTGACGCCTTGGCAGAGCGCTACCCAGCGGCCGCGGACGAGGCCGAAGTAGGAGAAGCCATACGGACGACCTTCGGCCTAACAATCCCTGACCGGGTCGTCGGGCGACTCCTCAGGAAGTTGGCTAAGGGCGGAAGAGCACAGGCAGAAGAGGAAAGGCGCTACAGCCTCACGGAGACCGCCCGGTCGGGCCTTCAAAGCCTCCGTGAGAGCATGAGCAATTTCCAATCTAGGCAGTACGAACTCCTGGGCAAGTTCACGAGCTTCGTGAAGGAATTCCACGACGAGAGCGCTGGCCTCATCGACGCCGACCCCGGAGCCCACCTTCAAGCTTTCATAGAGCGGTACGCTGCCCCACTGCTCCGGCGTGGCGTGGCCGGTCAGCGTGACAACGCCTCACCTTGGGGAGAACTCCAGGGCGCGGAGTACCTGGTGGGCGCCTTCGTGCTCCATCTCGAAGCCAATGACGCCGCCACCTTCAGCTACCTAATCGATGCAGTCAAGGGCGCGATCCTCCTCAGTGTCCTTGAGATTGGCCCTGGCGATCTCAGCCAGAAACTCAGCAACCTCACGCTTGTATTCGATACGCCGGTCCTGCTGAGCGCTCTGGGCTATCAAGGGGAAATGCCGCAACGTGCCGCAAGGCAATTGCTCCAACTGGCCTGTGAACTCGGGGTACGGCTCACCTACTTCGAGCACACGGGAAAAGAGCTTTCAGGAGTTCTAGATGCAGCTATCGTGGCTCTCCGCAACCCTGCTCGGTCCGCTGAAGCGTTGCGCGCAGTTGGTACGCACTTTCTAGACGTCGGCGCTACGGCCTCGGACGTAGCTATTGAACAGACGATGTTGCATGCCAACTTGCAGCGTCTTGGGCTGCGGTCTATCGACAAGCCTGAAAGTTATTTTCGTTATGGCCTAGACGAGAGCGCACTCGAAGATCTGTTCAAGAGCAAGCTGCCAACACAGAGGGAATCGACTCGCCTCTATGATCTGGAAAGCATTTCCGCGATTCACCGTTTGCGCAGAGGAAACAGTCCGAACTCATTCGAGCGGTGCGGTTACGTCCTCGTTACCGATAACTACGGCCTCACTGTCGTCGCCCGGCAGGTGGACGAAAGACACCTCTGGCCTTTGGCGATGCTCGACAGCGAAGTTGCCTCTCTCCTCTGGGTGCGGAGTCCTGCAATTGCCGACGACCTACCACGCCAGCAGCTGCTTGCCGCCGTATACACGGGTATGCAGCCCGCGCCTCATCTGTGGATGAAGTACGTCGAAGAAATCGAGCGGCTGCAAGCCCGTGGAGGGGTGGAGCCCGATGAGGCCATAATGCTTCGTTCACAGCCAGAGGCGCGAAGCGCTTTGATGGACGTAACACTCGGCGACACAAGCAAGATAAACCCCGAGTCTGTCCAGGTGATCGTCGACCGTGTCCGCGCAAACCTAAGCTCCCCGTATCGTGTCGAGGCCGATGATGCAAGAGCTCAGCGGGATCACGCGGCAAGGGAGGCCGAGTCAGCGCGACAGGCTCAGGAAGAGCTACGCAAGAATGTGAGTGGTCTAAGGGCCGAGCTGGATGAACTCCAATCCCAAGTCCTAGCTCGCGATCAGCTTATCGAACAAAGAGCGACGCGACGCGCATACCGTATCAGGCTGGCTGTAGTTATTACAATCGCTACAACACTCGTTCTTCCTGTCACACTGCAGGCTATCATTCCGTCAGAATTCAAGCACGTCCCAACTGCAATCACTCTGATAGTTGCTTCGGCAGCAGTAATCCTGTTGGTTATCGGTATCCTTGGCAGCTTCATCCCTGGCACCTTTTGGGATTGGCTTGGACCTCTCGAACGACACATGGCCAAGCGTATTGAGCGCAGGCTACGGACTTCAGCGGCATTGCCTCCCCGGGCTGGACGATGAACCAAGAGTTCTTCGTTAGCATTCCTCGGATGGCGACTCGTGCCACGGGCTGAACAACTGGCGCAACCAGCTGGTGGGCCAGGTATTCCGGTGCTGATGATGGAGGACGAGGTGCGGGGCCGCCCGCAACCCGGCAGGATGCCACCTCGGCCAGGTGGCCGAGGTGTGGCTCTTCCCTGACCGGGGTGACCCCGCTGCTGGATTGGCACGGTATACCTGGCCTGTCATCTTCAACTCGCTCCGCAGCGAGGAGCCAGCCTGATGGCGCTCGTGCGGGCCGCCCGAGCGCGTACAGCCCCCTCCCTACGCCAAGCAGGACGACGACGTAACCGTGGTATACCTCCGCAGTTTGCACTGAACAGCCGGTGGGACCTACAAGACGGCTCAACCCGTGTAGCGGCAGCATCCCTCCGCTGGGTCAACCAGCCAATGGCTTGGGGCGTCCCATGGTCATGTACGCGAAATTCATCGCAGTAGCCGCATCAGCCGTCCTGGTAGCCGGGTGCGGAGGCTCTCAATCACCCCACACCGTACGCACGTCATCTGCAGCGACACCCGCAGCCGCTCAAGCACCTTCGGCTAGCTGCATGAGCCAGTTCACCGCCTGGCGCAACGGCGGTGGGGTGGCCGATATGACAGCTGTCAGCACGGCCCTGAGCAGGTCCGCTCGGGCAGGTAGCGCCGTGGTCGCTGACGCGTTCTCATCTGCCAGCCTTTCCCGGCTCGCGACCGCAGCCGCTGGAGTTCAGCAGGCTGCGCAGACCGCCCAGTCCAACGCGCCCCCTGCTTGTGTTCCGAACCTTGCAACTGACGAGGGTGCGGCGATGGCTGATTGGACTCAAGCTGCGCAGGGTGAACTTGACGAGGTACAGGCATTCCAAAACGGTGACACCAGCACCGCCCTGGCCGACATCAGAGCGGCCGGCCATTCCGCCGCTGCGGGCTTGCGGGCGCTACGCGCCGCGCTTACGGACATCAACGGTTTCATGGCTAGCTGAGTCCGCCCATTGCCCCGGCTGAACCGGCGGACGGTGTTGCGCCAGGCCCAGCTTGACAGCAATCGCGCGGACGCTGTTTCCCTCGGCTAGCAGTTGGTGGATGGCCGCGTGCCGCTGGCGTGTCCGCTCGGCGATGCGCCCGCTACGCGGCCGGGCCGGTGGCAGAGTATGGCTGGCCGGATCTTGTGGCTGCTGGCCGGTCGTGGCCATGACGACTGCGTCCAGGCAGCGGTAGCCTGGAGGATCAGCGACTTGACCATCCAGAACAACATGGCGGGCCTCAGCTCACGGGCCATGTCACTCGCCACTCTGGCCGGACAAGGTAAGGCCCGGTCGCGGCAAGGCATCCGTCGATCAGGTCGTGCCGGTACTGGATCACCTTTAGCTTGCGCTTGACGAGGCGGGCCCCAGATCTCCAGCAGCCGTTGATTGAATCCTTGGCCTGACCTGGGGGTTGGTCGCCACGCGGCCGATGTCGGGATCTCGGCAATCCAGCACACGCGCAATCGGGGTCCGCGCGGTTCCGCCTCGCCGGTGCCAGACCGGTCTGCAGGCGGCCAGTACGGCCATGCAGGAACGCTCTGTGAGCTGGGAAACCGTCACCTCGATGAGGTCGAAAAGCAAGCCGATTATGACCTTCAAGGAGTATGCTGGCCGTCATGGACGACCAGCAGCTCCCCGGCATGCCGCACCCGTGGCCGCTGCGGGTCACCCGCACCGGCGACGGCCGCGCGGTCGCCGTGCACGCCGGCCCGGTGCTGCTGTCGGCCTTCGGCGCCGGCGACCTGGAGATGCGGGACCTGGTCATCTGCTCGCTCACCGAGGGCAGCCGCTTCCAGGGCAGGACCGTCGCCGCCGCGTTCGGCATCCAGCCCTCTCAGGTGTCGCGGATCCGCTCCCGCTACCGCGAGCACGGTGCCAGTGGCCTGGTCCACCAGATGGGCCGCCCGCCGATCCTCAGCGCCGCGCGGCTGCGGCGGGCCCGCCAGTGGGCAGGACAGGGCCTCACCCACGCCGAGATCGGACACAGGCTCGGCGTGTCCCGCTCCCGGATCTCCGAACTGATCAAGCAGCACGGCACGCTGCCCGTCCCCGACCCCCTGCCCGGCGACCCCCTGCCCGGCGACACCGGCGACACCCGCCCCACCGCACCCGGCGCGGGCGACGAGCCAGCCGCCGACGCCGATGGGGACGCCGGGGAGGGCGCGAGCTGGCAGGTGGCGAGGCGGATCGAGTCCGGGACTGTTGCCTGCCGGTACGCGGGGGCGATGCTGGCGCACGCCTTCACCGACCGGATCGGCGCCCGGGACCTGCTGACAGCCGGCACGGGCGCGTCGGCTGCCGGCGCCGGCGCGCCGGTCGATGACCTGGGCATCCTGGTGTGCACCCAGATGTCGTTCACCCTCGGCGCGCTGACACTCGAGCAGGCCAAGCACCTCACCGCCGCCGACGCCGGGGCGCTGGCCGGACTGACGTCCCTGCCGTCGCTGCGGACCTGGCGGCAGCGGCTGGGCGAGCTGGCCGACGGGTGCGACCCGCTGGCGCTGCAGCGCCGGCTGGCGAGCCAGATGCTCGCCATCGAGCCCGCCGAGTCGCAGGTGTACCTGGCCGATGACCACCTGGCCGAGTACACCGGCCATCAGGGCGTCGCCCTGGGCCGCAACCCGCGCCGCGGCAAGGCCACCAAGGGGCACGACGACACCTACATCTGCGACCTGGCCGGGCGGGCGATCGCGTTCACCACCGGGGAACCCTCCGCGCTGTGCACCACGCTGCCCGGCGCGCTGGCGGCGCTGACCGGCGCCCTCCCCGCCGGCGCCAAGCCGGGCCAGGACACCAGGCCGCTGATCGTGTTCGACCGGGGGGCCGCCTTCGCGTCCACCTTCACCGAGGTGGACGCCGCCGGGTATGACTGGCTGACCTGGCGGCGCGCCCCGCTGCAGCCCACCAGGCTGCTGCCGATCCTGCAGACCATCACCACCCGCGGCGGCCGCGTCCGGGAGGTGGCCTGGACCGGCGAGCAGATCACCCTGAAGGACTACGGCAAGCCGGTCCGGCAGCTGACCCTGTTCGAGCACGGGAAGATGGCCGCCCAGGCCATCAGCGGACGGCTCGACGCGTGCCCGGCCGAGCTGGCCGGCTGGCTGCGCGGCCGGTGGGCCGAGGAGAACATGTTCAAGTACGACATGGCCAACTACGGGCTCGACATGCTCGCCGACTACGCCGCCGACGAGGTGACCAACACCAAGCTCAAGGCCAACCCGGTATACACCGCCGCTAAGAAGGCCGAGACCGCCGCGAAGACCGCGCTGATCAATGCCGAGGTCGCGCTGGCGGAACTGCTGGCCGACCACGCCATCGCGGCCAGGACCAAGAACGACGAGCTGATCCCCCGCGCCCAGAAGAAGATTGCAGCCTGCGAGCGGGCGCTGGAAGCAGCCGGGACCGAGCGCAAGAAGCACCGCGCGAAGCTGCCCGCCAGCGAGATCGACCCGGCCGCGACCCGGGCGGTGCTGCACATCCGTCGGCGCTGCCTGCAACTGGTGCTGCGCCTGCTGGCCGCCAACGCCGAGCACTACCTGGCCCGCCACCTCAACGCCTACCTCGACGACGACGACGAGTACCGGGCCATGACCAGGGAGACCATCATCCGCGGGCTCGCTGGCACCATCACCTACACGCCCAAGAACATCACCGTCACGCTCGACCGGCCCGGCCAGGGCCGCATCGCCCGCGCCCTCGGCCTGCTCCTGGCGGAGATCAACACCCGGCCGCCGGTGCTGCCCGGCGACGGGCGGCCCATCACCTACACCCTCCGGCAGTCACAGTGATTGCGTTGTCACGGCCACTGACTGCCGGAGATCTG
>DATLSX010000082.1:0-6988 GCA_035533915.1 Streptosporangiaceae bacterium
TCGTGGTCGCGCCCAGTTGCGGCTACGCTTAGCCGGGCCGGAAGCTCCCGGCCGTGTCAGCCCCGATAGCTCAGCGGATAGAGCAACTGCCTCCTAAGCAGTAGGTCGCGCGTTCGAGTCGCGCTCGGGGCGCCCGCTTTAGTTCCCAGGTCAGAGGCTATTTTCCGGCTTCTGCGGATGATCTTCACGAAGCCTGTTTCCGGTTTCGTGCCCGTTGCGTGCCCGATCGCTTCCCGCCAGCCTGTGAATCCTGGCGCTTGCTGCCCCGTTTCAGCTCCTGCCGGGCGAGCTTGCTCAGGGTGTCGGCGATCTGATGCTGGCGCTCGTCGCTGCCGTGGAGGTAGACCATCGCCGCGCGCTGGCTGTCGTGTCCCATGCGGTCCATCAGCTCCCGGAGGGTCGCGCCAGCACTGGCCGCCAGGGTGTTTCCGGTGTGCCTGAGATCGTGAAAGTGGATCTCTGGCAGCCCCGCCTTGCCGAGCGCTTTGAGCCATACGCGGCGCCGGAAGTTGCTGTGATGCAGCGGCTTTCCGGTGGGGCTCGTGAAGGCCAGGCCCTCGTCGCCTTGCTCGGCGAAACACGCCAGGTGCCATTGGATGACCGGGATGATCACCTCGGGAATCGTCACTACCCGCTTGCCCGCCGCGGACTTGGGCGGCCCGAACGCGAAGCCGCCGCCGCGAACCTCGGCTAGCTGGCGAGTAACCCGCACCGTGCACGCGGCCAGGTCGATGTCGCACCGCCGCAGGCCGCCCAGCTCGCCCCATCGCAGGCTGGTGAACATCGCCAGCAGCACGAGCGCGCGGTACCGCTGGTCGATCGCGTCGGCCAGCGCGTAGACCTGGGAGATCGTGAGCGTCGGCCGTTCGGGTGACTTCTCTTGCCCGGCGCCCTTGACCCGGCACGGGTTGCGCCGGATCACCCCGTCATCCAGTGCCGTATTGAGAATCGCCTTGAGCAGCCGGTATGCCTTGGCCACGGTGACCGCGCTCGTGCCGTTGTCGAGCAGCCCCTTGCGCCAGCGCCGGACATGGCCGGGCTGTAGGTCGGCGATCGTTGTCTGGCCGAGCGCCGGGGCCAGGTGCTTGCGCAGCAGATAGCTGTACAGCTCGACCGTCTTGGGCCGCAGGCCCGGCCGTTCCGCGATCCAGGTTCGCGCGTAGTCGGCGAGCGCGGTCTTGCCGTCGTCGGGGTTGGTCCAGTCGCCGTTATGGATCTCGGCTTCCTTGAGGGTCAGCCAGACTTCGGCGTCCCTCTTGGTGGCGAAGGTCTCGGATGCTGGACGGTCTATGCCGTCCGGCCCGGCGTAGCGTGCCTGCCATCTCCCGGATGGCATTTGCCGGACCCTTCCGAAGCGGCGTTTCTTGGTCATGCGACTTCTCTCCTTTTCCTAGTGGTGACGGGCTCGACTAGCCCGGCCTCGATGAACTCGCGGAGTGCGGATTCGGGGATGCGTACGTGTCGGCCGACGCGTACGAAGCGGATGCGGCGCTGCTCGATCAGCCGCCGGGGGAAGCGTTCCGTGGTGCTCAGCACGGCGGCGGCTTCGGCGACGGTCAGCAGCCGCTCGGCGGGCCGGTTCTCTGTGCGGCCGGTCATGCCGCATGCCCGGTTGCCGAAAGATTGGGGGCGCTCTGGCCGCTGGCTCTGGCTCTTGCGTTAATGAGCGCGGCGTGCCATTTCTGGCGGTCGGCGACGATGTGCAGGAGCCGCTGTCCGGGTGGCATGTGGTCGGGGTCGCCGGGGACGACCGGTGCCCACGAGTACCGGGCCGGGTCGGTGTCGGCGATGCCGAGGGTTTCCAGGAGCCAGTTCTTCCGGTCTGCGCGATGGTCGGCGAGGGTCTTGCCGGACCATTTGCGGGAGACCAGGACGCGGCGTCCGGCGTAGCCGAGGTATTCACGGCGGTGTGCCTTGCCGGTGCACCGTCCGGGACGCATTCCCTCGCGGGCGTTCTTGGGCTGGATGCCGTAGCGCAGCCAGTTCGCGCAGGTCGGCGAGCACGGCTCGTATCTGAGTGTGTCGGCCAGGCGGTCGGCGTGGTCCTGCTGGGCGCTAGCGGTCGCCTGGTGGCAGTCGGCGACGTGCTTGGTGAGGTATTTCGTCAGGTAGCCGATGCAGCGGGCCGAGTCCTTCGACCCGCCGAGCACGCCCTGTGCGTCGAACTTCGGGCCGAACCGGGCGACGTGCAGCGGCTCGTCATCAAGGCCGATGGCGTCGAGTGCCTCGTCCCAGGTCGGCAGGAACTCGCCGGTTGCGGTGTCGAGGTATCCGCCTGATGCCTCGTGCCAGACGGGCAGGTCGCCGTCGCCGAACCGCACCTTGTCGGCCGGGGGCCACCAGACCTGGTGATAGGTCGCGGCGAGTACCTGCCGCAGCTCGTTGCGCGACAGAGTGCCGCGGATCGCCACGTGGACATGCGGGGCGAGCCGCCGCTGTGGTTCGACGGCGGCGAAGTATTGGACGTCGTGGCCGAGGAACCGGCGCAGGTTCTGGACCAGCCGATCGAACAGCGCCGCGAAGTGCAGCGCGTCTCGCGCGGCCCGCTGGTAGTCGTAGGCAGCCGGGTCGGCCGGGGTGCCGTCGGCTGTGACCCGGCCGTAGCTGTCACACGTCAGCGTGATGAACATCGATGGCCGGAACGTCTTGCCGTCTGGTGCCGTGTAGGTCTTCCCGATCGTCCGGGGCGCGACTGCACGGCGCGGGAGGTCCGGGGCGTCCTGGCGGCGCCTGGTCGAGCGGTGGCGGCGTTCGGGCCGTCCGGGCAGGACGTTGCCGCGGATGCCCGACCGGGTGATCTCCTCGTCTAGCTCAGCGCTCAGCTCGTCCAGGTCGCCTGTGTCCTGTCCGGCCGCTTCCGCCTAGTCGCGGGACTGCTGAGTCTCGGCGCGGTGCTCGACCCACATGAGCTGTTCGTCGTCGGGCTCATCCGGGGTGATGGTCGGCTCGTGGTCGAGGTGCCAGCCCTCGCGGCATTGCGCGGCCCGCAGGGTTCTGGCCCGTTCGGCGCAGGACGGGCAGACGGTGGCGAGGGTGTGCCCGCACGGGACGAGCACCTGTTCTACGCGTCCGGTGTCCAGGTCGGTGCGGCGTAGCTGGACGGGGCGGATGCAGCCGCCGTGGGTGATGGCCAGGTCGCGGACGACATCACGGGCGAGCGGCATGGCGAGCCGCTGTGTCCTGGTCTGGCGTGGGGTCATGCGGTCTCCGTTTCGCCGGGGTCGGTTGGGTCGTCGGTGCCGAGTTCGGGGGTGTCGTCGGGGTCGGTGGCGTGCCAGGTGGTGTGGTAGCCGCAGCCGGGGCAGGCCATGGTCAGGAGCCGGGGGCCGGTGCTGATGTCGAGCAGCGGGCCATCGCAGTCGGGGCAGTCCTCGCCGGAGAGCCAGCCGGTGATCATGCGGCCTCGCCAGCGGTCAGCGCGGGCACCCCGGCCGGGATGTCCGACGTGTAGGCGATGGTCATCGCGCGGATGTCGTCGTCGGAGACGAACGCGGCCCGGACCCGCACGGGGTCGGGGGCGGCTTCGAGCCGGACGTAGGCGACGCCCGCGCCGGTTCCTGGGCTGGCCGAGATTTCGTCGCAGAACGCGCCGCGGTCGCGTGCGCCGTCGCCGAGCACCATGTCCACCTGGGACGGCTCGTCCAGGCGCAGCGCGATCTTGTCGGGGAACAGGTTCCTGATGTTGAGCACTTCCTTGCGCGGGTCTTGCAGCGCGGCGACGACGCAATAGCCCACGGCCCTGCCCTGAGTCGTCAGGGTGGCCAGGGCGGCGAGGATGCGTTCCTTGAGCTTGCGGTCGGCCTGGTAGGCGGTGAGGAACGCGATCTCGTCCACCAGGACCACGACGAACGGGTCCACCGCCGTGGGGGTGTGGTCCCGCTGTTTGCCGGCGAACCGCCGTGCCCGTGCCTGCATGCCGATCACGGCGTCTTCGAGCAGGTCAGCGATGTCGGCGGGATCGGCGGCATACCGGCCGTACCGGTCGAACAGCTCCCGCCCGAACGCCAGTTCCATCAGCTTGGGGTCACACGCCCAGAGGCAGGCCAGCCCGGCCGCCACCGCGGGCAGCATGGCCCGGACCAGGCCCCACAGATACGAGCCTTTACCGGCGCCGGTTGCGCCCGCGATCAGTAGGTGAGTGCCCTGGAGCCGCACCGCGAACGGCGTCCCGTCCTCGCGCCTCCCGACCGGCAGTGCCCGCAGATCAGTCACGTCCGGGATGGGAAGCGCAGTCATCGGCTCGGCGAGCGCGTCGCGCCGGACCAGCTCCAGGACCACCGTTCCCGGTCCTCCTGTGCGGACTCTGCACAGGTGCGCCCGGAAGCCGTGCGCGATGCCCTCGGCACGGGCGGCGAAGTCGGCGGGGGACTGGCCGGACACGAGCCGGACATTCACCCGGTCGGTGCAGCCGGTGACCCGGACCCGGCCGAGCACCGGGACGACGACGCGGCCCCGGTAGAGCGGGGCGAGGCGGGCGATGGTCATGACGGCGTGCCAGTGCCGCCGGTAGAACCACCACCGCCATCGGTTACGTGCCGGGCCGGACACGAGCCGGGCGAACCAGTCCGGCCGCGTGACCCGCAGCACGATCAGCCCGGCCGCCACGAGGGCCGCCTGCACGGTGACGCCGGGCCAGCCCGCGTGCAGCCAGACGAGCGCGACGAGCCCGGCCACGGTATCCAGCAGCGGATGCCGCAGCACGAACCAGACGACCCGGACCACCAGGCGCAGGAGCTGGACGAGCCAGATTACGAGTTCGGGGGTGCGGTGGACGGGGGACCGCCAGACCGGCGGGGCGAACGGGTCGGGGTTGTCGACCTGGGCGAGCTGCTCGCCCGTGACGTTACGCATTACGATCAAGACCTCTCCGAGTTTTGCTGACCTGGGGAGACACCAGGGGCGGCAGGAATTGGCGTTCCTGCCGCCCCGCCCTGCTCTATGCCGCCGCGTTCCCGGCGGCTGAATTTTTTGCGGCTATGCCAGCCGCAGAGCCGGACAGCGCGGCGGCATTCAGCCGCTCGCACTCAGCGGCGAACCGTCCGGCCTGCGCCGCCAGCTCCCGCGCGAACTCCGTCGCGTGCGGGCCGGGAGCCGACCCGGTGACCGTGATCGAGACCGCCGTGCTCCCGGCGTCCACGGTCAGGATCGGTGCCTGGTCGGGGTAGACCGAGCACCGGACGCCCCAGTCCGCGCCGACGTGCACGCTGGCGTGCCCGAAGGAGCCTCCGGCGCTGTTCATGCCGCACTCTCCTGGGCACCGCCGCCGCGCCCGGTGCGGCCCGGTACCCGGACCCCGGTGGCCTTGAGGGAGTAGGCCAGCCGTCCGGCCTGGCTCACGTACGGCGTGACTGTCAGCCCGGCGAACTCCACCGGCACGAACGGCAGGCCCGCCGCAGGAGGCGCGGGCAGCACCGGCTGGTCAGCCGCCGCGACCTTCACCCGCACCGTCTTGTCCCGCGCCGCCGGGTCGGCGTCGATGGCATCGACCTGCCACAGCGGCAGCCCCGACACCTTGTCCTTGGACTGGACGAACCGGCCGCCCGCCCTGGACGCGTCGAAGTCCCGCACCGGCTCGAACGTGCCCGCCGCGAACAGCCCGCGCGGGAACACCCGCGCGAACTCGACGGGGATCGGACCCTGCACCGCCATGAAACCTCCAGAGAAAGTAACTGCTTGTCCACTTGAGTAACCAAGTAGTCCAAGACTAACCCGATCCAACTTGGTTGGTCAAGCTATCGGGTCCGGTTAGCTGACGGAGTAGGCGTCCTCTAGCTCGTGCAGGTCGCCGGGCATGGCCAGATCCAGGGCGACCACCGGCTTGCCGGAGGCATCCCGCGCGGTGACGTACAGTGCCAGGACCGGGGCCGTCCGGGACAGGCCGAGCAGCTTTACCTCGTCCGGGGCAGCCCGGCGGGCGGTGACATGCTCGATGACGTGATCAATACGCACGCCCCTGGTGCGGGCCAGGAACTGGCGGACGCCGCCGCGCAGCGGAGCCGGGTCAGCCAGGACCGTTCCCCCGGCCAGGCCGGGCGGGAACCACCAGGTGACGATCTCGGATGCCTCGCCGTCCTGGTGAATGAGCAGCCTGCGGAACTCCAGTTCCACGCCCGCCCTGGCACCGAGCACGGCCGCGATCCGGGCCGGGGGAGCGGCTGTCCCGGTCGTGATGACGTCTCCGGCGTCGGTGGACTCGTCGCGGTCCAGTTCCGCCTGCCCGCGCCGCTCTGCCGACACTTCCGTCAGGGCAGGCCGCCCCCGGACGAAGCTGCCTTTGCCCTGCTGGGTCTCGATCCAGCCTTCCTGCCGCAGCACCCGCAGTGCCCGGACCACCGTGGGCCGGGCGATCCCGAACTCGTCGGAGAGTTGGTGCTCTGATGGCAGCAGCGACCCCGGCGGGTACTCGCCGGACTCGATCCGCCGCTGGACCGCCGCGATTACCTGCGCGTACTTCGGCGGGGTGTACTCAAAGGCCATGCCCTTTGCCTCACTCGCAAGCCGGGTCCTAAGTTACTGACTGCTTGTCTACTCAGGCAGGCTACTACCCGGCCAGCCAGGATGTCACGCGACCGGCCGCCGCCAGCACGGCGGTACCGAGGTGCTCAGTCATCGGGCTTGCCGGTGATCTCGAACCAGACCACCCGGCCGAGCTCGTCGCCAGCATGCCCCCATCCGTCCGCCAGCGCATCCACGATCCGCAGGCCCCGCCCGCCGGTCAGCACACCCGAGCCCAGCCTGCCGCCATCGTCATCGGGGATGCGCGGCTCCGAGGAGCTGCCCCGGTCGGCGATCTCCACTCGCGCCGTGTGCCCGGCGAGCGAGACCAGCACGTCGAACCAGCCGCCATCTCCGCTGGACGCGGTGTGCCGCACGGCGTTGGAGGCGATCTCGCTGACCAGCAGCAGCACGTCGTCCAGGCCGGGCCAGTCCCGGCCGAGCACGCCCGCGACGAAATCACGGGCCAGGCCGACCGCTTCGGCCTCGCCGG
>DATLSX010000083.1:0-19689 GCA_035533915.1 Streptosporangiaceae bacterium
CAGGTTCATTGGCGGCACCGAGCCGATGCAGGCCGCTGGTGTAGCGGTCCTGCAACTCGCCTGGGACCACAAGGCACACCTGCTCGCATAGCAAGGCACGCGCGCCGGTCGGCATGATGCCCGATACAGCACGGCGTGCCCGGCCACCTGCTCACCCCGGCAGCAGAGAATTACCGGGAGCGGGCGATCTGTGTTTATGACTGCAAGTCCTAAACGGCTACAAGAGCAGGACAAGCTGTCATAAGCGTTCCCTCCGATCCTCCCTAGGCTCGCATGCATAACGAGCTGGAGGCTGACGTGAATCCAGAGGAACGCAGAATCGTGGCTGGCGAATGTGCGCTGCCCGGCGCGGAAACCGGTGCGCTCACTCACCGAGGCCGCTGGCTAATCAGCAGCCCCTCGCAATCAACGCCCGCGGCAAAAGCTCCTCCCCGGCAGCCAGGACACGGGGGGAGGAAATGATCGCCATTGCTATCTTGATCGCCGTATTCGCGGTCGGCGGGGTGATCACCGCTCTGGTGTTCGTGCGCCTCGGTAGCGGCCTTGAAGGCCGTGAGGGGACGCTCGCCGACCAGCCGCCCACGAGACCCGCAGCCGCCGCCCGCCGACTCACAGGGCTCTACGTGCGGAGAGCTGACGCACCCCGAAAGCACCAGGATGAATACCCAGATGAATGACCTGCCCTCCTCTCCCAGCCACCGCACCGGCCGCGACACTTCCGCACTGGAGGAACAGAAAATGGAAGCCACGATGCCGACTGGCCCGCACGATCACCGCGGGGGCGGGCCAACCGAGACCCACCGTCATCTCCGACCCGTGGGGATTGTGGCCGGAGCCGCCCTGCATGCCGCGCGCCGGTCCGCAGGCGCCAGCGAATCAGCCCTCGCCACCATGTGCGGCGTGGCCGAGAGCACCATCCGGTCGTGGGAGGACGGGGCATGTCCGCTGGCTTCCGTCCCTTCCGCGCGTCTCGCCCAGCTGGAAGCCGCCCTCGAAACACTGGGAGCAGAGCCGCGGATTGTCGCCGATCTGGCCACCGCCGCCTGGTGCGACCTGGTCATTCTCGCCATCGCCGACTCCACGGATGCTGCCTGCCTGCTGGCCGACCCACTCGCCGCGACCGATGCGTTCCGCGAACTGCTCGCCTGGAGCCTCACCGGGCGTGTTCCTCCCCGGTATCGTCCCTATGCCATACCGGGGCCACTGCTGAGCGATCCCACCCTGACCGCACAGGTCATCCTCGTCTTGAACGCGATGCCAGCAAGGCAGGCAGGCACGGTGCCTGATCGCGGATCTGATGAGCGATGACTGGGTGGACCGCACCAGTGATGCTGACCGGATACAGGGAATGCCTACTGTGGGCGGCCATCAGAACTTGCCCGATGACGCCAGCAACCATTGCCCGCAGACGGTCAGCAGGTCAGGGAGCGTGGACACGCGCAGCACCGCCGGGTAAGCGGGCATATCGGTGTGCACCATCACCGCGATGACCGCCGGAACGCAGCCGTTCCCGGACCGGCAGCCGCCCGGCGTCAGCCAGCGCAACAGGCAGACCCGGGCATGCCGCAGCATCGCGGCGGACACATCGATGCCGACCGGAATCCAGCCCAGCTCGCGGACCCGGGCGGCTTGGACGCCCGGTGTCTGCTGTGGTCTGGCGGATAGGCCAAGCCAGTCGGCGAGCCAGCACGACCATGGGCCAGCTCGCCCGGTCGCTGGCCCTGTGAACGAGCATCCAGCAACCCGGCCACGCAGGCTTCCGCCGCTGCGGCACAGCGGCACCGACAACGTGTCTCCGGCGTCGGCGCCTCTCAACCAGTCACATGCCGTGGTCGCGAAGAATGCCAGTGACACACAAATCCGCCGATCTGGACGGTTGGCGGCCTCTCAGTGATCACCAGCTGGGTCGCGCAGATCTGGTCGCCCTGCTTGCCGATGTCGACCGGATCTGCCGATGTGAGTGTGCCTTCTTGATTAACGCTCCACCTTGGGCTGAGGTTGGGTAATGCGTTATGGTCGTGAAATCCAGGCGTCACCGAAGCTGGCGCTGCCACGAATAGCAGCTAACGGGCGAAAGGGACTGGACGCCGGAGGTATTCATCAATTCAGCCAAACGGGAGGAAAGCTGTGAAGGTCAGATATCTCGCGATAATCCTCAGCCTGCTGGGATTGGCCGGCATCGGCTCGGCGATGCCGGCCATGGCGGCCGCGCGCAACAGTATCAGCGTCTCGTTCTTTGGCGGCGCGGACGGGCCCGTGGCCAACGGGTCAGCCCACTGGACGAGAGCTGCCTCGAACGATGGCGACCCCTTCTCGGTCTTGATCGACGTCCCGCAAGGGGTAGGGGCGCCTGACTTTTACAGCAGCTACGGTGGCATCGAGTTCCACCACGTGGCGGGCACACCGCCACCCGCGACCCCACCATCGTTCGACTTCATGTCCACGGTGAGCGGGGCCAGCGGGGGATCTCCCCGCCTTGTGATCAACTTCAGTGATGGCGGGAACATCGATCTGCGCCCGCTTACCTGGACTGCAAACACCTGGACCACCGAGAGCGGCAGCAGCACAGACTGGGACAACGGCGGCGGCAGCTGTGGTTCTCTGTACGAGCAGACCTACGCAACCGTCATCGCCTGCCACGCTGGGGCCACGGTTACGTCCGCCTACATCGTGTCCGATTCAGGCTGGCTCTACCCCAGCGGCTACCAGAACTACATCGACAACATCACCTACAACGGGACCACCATCTCCCAGCCGTCGGACAACGCAAATAGCTGAGCTAGCTGCATCTGTCCGGGGCCCGGCGGGCAAGGATGATCTCTGCCCGCCGGGCCCGCAGATAGGCCTGTGCCAACCGCGCGACTCAGCGTGCACAGTCAGCCGGGTCCGGTTCATCCGGTTCCGCCGCGCGATGGCCTACCTGCGGCGAGATGTAGCTGCGGCCCCGGACGAGCCACCGCTTGACTACCATGAGCGCATCCAGCTGATCGCCGATGGGGTGCGGCTCTTTCAGAGATAGAACAATTCGGGCATCCGTGAGTGGTGGTTCCCGGGCTGGCGACGTGCGGGTGATCACGCCGCGAGGGGTTCGGGCTGGCTGTAGCGGCTGTCGTGGTTGAGTTGTTTTTCCTGCATGAGGTGGAAGGCGAAGTATTCGTCGAAGTCGCCGTTGCCGACCAGTGCGCGTAGCTTGAGAACGGCCTCGGCGCCGTCGAGGCTCCACCTGGCTCCGGTGACTTCCATCCGGTCCTTGATAAGCCACCTGGCCGCACCCTCGATCAGCCCGCTGGCGACCGGCCAGCCGGCGGCGAGGAACGCGGGGTAGTCCAGGTAGTCCTTCTTGTTCTCCAGGTAGCCGGCGCAGGTGTCGGCGCCCTCGCGTTCTTTGGCGCTGTAGCCGTATGAGGTGGCGCGGCGGCGTATCCCGGTCCAGACGCCGCGGGCCTTGCCGGCCAGGATCTTGGCGGCCTGGGCTTTGACCCAGTCGCGGGCGGCGGGGTCGCCGGGGTAGAAGAAAGAGCCCGCAGCTTTCCACAAATATTGCACGACGTGGATGAAATCGATCAGGACCGGTACTTTCACCTGGTATCGCGTGGCGCAGGCGCTGATCGCGTCGAGCTGGGCGTTGTTGCCGTCCACCACGGCGAACCAGGGCCGGGCGTGCCCGGGGTCGCGGCGCTGGGCTTCGGCGAACCCCTCGCCGATAACCCGCGGGATCGGGTGCCTCGCCGAAGCGAACAGCGTCTTGCCCTCGGCCTTTGGCCCGTGACGGGCGGCCCTGGCGCCGCGGTCAGCGTGGGCGGGGCGGCTGGCGGCTGTCTCGAACAAGGCGCCGATGATGTCATCGGCGGTGCGGGGAGCTGGCGGGATGCCGGCGACGCACACCAGCTCAGCGGAGCGTTTCTTACTTTTGCGCAGCTCGCCGGGGTCATCGGGCCAGCCGCTGGCCGCGGCTGCCCGCGCCCGGGCGGCTTTGGCGGTCGCGGGCCGCAGCGCGCGGGGCAGTACCGGGAACGCCGACCCGTCGGCGGTGATCAGCAGCCCGGTGCCGGCCGGGCACGGCGCCGGGCGGCGCGCGGCGTAGAACGCCTCGAAATCGATCACGGCCCCGACCGCGAGCTCTTCTGCCTGGCGTTTCCCGATCTTGATCGCGCCCGCCGCGCTGACCTGCGCCGCGGCCTGCTCAAACGGCACGATCCCGGACGCCCGCGCCACCCGCTGAACCACCCCGGCCGAGAACGAATGCAGCACTGCCCAGTTCAGTTCCGCGTCCTGCGGATACAGGTTCGGCTTGCGGTACCGCTTATAGGCGATCCGCGAGGTCCGGACCGGCCCGTACACCATGATCCTGGTGTGCTCCTGGCCGTCCTCAGCGGTCATCCGGGCGTCCCCGTCCGCGTCGGTCACGTCAGCCCGCCGCTCTTCCCGCGCGGTCCGCAGCTCCAGGTGCGCCTCGGTGAAGATCCGCATCGCCTCGAACCCCCCGGCCAGCGCCCGCGACTCTAGCTGATCATGTTCCAGGGCAAACGCGTCATCGCTCTTCACCCAGCTGATCATCGACTCCACCTGCTCGCGCAGCCCGTCGAACAGGGCATCCTCCAGATCCGCCGCCGGAATCCGCCCGGCCGCCCCGCCTTCCGGCCCTGCTTGTGCCATGCTGGCGCCCACGGCCACCGTCTCCGTTTCCTTGTGTGATCAGACGCCACAAAGAATGGCGGCGGTGGCCTTCCCCATGCGCGAACCCGGCCAGCCCCCCTCACGCCGCAACCGGAACAACCGCCCCCGCAAGCCGCTTGCCTGCGCAAACACCACACCGCAACGACGCCGATCACACGCAACGCAACGACACTCCCGAAATAGCCAGCTAGTCCCCGATCACACCAGAATCGGTTATCTCAGCGAGAGCCACACCCCGCTGGCGGGGCGGATGTATCAGACTTGGGCGATGGCTGAGCGGGTCCAGGTTCGGGAGATCGATGAACGACGAGGGTCGTCGGCTGTTGCGGATCGTGCGGCGGGGCACCGGGTCGGTGGTGACTTCCTGTCTGCCCAGGCCAAGACGATCGCCGCAGTCGATTTCTTCCACGTCGATACCGTGTTCCTGCGCCGACTCTACGTACTGTTCGTCATCGAGCATCAGCGTCGCCGTGTGCACCTGGCCGGCGTCACCGCCCACCCCACCGCCGTCTGGACCGCGCAGCAAGCCCGGAACACGCTCATGGATCTCGGCGAGCGCGCCGACGGCCTGAAGTTCCTGATCAGGGACCGAGATGCCAAGTACACCGATGCGTTCGACGCGGTCTTCACCGCGGCCGGCATGCGGATCATCACAACACCCGTTCAGGCGCCGCGGGCGAACGCGATCTGCGAGCGGTGGATCGCCAGCGTCCGGCGCGAGTGCACCGACCGCATCCGCATCACCGGCCAGCGACATCTTCACCAGGTCCTCAGCGAATACGCTGATCACTACAACACCCACCGGCCGCACCGGACCCTCAGCCAGCAACCGCCCGACGGCAAGATCCCCGTGGCGCCCGCGGACGACACCGTCCGCTTCCGAAGACGCGACCGGCTCGGCGGCCTCATCCACGAGTATTCGCAGGTCGCATGAGGTGACAGCATTATCGGCACCCACACGCAATGAGAGCGTTCCGGCCGGGCACCTCACTCGATCCTGACTGGACCCGAGTGGTCTTGGAAGACATAAGTAGCCGCGATGAGTAGGTCTGGACTACCGCGCCCCCTGCTGGTGGCGTTTCGGCTTCGGGCATGCCGCCGATGATCGCGGAGCGTAATCGGCGCCCCCGGCGGCAGGCGCGCGTAGCCGCCCTGATTCGGCGCGGATGAAGCACGCTCGGCATCGACCAGCTGCGACGTGCAGAACACTCATGCGGCGCGCGTCGACAGGTAGCGGAGATCGAGGATCGGGGCGTTGAGGCTCCGGGCGTAGGAGAGCTCCTCGCCGTTGAGCACGCTGATCTCGACACTGCCGACGCCGTCCACGGTCGGGGCGAGGTCCACCGATGGCTTGATCCAGCACTCCGCGAGCGCTATCCACGCCTCGCGCTTGCTAACGGGGTCAGTGGCACGGTGGACCGCATCGGCTGCGGACCCTCGGCCGGCCGTGATGAGCTGGTCGACACGCGCATCGTCGACGAGTGCGCCCCTGGGAAGTTTCGGCAGCTCGAGCTCTTCGAGAATCATGAGGACGTTGAGCGCCGGCTCTTCGTGGTCGATGTCCGGCGTTGCCTCCAGGCGTAGCTCGGACACCTTGTGCGCACAGCGCCCCTCGGCCGACTGCTTGTCGTGCTTCTCGGCTATGCGGTTCACGAAGGGCGATAGCACGGCGTTGATCGGGTTCGGCAAAGCCGGACGCGTGAGATACCGGCTGATCGTCTCTGCGAAGTGGAACCGCTCGCTCGGCGTTCGCGGACGGCCCCGGCTCACCACACCAACAAGCACGCTGCGCTCCACCGTCGTGATCCGCGACAGGTCGGCGACGGTCGTGGGGGCGACCCACGGCAAACCGGCGAGCCCAGGTCGTCGGCCCCGCAGCGCTTCGTAGGCGGCCTTTTCGGTCACCCGTATGACCGGCGCCACTAGGCACCGGTGCTCGTTGGGCGTCGTGAACTGCAGGTCGCAGGTCTGCGTCAGCAGCACAACTTCGTCAACGGCATGCGGGACCGTGATGAGGCCACTGGCGATGCCCTCGGCGGTAATGAGCTCTACCGCCTCGGGCGAGAGTGGGGCAGCTGCGTCCGCAATGACCACACACGCGTCGGCCGCGCCCAACACCTCGCCCTGGATGAGGCTTGACACTGCGGCAGCGCGCTGCAGCGCTAGGTCGAGAAGCGTCGGCTGCGTCATGACCCGCGCAGTCGCCTGCTAGGCAGTGCGCCACCCCGGAGGGAAGTGCGACGCTGCGGCCCGTGCAGGCGAGTACTTTCTGTCTCGTCGACGGGAGTGACCAAGTCGCCCACCGAGACGGTCGATATCGAGCGGCGCCGAGCCGGACGAGCTGTCAGCGCCAGGTCATCGATGATCGAACGGCCGTTAGCCGTCGGCTGCAGCAGAAGTGTCCGGGTGGACTCAGCTGAGCCAGTCGAGACAAGGTCGATGGTGCGACTCACGTCGAGCAACCGCGTCAAGTGCACGCCGGCGACATGAGCGCCACCTAGCCAGTTGTGGATGGTGCGGCGCGAGACGCCCACGGCGCGACCGATGTCGCCCCAGCCAAGCCCCGACACGCGTCGAAGCCGCTGCAGCATTTCTGGCACGACAGTGTAATCGAAGGCCGTTGTCGGCTGTGCCGACAACGCGGGAAGCGTGCTCGGCTGCGTAATCATCGTGTTGAGCGCGACGGCGTCTGCTGGCGTGACAGTGGCTAGGGTACCGGTCACTGCGCAACCAGCCATCAACACGCATGCGATGAACTTGCGCGGACCGAGCGTTACGGTGGGCGGCGTCGTGCCGACGGAACGGAACAAGTCCCCGCTGTCGGTAGTTGGCGAGGGATCGACCTCGTAGGCGACCGTCACCGCATCTCCCCTGCGATCGGTGCGGGCTCACCGCGGTGGGCGTCCTGAAACGCCTCGGTCGTGGCGAACCGGAAGAAAGCGTAGACGGTCTCGGCGTACCGGCGCAGCCGCTGGCTGAGCTCGTCGGGTTCGAACGCGAAGCCGGCCTGCGTGGTGAACACGTCCATGTCGAGAACCCAGCTTGGCTCGCTGACGGGCGGCAATGCCGGGTCGAACGCGCCGCCGGCCGGCAGCAGTCCGCTGCGGACAAGCATGCGCTCGTCTGTGCCGATCTCGATCTGGGACTCGACGATGCTGTGCTGCAGCCACAATGGCGGCTCGACACGGGCGACCAGCGTCGCGAGCTCCGGGATGACATACGTCGGCACTTTCTCGACGGTGGCACCGGTCAGCCGGTCGATGTAGCGGATGCCGACGCGGTCAACGACCGGCGGCAGGGCCACGGACGCGATCGCGGCAAAGATCTCGGCGGAGCGGCCGCAGAAGTCGTCACGGGTGCCGTAGTCGTTCGTCTCAAGCGCGACCGCTGTCTCGGTAAAGGTGACCTTCCAGAGGCCCTTTGGGTCCGAGAAGGCGAGCGCGACGCCTGGTGTGATGCTGCCCGGCAGCTGAAGCTGCTGGCCGTTGATCATGACGTTCGGGACGACACCTGCGGTCACCTGCCGCCGACGCACCGGATATCTGCCGAGCGTCTCTGCGATCAATGCTTCGGCACTGTCCGTCACAAGCTGCGGCGTTCGACTGTACTGGACCTGCATCAGCACCTTGGCGAGCGGCGCGCGGTGCAGGTGCACTTCGTCGACGGGTGTGCGGCTGAACTTAGGGATGCGCTGGGCCTCCATAACTTCACACTGTACTTCACACCCTACGGGGCGTACAACGAAGCGTTGGGTGCGTCGCCAAGCTGGCGGCGATGCCAACATCCGAGAGCCGAGACGAACCCCGAAGTCGCCCCGCTGGGGTGCCGGCACCGCAACCGTATGACCGCGACGCGTAGAAACCCGCCCACACTGGGTTGTCACGGAAGCCGATCCTCTTGCAAGGCTGTCCCCGCCCGCGCGCAGATTCGACTGATCTGCGCTTGATGTGCCCCGCAGATCCGGGCATCAAGCGGCATCGAGATTCGATCTGAACGACTGTCTGCTTCGATTCGCCTGGTGATCTGTTACACAGCGTGATAGCGGAGTCTCTGGTAACTGCCGTCGGCGCAGTCCGTCGCCTGCCGCGGCCCTGACCCGGCGCCGGTGGCGCGGCAGGCACGCATGGCTCGCGCAGCCGCCGATCTCCTTCCTCCGAGCTCCGCCCTGGCCTCAGCGTGCCCTCGGCCAATGCGGGTTCGTAACAGGTCAGCGGGCCACCCGCTCAGGTCTGCGGCATAGGAACTGATGGTCAGCGGCGGCTGACCAGGTTCTAACGCCGCACGGTAGCGCTACCAGCCGTTCGAAATCACGTTTCAAGTTGCCCGAATTATGCGGTTTACCAGGTGGAGCTACGGGGATTCGAACTCCTGACCTCTTGCATGCCATGAACCCCAGGCTCTCCCCGTGACCTGCGGTTACGCGGACTGACCAGCGAAAAGACCGACAGACAGCAACGCGGAGCGACGCAGAACAACGCCTGCCGACGCCGATCTGCTACCAGATGCGCTACCCGCAGACCAGAGCAATCGACCCCCTCCTCTGTACCAGAACCAATCCATGGCCAGACCATACGATTTTGCCGGGCAAGGCCGCAGCGACCCGACAGACTGACACGCCCAGATCTGCCGATGACCGAGCGTCGCTGACATCCGTGCGGAGAGTTATCGGCTCGCCGGGGCTAGTACGAACGGCCACATCTGCCGCATATCTTTTAGGCGACGTTATCCGCAAAGTCCGGTCTTTGGTCTGCGGTGAGGATCAGAACTATCTCAGCCGGGATTCGGAAGGCCGCTGCCTTCACGCCACCCCGGTAGATCGTGGTCAGCACAGGCTCGACACCGTCGGCTACCACGCCGTCAAGCTGCAGGTCACGCGTGATCCGGGCTGTCGGCAGGGTGAAACCGCGGAGCATACGGTCATCCTCATAGCCACAGATCTCGTAGACCGCCTCACGGTCGACCGTCCCGCCCCGGGAGGCTGCAACCCGGATGACGTCTGCCTGACTCCAGCTCTCGGTTTCGAGCCGCTCAAGAAGAGCGCTGACCCCAGCCGCCGACCACTCTGGCCGCTGGCGGCTCTCCCGGCTGACCCGTTCAACGTCATCGACAGACTCTTTACGAACCGTAACGTCAAGAGCCGAGGCTCGCCGCAGAAGGTCGATCGGTCGCAGCATGTACAGCTGCCGACCGCAGCGAGTCTTCAGCTCGGCTACCAGTTCGACTCGAGGCCCCAGAAATTCGGAACGATGGCGCCACCACCAGTCCTCTTTCTCGTCTCCGGTGACCAGAAGTACGTCAAGGCTGCGCCGAGCCGCTTCTTCGATCGTCTGGAGCCACACCAGGTAGTCGCCAGCGGCTCCCTCTGGCAGATCCGAGCTGGCCTTGTCAGCATCCAGGTACCCCGGCGGCTCCTGCCGCGCGACACGGGCGTTGCCCTCTTTTACGGCCGCTTGCCATTCGGCGGCCGCCGGCGCTTTGCCCGCCTTGCCTGCCAGGAGTGATTCAAGCTGCACGAGGACCGGCTCAGATACCGCGCCGCCAACAACCGCCGGGGCGCTTGGAGCGTGAGCACGGATCTCGCCTTCCAGAGCGATGTGCAAGGCAGCGATCTTCTCCAGCAGGCTATCCCGGTCCCCGGACTCGATCGCCGTGGCCTTGGCCCACTGCTGGATGGTGTCCGAAGTGGCTCGCTGCTGCTTGCCGAGGGCGGCCAGCGCCTGATCTGTGCTGGCGCCGCGGCTGGCTAGCACGCCCAGGCGGTTCCGCCAGAACTCCCGGAGCACCTGGTGTGGCACCCACAGCCGACCGTCGAGACCGCGCAGCACCCCCAGCAGGTCATCACGCGTGGACTCGTTGTATCGGTAGAGGTTGAGCAATACGTTTGCATCGACTACGACAAGGGCGGATTGCAGTGCCGCGTTCAATTCGTCTTCCGAGGGGAGCCGGTAGCCGCGAAGTCGGCCCAGGGCGCGGTGCCGGTCTTTCGACCGGCCCGTTTCCCCGGGCCGCTTCCCGAACCCGCCGTGCCCATTACTGAGCAACGGGCTCTCCACAAGCCCTGTTGTTCCGGCCCGTGTGCCTATCATACTGCGACCTTCCAAGGAGAGGGGATAGCCGCCCCCCGGTACCGGTATCGTGTGGTACTAATCGATCCGGTGTGGAGCAGCTTAATCCTTCCCGCAGAAGGCCACCATCCGCCGTTGCAATACCGTCGGCGGAGAGCCTTCCAGCCTGCTTTCCGGTGTTTCCGGCGCAACCATGCCCACACCTGCCACCAGACAATCCGCGACAGATAATGGAAGGTCTTGCTGGACACGCCGGGCCGGAAGTACTCACACCAGCCTCGCAGCACCGGGTTCAACCGGTGCAGCAGGACCGGTAGTGCCTGGTCGATGTTCGTTCCCCGGCACACATCCTTGACCTTCTGGCAGATGGCGCGCAGCGCCTTCTTCGCCGGGTAGGTGTAGACGTACTGCCGGTCCTCGCCTTTCTTCCGGTGACGCTGGATGCGCCAGCCCAGGAAGTCCAGGCCCTCGTCGATATGGGTGACCAGGGTCTTTTCCGGAGACAGGCGCAAGCCCATCCCGGTCAGGACCCCGGCGATCTCCTCCCGCAGGGCTTCCGCGTCCGCCCTGGTGCCTTTCACCATCAGGCACCAGTCGTCCGCATAGCGGACCAGGCGGAAATTCGGAAACCCCTGACGGCGGCGAACCCGCCGCTGCCATTCACTGCTCGACGGGCCTCCCGGTGCCCGGGCGACGTACTCGTCCAGCACCGACAGGGCCACATTACTGAGCAGCGGAGACAAGATCGAACCCTGCGGAGTACCGGTGTTGTTCTCCCGCAGCACGCGGTCCTCACCGAGGATGCCCGCCTTCAGGAACGCCTTCACCAGGGCCAGGACGCGTTTATCCCCGACACGAGCCCGCACCCGGTCCATAAGAGCCGGATGCGAGATTTCGTCGAAACAGGCTTTGATGTCGCCCTCCACGACCCACTCATAATCCCGCGGGCGT
Organism: Streptosporangiaceae bacterium; assembly: GCA_035533915.1. Taxonomy (GTDB): domain Bacteria; phylum Actinomycetota; class Actinomycetes; order Streptosporangiales; family Streptosporangiaceae; genus Chersky-822. The sequence goes on from DATLSX010000083.1 coordinate 11,694, forward strand.
AAAGCGAAATGGCGCACCTCGGCCACCGCGTCATGAGCCCGGCGCCCCGGGCGGAACCCGTAGGAACACGGGAGGAAATCCGCCTCGAAGACCGGCTCCAGCACCAGCTTCAAGGACGCCTGGACCACCCGGTCGGTGACAGTCGCGATCCCCAGGCGGCGCTTCTTGCCACCCGCCTTGGGAATCATCCGCTCCCGCACCGGCAACGGGCAGAAACTACGGTCCTTCAACTCTGACCGCAGCCTGCCGAGGAAACCCTCGACGCCCCTGGCCTCGATGGCATAGGCCGAATAGCCGTCCACCCCGGCCGATCTGGCACCCTTGTTACTCCGCACGCGAACCCACGCCACCAGCAAAAACGCGGGATCGCACACGAGATTGAACAGATCATCAAACCTGCGATGAGCATCATCACGGGCCCAGCAGTGCAGTTTGGCCTGGATCCCCAGTACCCGGCGCTCCGCCTCATAAAAGGCGTACTCAAGCTCCGGCCCGCCAGTATTCACCAGCGCAAATCCCGGCATTCCAGCCTCCTCACCACTGGCTTGCTGGCCCCCTTCCCCATGTGCACGCCTCTCGCGTGCCCGGAGTACTACGGGGCCTCCGTCCCGCCTGCGGCCGACAGCCGGCAACGGGCCTGCCCGCCACCCGGACCGGATGCCCGGACGGGAAGGGCGGCCACAGACGGTTCCCACGTTCACTGCGTACCGATCGGCCAGTTAGGCACCCAGCTGTACTCCGGCAGCATCGCCAGCGGCTACGCCGCAGACCTTCACCGCGGCCTCCCCGACCGGCTACTTGACCCGGCTGAGGAGTTGACCCCCACTACCTCAATGGCGGTCACGCACTGCACACCAGCCCCTATCCACCAGATTTGAGCTGGCACGACTCTTACGGAGCGTCAGCCACTGATTCGCTTGCGCTGTACCTTCTGGCCTTGATTGCCGGACCCGGCCCATCTGGCAGTACTAAACCGTCCCGGCTTTGTCGGGGCTGCTTGCCACCCTCCCCGGCGTTCCCCGGATCAGGCTGCCCCCATCTTCAATCAGGCCGCTGCGACGACCTGACGGCGAAGGTCTCTCACCCCCGCTCGGTAACGCAGCGCCTCGTGGCGCAGGGGGAAGTCGTCGTAGATCCCGGCGCCCGCGGTTGACTCGCTAGTCATTGACCGTCCCGTCGCCGTCAGCGCAATCCGCCATCTGGTTCCTGCCAAGAGGGCATGCGCTGCCGCACACTAGTCTAAATCGCCCGCCGGAGCTGTAACCCCGCAGCTTTTCTAAGCTCCTACTGTATCGTGAGCTGCTCGAACGGGAGAGGACTAGCTAGAGGAGGCCAGCTACGGAACGCTCTGTCATGCCGCGAGTAGTTCGACGTGATCTTATAAGTGTCGGGCGGGGCTATGCATGGTCAGATGGCCTCTGTCGGTGTCACTCCCCGACGTCGGGGTGAAGGTCGGCCTCGAATGGTGGGCGAACGCGTCGGCGACGTGCATCGCCGCCGCTCATGACGGGCCGGGCGGGACAACCCAGCACATCACCCCGGTCGGCCGCGCGAGGTTGTAGAGGCAGCTGCCAGCGTCGTTCACGCGCAGACAGTGCACCAAAGCCGAGATCAGGACACCCATAGCTGGGAGACTTCCTGGGACTGCCCGCGACGGCATGCCATCTGGTTTGTCGTCCCCCGCGTCTATTCTCCGGGAGCGGCGCCGGAAAGGTTGCCGCGCCGGGCAGGCGGGAGTACCGCGGGCGCAGGTTGCCATGGGAGCGGCCGACATGGCCCTGGTGCTGGCGGCCTGAAGGGAGGGGGGCGGGTGGCTGACTATGGCTTCGGCTGGCCATCGCGTGACCGCGGGACGCTCATCCGGTCGACTATCCGGAGCTGGCGGGATGGCCTGATCAACCTCACCGGGTCGAACCGGCTGCTCAACTTCAAGCCGAGCAGGACCGGCATGATCAGCCTGCCTCGCCCCTCGCCGGAGGACGTGCTGTCCCGCCTCGCAGGGGGCGAGACCTACCGCTTCCGTGCCCTGCAGCCGAAACGGGCTGACGCCGGCGCAGACAGCGAGGCTGACCACGGCAAGTCTGCTGGGGGATCCGCTGTCCTGCCGCCCGCGGCAGACAAGCTGGATGCGGATAAGACTCCCGAGGATCTTGCTGCCGCGTTGCGGTCGTTGTGCCGACGATCGAATCAGGACTACCTGGACCGGGGCGTATGGGTTCTCTACCTCGCGTTCGGCGCTCTGACGTGGACCGCTGAGGACCGGAGCCGGTATACGAGCCCGCTGCTGCTTGTCCCGGTCCAGCTTGAGGACGTGGGAGCCGCGCAGGGCGCGGAATTGAAGGCGGCGGCGGAGGAGCCTGCTGTCAACCCGGCGCTGGCCCTGAAGCTATCGCGGTACGGGATCGAGCTGCCCAGGGTGGACGACCTGGAGGACGTCACCCTGGCCGGGATCCTGGGCGCGGTCAGGGCTGTGGTCTCCGGCCAGGCTGGGTGGGAGGTCAGCGACAGCCTGGTGCTGTCTTATTTCTCGTTCGCCAAGGAGGCGATGTACCGGGATCTGCTCGATCACGAGGACCAGATCGCTGCCCACCCTGGTGTCGCCGCACTGGTGTCCGGTGGCCGGGGTGAGGCGTCCTCGGAGTTCTTTTTCGACGAGATCCTCGATCATGAGGTTGACCTGCGCGCCGCTGCGGAGAGCACGCCGGTGATCCTGGACGCGGATTCCTCGCAGCGGGCCAGCATCGCAGCGGCGCTGGACGGCCGGTCGTTCGTGCTGGACGGGCCACCGGGCACGGGCAAGAGCCAGACCATCGCCAACATGATCGGCGTCTTGCTGCACGCGGGGAAGACGGTGCTGTTCGTCTCGGAGAAGGCAGCCGCGCTGGACATGGTACGAGACCGGCTTGACGAGGCAGGGCTGCGCGCCTACCTCCTGGAACTGCACTCGCATAAGGCAACCCGCAAGCAGGTCGCAGTCGCGCTCGGCGCGGCGCTCGATACCGTCCCGGTCCCGCCTGCGCCGATGCCGCCGATGGACGTGGACACCGCGCGCAAGCGCCGTGAGCAGCTGAACGCTTATGCCGATGCGATGAACCGCCAGCGCGCCCCGCTCGGCTATTCGCTGCACTACGTCCTCGGGATGATCGCCAAGCTGCAGAACATTCCGGCCGCCCCGGCGACCGGCATCGCGCCAGCGGACCTGACAGTCGAGGTGTTCGGCGAGATCCGCGGCATCGCGGACAGACTGTCCGGGGTGTGGCGCCCGGCCACGCAGGGCCGGTCCTTCGTCTGGCGCGGGGTGACAGAGCAAGGGGCACTGGACGCGTGGCTGTACCAGGCGGCATCCGCGCTGGAGACACTGAGCGGCATGGCCCGGGTCAACGTGACCCTAGCGGACGCGGCCGCGCTGACCCGCCCCTCCGAAGCGGCCGCTCTTGCCAGACTGCTCGGCCACCTGTCCTGCAGGCCGCCCGGCCTGCCAGAAGACTGGCTGACCGCGAGCACGCTCGAAGACATCAGCGGGACCCTCGCCGAGCTCGCCGGCCGGCTGGCCGAGATCGCGGCGCGCGAAGACGATACCGGCCGGACCGCAGGCGTTCCGTGGCCGGCCGTGCCGCGGTCTGATGCGCTGCCCCTCGCAGACGGTGCGGCCCTCGCCGCGCTCGTCCCGCCAGCCGTCGAGGCCGACAGCCTGTCCGCGTCGCAGATCAACGAGCTGGCCGGGAGATTCGCAGCCGACGCGGACATGCTGCAGGAACGTCTCGGATCCCTCTCCGGGCTGGCCAGCATGCTGGGCATCCGTGCCCCGCGGACATTCCGCGAGGCCGGGAACCTGCTCACGCTCGCCCGCGTCGCGCAAGAACCGCTGCGGCCTGAGCGGGCGTGGCTGTCCAGCTCCGGAGCCGAGGCCGCCGACCAGGCGGCACATGTCCTTCATGACGCCTGGCAGGCTGCCGCCCGGGCAGAAGCGGACGCGGGCGCTTACTACACGCCGGCGGTGCTCGGGGAAGACGTGGAGAGCCTGGCGAGCCGCTTTGACAGTGAGCATCACCGTCTCGGCAAGCTGTCCGGGGACTACCGGGCCGACAAGAAAACTGTCGTCGCCTTCACCAGGGACGGAGTCGCCAGAGACGACGCGCACCAGAACCTGGGGCTCGCCGTCGCGTGGAAGCAGGCCGCGGCCGCGCTGGCTGCCGCCGAAGCAGCGCACGCGGCGACGCTCGGGGCGTACTACGAGGGCGGGTCGACGGACTGGAGCCAGCTCAACGGCGCGCTCACCATCGCCGGCGCCGCTGTCCGTGCAGCTGGCGGGCAAGACCTGGCGCGCGCGGCTGACCTCATCGCACGGGACTCGGTCCCGAATGCGGCCGTCGCCGGGGTCGCGAACGACACGGTCCGTGACCTGGACGCCTGGCACGCGGCCCTCGCGCCGCGGCCGATGATCGCCGCCCGCCCAGAACTCCTGGACGGCACTATCACCGACGCGATCGGCTGGCTGCGCGCCCACCTGGGCCCGCTGCGCTCCGCCGCCGCGTTCACCCGTGAAGTCAGCCAGGCTGTCCGCCAGCCGCTGACCGCCGCCCAGGCGCGCTACCTTGCCGGGCTGCGGGATGCCGCGGACTTCGCGCACGCGCGCCTGCGCGAACGCGATGCCGTGTTCAGCGACACGTTCGGTGACCTGTACGCAGGTGCCCGGACGGATATGATCGCCGTCAGGTCCGCGGTCGAGTGGGCACGGCACCTGCGCGTCATCGTCACCGGTGCCGACGCGGCACTGAGCCCGGCGCAGGCCAAGGCAGCCGGCAGCGCGATCCCGACGAGCCAGCTGGCCGCAGCGGCTGACGCATGGCAGCGCGCCAGGGACGCGCTGGTAGAGGCGTTCAGCGCCGACTGGCGGCCAGGCCTGGCCGCTGAGCTCGACGACTACGAGGACGCGGCTGATCTCATCGCGGCGCTGCGCGAGGACACCGGCGGGAAGGACGAATGGCACGTCTACCAGGCCGCCCGCGCGACCCTGGCCGCGCACGGCCTCGACGTCGCCATTGACTTCTGCATTTCCGAGCGCGTCCCGTCCGGGCAGGTGCCCCAGGTGATCGAGCGGGCCCTCCTGCAGGAATGGGCGGAGCATCACCTGCGGACCGACCCGGACCTGTCCGCAGTGCGCGCGGCAGACCGGGATGCGCTGGTCCGCGAATACCAGGAGCTGGACCGGGCCCTCATCGCGGCGGCCACGGGGAGCATCATCCGCGCCTGCAACACGCGGCGTCCCCGCAGCGACATCGGTGAGTCCGCCGTCATCCACCGCGAAGCAGAGAAAAAGAAGAAGCACATGCCGGTGCGGACCCTGATCGAACGGTCCCGCCACGTCACCCAAGCGATCAAGCCCTGCTTCATGATGTCCCCGCTCGCGGTCAGCCAGTACCTGCCAGCGGACCTGAACTTCGATGTCGTCATCTTCGACGAGGCCAGCCAGGTCAGTCCCGGCGACGCGATCAACTGCATCTACCGCGGCTCGGCGCTGATCCTGGCCGGGGACCAGAAGCAGCTCCCGCCGGGCAACTTCTTCGCCGGCGCCGCCGACGACGACGAAGAGGAATGGTCCGAAGACTCCGACGACACCGCGGAGTTCGAGTCGATCCTCGACCATGCCAAGGCATCCGGCGCTTACCGGAGCCTGACGCTGCGCTGGCACTACCGGTCCCTCCACGAAGGCCTCATCGCGTTCTCCAACGCCTCGTTCTACAAAGGGCGGCTCATCACCTTCCCCAGCCGGCACAGCGACGGGCCCGACGTCGGCGTGGAGCTGTTCTGGGTGAACGGCACCTACCGGCGGGGAAGCTCCCGGGACAACCCCGACGAGGCCGCCACAGTGGCTGAACGAGTGATCCGCCACTACGACACCCGGCCGGCCCTCAGCCTCGGCGTGGTCACCTTCAGCGAGGCCCAGGCCGAGGCGATCGAGACCGCGGTCAGCCACGCCCGGCAGGCCCGCCCGGACCTGGACCGGTTCTTCACCAATGACCGGCTCCGCGGGTTCTTCGTCAAGAGCCTCGAATCCGTGCAGGGCGACGAGCGGGACGTGCTGATCTTCTCCATCGGCTACGGGCCGGACGAGAACCGGAAGATCACCATGAACTTCGGCCCGCTCAACAAGCAAGGCGGCTGGCGCCGGCTCAACGTCGCCATCACCCGCGCCCGCTACCGCAACGAGATCGTCAGCAGCATCCGGGCCAGCGACATCCCCGAATCCGTCACCACCGAAGGGCTGCGGCACCTGCGCCGCTACCTCGACTACGCCGCACGCGGCATGCCCGCCCTCGCGCTCGACACCAGCTCCGGAGGTGACGCCGAGTCCCCCTTCGAAGAATCGGTCATCAGCTTCATCCGGTCCTGGGGATACGAGCTCACCCCGCAAGTCGGCACCGCCGGGTACCGCATCGACATCGGCGTCCGCCACCCCGATCACCCCGGTGTCTACGCTCTCGGCGTCGAATGCGACGGCTACCAGTACCACTCCTCCAAAGTCGCCCGCGACCGGGACCGGCTCCGCGAGAAAGTCCTCCGCGGCCTGGGCTGGAACCTCCACCGCATCTGGGGCACCGCCTGGTACCGCGACCGTAACGGCGAAGAACGCAAGCTCCGCGCCGCCATCGAGCACGCCATCGCCGCACCCGTCCGCGGGCTCCTCGCCGACGTCACCCACCCCGACGAGGGCACGCGCCCCGTGATCCAGGCCGAAGCCGCCACCTTCGACCAGACCCCGCCCTGGGCCAGCCCTTACGTCACAGCGCAGGTCCCCCGCCTGCCGCACTGGATCGATCCCGGCGAGCCCGGCGGTCACACCGGCATGGCCGCGGGAATCCGGGCCGTCGTCATGACCGAAGCGCCCGTACACACCGCAGTCCTCCAGCAGCGCCTCCGCGATGCATGGGACATCGGACGCGTCGGGCCACGCATCCGCGACAACATCGACGCCGCCATCAGGGCCGCCGGCGTCCTCCGGGACGGCGACTTCCTCACCCTCACCAGCCCACCCCCCGCCACCGTCCGCACGCCCACCGGCACCTGCCGCCGCGACGTCGAGCATGTCCACGACCACGAACTCACGCTCGCCCTCGCCAGCCTCGTCCGCGACGCAGGCGGGATCACCTCCGACGAACTCACCACCCGAGTCGCCCGCCTCTACGGCTGGACCCGACGCGGCCCCGACATCACCACCCGCCTCCACAACCTCATCGCCAGCCTCCTGGACAACGGCACCCTGACCGGCGACGAGCACAACCTCGCCAGCCCAGCCACATGACCCGATCGCCACACTGAAGATGCAAACTGCCGGCTTCCGGCACGTAATGCTGCGCCTGCATACGCACTCACGTAGCACCGCGCCTGTGCAGAAGTGGCCAAGGGGTCGGCCAGCTGGCGCCGAACCGGCGCACCTATTCGGCCTACACGCGGTTATCAGCCGTGGGCTGCCGCTCGTGCGTCACATGGCGACACGACAGCGGCTTGCCCTTGGGCCGGGCAGCCTGTCGGCGGTGACCGTCTGCAGGAACGTCGGCATGCCCTCCATCGCCTACCGTCCTACCGTACCGGCCGCCGGACGCCAGGCGCCGACACGAAGAGCAAGCACGCTCAGGCTGTGCCTTAATGACCTGCCAGGATGGCGCGAGCTGAGCCGGAGCGCGGGGCTCAGCCAGGCTCAGGCGCAGATCCCGCGAGCTGACGCAGGGCATTCCCGGCGCAGGCTCGGCGGTGCCAGCGCGGCTCAGCGATGCACAATCTGCGCCACCTCTTGCGCTGCGACCGCGCCGCCAGCGCTTCTCCCCTGCGTCCGGCCCATGTAAGCCGGCAACAGATCAAGGGAAAACCCGCTCACGCCAGAAGTTCAAAGCAGCTGCTCAACTGGGCTGACCTGGTACAACCTGCTACCAGCAGCGCTACCCGCTCACCCAAATCGAGCGCATACGTATTCGAATTACTTATCTTTACCTGCGGT
>DATLSX010000084.1:0-6688 GCA_035533915.1 Streptosporangiaceae bacterium
CCAGCGTCTTTCCGCTTCCCGGAGGGCCGGACAACAGGAGGATGTCATACACGGGGATCGTCGCCGCCGCACTCTGCTGAGCGTCCAGCGCGACCTGCTGCTGGCGACGCTCCGACCGGCCAGGATCCGAGACGCCACGGCGCGAACGGACCTTGAAGACGAGGCTGGGCGCTAGCGCCGACCGCAGTGCCTCCAGGTCTGCTGGCTCGGGTGGACGCGGCTCCAGCAGCTCCAGCCAGTTGCCCTGCTCGATATCCGCGAACCCGAGCGCACGTAGCGGCCCAGCTCGCGCCGGTGGGATGAGTGCATCGGGATGGTCACCGAAAAGCACAAGGCGATGCGGCCTGAACCGCTCCACGACGGGTACCTCCAGCCGGAGGCCAGCGACTCTTCGGTTCAGCCGGGAGAATGGCTCGCGTGCGGCAGGGTCATGCCCCGTCGTGTCGATACCGACGACCACTAGCCCATAAGTGCGGTCGACCACGATGAGCTCGGGGCGGTCGTCACCGTCGGCGCACAGCACCAGTGCATCCGAAGGGAGGTTCTGCGTCAGCCGACGCAGCAGCGCCTCCCGCAGCGACTCTGTCGCCGCTTTCATGCAACCCCCCTGAAGGACGGGCACGCTCGACACCGCCTGGCCGGGCTGACGGCTAGTCACGTATATCCCGGCCAAAAGCAAACCATATCCGACTAGTGAGGCGACCTCAGCCAAATAGGTTCGGACAATCGCGATCCCGCACAAGTACGCGGTGATGCCCGCACCGATCACCCATGATGGGCGAAACTTCGGCTTCCAGGCGGTACGCTTCGCAAGGTGACCAGCGACTAGAAAACTGACCGGCGTCTAGCCTGGATTCCGCAGAATTGCTTCCGCCTAGTGACCGAAAAATGGGCGCTTAGCTGCGGGAACGCGAGAAAGCCCAGTGACAGGGCGTGTCACTAGGCGGTGGTGTTAGTGCAGGTCAGGAGGCTGGCTGTGCCGGGTCCAGAGCGAGGATCTTCTTCGGCGGTTCGATACTGAGTGCGGTGTAGATGTCCCGCTGGGGTTTGGTGAGGTCGGTGGTCTGCCGGAAGGTGCCGGCGGGACCGGTCCAGGTGACGGCGTGCTGACGCTGCAGCTCGGCGCGGATCCGGTTCCATGGCTGGCCGGCGGTGTTCTCTGCGACGCGGATGAGCAGGCGGGCGAGCCAGCAGAGGATGACGTGGGCGCGGATCCGGTCCTCGCGCCGGTGGCAGACCGGGCGCAGGTCGATGACCTGCTTCATGTCGCGCCAGCCGCGCTCGACTTCCAGGAGCTGCTTGTAGCCTAGCGCGATGTCCTCGGTCGTCATGTGCGGGCCGGAAGTGCGCAGGAGGTACTTGCCGTCGAGGTTCTCCTCGGCCTTGACCTTGGCCTTGCCGGTGCGGATGAGGCCGGCGGGGGTGACGCGCAGGAACCGCTTCAGGCCGGGCCGGGCGGCGAGGCTACCCCCCAGTTTCGCCCGCTCGGGAGCGGTGAGGCTGCCGGTGCCGCCGATGATCTCCTCAAGCTGGGCGACCAGCCGGGCGCGGACGGCGGCGTCGCGTTCGGCCTGGTCAGGGTTGTAGCAGATGACGAACCGGTCGCCGTCGTCGCCGAGGCGGACTTCCTTGACCTGGAGGTTGTCCCGGACGGTCTTGTCCCGGCCCTGCCGGGACAGGGCGGCCTTCACCTCGGCGGAGCCGGAGCGGAGCTTCTCCCCGATGATGTACCCGCCGCCGCCCCGCCGCTGGGTATGGGCGTGCTTGCGCGACCACTGCTAGTCGGCCGGGAGGCGGTCACCGGACAGGTAATAGGCGATCAGGTCCGCGCCCGGCCGCTCCATGTTCGGCGCGTCAGCGGCCAGCCGCTCGATGACCTGCTCCAGCCGCCCGGCCAGCCGGTCCTCGCTGCTGGCCTCGCACTGGCGTCGCTGGCCATTCTCGTACCAGACCGCCCGCCACCGGTCCCCCTCCCCGCGCCGGGTACACCGTCACCCCGCACTCCAACTCCGCCACTACACGGGCCTCGCCTCGCGTGGCCGCGCGCCCGATTCCGCCCGCAAGGACCGGGCTACGTGCCTTGCGCCCTACCCTCGCCTGGGCAGGCTGGGAGGCCCTGACCGGACCCGGTTGCGGGATTTCTGTGGGGATCTTGGGCCACGTGGGCGCGATCCGCGCCATGGGACTCCCTCTTTTCCTGCGATCGCGCAGGCGAGGGAGCCGACAGCTGGGCTCCCGCGATAGGACTCGAACCTATAACCTGCCGGTTAACAGCCGGCTGCTCTGCCAATTGAGCTACGCGGGACCGCTCGACGCTGGCAGGTCCAGTCCGGCCGAAACCTCCCGGACCGCCGTTATCGCGGACACCAGGCTAGCGTACCGGTGGCACTGCGCGCGGCGCTCGTCGCCTCCTCGCGAATAACAGCCGGTGTCCTGGGCATGGACAGACCATCGCTCTGCCGCCGGACACCAGTCGTTCACGAACCTGGGGCGCGGCGAGCTGTCTTCCCTAGGAGAGGTCTAGATGCATAAGTTTCGGATCAGCTTTATCACCGGCCTGGCGGCCGGGTACGTCCTGGGCACACGCGCGGGCCGGGAGCGTTACGAGCAGCTGAAGAAGGCCACCAGGACCGTCGCGGACAACCCGACGGTCCAGCAGGCGGCCGGCGCGGTTCAGGCCCAGGCCGCCGGGCTGGCCGCGACGGCCGGGACCAAGATCACCGACAGCGTGCGCGACCGGGTGCCGCAGCTAGCGAAGGACGCGACGGCCAAGGTCTGGGAACACGTGCCCGGCCTGCGGCCCAAGAACGGCCAGCGCGGCCATGGCGCGCACGGCAGCAACGGCAGCGGGGACCTCGGCGACGGGCAGAAGTTCACCACCATGGGCCAGCGCGACCCGAACGCCAAGCCCTAGCGACCCGCGCCTGCTGACACGGTGGAGGTCAGGTCTACCCGCAGCATGCCGCAGCCCTCTAACAGACATTTCCGCAGGTTGGAGAGCTACTAGCAGGTCACCGTCAGGCCAGGTACTCGCGGAGTACCGCATCGCCGCTAATGGGCATGACCTGCATAAACGCAGGTCATGAGACTCAGATAGTCGGCCGGTATCCTGGCCAGTCATCTCCTGTCCCGGCAGGAGACGCACGTGATCCTCGGGACTGCCGCCGCGACGGCCGCGCCGGGCGTCCGCCAGTCCCGCGGTGCGCTTAGCCATCGCCTGGCCCGCTTCTCTGGCGGCGCGGAGATATACCGCCGCCGGCAGGTCACGATCACCTCGGTCAGCCCGCGCCGTCCGGCGCGGGCTTTCGCGCGCCCGGAAGCAGCTGAGCGCTTAACAGGCAGGCCGCCGCGGTGCATGCACACCGCGACGGCCCTAGTGCAACTCCGCGTTAGTCCTTGAGGGTTTGGTGGTGCTGGCGAGGTAGAGGGTGCAGGCGGTGTCGAGGGCCTGGCTGGGGTGGCCGGCGGGCTGGCCGTTGAGCAGGACCGCGTCGGCGTAGGTGTCGGTGGATGCCTGCCAGATCGCGAATGCCCAGTCGTCGGGGTGGCCGAGGTATTCGATCCGGCACAGCCTGATCGTGTCGGTGTCGTCGTCGCTGAGGTAGCCGGTGAGGTAGCCGTAGGAGCCGCGCCAGCTGATCGTGACCTCTTCCAGGGCGGGCCAGCGCTGGGATGCGTGGTGGTCCACGGTGCCTTCGATCAGGTCTTTGAGGCGCTTGGGCGGCACGGGCATGACTCATTGTTGCCGCTGGCGGCGCGCCGCCGCCAGATCCGGTCGTGTCCCGGGCATTCTCGGGCGATCACATGCGGATCACCGGGAAGGCGGGTCATGGCGCGCGCATCAAGTCCGGACATCGTAATTCCGGGATACCGGCGGAAAGCGAAGCTGGAGGCGATCGTGCGCCGCGGGTCGGCGCCGCGGGCGCTGGTGCGCCGTGCCCGGATCGTGCTACTGGCCTTCCGGGGCTGGCCGAATGAGCAGATCGCGCGTGAGCTGGGGTGCGCGGTGAGCACAGTCCGGGCCTGGCGGCGCCGGTTCACCCGCTGCGGGCTGCCCGGCCTGCGCGACCGGCCGCGCAGCGGCCGGCCCGAGGTATACGGACCTGATGTGCGGCTGCGGATCGCGGTCACCGCGACATCGGTCCCGCCCGAGGGGTGCTCCGCGTGGACTCACCGGCTGATTGCCGCCGAGCTGGCCGGCACCGGGATCCCTGCCTTGCAGGCCGGCCGGATACTGGCCGGCCTGGACCTGGCGCCGCACAAGGTCCGCGGCTGGCTGAACCGCCGTGACGACGATCAGTTCCGGGCCCGGGCCGCCGCGGTCTGCGACCTGTACCTCAGGCCGCCCGCGAACACGGTCCTGATCTGCATCGACGAGAAGACCGGGATCCAGGCCAAGTGCCGAAAGTACCCTGAACGGGCCGCCCGGCCCGGCCGGGCAGCCCTGCGGGAGCTCGAGTACATCCGCAACGGAACCGTCTCCGTCATCGCCGCACTGGACGTCGCCACCGGGCAGGTGATCGCCGAGCCGGTCACCCGCAACGACCCGGTCGCCTTCACCGGCTTCCTGCACCGGCTGGACCAGTGCATCGCCCCGCACCTGAACATCCACCTGATCATGGACAACGGATCCAGCCACGTCTCCAGGGCGACCCGCGCCCGGATCGCCGCCCGCCCCCGCATCACCGTCACCCGCACCCCCGTGCACGCATCCTGGCTGGACATGGCCGAACTCTGGTTCTCAGTACTGACCCGCGGGCTGCTACGCCGCGGCGAGTTCACCTCCCGCGCCGACCTCACCGAAAAGATCAGCAACTTCACCATCCGGTACAACCGGACCGCCCAGCCCTTCACCCGGGCCTACGACGCCCGCACCGACCACGCCCGTTACCAGGCCCGGCACGCCGCCGAGCACCCATCCGCCACGACCGGCACCCAGCCGCTAACCCTCGCCGCCTGAACCACAACCAAGATCACGCGAACCCGTCAAGGACTTCTGCGCGGCTGCACTAGGCGACCCGACCTAAACAGGAGGTCAAGGAACCATGAGAGAAACCGTAACTGACCAGAGACCGATGCCTCTCGCCACCCGGCTCGACGCGATCGAGGCGCGGCTGACCGCGCAGGATGAGGCGTGGACGGCGTGGCGCGCGGCGGCCGGGCTGCCCGCGCCGCGTCCTGACCGGCATCTGGCCGTGGTCCGCGGCGCGGATGACCTGGACGCGTCGTGACCGCCCCGGAGCCGGCGACGGTCACGGCGTGGGCCGAGGCGCCGGGGGCGAGGTCGCTGCCCGGTGTCCTGCGCGTCCTGGTCGGCGGCCAGCACGTCGGCGCGATCTTCCGCGACGACAGCGAGCCTAGCGGCCCGTGGATCGCCCAGGTTCACGGGCTGAGGCCGTCACCGTCCACCAGCCACCCCCACGGCCGGCGGGGCGCTCAGCGCCGTGCTGGCGTCCTCGTGGGGCCGCGCGCTCGGCGCCCGCAGGGCGTCGCCCGTCACCTGGTCGGCTAAGGCCGCCCGCGCCGCTGGACGCCAGGGCGGTGCCCGGTGACCGGCGAGGAGATCAGCGACGTCGCTGCGGCGCTCGGGGCGCTGGAGACCCGGCTCGCGAGCCACGTGGCAGTTCAGGGCGCGAGGATCGACGCGATCTTCGACGCGATGGAGAGGGTCGTCGAGGCGGCCGGGCTCAGCACGCGGGAGCCGCCCCGGGTGCTCACGGGCGGCGGAAAGCCCGGCCGGCGCCCCTGGCGCCGGCCCGAGCTGACCGTGGTCAGGGGTGCCCGGTGAGCAGCACGTACACCACGCGAGCGATCGATGCGGTCACGCAGGCCGCCCGCACTGAGCACGACTTCGCCGGGTGGCTCGCCAGGGTGCTGGCCGAGGCCGCGGGCCGGCTGGGCTCCAGCGATGCGCTCGTGGAGGGCCGCCCCGGCTCGTGGGAAGCCGACCATGTGATGCAGCTCGTGCACGGCACCAGCGGCCACGCCGACGAGTACCTGCCTAGTCCGGGCGGAGGGCGGAAGCCCACCGACGAGAAGGTCCGGGCCATCCGCGACCGCTACGACGACGGGTACGGCGGCGTGACACAGCGGGAGCTGGCCGCCGAGTTCGGGATCTCGCCGAGCACGGTCAGCGACATCACCGCCGGCCGGACGTGGCGGTGGCTGGCATGACCGGCCGCGAGCGGCAGACAACGACAGGTGTCGTGCGGGTCCGGCTGCTGGGGTCCGCGCTCGACACGGACATCGTGGCCGATCGCTCGGAGTCAGCGCCGCCGCCGTGGTGGCGGGGACGGTCACCATCGACCTGTCGCCGATCTGCGGCGAGGACGGCAAGATCCGCCCGGAGGCCGCCGACTTCGCGTAGATTCTACGGGAAGTCCCGCTTATTCTTAGCGTCCTGACCTGCGAAGATCCCGCGTTACCGCAGATCGCCGACGGACTTCGCGACCAAGGCCGAACTTCATGGAGTCGGCCCCGGCAAGCCCGGCATCTATGACCTGGCCGACGGCGTCGCGGACGATGAGTTCGAGCACGCGAGCGAGGCAGCGAAGGCCGAGAGCGACCTATCCCGCGCGAACGTGATCCGCGGTTCAGCTGGCGAGCTTGCCGGCTTCGTCGACGAGCTGCTTGGCGCGCTGGAATGACACCCCGAGGGCCTGACCGACGTCTCGCAGGGGGAGTCCCT
>DATLSX010000085.1:0-2338 GCA_035533915.1 Streptosporangiaceae bacterium
CCCGCGTCCGCCGGGGTGCCCGCGTCCGCCGGGGTGCCCGCGTCCGCCGGGGTGCCCGCGTCCGCCGGGGTGCCCGCGTCCGCCGGGGTGCCCGCGTCCGCCGGGGTGCCCGCGTCCGCCGGGGTGCCCGCGTCCGGCTCCGGCGCGGTTTCCGCGCCGGTGCCGGTGCCCGGCTGCTCTCCCGCCTGTGCCGTGCCCGCGTCCGCTCCGGCGCGGTGGAACCGGTCGCGGGCGGCCATCTTCACGCCGTTCTCCGCGTCGGTGCTGCCCGGCCCGGTCGCCATTGTCATCTCGCAGTCGGTGATCAGCCCGGTCTCCGGCTCGGCGGCGACATGCCCCCGGAACCCGTCCCGGCGCTTCGACTTGCACTTGCGGGTATGCCGCGCCTGCCGGTCCACCGTCGAGATCACCCGGTCCGGGGCGACCTTGCGGGCGATCCGCCACCGCCCGTCCGTCCCGTCGGAGTCCTCCGCCGGCTCCACGTCCTGCCCGGCGACCAGCGCCAGCAGCCCCAGCGCGTCCGCCGCCGCGTCGTCCCGCTCCGGCGCGCCCGGCCCCGCCAGCGCCCCCAGCACCGCCAGCGCGTCATTGACCAGATCGCTCACCAGGTCCTGCTTCGCCCGCGGGTCATCCCAGTCAACCGGCGGCTTCCCCGGCTTCGAGTAATCCAGCTTGCATACCGCCGCGATCACCTCGCCGGCGCCCGGCACCACCCGCGCCGCCCTCCGCATGGCGGCCATCAGCTGGGTCATCGTGTCCTGCGTCGCCACGCTGTCGTCGAACACCGTCGAGTCCGCGCAGCGTTTCCGCCGGCCCCGCAGGATCCCGGTCTGCGCGATCACCTCCGCGACCGCGCCGAACACCCGGTCCGGGCGCTCCGAGGCGGCGATCCGCCGCCGCCAGTACACCAGCGACGTCGGATCGAAGCTCATCTGGGTCAGCGACCGGCCGCACGCCACCTTCCACCGGATATCGAACTTCAGCGCGTCCGCCGTCTGGGCGTCCGACAGGTCATGCAGCTCTTTGAGGACCAGCACCGCGCCGACCAGGTCCGCCGGCAGCGACGGGCGGCCCGTCCGCGACGGGAACAAGTCCGCCGTGAACTCATCGGGGAACAGCTCTGCCCGGTGCTCCGCCAGGAACGCGAACACGCTCCCGGCCGGGACCAGGTGCCCGGCGATCATCTCCGCGTCCCACAGCTCACGGTCCGGCCGCGTTCTTCCCTGCATGAGAAAATCATCCCAGGGAATCGAACACACTGCCGGCAGAAACGCCGACCCAGGGCTCACGGGTTATTCAGCGCGGTCCTAGTGTCCTGGATCTTTGATCCGCCGCAAAAGTCGCCCGATCGATTCGAGGATTTCTTCCGCAGATTTCGTCCAGATAAATGGTTTAGGGTCTTCGTTCCATATGGCGGCCCAGGCGAGGATATCCTTTTCGAGCTGCCTGACCGACTTGTGCACCCCGCGGCGCAGGAGTTTCCCAGTCAAAAGCCCGAACCAGCGCTCTACCTGGTTCAGCCAGGATGAGCTGGTCGGCGTGAAGTGAACGTGGAACCGCGGGTGCTTTCCCAGCCATTGCTGGACAGCCGGGGTCTTATGCGTCGCGTAATTGTCCGCGACGATGTGGATCTGCAGGACATGCGGCTCGCCGCCAGGCTCGTCTGGTTCAGTGAGCCGGGGTACCTGCTTGTCGATCTCCTCCAGGAACTTGATCCATTCCTTCGCTCGGTGGCTTTTGTAGGTTTTCGCGATCACCAGGCCGGTCGCGATGTCAAACGCCGCGAACAGGTTAACGGTGCCGTGCCGGACATAGTCGTGCGTCCGCTTCTCGGGCATGCCGGGCATCATCGGAAGGACCGGCTGGGACCGGTCAAGGGCCTGAACCTGGGACTTCTCGTCGGCGCACAGCACAACTGCGTGCTCGGGCGGATTCAGGTACAACCCGACGACATCGTAGACCTTCTCCACGAACAGCGGATCAGAGGACAGCTTGAACGTATCGGCTACGTGCGGCTTAAGGTGGAAAGCCTTCCAGATCCGGCCGACCGTGGACCGGGACAGGCCAGAGCGTTTCGCCATGGATGCCCTGGACCAGTGGGTCGCGTTATCCGGCGTTCCCTCCAATGTATCGACGACGACTTTTTCTACCTGCTCGTCGGAGATCGTCGGCTCACGTCCCGGGCGCGGCTCATCAACCAGCCCGTCCAGGCGCCTGTCAATAAACCGCTTGCGCCACTTCCCGACCGTTACCTGATGACACCTGAGCAGCGCCGCGGTTTCTTTATTATCATGGCCTTGCGCGCAGGTCAGGATGATATTGGCCCGCAGCGCTAAGG
>DATLSX010000086.1:0-169190 GCA_035533915.1 Streptosporangiaceae bacterium
CAGCAGTCCAGCCACCGGCGAACCGGCGGGCGCACGATCTGCCAATAGGTTTCCAAAGGAACCTGAGAGGGCGAGTGCTGACCCAGCCGGCCGCTGCTGCAGTCGAGCCTCCCAGAAGCGGACCCGACTGATCTCATTAGAGGGGTAAAGGAGCATGACTTCCGCGCCAGCCGGAATCCGCGCGCCCCGCAGGTCCACGTCGCGGGTGGTGGTGCGGACCATGTCCTTGATCGGGGTTACCCAGCGCAGCATCTCCTCGACGGCGACGGGCAGCAGGCTCGGGTCGCTGCGCAGCGCGGCGAGCTGGTCGGGATGTTCCTGCAGTGCCAGCATGCCGCCGGACAGCACATGGCGGGTCGTCTCGTCGCCGCCGACCAGGATGAGCAGCGTCTCGTGGATGAGCGAGGCCTGGTCCAGCCGGTCACCATCGATCTCGGCCTGCACCAGCGCGCCGACCAGGTCGTCATCGGCACCGGACCGGCGCCGGTCCGCCAGCACGGGCTCCATGTACTCGGTGTACTCGATGAAAGCCTGCGTGGCGGCCTCCAGGCTACTGCCCGGGTCGGCCGAACCCTGCGAGGCGAGCATCTCCTCGGACCACCGCAGCAGGTCGGAGCGGTCCTCCCGGCGGACCCCGAGCAGGTCACCGATCACGTTGAGCGGAAGCGGGGCGGCGAGGTCCGTGACGAAGTCACAGCTCCCCCGCTCGCAGACGGCATCGATGACCTCGTCGCAGATCTTCCGCACGTGATCTTCCATCGCCCGCACCCGGCGCGGGGTGAACCCTGCGCTGACCAGCCGCCGGCGCCGGGAGTGCTCAGGCGCGTCCAAGTCGATCATCATCGGCAGGGCCGGGAACTTCGGCCGGATCCCGCCTGCGCTGGAGAAGGTCGCCGCGTCGGTACCCGCCGCCTTCACGTCCTCGTAGCCGGCCAGCCCCACAGGTCGTTCGCCTCGTCATGGAAGACGGGCGCATGCGCGCGCATCCAGGCGAATGCGGGATACGGGTCTTCGCTGAAGAACGTCCCGCTCATCAGGTCGATCACCAGGTCCGCCGGGGGTCTGGCCATCTCGTGCTCCTTGCTGGCGCGCGGCAGTGCTCGGTCTCCCCCGGCTCCCGTCCCCAGCATCGCGCCGCCGGGCCGAGATGGCAATATTTGCGGGTGTGCGGGGTAGTTTGGCTAGCTACGTGGCTGGCTAGCTGCGCAAGACGTTGGCAAAGATGAGCCAGGCGAGCAGCGACTTGGCGGTGAAACTCAGGGCGATGTACGCGATCTCGCCGGTGACGTAGTCGCGCCAGCGCCCGATCTGCCGGTACTGCAGCACCATGTTCCCGGCGAAGCTGAAGAACAGGACGAACTGCACGACGGTGATCGCGTACACGAATCCCGGGACCTGCGCGGGCTGGGCGAGGTAAACCGCGATCAGCGCCCACGGCGCGATACCGACGAGCGAGCCGAACCAGAAGGCGCTCCAGTCGGCACGTCCAGGCTGCTGCTGGCGCTCCATCAGCAGGCCGAACAAGATCATGGCCGTGTTCGCGGCGAAGATGGCGACGACCGCTGCCAGGTCGCGGATGCCGACGAAAAGCCCGATCAGCACGATCATGATGGACGCGCTGACTGAGTACTCGATCCATCTCGCGTAGTTGGCGCGCCTGGTGAGCCCGCGTTCGTACCAGCGACGGACCGGCGGCGCGGCGACGATCAGGTGGTCGAGTGCCGCGAGGCCGAGGAAGACGGCGACCGTCGGGCCGATCCGCAGCGAGAACACGACCTCGGGCAGCGTTGCTCCGCGAACGGCGACCGGGTCGCCGGTCAGGAACGAAGCGGTCACCGGCAGCGCCAGGTTGTTGCTGGCCGCCAGCATGTATGCCGTCTCCGCCGCGAGCAGCAGGCCGACGACGATATTGAGCGTCCGAAGCCGACGGTACCGCCTGGTCTTCGCCAGCAGTCCGTCCGCTGCTGAACTGATCCCGACCGCCACAGTGCCCCCGGTGTGCCAGTAGGTTTCTCCTACCCTGACCTGGCCGGTTCGGCTAGCTCCAGGGGCTTTGGTCCTGTCCGGTATGCGATGGATGACATGACCACTAGCGCGACAATACCCCTACGGGTATAATCGCCGAGATTGGTAAGGTGCGACCTGGAGGGTTTATGTTCTTCACCCAGTACTACCTCGACTGCTTGTCTCAGGCGTCGTACCTGATCGGCGACGAGACGACCGGCAGGGCCGTGGTCGTCGACCCGCGGCGTGACGTCTCCGAGTACCTCGCCGACGCCGACGCCCGTGGCCTGGTGATCGAGGGAGTGATCAACACTCACTTCCACGCCGACTTCCTCGCCGGCCACCTGGAACTGGCCTCCGGTGCCGGCGCCTGGATCGGATATGGCCGCCAGGCAGCCGAGGTGGAGTACCCGATCCGCAGGCTCGCCGACGGCGACAGCATCAGCCTCGGGGACGTGCGACTCCAGATCATGGAGACTCCTGGCCACACGCCAGAGTCGATCAGCGTGCTGATGTACGAGCACGCGGCCGACCAGGTCGCTTACGGCGTGCTGACCGGTGACGCCTTGTTCATCGGCGACGTCGGCCGGCCGGACTTGCTGTCCTCGATCGGCATGACGGCGGACGAGCTCGCGCGGTCACTCTACGAGAGCATCCAGCACAAGCTGATGGCCCTTCCTGACGAGGTACGCGTGTTCCCGGCCCACGGCGCCGGCTCAGCCTGCGGGAAGAACCTCTCGACCGAACGGCAGTCGACCATCGGCATGCAGCGGCTGACCAACTATGCTTGCGCGCCGATGAGCGCGGAGCAGTTCGTCGCCCTGGTCACCGAGGGACAGCCGTCGGCACCTGGCTATTTCGCCTTCGACGCCGTACTCAACCGCAGGCAGCATGGGCTGCTCGATGTCGCTGCGCACCTCACGCCGCTGTCTGTGACGGATTTCCTGGACCGGCGGGGCGCGGGCGCGGTGATCGTCGACGCACGCGACCCGCAGGACTTCGCGGCCGGCCACCTGGCCGGCTCGCTCAATGTTCCGGCCGACGGGCGTTTCGCCGAGCGGGCCGGGATGATGGTGCTGCCCGGCACCGAGATTCTCGTCGTGGCGCCGCGGGACCGGGAAGCGGAGATCGTCACCAGGCTCGCCCGGATCGGCTTCGACGGTGTCAGAGGTTACCTGCCCGAGCCGGAGGGCGCTTTCCTGGCCGTGCCTGGGGAGACGAGCAGGGCTAGCCGGCTCACGGTGAGCGAACTGCGCGCGGCTCTCGGACAGCGGCAGCCGCCCGTGGTGCTGGACGTCCGCAACCCCGGCGAGCTAGCCGAAGGAACACTCACCGGCTCGATCCACATCCCGCTCGCCGAGTTGCCTCAGCGGCTTGCGGAGGTACCCGCAGGAGATCCGGTGGTGGTCTACTGCGCCGGGGGAATCCGTTCTTCGATCGCCGCCAGCCTGCTCCGTGCGAACGGTCATCCCGACGTCTCGGACCTGATCGGCGGATTCGATGCGTGGCGCACCATGCTGACGCCAGCCGGCGGCTGACCGCGAGCACGGCCCAATTCGGCGGGTGCCGCGTACCATTGCGTGGTGCGCCGTTCCGCGTCCCTTTCGCCGCTGGCCGGCCGGGCGTACCGGCTGCTGTGGATTGGCCAGACCGTGTCATCGGCCGGGGACGCGGTGGTACAGGTCGCGCTGGTCTTCGCTATCTTGCATGTCGGCGGTACGGCCTCCGATATCGGCTTCGTCATCGCGATCCAGTCGGTAACCCGCGTCGCCCTGATCCTGGCTGGTGGTGTCTGGGCCGACCGGCTGCGCCGCGAGCTGGTGATGCTGAGCTGCGACGCCGGGCGGGCCGTCATCCAGACGGGAATCGCAGTGCTCCTCCTGACCGGCTCGGCCCGGGTCTGGGAGCTTGCGGCGGGCGCGGCCCTGTACGGCGCGGCCCAGTCCTTCTTCGGCCCGGCGTCCACCGGCCTGATCCCCGAGACCGTGCCGGCCGAGCAGCTTCAGCAGGCGAACGCCCTGATGAACTTCGCGCGCGGTTTCGTCAGTGTGGGCGGCCCTGCGATCGCCGGAGTCCTGATCGTTCTCTTCGGGCCAGGACCGGTATTCGCCGCCGACGCCGCGACGTTCGTGGTAAGCGCCGTCTCGCTCAGCCTGCTCAGGCTGCCGCAGCGCGGCCTGCCACAGCGGGCTTCGTTCCGCGCTGACCTGGCGGTCGGCTGGCGGGAACTCGCCATCAGGCGGTGGTACTGGGTCAACCTCATCGCCCATGCGCTGTGGAACTTCGCGATTCCGGCCTACTACGTGCTCGGGCCGGTGATCGCGGCCAGGATGCTGGGCGGCGCCTCCGCGTGGGGAGCGATCTCAGCCTCGTGGGCCGCAGGAGCGGTGGCGGGCGGGCTGATCGCGCTCCGCGTGCGCCCGCGCCGGCCGCTCGTCGTCGGCAACCTCGCCCTGGTACTTGGTGCCCTGCCACTGCTGGCGCTGGCACGGCCGCTGGGGACCTGGCAGATCGCGATCGCGGCGGCGTTCGGCTGCGCCGGGATGATCTTCCTGAACACGGCCTGGGCGGCCGCGATGCAGCAGCTTATTCCGGAACAGGTGCGGTCTCGCGTGGACTCCTATGACTGGCTGATCTCCCTCGTGGTCATGCCAGCCGGCTTCGCCGCCGTCGGACCGCTCGCCGCCTGGGCAGGCACGGCCAGCACGCTCGTCGGCGCCGCCCTGGTGCTTGCCGTTCCGTGCGCGCTGGTCGTCCTGGTGCCGGGAATCCGAGCTGTCCGCAGGACCGCTGACGGCGTCATCGTCGATCGGATGGCGCCGCAGGAGTCGTGATTGACGCCGGCCTGGCCGGCTGCGATCTTCGAGATAGCGTGCGTGACGACACCCTTGGAGTAACGTGCTGAAGGTCGAGATCCTCGGCGCTGCCTCGGAGCTTGAGCAGTGCGGCTGGGACGACCGCCTGCTGCGTTCAAGCGACTTCTACCTGAGTTCGGACTGGCTGGCGGTGCTGGAGCGGGTCAGCTCGGTGCGCCGGTTCTACCTGGTGGCGCTGGACGAGGACGGGCACGCACTCGCGGGCCTGGCCGCTCACCTGATGACCAGGGACACGCCAGCCTGGGACTTCTACCGCCTGGACCGGGTGCTCCGACGGCTGGCGGCCATGCCTGACCGTGACGCACGCGGCATCGCCGGGGTATGGGGACGTGAGCCGGCACAGGTCATGCCGCACTTGCTGCTCGGCGGCAGGCATACCGCGCACAGTAGGCTGCTGCTGGCACGGGGGCTGCCGTAGCCGCTTTCACGGCGAGCCTGCGCAATGTCAGCGCGGCACTGGGCGAGCGCGCAGTGACGCTCACGGCCGAGCAGGATGACAAGATCCGCGGTTATGTCATCGCCGTGCGATGGCGCGACGCTCTCATTCTCCGCTCGGCAGGCTTCGACTACGCGTTCAACGGCAAGCTGCCGATCTACTACGGTCTGCTCTTTTACCACGTCGTCGACTACGCGCTGGCGAACGGGATCCGGCAGGTCTACTACTCGATCGAGTCCACCGAAGCGAAGCAATCGCGCGGCTGCCGCATCATCGAGGAGTACGGCATGGCGTGCGGGCTTGACGACCAGGCAGCCGCGGCGCTCCGCCAGATGCTGCGCGCCGGGCCGGGAAACTCCGCAGATCGCATCAAATGTGGATTAGGTAGATAATAGTTGGTACTGTCAATCTCTTAGGGGTTTGGTTGACATTGCTTTGCGGCTGGACGTATGTTCGGGAATAATGGACGATCCGTGAGGAGCACCCTATGGTTAAGGCCCTTAAGAAGGTACGCGTACTGCCCAAGCCGGCTAAGTAGGAATAATCCGGCAAGTTCAGTGGAGTGCCTGCACTGGCGTCCGAGAGGGCGTCAGTGCGGACATGGCGGAGGGCAGCGGGTGGCGGGACGGAAACGCTAGGTGAGACTCCTCGCGGTTGAGGCCAGCCAGAACGGGATGTACAACCGGACCAGGTACCAGCAGGTCGAAGAGTTCGGTGCTGAACTGCACGTCCTCAACGGAATCGGTACGCCCGATTTCTGGCCGGCGCGGCGTTATCGCGTGATCGGCTCGAAGAGGATCGACGACCTCGTCGATGCGGCCTGGCGCTGGCACAAAAAAGTGGATTTTGGCGGCGTACTGACATTCGCCGAATCCGGCCTGATTACGACCGCTGCCGTAGCCGAGGCGCTGGGACTGCCGGGCATCGGAGTTACGGCGGCGCGGACCAGCCGGAACAAGATCCTCATGCATGAGGCGCATCGTGGCGCGGGCGCGCCAGTGGCGGACTTCGAGCTCGCGCCGAGCCTGGCCGCGGGCCTGGCCGCAGCGGACGAGTTCGGATACCCGGTGGTGATCAAGCCGGCTCTCGGCGCGGCCAGCAATTTCGTCTTCCGCGCCGACTCACCAGACGACCTCCGCCGCCGCTACCTGGAAGCGGCCAGTGGCTCGCCCACGATGAAGTGGACGCTGATGGAGGCGGACGGGACTGACCTCGGTCCGGACGGACTGGTCGTGGAGTCGTTCCTGGACGGTTCTGAGCATCTGATCGAAGCCGTCGCCTGGGACGGAGAGGTCAGCATCGGCTCTGTCGTGGACCGAGTCGAAGCCGACCTGGAAACCTTCGAAGACAACGTGCACCAGGCGCCCACCAGCCTGACACCGGCACAGATCAGGCTGGTCCAGGCCGCGCTGACCGCCGCCGTCGCCGGTCATGGCCTCGTGCGCAGCGCACTGCACGCGGAGGTTCGATTCCACCAGGGGCGCCCGTACGTGCTTGAGGTTACTCCCCGGCCTGGTGGCGGCGGCCTGGAACATATGGCGCGGGCAAGCGCCGGATACTGCCCGATCCGCGCGCATATGCAGGTCGCCTGCGGGCGCCGGCCGGAGTTGCGGGAGTACCGCCGGACCGGCGTCTACACGGCCACCCGTGCCCTGCTCTGCGCGGCCGGCCAGATCGCGGACATCGTGCTACCCGCCGAGGTCAGCGACTCGGCGGACCTGCTCTTCTGCCGGCTGGTCGCAGCGCCCGGTGACCGCATCGCCAGGCCGCCTGAAGGCAACGGCATCGTCGGCTTTCTCGGCGCGACCGGCGCCAGCCGGGACGAGGCGATGGACAATGCCGTCCGGCTAGCTGGCCAGATCTCGGTAATGGTGACTGGCTGAACTCCGGCACCAGGCCTATTGGCTGCCTAGACAAGATCAACTGCCCGCAAATATTGCCAGACAGGAAACTGTGTCATTAACTTGAGAAAAGGCAATGTGGTGATCCCTGTCGGGATCGCACCAGGCACTCAGAGGAAGAGGTCTCCATGCCATCGCTTGCGCCTGTCGTGACGCAGACTGTCCAGACGACCGTGTTTCTTACGCCCGAGCGCATCGCGAAGATGCTGCAGGAGCGTCGGAGCTTCCAGATCGTGAAATTCCGTACTAACTGCTCAGACTGCGTTCCGAACCTGTAAGTAGCAGTCGGTGCGGGTCACCGACGTCGATCCCGCACCCATCTGAACGTGCCTCGGGATGCGATTATCGCATCCCGAGAGCACGAATGGCTGCGACGGCACGTGGGCCGCGCGCAGTTCCGGGGCGGTCCCGGCAGCACCTCCCGTTGCTACGGATACTGGCGGGTCATGGTGGCCTGCGGCGCCCGCCGGCATTCGCTTTATGAGGAGGCTCAGTGCCAGCGGTAGTGTTCTATAGCAAAGGCGGTCAGGCGGAGTCGCTTCCGGCGACCCCTGGCATGACCGTCAAAGACGTGCTCCGTAACAACGGCATCCCTGCCAATGCCGTGCTGACCTGGATTAACGGCTCCGTCGTCAGTGAGAAAGCGGCGCTGGGCCCCGATGACCATGTGGAAATCCGCCAGGTACGCCACTATGACCTGGACGTCACTCGCCGCCCGGCGGCCCGTATCCTGCCGTCCGCCCGGCCGCCCGTGTACTCCAAGTCGGTCGTCTTCGACGAGTCAGGCCAGCTCGAAGTGCAGACCGAGGACATGGACGAAGGCCAGTTCGTCGACTACATCGAGCAGATCTTCGCCAGTGCCGTGACCGACCACGGGCTGCTCGCCGCCGACGCGGCAGCGGTCGTCGGCTTGTCCGGCGGGCGGGACAGTGTCGCCTTCCTGAAGCTCCTTGAGCGGTGCGCGGACCGGATCGGCCGCTTCCCGCTGACCGCGGTGACCGTCACCGGGCTGCCCGACTGGGAAGAGCCCGCCACGTTCGGGGCGGCCCGCGCCGTCGCCGAGTCACTCGGCGTGCAGCAGGTCCTTGTCGACAAGGAGGCAATCCGCGAGACCTTCCAGCTGCGGCGCGACTTCCACGACGTGATGCAGGACGTGGTAGGCGGCCAGTCGCGGCAGATGGTCATGGTCATCACCCATCACGTCATGCGCCGGATGGTGGAGATCGAAGGAGTGCGCCGCGGTGTGGATACGGTCGCACTCGGGCTCAACGCGGACGACCTCTTTGCCACCATCGTCACCTGGATCACTTCCGGATTCACGATGGGCGGCATTCCGAGCCGGGAGATCGGCAAGCTGCGGTACGTGTTCCCGCTCTTCCGCATCACCAAGAAGGAACTCACGCTCTACCTGGAGATCGTCGCGCCCGAATTGAACAGACAGGGTACGCCGGGCCGGTTCACCACCGGCCCGGGTGAGCGGTCGATGGCCTACGCCATCACCGACCATCTGTACGACCTGTGGCCAGGCATCGACTACTACGTGTTCGATGCCTACCGGTCGATCACCGAGCGGTTCGGGCCAGTGAGCCACGACGAGTGCCGCATCTGCGGCGCCGCGTACCTGCCGCAGCCGGGGGTGCACAATCCGAAGGCGCTGTGCGACGTGTGCCACTTCTTCGCGATGAACGAGTACGCCGTGGTGCGAGCCTGAGCAGACGTGCGGCTAGTTCCCTGCGCTGCTCCCGGGCAGCGCAGGGAACCGCTGGCAGACCACCTGCCGCACGCGCGCCTGCACCTGCGCGACCGAACCGGTCCCTGGTATGACCGCGAAGCCGGCGAATTCCGGCTGCCGGCGGTAGCCGCGGTCGTTGGCCACCAAGTACGCCTCCTCCTCCCGGCCAGCCGCGCGCAGCGCGAGCCTGCGGAATGCCTCTTGCGGCGGGACATCGAGGAAGATAGTGAGGTCAGGGACCGGGAGCCGGCGCAGCAGCAGGCGCAGGTCATCCTCGTTGGACGCGCCGATCGCATGAGCGGCGGCGTAATGGCACACAGCCGACCGGTCTGTCACGGTCCACTGGTGGCTGCGCAGTGCCGGCAACACCCGCTCGGTCCAGTCGCGGTATCGCATGAACGCGGCGAGCAGAGTGGTGACGTCACGGCCGAGGACGTCGTGGTGATCGGCGAGGCCTAGTTCGCCGGCCAGCTCGTCGAGGGTCGAGCGCAGCAGCGAGGGACCTGGCGGTGCCTCCACCGCGACCGTCTGCCCCTGCCCGGACAGCCACTGCGCGAGCAGCCGCGCCTGGGTCGTCTTGCCCGCCCCGTCGAGACCGCCGAGGCTGACGAGCATGCCGCAGCCGCCGACCGTTCCGGTATCCGTCACGGCACCGGCCTTCCTGCCATTACCTGGCTCAGTTCGTGAATCGGCGCTTGGCGGTGCTTTAGTCCGATGTCACCAGTCTACCGCCGGTTTATCGGAACCGACATAGCCCAGCATTTCGGTCAGGTCGGTGTTGGTTGACACCACTATCACCGGAACCTAACCTGACCATTAATGCAGAACCCGCCAATTCAGCTCGGCGATCCGCAAGCGCTGCGCCAGCTCTTGATCAGCAGAGGCGCGCCCGACCGCACTGATGACGAGTCGCTGCTGCGCATTGCCCGGTCGCCCGATCACAAGCTGGCGATCACTGTGCTGAGCGCGCTGGAGTCTGCGGGACGCGAACTGAGCCAGGCGCAGCAAGCCGAACTTCAGGACAACCGCCGCAGGATCGCCAGGTACCGCGAGGCCTGGTCGGTGATCAGCGCGGTGGCACCGAAGGCGCGCCTGGTCAAAGGGCCGACGATCGCTGCGTTCTATCCGGCCGGCCTGCTCCGGTCGGCCGGCGACCTGGACGTGATCTGCCCCCAGGCGGAACTGTGGCTGGCCGCCCGGGCGCTCATCGACGACGGCTGGCAGGTTGGCACGTTCACCGTGCTCCCGGCGGCAGCGACGGCCCCGGTCGGCTCGACCGGCCAGGCAGGACCCGGCGGCGAAGACGACTGCCGGTGGCACATCCTGGTCGAACTGAGCCAGCCGTCCGATTCCGACGTCATCGACGAGGCGTATGGCGTGGAGTTGCGCACCGTGGAGGTGGCCACAACCCTGCGCGCCACCGCCAGGCGGACCGGCGGACCGCTCGCGTCGGCCGCGGCGAACGTATTTGCCCTGGTGGCCGAACGCTGGGAGCGGCCGTTCCGGTCCAGGGATATTTTCGACCTCGCCGTGCTGTCCGAGCGGCTGGACGCGGCCGAACGCGGCCGCCTGCGCGCCGCCCTGACCGCCACCGGCCTGTGGCCGGAGATGCGGGAGCTGGCGCGGCTGCTGCGAAGGTCGGGCCTGCGGCCGGCCCCAGACCTGCCGGGCAGCCGCTGGCTCGCGTGGCGGTCCCGGGCGGTGCGGCTCGCCAGCGCCGTAGCGCTGTGGTCCAGCCCGGTGCGGATTCTGGGCATACTGTCCGTCGCCACGGTGGATGCGGACCACGGCACCCTGGCTGACCGCCTGGCGCAGGTCGTGCAGCAGCGAATCGGAAGCTGGCGGCTGCTCAGGCGGGGTCTGCCGCTGTTCGGAGTGCCGCTCCTAGGCGGGCCGCAGGCCGAGGCGGCGCAGGCCGAGGCGGCGCGGGCCGAGGCGGCGCGGGCCGAGGCGGCGCGGTCTTCGGGGCTGCCAGCTAACGCGGTGCGGGCCGAGGCGGCGCAGTCTTCGGGGCTGCCAGCTAACGCGGTGCGGCTGGAGCGCCGCGGCGCTCATGTGCTGGCGTTCACTCCGGTCGGCGCGTTCCTGATGGTTGCCGGATCGTGCCCGCAGAACTGGCTGACCGAGGCCGCTGGCGGGCTTGCGGTGGCCACAAGCTGACGACGGTTGGGCATAAACCGGCCATTCCGGGAACGGCCTGCCCTACGGGCAGACGTGATCGGTGATCGTGGTCGATTCTCAGTCGTCGCCACTGACTAACGTCCGCGATCATGGTCTGGACTGGTCAGGTAGCCGGGTGCCAGATCGCTAGCGGGACTAGTACCTCGTCGGCGGTCATCGAGCCATGCTCGTATCCGGTCGTCGTATCTGGAGCAGGAAAGTCAGGGCCATGTGCCAGCAGGATGATCTCGCCCAGCCGTCGCTGGCCGACCGAGCCAGGAGCGACCAGGCCCCACTGCGCGAGCTGCTCGTGCCCCACGACTGTCGCGTCCGGGATCTGCTCGGCGAGCTGACCGGCCAGCCGGTCCGCATACCTGGGGTGCGGGTAGATCCACCTGGTCCTGCCCGCTCCCCCGGCGGGAAGCCGGCACCAGCGTTCACTCGTCGCCGCCTGCCAGGCAGCGAGCGTGTCGGCGCTCGGGTGGTTCGGGGTCAGACCGTGGTCGCTGAAGACCAGCACTGCCGCGCCGTCGGCGCGCAGACGCTGCACGACACCGTCGAGTGCCACAGCGGCCGCGTGCAGCTTGTCGTCGAAACCGTGCCGGTGAATGTGCGTGTCCAGGTCCAGGTAGGCCCACGTCAGCGCGGCCGGGCGGGCGGCTGCGAGCTCGGATATCTGGTCGCCGAACGTCCGCATCCGGCCCAGCGGATCAGGAGCCGGCGGCAGCGCGGGAGCGATCTGGTCGGCGCCGTGCAACAGCCGGCCGAGTACCTCGGAGTGCAGGCCGGCTAGCTCACCAGGCAGCACGGTCGTCGGGATGCCGTCGCGAGCCAGGACGTCGAAGACAGTCGGCAGCTCAGGCGTTCGCGTCGGGCGCGCCGGCGCCGGCCCGGTGGGATCGGCAACCTGACCGTCGTGGCAGTTGACCGTCCGCAGCCCGTCCGCGTGCAGGTACTGCACGCCGATGAATCCGTGCGTGTCGGCGGGCTGGCCGGTGACCGAGGTAAGCAGGCAGGCGATCGTCGTGGTCGGGAATTCGCTGGTGAGCGGCAGGAACACATCCGGCCTCAGTGCCCTGGCCGCATGCGGGTACCCCAGCCCGTCCACCGCGATCACCACCAGGTTGCGGCGAGGGCCGAGCCGGACTGGACCCTGGTCGCGAAAAGCACCGGTGATCGCCGAGGCGACCGCACCGAGGTGCTGCTCGCGGTGGCGCCGGTGCAGGCCACCTACCGGCAGCCTGGCCTGGGTCAGCAGGACCTGGGGTGTTGCCTCGTCGGTCATAACCGCGATCATCCTCTCCACGATGAGAAGGAGCCTGGCAACGCTCCCGCCGAGGCCGCGGGTCCGTCAGCCGGACGGCTTGGCGAGGGTCACTTCTTCGCAGGGGATCACAGCCTCGCAGGGGATCACTGCCTCGCCGGCCTGCGCGGGCCCGGCCTGCGCGGGCCCGGCCTGCGCGCGCCCGGCCTGCGCGGGAGTCTGCGCTGACTCACTCTGTGCGGGTCCAGGCTTGGTGATCTTGAGGTACGGCAGCAACCCCAAGCCGACCGCCGTGAACCCAGCCGCCACGCCGATGTAGATCAGCCGAAACCCGACCACCCCGATCACCGCGGCACCTACCCCGATCGAGGTGGCGAACGGCAGCCCGATGATGGCCTCGGAGGCCGAGATGGCCCTGCCCTGCATCTCCTTCCTGGTCCGGCGCTGCACTATCGTGAGCTCGGCGACGAGCACCATAGGCAAGCCGAGACCCAGCAGCACGATGCCGCTGACCGCGGCGGGCAGCGTGGCCGTGGCCGAGATCGCCAGTCCCAGCCCGTTGAGCAGGAATCCGGCGCAGGCGACGGCGTATTCGCCGACCTTGCGCATCATCGCGCCGACGAACAGGCCGGCTACGATGCTGCCGCCGGCCTCCAGGCTCGCCAGCACCCCGATCATCGCGGTGGGCTTGTGCAGGCCCTGGCCGACCAGGGAGAACATCGCCACGTCGATCATTCCCGCACCGCCGAACGCGACGGTGCTCGCCAAGATCATGCGCCGGATAACCGGGTTCGTCAGCACGTGCTTGAGGCCCGCCGCGAGTTCGCCGAGGAACTTCCCTGCCTGAGCTTCCTCGGTACCCTCGCCGCCGGACCGCTTGAGATCGGGCACCCGGCGCAGCAGCAGGTAGCACCCGGCGGAGACCAGGAACGTCCCGATATCCGCCCACACGACGACCGCAATGCCCCAGGCCGCGTACATCCCTGCCCCGGCCAGCGGGCCGACAATCCGCATGCCCTGGTTCACGCTGTTGAACAGGCCGTTGGCCTCGCCAAGCAGTTCGTCGGGCACCATCGAGTGCAGCAGCCCGCCACGGGCGGACCGGTAGATCAGGTTTGATACCCCGTACAGCCCGGCGACCACGTAGATCAGCCAGACACCTGACCGTCCGGGCACCACGAAGAGCAGCGTGACCACCACCCCGGTCACCAGGTCGTTGACCATCAGCAGCAGCCGACGCGGGAACCTGTCGACGAGGAGGCCGGTGCCCGGTCCGGACAGCGAAGCCGCCGCGAGCAGCAGGTAGATGAGGCCCGCTGCGCCGCTCGAACCAGTCAGGTCCTTCACCCAGATGCCGAGCACGATGAGCAGCGCCGAGTTGCCGAAGATGTTCATCGACTGGCCGGCGAAGAGTATCTGCATGTTTCGGTCCGCGAGAACCCGCAGTTTCATCAATGGCCTCCATCCGCTGGCACGCGCACCCAGCCTGCCCGGCCGAGCATCCCGAGAAAACCCTCGGCGAACGCGATGGGCATCGGCAGTTCGCTGCTCAGCGCCGCCCACCAGGCGACGTCACGTTCGCTGCGCTCGCCGTCGACGCCGTGCAGCAAGGCGACCGCCCGGGTGTAGTTGCCGCCCCTGTCCTGGGAGAGCTTGTCGTCGAGCCAGTGCCGGTCCTGCGGCGTCGCCGCCTCGGCGAGCGCGCGCAGGTTCGCTGGCCCATCCCAGCACCGCACCAGCGGACGGCCGGCACTCCCCCGGTCAGCACTCCCCCGGTCGCGGTGGCTCGCGCACGCCTGTCGTCTGCGGGTGCTCGCGTGCTCAGGCTCGCAGCCTGGCGGTTCCTGCTGGCCATCTGCTATCCGCGCCGCGGCGACGGCGGCGATCGACCGGACCGAGGCGATGGCGGCGTCCAGCCAGGCGCTATCGAGTCCGGCAGCGGACAGTGCTTCGACAGCACCGACGGCAACCTCGCCTCGGTGCCGCAGCCAGAGCGCGGCGTTCACGTCCGCATGCGGGTCGAGTTCCGGGCCGTCATGCGACGGACCGAACGGCCGGCGGGCCGGACGGCGGCCCGGCAGGGTCGCCAGGACATGGTCGGCCGCCCAGCTGAGGGTGGCCTCGCCCACGTCGGCGGCTAGTTCCGGATCTGCCCGCCGGCGCACGGCCGCCGCGACCGCACAGGCCACCGCGGCGGTCCGCCGCAGTTCGGCGGGATCGACCAGGTCTGCGGTATCGGCCGAGCTGTGGTTCGCGCGGTCGGGCCAGTGACCGAGAGCAACCGCCTGGCACCTCGTCGGCGAGTCGGCGAGCAGCGCGTGATCGGAGCCCCCGGCGAACGGGGTCGCGCGCCAGGTCCACGGGTCGCACGGAACCGCGCCGCTGTATGAACGTGCGGCCACCGGCAGCAGCCCGGCGCAACGTTCGGCGAGAGCGGGCAGGAACGAGGGGAGGTCGTCCGGGCCGCGCTCGATGACCAGCGGACCGCCGCAGCGCTGGACGTTCTGGCCGGCCATGTCGACATTCACCGCGAGCGTCGGCCGCGCCGCGCGGCCGCCGAGCACCTCGTCATGCAGGTACGCGGCAATCCCCACGAACTCCGGCCCCCACAGGAACCGCACGCCGGGCCGTCCGGCAGCGGTTGCGCCGCGGCCGGCCCAGTTTCCCTGGTGCGCGGCCAGCACCCGGGCGATGCCGAGCAGCGCGGCGACACCGGAGGCATTGTCGTTCGCGCCGGGCTTGGGATGGCATAGGTGGGCGGTGAGCAGGAACTCCTCGTCGCTGGTACCAGGAAGCCAGCCAGTTACCACGGGCACGCCGAAGCCGGCCGGGTCCACGCAAACCTCGACGCTGGTCGGCGCCCCCGTGTCAGCCGCGGCGAGTAGCCTGGCGATCTGGGCCTGGGTGACGCTGAACGCCGAAAGCTCGCAGCCAGCCGGGAGTTCCAGCCTGCCGACCTGGTCAGGGCGGCGGTCTGGCCGCCCGCCGAGCGGGTCGAGCGCGACCGCGACCGCGCCAGCCGCGGTGAGCGGCCCGGTGACCGCGCCGAGCGCTACCGGCTCGTCGGCGACGACGAGCGCCCCGCACGGATCGGCGCCGCGGCGCACGGCGCTCCACCGGAGCACTGGCACGGCACGCTCGCCCGGTAAGGTCGGCGCGGAGTAGGCGGCGAGCGTGTACGCCTGTTCGGGATACCTGACCACGGCGTCTCCGGCCACGACGAGCCTGGCCCGTACTGGCGTCCAGGGCAGCGGAGCGCGATAGCTCCACCAGCGCCGCGCGCCGTCGGCGGGAAACGACAGCACGGTGACCTCTGCCAGGCCCGCGGCCCGCGCCCGTTCGGCGACGTACGCCGCGGCCGCGGCGATGCCGGCCGAGGCCTGGTACCGGTCGTGCTGGCAGACCGCGATGACGTCGGCAAGCGCCTGCTCCTGGTCGAACTCGGCGTGCACCGCGGTCACGAGGTCGGCGAGGCGCATCAGCGCGCTGCCAGGTCAGCGGCGCGGGCGAGCGCGGTCTCGACGACGGCCCGGCGCTCGGCGGACAGCGGGACGGACATCCGCAGCAGCCCCGCCGCGAGCCGGGCACCCGGTCCCGCCTCGCCGCGGCCGGCGTCCAGGACCGGCACTTCCTTGACCGTCACGCCGCACCCGGCCAGCGCCGCCCGGTTCGCCGCGTCGCCGGGAAGCGCGACCCAGGGGACATGCTCGTCGGTGTCGACGACCGTGATCCCGCCGCGTTCGAGCCAGCCCAGCAACGCGGGCTTGGCCGCTCCGATCCGCGCGCGCAGTTGCTCCAGCGGGTCGGGCTGAGCGAGCAGGTCAAGCGCCACGTCCAGGGAGAGCGCCGACACCGCGAGCGGCGGGAGCACGGCTCGCACCGTCGCGGCGATCCCCGGCGAGGTCACGGCGAACCCGACCCGCAGCCCGCCGCAGCAGTACCCCTTGGACATGCCGCGCAACACGATCAGCCCGGGAACGCTATCGGTCAGCGGCGCGGCGCTTGTCCCTGGTGCCAGGTACCCGCCGCAGGTCTCGTCCACGACGAGTACCCCGCCGACGCTGGTAGTGGTCGCGGCCAGCTCCCTGATCATGGCCAGCGACCAGTGCCTGCCGGTGATGGCCGGCCGGTCGACGACGGTGACCGCCGGCCTGTGGCAGGTCACAGCCGCGCGCGCGTCCGCCAGATCGGTGATCGGCGCTACCACGACCTGCCCGCCGATGGCGGCCGCCGCCTCGGCGATCTGCGGATGACCGGTCCGGTCGACCAGCACGGCCCCGCCGTCGGCGAGCCTGCACAGGCCGTGCAGCAACCCGGTCACGCCGGCGCCCGCGGTGATCCGATCGTGACCCGGCGCGCTGCCCGCTGGCCAGCCGAGATGGGCGGCCAGCACCGGAGCGGCTCGCTCGCCGCCGAACGGGTCGGTCAGGTCATAGCGGCGGGCCAGGTCGGGCAAGGCCGCCGGGTCGGCGGCCACCCGCGCCCAGGCGGCGGCCACGGCCCGCGCCGACAGCTCGGCCTCGTCTGGCGCCCAGCGCAGGTCCGCCCCGGCAGGTACCGCCCGTGCCTGGTGCCCGGCCAGCGCGGACTCCACGACCCGGTTTGGCCTGGCCACGAACTGCACGTACCTGGCGGCGATGGTCACTGGCGCACCGGACCGGAACTCGGTGTCCACGCCCAGCACCTCGTAGCCTGCCCTGGTCAGCAGCGACCGGATCTCGGCGGGCGTATAGAGCCGGATGTCATCCGGCAGCACTGCCCGCGTCCCGTCACCGCGGCTGACAACCACCTCGCCGCGGCTGCGGCTGGCCACCGGGTCGTATCCCCGGTTGAACCGGAAAGTCGTCCCGTCGATCTCATCCTCCGCAAGCGCCTGGTAGATGCGCGCTATCCCCAGGACGCTGGAATGGTCGAGTACGAGCAGGCCGTCAGCCGGCAGCAGCCGCCGCAGCGTGCGCAGCAGCCGGAGCTGGTCGGCGTCGGTGCCCCAGCCGAAGGCCTGGACGCAGATCGCCGCGTCCACCGGCGGCAAGCCCCAGTCCGCCGACTCGATCAAGTCGAGCTGGCGGAGCTGGAGCCGCACGCCCGCATCGGCGGCCGCCCGGCTGGCCCGGTCCAGCGCGTACGGCGAGGCGTCCGCGCCGACCACCTGGAAACCGAGCCTGGCCAGTCCGATCGCATGCCTGCCGACGCCGCAGCCGACGTCGAGCACTCGCCTGCCCGGCGCCAGCCGGGTGAGGACGTCGGCCAGGTAGGCCACTTCCGCTGCCGTCCGCTCCGCCGTGTACTCCGCGTCGGCGTAGGCCCAGTAGTCGGCGGTGAAATAGTCGCGGTACCAGGGCACCTGCGTCAGCTCACCGTGCTGAGCTCGCGCCGGGCGAAGAAGTCACAGACGTCGCACAGGTCGGGCGCGTTAGAGACGCCTTCTTGCAGCAGGTAGATGCCGTCGCAGCCGCGGCAGGTCGCTTCGAGCAGCGGGAACATGTAGCGCTGCATGTTCGCGAAGGAGGAGAACAGGTAGTAGTCGATGCCTGGCCACAAGTCGAACAGGTGGTCGGTAAGCGCGTACGCCATCGACCGCTCGTCCGGGCCGGTCGTAAAGCGCCCCGGCGTGCCCTGCCGGTTCAGCTCGGGAGCGACAAGCTCCAGGTACAGGGTCAGTTCTTTCTTGGTGATCCGGTAGAGCGGGAACACGTAGCGCAGGTCCGCGATCTCCCTGACCGGGATGCCGCCCATCCGGAAGCCGCTGGTGAACCAGGTGACCATGCTGGCGACCAGGTCGTCGGCATTGAACCCGAACGCCACCACCCCGGCGCCACGTGACCTGGCCTGGTCTTCCAGCATCCGGCGCAGCACCTGATGTCCGATGACCATCGTCAGGTGATTACCCTCGCCGGCCACGACCTCGTTCATCGCGTCGACGAACCGTCCCTTGAGCCGGAAGACCCGTTCCACGTCCTGCGAGGTGACGATGACCTGGTGCACGCCGAGGCGCTCCCCGGATTCCCTGGCCGCGGCGAACGTGGCGGGCTCCTCCCAGTCGGGCAGGCCAGTGATCGTCACCGCGGTCATGTCCAGGGCGGGCAGCCGATCCCTAGTGCGTTCCAGCAAGGTCAGGTACGCGACGCTGTCCCGTCCGCCGGACAGGCCCACCACGACCTTGTCCCCCGGCCGCATCACGCCGTGGGAGAGCACGCTCTGGACGAACGTCTCCTCGACGTACTGAATGAAGCCCGCGGCATCGAGTTGCTCGGTCCTGCGCTCCAGGGCGCCCATCGTGTCGAACAGCACCGTCTTGGAGTAGACCGGGTCTGGCGCGCCGTAGACCTGCCGTTTCGGCTTGCGCAGCACGTCCATGTCGTAGAAGCGGACCTGGCGGACCTCGATGACGTCGTCGGGCTCGACCACCGTGGTGTCCTCGGACACGATCTTTCCGTTACGCCAGGTGAGGACCGCATTGACAGGAATGCCATGCCGCAGCAAAACATCGGTGAGCGGCTGCCCCGCGACTGCCGCCAGCTCCTCTGTGGTGCCAAGTTTGGTCCGGAAGAACACTGATGCCACGGCGATTCTCCTATTCGAGCGGAACCGAGCGAACTCAGTCATTCGATCCATTCATGCTAATCGTTGTCCGCCTCGTCGTGGAGTACGGTTTTTTTGTGGCGACGACGTCGGCTGGCCGCCGATCACGCGGACTCATGACCGTACAGACATACGATGATCCTGAGGCTATTTCAGGAATTGGATGGAATGAACTCGTACGGGCCGATGCGGCGCCGGTCTTCTACCAGACCGGGTACCTGACGGCCTACTCCCGGTCCCCGCTGGCGGTCGTCGACAGGTTCAGTTACCTGGTCGTCCGGCAGGCTCCGGCCGAGCGGCCGGTCGCCGTCGTCCCGGTGGCACTGCACCGGGAGGCCGACCCGCTGGGCGGCTTGCGCGGCATCCATCCGGGTGTCGAGCACGGGCCCGCCCTGCTCAGCCATGTCTGGCACTGCTACGACACGCGCATCGTCGGGCTTGCGGCCCTGGGCGAGGCAGGAACCGACGTGGCGGCCGTGGTGGTCCAGGCGCTTGCGGACCTGGCCGACCGCTGGGGAGCGCGCTGGTTCGGTTTCGTGAACGTGGAGCGCGGCAGCGCCACCGCCGCGGCGCTCACCGCGGCTGGCCTGGCCGGGACGCATCTGGTGGACCGGTTCCGCGCGGACCTGACCGGGCTCACCAGCTTCGAGGGTTACCTGCGGCGGCTGGGGACCAGGCCGCGGGCGAACCTGACCCGCTGCGCCCGCAGGGCCGCCGAAGTCGGCATCAGCACCAGCATCACCGGGGCGGCCGACTGCGATCTTGACGAGGTCGCCGAACTCTGCGGCAGGTCAGCGGCCAGGTTCGGCAACCCCGGCTTCTACCCGACGCAGACCTTTGCCAGCTTTGTCGCCGGGCTCGGCCCGCTTGCCCACGTCCTGGCGGTCCGCCAGTCCGGCAGGCTTGTCGCGGTCGGCGTATGCCTGACCGACGAACGCCGGTTTCACACCTGGACGTGCGGCGTGGACTACGACGTCGTCGGGAACGCGAGCCCGTACACCCTGCTCTTCGCCGAGTCGGTGGCCCTGGCGATCAGGCTCGGCCTGCCCGTGCTCGAAGGCGGCCGCAGCAACGCGGTGTTCAAGACGCGGCATGGCCTGGCGCCGTGCCGCCTCGACGCTCACCTGGCCAAGACCTGACCCGACCCGACCCGGACCGCCTCGCGAAGGAGACCGTTTGTTATGTGCCTGGTAACGACCCGATGAACATCACCAGCCAGATCTGGCCGGGGATCGCGCCGCAGTGGCCCGATCTGGCCACAGGCGGCTCGCTGCTGAGCAGTCCGGCCTGGATCCGCGCCCTCAGCGGCCGCGGCAACAAGCGCACGATCACGATCGTCGTCAGTGCAGACGGCGAACCTCGGGTGGCGGCGCTGGCCACCGTCCGGAGCGAGCCGGAACCTGGCCAGTTCTATGACCTGCACCATGTGCTGATCAGCCCGGCTCCGGCGCTGCCGCTGACCGAAGCCGCGCGCGCGGCCAGGACCGAACTGGCCGGCTCGGCACCGCCGGCCGAGCACTGGGTGCCCAGCCTGGTCGTGATGCTGCCGGGATATGAATGCGAGCCGGTGGGTCCTGGCCGCGACGATGCCAGGCTGCTCGGCGAACTGACCGACGCCGCCTGCCGGTGGGCGGCCGAACAGGACCTGCGCTCGGTCGCGTTCTTGTACACCCGGCCGGACGCGAAGAGCCTGGCGGCAGCGCTGACCGAGCGTGGCTTCGTCGGCATGCCGCTGTCGCTGACCTGGGATCTCGTGGTTCCCGATGGCGGTTTCACCGGATACCTGGCCAGCCTGTCGAGCAAACGCCGCAGGGAGGCGCAGCGGGAACTTGCGCGGGTGGCCGACGCGGGAGTTCGCATCCGCCACCTCGATCACGACGAGACCAGCACCGAACCGGTGCGTGCCGCCATGACGGCGCTGCGCAGCCAGCTAGTGCGCAAGTACCGCGGCTATGCCGACGAGCAGGGCGAACGCGCCAAACTCGACATGCTCATCCGTGACGTTTGTTCGGACCGGGCGCATGTGGTCGCCGCGCTGGCCGACGACCACATGGTCGGCTTCGCGCTCTTCGCACCGTACGGCGCCACCTGGTACTGCCTGGCGACCGGATTCGACTACGCCGACCCGCGGAGCAGGCTCTGCTACTTCGCGACACTGTTCTACGCGGCGGTTCCGGTCGCGGCGCAGGGCGGTGCCAGGTCGCTCGGCTATGGCCAGGGATCAGGTCATGCCAAGCGATCGCGAGGTTGCGTCGGCACGCCGCTGGCCGGCTGGATGCGCTCGGAAGACCCAGCGCTGACCGAGGCGGCCCTGGCGTCGGCGGCGGTCACCAGGCTGCAGCCCGGGGCCTGAGCTAGCGATCCGGGACCTGCGCGCTAGTGGCCCAGGCCGCGCGGCCAGAAGCGCCGCGACGTGGCGAGCACGAGATCTTGCCACGGGTCTAGGTCGGTGCCGTACATCCGCAACGCCAGCCGGATGCGTGCCGGGTCAGGACCGGGAGAGGCCGGCGTGAAGTCCGCCCTGAGCAGTTCAGCGAGCGGATGAGCGGGCGGGAGCAAGGACGCCAGGCGTTCGCCGCTGCCCGGTGCGGCCAGTTCGGTGCCGCCCGCCTCCAGCATCGCGCCTGCGGTCTTGCGCAGTGGCCGGGGCAGTTCATCCCATGCCGCGACCAGCGCTCTGGCACGAAGCCCGGCGAGTACTTCGGGGTAGCCGCGCCGCTCCTGCGGCGCGCTGGCCCGCATCAGGGCGAGCGCAGTGCGCAGCTCGTCCGGGTCGCCATCGCGGGGCAGGCCCTCCGGTCCGCCGAAGACCGCGCTCTCCTTCGCCGAGTCGGCCGGCGTGTCCGAGCTGTGCATCAGCGCGAGCATGACGTTGATCGAACCGAGCTCGCCCCGGATGGTGCCAGGACCGGCCTTGACCGGGTCGCTCGAGCCCTTCGCCTGAACCAGCCGCCGGTGACTGCACTCCGCGCGGTCCTGGCGCTGGTCCGCCAGCAGCATCGCGACGGTCGGGCCGAACGCGAAGAGCTGGTCTACCAGCCGGTAGAGGTAGGCGTTCCAGGAATGGCTGATGTTGTTCTCGTGGAAGGAATCCAGGTCCGCCGGGCGGTGCCACAGCACCCGCCAGGCGATGGGCGTGAAGCCGATGGACTCCATCCGGTCCAGAACCGCGTCGCCGAGATATCGGGCAAGGGCGTCTGGGCCGAGCAGTGAGAAGACTGTCCGGTCCCAATTGATATCGTCCACGGTCAGCCTTTCGGGTCCACGTCAGCTTAAGGCCGGGGCGCGACGCGGATTGGCCGTCTGCCGCACCCCGGCCACGTACGGGGTTACTTCTTCTTCAAGCCCGGGCGACGTGCGCTGTAACGATGACGATCCACGAATGCCTTCCTTCAGGTGAGGTTGTCGTCGCTAAGCCAGCGGGAGGCTACCGCTGGCTTAGCGACGCAGAAGCGGTTGCGCAACCGGTCACTTCTTGACGCGCGGCCTGCGACTCATGTACACGTGACGATCCACCTATACCTCCCTCCGCTGTCCGCATTCCGACAGTGCGGTGCGCCTGCTCTGGGTTACTTCTTCTTGATGCGAGGCCTGCGGGCAGCCCTTAGGTGACGGCTCATCGATACCTCCCTCCCATGGTGAGTGCTTTGCCCGGCGCTCGGCCGGGACGTTCAGTCGCTACCGGCCGTGGCCACGACAAGCTGCTCGGTCATGAGCTGTGCCGCCTGGTTCACCTCCCGCACGTCCATGGCAGCCAGGTCCGCGAGCTGAGCGGCCAGCGACCAGCCGGGTGAATCACCGACGTAGGCGTAGTTTCCGTACTCCAGCGTCTCGGCCAGCGTGGACTCCGCTTCGACCCGCAGCAGGCCAGCCGCGCGCCGGCTGGCCGTGCGCACCTGATCGGCCGACCAGCCGCGCCGTACCGATTCGAGCACCAGATCGGTCGCCAGCCCGACGACCAGATCACAATGTTCCGGCGCGGTGGAAATGGCTATCCGCCAGGCACCGGTCTCCCGGTATCCGCTCGCACCACCCGAGACGTCGTAGGACAGGCCGCGCCGCGAACGGATCTCCTCGTTGAGCACCGACGAGTTCGCCCGGGCGAGCAATTCGATCACGATGTCCGCAGCGACAATCCGGCGGTCGGCCAGGGCGAAGCCTGGCCCGCCGATGACCACGGCCGCCGTGTCGGCGGCCAGCGGCAGGTCGCGCCGGCCCGACGTGATCGCGGGCGAGGTGTCCGCCGGCCTGCCTGGTCCCGAGTCATCCAGCGCGGCGAGCGCGCTCTGTTCGAGCACCGCATGGACGTCGGCGGGCGTCATGCCCCCGCTGACCACGACGCGCAGCACCGCCGGCGTGACGTAGCGGCGGGACCACGCGGCCAGGTCGGCCGGTCCGAGCTCCGCCACTCCGGCGACGGTGCCGCCGACGGGCCTGCCCATCGGGTGGCTGCCGTAGGCGGCCGCGAAGAACACGTCATGCACGATGTCGGTCGGATCGGCGGCCGCGAGCCGCAGCTCCTCCTGCACGACCCGGCGCTCGGCGGCCACCAGGTCGTCGTCGAAGGTCATCGTGGTAGCCGCTGCGGCAAGCACGGACAGCGCGGCTCCCGCGTCCGCGGTCGGCACCCTGGCGTGCAAGACGACGTGGTCGCGAGTGGTCATCGCATTGGCGTCGCCGCCCCATGCCTCGATCTCGTCGACGACCCGCATGCTCCGGCCTGCCGGAACGCACTGCATCACGGCGTGCTCAAGCAGATGCGCCACGCCGGGGGCGGACTCGTGCCGCGATCCGGCCAGGATCCAGACCGACACCGTCGTCACCTCGGCGCCGGGCCGGTGCAGCACGGCGTACTCGACGCCGTTGGCCAGCCGTGGCGCATCGGCCACCAGCGGCCCCGCCGTCATGTGGCCGCCTCCGCCACCGCCTCCGGGCCGGCCGGGCGCGTGTGGTCAGGGCCTGAAAGCTCGTCTACGGCGGACTGCGAGACCGCCTCGCCGATAGTCAGCACGAAGCGGGCGACCGGCGTATCTGCCCACCCGAGCCTGCCGCGAAAGTGCAGGGCCGCGGTGCTCACCTGCGGCGGCAGGCCGTCCAGCGGCAGCCCGAATGCCAGCAGGCCCGCATCTATGGCTGACTGCGTGCGCAGGCAACGCTCGAACGCCCGCCAGGCCAGGCCGTCCACGGGACCCATCCTGCCGGTCATGAAACGGCGTTGCAGCTGGCGGCCGGTGCCGGCCAGCGGCCGGGCGAAGAAGCTGACGTTCCTAGCGAGCCGGCGGCCCCAGACCCTGGCGACAGTCCACTGCCGGCCAGGCAGCGCCGGCAACTGGCCGAGTCCGGCGGCCGCGACCAGCCGGGTCAGCTCGGCGTACTCGGCGGCCAGGCCGAGCGCGACGACCGCCCGGACCAGCGTGCCGGCTTCAGCTTCGCTCAGTTGTGCCCGCAGCAAGCTCGCGTCGGTAAGGTCCCTGGCCCGGTATCGCTGCTCGTACCGCTCGTTCAGCAGCATCAGCAGGTTCTTGACGGCGGGCACCCGCCACTTGGCGGGAAGGCTGAGCACCGGCGGGATACCGCCCTGGTTGCCGAGCGTGTAGTACGTCGTGATCTCAGCACCGTACGGCGGCTGGTCAGGATTCTCGTGCGGGTGCCGCATACTCACCATGACGTAAAGATCGCCATTGAGCCGCATGAACGTCGCGGAGTCGAGATCCCAGCCTTCCTCCTGCATCAGGAGGCGCGCGATTTCCCACTGGTCCTGCTCGGACGGGGCGACGAGATCCAGGTCGCTCATGTTCCTGATGAAGCCTGGCGGGTAGAGGCCGGCCACTTCCAGGCCCTTGACCGTCGCAAGCTCCGGGACCTTGGCGCGCAGCCGCTCTAGAACAGCGCGGTAGTAGGCCACCCGCCGACGGCCGATCTCGAGCTCGTCGCGCATCGCGGGCGTCAGTTCGGCTCCCGCCGCCTCCCAGGCGGCGAAGAGAGTGGGTGCCAGGGATGGCTCGGCCTGGTGCACCAGGTCCACGATCTCAGCGGTTCCGGTTGCTCTCTTGCCCGAGCACACGGCCAGCGCGTCAAGCAGGTTGTCCGCGGTGAGACCCATCACACTCCCTGGCGATAACGGCGTGACAAGTAAAGCGACGCCGAGGTAAGTCGGCCAGCCGACTCCCACGGCGTCGCTTCTGCGGCCTAGTAGTTAGGTACGCAATCCGTGCAGGTCGTGCGGAACTTCATGACCTGGACGGCCTGGCGGCTGGCCAGCATCTTCTCGACCAGGGTGGGGGTGAGCAGGACTGGCGCGACAGAGGTGTCAGTCCGGACGATGGTCTGTTCCTTCATGAGCAGGCCTTTCCGAGAGGAATGCGAAGTTGTGGTTAATCGTAAGAACAAGCCTGCCAACGGTCAATAGCTTGCGTTCGGCAGTTGTTTACCTGATTGGTGATCAATTTCTTACCTGATGGTTACATCGGCCATTTCGTGATCTTGGAAAGACCTTCGCCTACCAGGAGACTGGCCGGATAGCGACGTTCACCACTCAGACAGTGATGTCCATTCGCTCGAAGGCGCGGAACGTCGTGCTGGCCCGCCGCTCGGGCTCCGCCGCGGCGGCTACCGCGGGAAACCGCCGGAGCAGCCGGGGGAAGACGATCGTGCCCTGCAGCCTGGCCAGCACCGCACCCAGGCAGAAGTGCGCTCCGGCGCCGAAGCTCAGCGAACCGCCGTCGGTCCGGCCGGGCCGGAAGGAGTCGGGCTCGGCGAATCGGCGCGGGTCCCGGTTGGCCGCGCCGAGCAGCAGCACGACCTCGTCGTCGCTGTCGACCGGGACCCCGCAGAGTTCACCTGAGGTACGCCGCCGCCGACCGGTGTCCTGCACCGGCCCGTCGTACCTGAGCACTTCCTCGACGAAGGCAGCGGGAGTGACCGTTCCTGACTTCAGGTCGGCGCCGGCACCAGGATGGGTGAGCAAGATCCGCATCCCGTTGCCGAGCATTCCAGCCGAGCACTCGAACCCCGCGGTCAGCAGCAGGATCAGGTTCTGGACAAGTTCGGCCTGGCTGAGCCGCCCGTCGCCGGAGTCGGCGATCTCGACCAGCCTGCTGACCAGGTCCTCGCGCGGTCTGCGCCGCCGGTCGGCTACGACCGCAGCGAACATGTCCGCGAGTTCGACCGCGGCGGCGTCGCCTTCGGCGAGCACGTCGTCGTCGATCTCCGGTTCCAGGATCGCCAGCATTCTCCTGGCCAGCGGGCGCAGCACCGCGACGTCCCAGTCCGGTACGCCGATCAGGTCACAGATGACGGCTATCGGCAGCGCGTAGGCGAACTCCTGCATGAAGTCCACCGGACTGCCGTCCGAGCCCTGATCTGCGATGGCGTCGAGCAACCTGTCGGTCAGCGCGCTCAGGGCCGGCTCGAGCGCCCGGATCCGGCGCTGCGTGAACTGGCGGGCGATCAGGCCGCGAATCCGCTTGTGGTCCGCGCCATTGAGGCTCAGCAGGGTCTGCGCGTCGAGTGCCGGGTGCTCGCGCCACTGCGGAAACCCCCGGTCGAAGACCTCCGCGTCGTCCACCCCGAACTCCGGGTCACGCAGCACGGAGCTGACGGCGGCGTAGCCGGGCACGAGGATGAGGCCCGCGCCGGCGGGCAGAACGGCACCGTGCTGATGCAATGCCGCGTAGAGCGGATAGGGGTCTTCCCTGCCCGCTGGTTCGAGTAGCGCCTCGAAAATGGCGTCAGGATCCACCCGCCGTCCTCCTGACTGGCGGCAGTCCGCCGACCGCTGATGATCTGGGCGATATACCCCAAGAGCGGGCCAACGTCACCTCAGGATTAATGGCGCTGGCTGGCCTGGTATTTCCGCCACTCTAGTCACACTAAGAACGGACGGCTCCCCCCGGCGAAGTATTGACCATAGCGGAAGTTCTTCTTACGCTGACGGCAGCTTAGAGTTTTCGGCGGAAAGGCCGGCTGAGTAACGCTACCCGACTGCCTCGGCCGAATGGACGCCGCGGGCCGGCCGGGCCGCTCGGTCTGCCGTCGTACACCTATGAGGCGACAAGAGTCCCGGGGAGCGTGATGGGTCTTACCGCGCAGAACCTGATCGAGGCACTGACCGCATGCGCTGGCGGCGAGATGGACGAGTTCGCCGAGGGCATCGAATCGGAAAGCCTGCCGGAGATCGTGCTGCTCATGCGCCACGCCCAGCCGACGTACATGGTCACGGTCCTGTCCGCCTGGGAAGTGGAGGGGCGCGACCTGAGTCCGGCGCTCAAGCTCGAGCTCGACGTGGCGCGGGCCAGGGCCGACTACTACCGGTCGGTGCACGCCAATCTCACT
Source organism: Streptosporangiaceae bacterium (assembly GCA_035533915.1). Classification (GTDB taxonomy): domain Bacteria; phylum Actinomycetota; class Actinomycetes; order Streptosporangiales; family Streptosporangiaceae; genus Chersky-822. The sequence continues at coordinate 27,290 of DATLSX010000086.1, forward strand.
TCGAAGGTCACCGGCCTGTCCTCGGTCAAGGGCCTGGAGATCCTTGACTTGTATCCGGAGGGCCTGACCAGGCACCTGAACGACATCGACTACGTCGCCGCGACGGAGTCCGGCCTCTGGCAGGCCTGCGACCTGCTGATGCGGGACGGCTGGGAGCTGTACACCGCGACGTTCTCGCATTTCGGCGGCGGCCCCCAGGTGATGGTCAGCCTCCGGCGGCCGCACGAGGACCCGTTCCAGCTGCCCTACGGCATCGAGATGACGACCTACTACTCGCTCGGCAACTACGGTGCCATCAGGCCCCTGGTGCACCTTCCGGCGAAGTGGCGCGGCGCGGCCATCAAGAACATCCTGATGCTGCTGTACGAGCGCTACGAGCAGCCGTTCCGCGCGCGTGACCTGGTCGATACCGTGCTGCTGCACGACGCGCTGCGCGGCGACGAGCTTGCCGCGCTGCACGAGGCGGTGGTCACGCTCAGCCTCGGGGTCGAGTACAACGAGCTTGTCGAGCTGGTGGGCCGGTCCGGGCTCGGGACGCTCCGGCCCCTGCCAGGCAAGCGCTGGACGACGGGCACGATCCGGGTGCGCCGGCTGGCCCGCGGTGCCAGCTTCTTCCTGCGCCCGGTCGCTGGCACCGGCCGTCAGTTGCAGCGGCGCATGATTACTGGCGAGATCAGCCGCCCCGAGGGAGTCCTCTGGGATGCGGTGCAGCGTCAGCTTCCCGTACCCGCCGCGATGAGCGGCGGCCTGCTGGCCTTCGGGTTGCCGATGGACGGGCCACCGCCGGAGGTGGCGAGCATCGTGCTGTACCGGCGCGGCAAACTCGCGTGGGCCGATACCCCGGCCGCCCGCTTCCTGCTGACCCTCGGCGACTTCGTCGACGAAGACGACGTCGCCGCGCTCGCCAAACGGCACGCGGAGCCATCTAGCGACAACGGATTAGCTGCGGAGGCACGCTGATGAGCAGCGCCGTTGTCATGCCAGAGCCGGCGCCTAGGCCTGCGGCTGAACGTCCCGGTAACCGCCGGGTATGCGCACTCATCACCGGAAGGAGGTAGCGAATGAACCGCCAGGCTAGGGCCAGCCGCCGCCCGCGTATCAAGAAGTAGGACGTTAAGTAACCTACTGAGAGTCACCCCCGGGGATCGCGGAGCCAGCGGTTGCGTGCCACTGGCCCCGCGTTCCTGACCGGGCTTCCTGCGCCTCTTCTCTCCCCGCCAGTACCGGCCAATACCCGCTTTCCCGCCAGCACCCGCTTCCCGGCCAGTACCCGCCAGCACCAGCCAGCACCCGCCGGCACCCGCCGGCACCCGCTTCCCGGCCATGTCCCCTGGCCACCGAACTCTGGCAATAGTGATAAAGGGGTCATACTCCGAGGCTCGCTACGCCGCCGCCCAGCGGCTTTCCAAGATGGTGGTCGATTTTCAGGCGCTGCAACTGACTAGCGACCACGATCATGGGACGACCCGCTTCGCTCCCGTCGCCGCCGACGATCTGGGGCGCGACGCGCCCTGCCTTCCGACGACAAGGTCGCTCTAGATGTCCCCGCACGGTACGGCCAGCTATGCTGATCGCCAGACGGGCTCGACGTGCTCAGGTTGCCTGCCTGCTGGTGACAGCGGTGATCCTGGTCCTTGTCCCTGCGCACATCGTCTCGATCGCCGCGTCTTCGCGGTTGAAGTGAGCGGCCGGTGGTGGCTGATCCGCCGGGCTCAGGGGATGCGACCGTGGAGGACATGAAGACTTCCTCCCTGGCCGTGCTCAGTGGCACCCTGCCGTCCTCGACTTCCCACCTGCCGACGAGCCGTGCGCCGTGCCGCAACCGCACCGGCAGCAGGTACGTCAGGAAGAACTCATGGAAGACCGCCAGGTTCTCGCGCACGGACTGGTAGATGCGCATCCGGTAAAGCATGCGCTCTCCTCTCGGGTGAACTGCGCACCTGCCATCAAGCAAGGCCCGGTGGTGACAACGCGACTTGACATCATGATCCGGGAACGGCGATGGCCTGGTCCTCATCGACTACAGGTTCGGCGACCGGCTGGGGCTTGGTGACCTTCAGGTAGGGCAGCAGCGCAAGCCCGACGACGACGAACCCGACGGCGACCCAGATGTAGATCGGGCGGAACCCGACCGGCCCGATGATGACTGCGCCGAGGCCGATCGAGATCGTGAACGGTGTGGCGGTGATCGCCTCGGATGCCGCGATCGCCCTGCCCTGCAACTCGGCTGGCGTACGGCGCTGCACCAAGGTGAGTTCAGCGACCAGTACCAGCGGCAGGCCGACGCCGAGCAGGGCTGAGCCCAGGACGACGGTGGGCATGGTGGCCAGGCTGGACATGGCGATGCCGATGCCCATGAGCACGAATCCCGCGCAGGCGACCGCGTACTCACCGAACCGGCGCATCAGCGGGCCGACGCAGATTCCCGCGACCACGCTGCCGGCCGCCTCGATGCTGGTCACCACGCCGATCACCGCGGCCGGCTTGTGCAGGCCGCGGGTAACCAGCGAGAACATCGCCACATCGATCGGGCCGGCGCCGGCGAAGGCCGCCATGGTGGACAGGACCATCCGCCGGATCAACGGGTTCGTCATCACATGGCGAATGCCGGCGACAAGCTCACGGCCCAAGGTCTCGCCGGGGTGAGCGGCCCGGCCCCCGGCCGGCCGGACCAGGTCGGGTACTCGCCGCAGCGCCAGATAGGACACGGCGGAAAATGCGAAGGTCGCGATGTCGACCCAGACGACCACGGCCCCGCCCCAGGCCGCGTACATCGCGGCGCCTACCAGTGGCCCGAGGATCCTGGCGGCCTGGAACAGGCTGTTGAATAGTCCGTTGGTGTCGCCGAGCAGTTCGTCGGGCACCATCGAGTGCACCAGTCCGCCACGCGCGGCACGGTAGATCAGGCCGGACACGCCGTACAGCGTGGTCACGATGTAGACCAGCCACACGTCCTGCCGGGTATGCACCGCGAGCAGTAACGCGACTACCAGGGCGGTGAGAATGTCGTTGATCAGGAGCAGCGGGCGGCGCGGGAACCTGTCGACCAGCAGCCCCGCCGTCGGAGCGAACGCTGCCGCCGCCGTGATCAGCAGGAAGATCAGGCCGGCCTCGGCACTAGATCCGGTCAGGTCCTTGACCCAGATGCCGAGCACGATCAGCATCGCCGAGTTGCCGAACATGTTCATCGACTGGCCGACAAAAAGCACCCGCAGGTTACGGTCCGCGAGCACTCGCCGTCTCATGACTGGCCCCGCGGCCGTTCCGTTATAACCTCACCCACGGTGTGCCTTTCGCCCGAGGCCAGGACGGGGCCGGGACCGGGACCGGGGCGCATTGCGTTGCCCCACGCCCCGGCCGATGCGTGATCGCGCGATTACTTCTTTACGCGCGGCTTACGGAGAAAGATGTAGTGACGGCTCACCAGGGCTCCTTTCATCATGTGTGCTGCGGATGATCATCCGTCTCGCGCCGACTTGATTACTTCTTCACACGGGGCCTCTTGTACAAGATGCTCACTGGTTCCTCCTTTCATGAGGTGATCGCGGGTGCGGATAGTTCGTCGACCGCGGCTTGCGTGACGTCTTCCCCGATCGTCAGCAGGAATCGGGCCACCGGGGTGTCCACCCAGGCGATCCTGTTACGGCGGCAGAGCACCGCGGATGGCACGTCCGGCGGCGGACCCTCGAGCGGCAGCCCGAACGCCACTAGCCCCGCCCGCACCGCCGACGCCGCCTGGATTCGGCGCGAAAGGGCGTGCCAGGCGATGCCTCCGGCGCGTCCTGTCCGGCCTTGCATGAGCCGCCGTTGCAGATTGCGGCCGGTGAAGGCAACCGGTCTGGGCAGCAGACGGACCTGACGCGCGGCCCGGCGGGCGCGCACCTTTGTCGTGGTCCACCGGCCGCCGGGCAGCGGCGGCAGTGACGCCAGCCCGGCAGTGCGGACGAGCCCGGCGAGTTCGCGATACTCGGCGGCCAGGCACAGTTCGATGACGGCCTGGTGCAGCAGGTCAACCTCCGTGCCGCCCAACTGCTCGTGCAGCAAGGCCGAGTCGATCAGGTCCTTGGCACGGAACGGCTGCTCATACCGCTCGTTCAGCAGCATGAGCAGGTTCTTGATGGCCGGCGTTTGCCACTGTGCCGGAAGGCCGAGCACCGGCGGGATCCCGCCCAGGTTGCCGAGCGTGTACAGCGTGCTGATCTCGGCGCTGTACGGGGCCTGGTAGCGATCTTCGTGCGGGAGCAGCATGCTGATCATCACGCGCAGCTCACCGCCGACACAGACAGCTGTCCCTGAGTCGAGTTCCCAGCCATCCTGGATCAGCAGGGCGGCGATGTCCCATTGCGCCGACTCCGACGGAGCGACGACGTCGATGTCGGTCATGTTCCTGACCAGTCCGGCTGGATACAGGTCAGCCACTTCCAGGCCCTTGATGGTCGTCAGCTCGGGCACCTTGGCGCGGAGGTGCTCGGTAACGGCCCGGTAAAAGTCCATCCGCTGCCGCACCGCCTCGACTTCACCGCGCAAAGCGGGACTCAGGTCGATGCCGTCCGCCTCCCAGGCGGAGAAGAGCGTGACCGCCAGGCCCGGCTCGGCCCGGTGTACCAGGTCCACGATCTCATCGGGTCTGGTGGCCAGCTTGCCCGAGCACAGGGTGAGCGCGTCGAGCACGTTATCCGCGGTGAAATCCATCGCACCTCTGAGACGATGACCCGCTCTTTCCTGAACCGGCCTGTTCGAAGGGAAGGTAAAAAGGTAAAGCTGTCGTCAGCGTAGAAAGAAGTTCATCCATGGTCAATGCCCACCATGACGCGCTCCATTTACGCCGCAGCTCACCTGCCGCGCCAGGTCCGGGCGCGCTCCGCGCGGCGTCCCGTCCGGCGCCGCTGGTTCGTCGGCCGTGCGCGTGAGCGCATCAAGCCGCGGGCGTGCCAGAACGGTGCCCAAGCCCGCGATGACGTTCAGACTTCCCCATCCCCATCCCCATCCCCATCCCCATCGGCGAGCAGGAGAGCCAGCAGGCTGTCATGGTCGTCGCGGCACGCTGGGCAGCCCACGAGGTGCGAGCGCATCGTCGGCATCGCGGCGTCGGCGCCAGCCGCGCCGGCGCTGCTCATCTCGAGTTCGACATAGGCATCGAGCTGCTCGAAACACTCGTCGCAGCCGAGTTCGGGACCGGCTGGGCCGAGGAGCCGCTCGACCTTGCTGCCGGGTTCATGTTGAGTCCCCGGCGGTGTCACGGCCCGCTCCCGTCCGTGCCCATTCCCCGGCCGGCCAGCGCGATCCGGAGTTTGCGCCTGGCATCGTGCAGCGTCTTGTACAGCGCGCCACGCGTGGTGTTCAGCCGCTCGGCAAGGACGTCGATCGGCACGTTGTTCAGCGCGATGGCCACGAGCACCTGCCGCTGCCAGGTGGTGAGCTGCCGGTCGATCTCCTCGCGCAGCGCGGACAGCAAGTCGCTCGCCTCGGCGAACTGCTGCGGCGTCGGCGCGCAGTCGACGATGACCGGCCACGACGTCTCCCCGAGCGGGATCTCGCGCCCGCGCCAGGCATGTCTGCGGACCTTGACGCCAGCCTCCACGATTGCGAATTTACATGCCCATGTCGTGAAGCGGCTGTCGCCCCGGAAGTCACCGAGCCGACGCAGGATAGACATCAGCGCGTCATCGGCGCTCTGCCACGCCAGGTCGTCCAGTTCGGTATCGCCAAGCTGCGGGAACTGCGCCCGACGGCGGCGGATCTCGAACCTGGCCGCGCGCAGCAGCAGGGTGTGCAACTCGGTTACGGCGGCGTCCTTGTCAGCACCGGTGCGATTGAGGCGGGCTACCCAGGCTCGGGACGCCGCGTCGCCTAAGGCGGCGGAGGCGGCCGAGCCAAGGGTGCCCGGCGGTTCTGCGGTCACACGTCAAGCGAAGCGTGTTTACCCGGCGACGGCAACCGGTTCTCCCAGCGGCCCCGGTTCTCCAGGCGGCACCGCGCACGGCCGCAGCCGCCATCGCCGCGCTATTGCTCGAAGTCGTTGGAGAACTGGCCCATGATGCCTGAGCTGAGCAAGTCCGCCATGGCAAGTATGTGCAGGTGAATGGCCTCGTAGTCGGTGACGCTCGCCGAGTAGTTGCCGCTCAGCTCGTCCTGCGCCTCGGCGAGGGTCTGGTCGAGGTGCTCCTTCATCGCTTCCCGCATAACATCGTCAGGCCAGAATCGCGGATTGAGTGACGAGAGGAAGTCGGCGATCTGGTTGGCGTTGTCATACCAGCTGGCCTCGTCCGTAGCGAGCGCCGTCGTGTCGCCGGACTTGGCATCCTGAAGGATCTGGACCGCGATCATGATGTGAGAAGTCAGCAGGGAGGCGAGCTTCTGGCCGTCCGTGGTGCCGTAGAACTGCGCGAACTCGTTGCCGATGTCGATCTGATTCTGCAGCAGCCGCGTCGCGCTGGCATTGAAGCCTGCCGAACCGGCGGCAAACGTGACGATCGCGAGCCTGGTCCACGTCACGTGGTCTTCCCAGAGCTTGCGCATCTGGTCGTGGAAAGCGACCTGAGACGCGGTGGGCAGCCCCACCGTGTCACTTTCCGCGTGCGCCGATCCGCGCTGCGTCGTGAACGTAAACAAGCCAGCGATCAGCGCGACGAGCACCGCGAAGGCAAGGGGCACGCCGCGCTGCCGCCGGGCGAGTGTCGATTTCACTTCTTGTCCTTTCGTGACATCAGAGCGGCGCAGCAACCCGCGCCGGCTAGTTCAGCGACTGTCGTGACCGCGCCGACCGGATCGGCATGTTCTGGCTGGACGATCAGCAGCGGGATCCCCGTGCTTCGCGACAGCAGGTAGCTGACCGCGATCACGCATAGCGTCACGGCTGCGGCGGCCAATGCCCAGGAGTCATGCCGCGGCCGCCGCACGACCAGGGCAGCGAATGCCAGGGCGACGGCGGCGGCGGCGAAGGCGAAACCCAGGGGCACGCTCTCGATCAGGTGCTCCCGGATGAGAGCGGCGTGGACTCCGGCACTGCCCGCACATACGGCCGTGAGGCCGTACCGAAGCCCGGTGTCGATCCATGCTGGTCCACCGCGCAGATCATGGACGCGCGGAATGGTGAGCAGGCTCATGTCATGTTGGTGTCAGCGTGCCGCAAGGATCTTACGGGTGCGGCCCGCTGGAATTGACTGGCCTCAGGTCAAGGGCTAGGGGTAATCATCAGCTCCCAGCGCGTGCCGTTCCAGCTTTCGGCGAGGGTGCGCTGGGTGGCTGTCTCGCCGACGGCGACACAGCGGAACGCCAGCGTGCACGAGATGTCATAGAGATCACTGAACGCAGGGCTGGAGCCGGGCGTCTTCATCAGGCTCCACCGGGTCCCGTTCCACGCTTCGGCGAGCGCGAAAGTGCTGCCCGACTGGGCGAGGTAACCGCCGACCGCCCGGCACAGGCCCGACCTCACGCACGACACCGCGGCCAGATTCCCGTTCCGCAGCCCGCCCGGCGGAACCGGGGTCGCCCGGGCCTGCCACGCGCTGCCGTTCCAGCTGTCAGCGAAAGTCAGCCCGTGCATTGCCCCCACGACCATGCAGGCCGACGGGCGCGGGCAGGAGACCGAGGTCAGCGCACCGTGGCCGCCCGGGCTTGGCGGAGCAGCCAGTAGCTGCCAGGTGCCGCCGTCCCACTTCTCGGCGAGCGGCATGTGCAGGCCTGAGGTGCGGGTCTCGACACCGACAGCGACGCAGGTGGAGGCGCTGGTGCAGGAGATACCGGACAGCTCGCTAGCGTGGACGCCGGTGACCGGGGTGACCTGTTCCTGCCAGCTGCTGCCGTCCCATGTTTCGGCGAGGGTCAGCCGGGTGCCGGACAGGTCGAGGTAACTGCCGACCGCAGTGCAGCTGGAGACCGTGCGGCAAGCGACGTCCGTCAGGACGCCCGGGTGCCCGGCCGGCAGGACCTGCCACCGGTGGCCATTCCATTTCTCGGCGAGGATCTGCGGGCTGCTCGCGGTGTCGTAAGAACCCACCGCGATGCACTGGGCGGCGGCCGGGCACGACACGGCGGACAGCTCGCTGACCTGAGCGCCCGGACTGGGAGTGGCCCGCACCCGCCAGGACCGGCCGCCCAGCTCTTCGGCCAGCGTCACCCGGGCGTCGGAGCGGCTGATGTAGCTGCCGACGGCCATGCATTCCGATGCTCGCCAGCACGAGACCCCGGACAGGCCGTTAGCCGCATCACCGGGACTGGGGGTCCGGCGGACCTGCCAGGCCCGGCCGCCATTCCATTCCTCGGCGAGGGTCAGCTGCGCGCCCGCAGCCGTCGTGTAGTTCCCAGTCGCCATGCACGCGGAAGCACGCCAGCAGGAGATAGCGGACAGAACGCTGCCCTTCTCCCCCGGTGCCCGCACGGTTAGCTGCCGCCACGTGGTGCCGTTCCAGGCCAGGGATTGAGTACCGCCGACCTCGACACAGCTGGTAGCGCGGGTACAAGACACGCTCTGGGCGGCTGCGGCAACTGGAGCGGCCAGTTGCTGCCAGGTGCTGCCGTTCCACTTCTCGGCCAGGACGCAGAAGTCGGAACACGGCGGGGCGTCGGCGGTCGAGTAAGATCCGACAGCCACGCAGTTGCCGGAGCCGGTGCAGGACACGCCGGCCAGTTCCGCGAACGCACCCGCACCCAGGGGACGTGTGTCACGCCAGGCTGTGCCGTTCCAGGCCAGGGCAACGGGGTCCAGCTCAGACTCCCCGGTGCCGCTTGACCCGACGGCGATGCAGAACCTGGCACTGACGCACGCGACAGAGGACAGCACGCACAGCTGGTCACAGCGGGGGTCGGGCGTACTCAGCATCCGCCATGACCGGCCGTTCCACTTCTCGGACACGTTCGAGGTGATGCTGGGGCCCGCCGAGCCGACGGCCATGCAGAACCTGGCGCTCGTGCAGGACAGGCTGGACATGCCGGACCCCGTCCTGAGCACCCGCCATGTCCTGCCGTTCCACACTTCCGACCCCGCGCCGATGGCCATGCAGAACGACGCACTCGTGCAGGACACATCCGACAGCCCGCCGCGGACGGGACTGTTCAGGACCCGCCAGCGCCTGCCGTTCCATTTCTCAACCAGTGGCCGGCGGCTGCCTCGTCCGCCGGTGTAACCGCCAACCGCCATGCAGAACGACGCCCGCACGCATGAAACGCCAGAAAGGCTGTCGCTGGCCGGCTGGCTGACGCCGAAGCCAGCGGGCGCGGCCGGAGCAGCGGCCGCAGGGGCAGCGGCCGCGCTGACGATGCCCCCCGCTAGCGTCACGATCGTGAGCGCCGCGCCCAGGAGCGATGCACGCGAGAACGAAAATAACTGGCTGTGAATTGGAGACATGACCTCACCTTGTCCGTTTCCGGCGGGGGTACGCCTCCTGCAGCAGGCTGCCCGAGCCACGCGAGCTAACGCGCCGATCATTTTGATCTGCCAATACGACGCTTCGGATGGCAAGCCGGTTTACTCTCCGGCGGCACGCAAGTACGCAGGGTCAAGCCGCTCACCTTGCGTGCTGGATTCCCGGGTTTCTCGCGGAGGTGTCCACGGCCGCCGCGCCACTGTGCAATGGTGATAAATCCATGTGTGATCTGAAAGGTGCGAGTGACGTGGATCCCAAGGACCGCCGGACGTGGCATCGCCGACCATTCGCCCTTGCGGCGGTACTCGGCGCCCTGACGATGGTGGTGGGTTACGCGGGCTGGACTGGGCTATCCGCCGCCCGGACGTCCTCGCCCGGACCCGCCTCCTCGGTCCGGGCGGGGGTCAGCCGGGCGGGGGCGACCTCATTGCAGACGGACTTCGCCCAGGCCGCGCGGGAGTTCCGGGTTCCGGAGAGCGTCCTGCTGGCCGTGGGGTACCAGGAGTCACTCTGGGAGTCCCACGATGGCCACCCGAGCGTCACCGGCAACTACAACGTCATGGGCCTCACTTCGCTCAACCCGTCGGACGTGCAGACCCTGTCGGCCGCGCAGCGCCGGACAGTACTAGACCAGCGCGGTGAGCGCGGCAAAGGACACAGTCTGGCCTTCCGGCCGTCCGCGGCCGCGCTGGCGCTGGTCAACAGTGTTCCGCCGCGCGACCCGGCACTGCACACGCTGGACGCGGCCGGGCGGCTGATCCACCAGGCGCCGGCCGCGCTCCGTACCAGCATGCGCGAGAGTGTCCGGGCCGGCGCGGCCCTGCTGGCGCACTACGAACGCGCGGCCGTCGGCAGGCTCCCCGTGAACCCCGGACAGTGGTACGCCGCAGTGGCCCGCTACAGCGGGGCCACGGACATCCAGGGAGCCCGGATGTTCGCGGACCGGGTGTACTCGGTGATCCGTGTCGGGGCGACCCGGACCACCGCGGACGGGCAGACGGTTACCCTGGCACCCAACCCCTCGATAACACCAGACACATCCCAGCTGACCGCGTTCAGCCTCACCCCGCAGACGACCTCAAGCAGTATCAGCGGGCAGTCCTACCGGGCGGAGATCCTCGACAGTTCCGCCGGGACGCGGCGCGCCGTGGCGTCCAGCATCGTCACCACCAGCAGTCCCGCTCCCGAGTGCCCGTCTGGCCTGAACTGCGTGTTCCGTCCCGCAGCCTACAAAACCAATTCAGACGGCAACTACGGCAACTACGACGTGGCGAATCGACCGCCGCACGGCGACGCGATCCGGTACATCGTCATCCATGACACCGAGGGCAGCTATCTCGGGACGATCGGCGCGTTCCAGAATTCGGCGGCGCAGGTCAGTGCCCACTACGTCGTATCGTCGTTCACCGGCGCGGTGACTCAGATGGTGCAGACCACCAACATCGCCTGGCACGCGGGCAACTGGTACCTGAACATGCACGCGATCGGCATCGAGAACGAGGGCTACGCACTGCTGGGCGCGACCTGGTACACGCCGTCGGAATACCAGTCCACCGCGGCGCTGGTGAAGTATCTGGCCGCGCTCTACAACATCCCGCTTGACCGCCAGCACATCATCGGGCACGACGATGTCCCCGGCCCCTTGCAGGCCTACGTCGCCGGCATGCACTGGGATCCCGGACCGTACTGGGACTGGAACTACTTCATGAAGCTGGCCGGCGCGGCGATCAGGCGAGGCGATGCCGGACCTCTGCCCGTAGGCAGCGAGATCACCATCGACCCGGCGTTCACCACCGCCAACGAGCCGACGGTGACCGGGTGCACCACCTCCTCCGGCAGCATCACCACCTGCCCCAGGCAGCCGGCCAACTTCGTCTACCTGCGTAACAGTCCGTCGTCGACCGCGCCGCTGCTTTCGGACCCGGCGATCCATCCCGACGGTTCGGCTGGCACGACACTGGCCTGGGACTGGGGCGACAAGGCGGTGACCGGCCAGACATTCGTGACCGCCGGCGAGCGGGGAAACTGGACCGCCATCTGGTATGCCGGCCAGAAGGCGTGGTTCTTCAATCCCAATGGCCAGAACGCGGAGCCCGCCACCCGGAGGATTCGGCTGGTGGTGACGCCGAGCGGAAACACGCAGATCCCGGTATACGGGCGGGCATTCCCGGAATCCTCCGCCTACCCGTCGGGCGTGACCCCGCAGAGCGTGACTCCGCTCAATTACAACATCCAGCCGGGCCAGGCCTACGTGCCGGCCGCCGCGGTGAACGGCGACTACGCCGGCACCGACTTCAACACACCCGAAACCGTCGTGACGGGGACCACCCAGTATTACCCGATCCGCTTCAACCACCGTATCGGCTATGTGATGGCCAGCCAGGTGAAGCTCATCCCAGCGGCGCTTCCGCCCACTTACACGCCGGTCGGCCCGCTGCGAGTGCTGGACACCCGTAACGGCACGGGCGGCTACGCCAGGCCGGTCGGGGCGGGCCGGACAATCAGCGTCCAGGTGACCGGCCGCAATGGAGTGCCGTCCGCCGGGGTGACCGCCGTGGTGCTGAACGTGACCGCACTGAGGCCGACGAAGAGCAGTTACATCACCGTCTACCCCGACGGGAAGTCCCGCCCGTTCACGGAGAACCTGATCTTCAACGCCGGGCAGAGATTCCCGCGACTGGTGGTGGTACCGGTCCAGGACGGGAAGGTCGACTTCTACAACCACGCCGGCAGCGTCAGCCTGCTCGCCGACCTGGCCGGCTACTACAGTACGGCCGGCGGATCCTGGTTCCGCGGCATCGGCCCGTGGCGGATACTGAACACCCGTAACGGCACGGGCGGCTACGCCAGGCCGGTGGGAGCGGGCCGGACGATCAGCGTCCAGGTCACCGGGCGCGACAGAGTGCCCTCGTCCGGGGTAACCGCCGTGGTGCTGAACGTGACCGCACTGAAGCCGACGAAGAGCAGCTATGTCACCGTCTACCCCGACAGGACGACCCGCCCGGCCATACAGAACCTGATTTTCAACGCCGGGCAGACGTTCTCCAACCTGGTGGTGGTGCCGGTCAAGGACGGGAAGATCGACTTCTACAACCATGCCGGCAGCGTCAGCCTGCTCGCCGACCTGGCCGGCTACTACAGTACGGCCGGCGGATCCTGGTTCAACGGCATCGGCCCGTGGCGGGTACTGAACACCCGCAACGGCACGGGCGGCTACGCCAGGCCGGTCGGAGCGGGCCGGACAATCAGGGTCCAGGTGACCGGGCGGTACGGAGTGCCGTCCGCCGGGGTGACCGCGGTGGTGCTCAACGTGACCGCGGTGCGGCCGACAAAGAGCAGTTACATCACCGTCTACCCCGACAGGACGACCCGCCCGACCACCCAGAACCTGATCTTCAAGGCCGGGCAGACGCTCCCCAACCTGGTGGTGGTGCCGGTCAAGGACGGGAAAGTCGACTTCTACAACCATGCCGGCAGCGTCAGCCTGCTCGCCGACATAGTGGGCTATTACATCGGGTAAAGGTGCCCCGAAGCTGTGGACCACACCGAATGAGTGTGGACATTCATGCCGTATTCCGCAATGAATGTCCACACTCATCTCGCGTCATTCAGGCCGACGAGCGATGAAGACCAGCGGTCGGCCGGTGCGGTCCGGCACCTCGCGGATCTCGTCGAGGAGATAGCCAGCGGCAGCCAGCGAGGCGGTCACCTCGTCCCTGGTGCGAAAGCGCATGGTCGAGGTCGGGGTCAGCCGCATGCCATCGGACTCGAAGATGTAGGTCCCGCGAAACCCGGTCAACCACGCGCCCAGCATAGATATCAGCTCAGCGCGCCTGGCAGGACTCGAACCTGCGACCCGCTGCTCCCACGCATGCCACAAGGCGGTGAGGCGGCTGATCGCCTCGCCGTGCTGCCACCACTGCGCGCACCAGCGGAACTCACCACCCAGTGCCCGCCGGAACATCGGCAGGAAATAGCCGGCTACCCAGTCCTAACCGCCGGCTGGGCTGTTCAGGCGAGACCGAGGTGATTGGCTGGCTTGTCTGCCTCAGCGCGAACGAATCGATTAGAGGTTCAGACGGCAAGATCGCAGTCTGATTATCAGATATGATGAGGGAATGCGGACGATGACGGCCACTGAGGCTTCTCGCAACTTCTCTGACCTGCTCGACGCGATCGAGCGGGGCGAGACCGTGACGATCACCCGCGGGCAGCACGCGGTCGCGGAGATCGGGCCTGCCCGGCTCCGTACTGGCGCAGGCCTGCGGACGGCGCTGGATCGGATTCCGCCTCCTGATGACCGGTTCGCGGCGGACATCGCCGGCGCCCTGGCCCTGCTCTCCCCCGAGGGGAGCGACCCATGGGCAGACGCCTGATCCTGGACACCAACGTCCTGATCGCCTACGAACGAGGGACGATCGACCGGGCCGCTCTCGACGACGACGAGCTGGCGATCGCCGCCGTGTCCATAGCGGAGTACCGCGTCGGCATCGAGCTCGCGGACACAGCGGCCCGGGCGGCTGACCGCGCCCGGGCGCTGGCCGCCATCGCCTCCGCCGTTGACGTGCTGGACTACACCGACGCCACAGCGGCGTTCCACGCCAAGTTGATCGCGCATACCCGGCGGACCGGAACGCCCCGCGGCGCGCACGACCTGATCATCGCCGCCCACGCGCTGCAAACCGACCGGACCGTCTTGACCCTCGACGCCAAGGCGCGCTTCGCCGACCTTCCCGGAGTAAGCGCCACCGACGCCTGAGCCAGGAAGACGCCCCCGCCCCGGCGCATATCCTCCGCAGAACGCTAGTCAGGCTGCGTCCGCGGCAGAAGTGATCTTTCTGCAGGCAGGACGAGATCTTGGGTGCTGATCCCTCATTTGCGGCTGACGGTGCACCTGAGATGCTGGCTGGAAGCGCGGGCCTAGTAGTCAGCGATCTGGCCCGGTGACGGCTGGTGCATTCGTCATCCGCCGACGGCGCCAGCCTATTGTTGACAGCACGGCTTAGGCGCGGATCAGTGCCGCACGAAGCTGCTGGGTTACAAGGTGCCCAGGCAGATCGTCATCGCCGATGAGCTACCAGTCTCCGGTTACGGCAAGGTCCTGCGTCAACTGCTGACCGAGGAACTGAAGTCACGCGACCTCTGGCCATCCCCTGAAACCGAGCGCTGACGGAAGATTCCGGACGGTCGAGTTGCTGTTCGGCAGAAGTTGAGACTCCCGGCCCTAGAGCAATGCTTGAAACCTAATAGCAGTGCACGGCGCCGGAGACTCCTTCTTGAAACCCGGGGCTGGACCCCTTTCCGCAGACCGTGGCTCCGGTGCCGTGCACCTGCTCCAGCGTGGCGTCCTGACCCCGCGCCGGGTGCCGGACCAAGGTCACCAAGGATCCCGGCCCGCGGGCCGCCGGGCTGGCCATGGCATTCAAGCTCATCCAGTCAGCCCAGGATCACTGGCGATCGGTCAGCGCGCCCCACCTGGTCGCCCTGGTCCGCGCCGGAGCCGTCTTCAGCAACGGTGTCCTGATCGAGCGCCCTGAGCAGGCCGCGGCATGACTCCCGTCGCACTGCGGCCGGCCACCCCTGCCGACAGCGAGTTCTGTTTCCAGCTGCACAAGGCCGCCATGGGTGGCTACGTCACCGTGATCCGGGGGCAGGAGGAGCAGGCGTGACTTCCATGCCCGTGCCTTCAGCCCGCGCCCAGGCCCTCAAGGCCCTTTCCATGATCTACGCTGCCGAGGCGGCACAGCATGGCGAGGTCATCCGCTTCAGCGAGCGCGCGCTCACGGACAGCGAACAGGTCGCTCAATGGGTCATCAACGAGCGGAAGGGACCGTTTCCTCAATACCGCCTCCTCGACTTGGACCAGGTCGGACAGTGGGTCCAGGACCGGCTGGCTGAGGAAACGGGCGATGCTCACGCTGATGTGATCACCTACGTTCACGCGATCCGCCTGGACAAGGGGACCGAAAGGCTGGCACGCCTGTCCTACGTCGCGGACGCCCGCGAACGGCGCCAGACCGTCCACGTCTACGCTGGCTCGGCTGAGATTCGCTACCACGATCAGAGCACCACGACCCGCGTCACCATGACACTCGACCCTGCCCTCGCACCAGAACAGGTCATGAGCATCTACATCCGCCTCAGGAACCGTCTCCGCGCCGACGGCGTACCGCGAACACTGTCACCCAAGAGTTACTACCTAGCCGGCTACGTCGGGCCTCACGTCGGCAGTTACGTCGCCCGCCCGGCCGATAAGACGGTACCTGGCCGGCGCCCTGCGCCTGGCCCCCATGGCTACGCCCGCATCACCGTGCCTCTGCCAGGGCACACGTGGCAGACGCTCTGTGCGGAATGGAACATGAAGTGCGCCAAGGGCGAACTCGAATCCGGATGGCGCTACGACGCGGTCAGGAACTTCACCCGCGATGCCCAGTCCGCCTTCGCGGGACTTCTTTTCCAAGGGTGGCAACCGCCCCGGCAGGATGAGGACGCAGCGGCCCGCACCGCCGCCACGCTCGGTAACTCCCCCTACCCGAAGTTGAGTGAGCCCTGACCAGCTCTCGACCGGACGCGCGCAACTGGCGTGCTTGATCGCCGTGACCGCAACGCTGGCGAAGATCAGTCGGCCATTGACGGCCTGGAACCGGCACCTGTGCTCTTGCAGAAGATCACACTCGATGCTGGAACCTGCCAATTTCCGACAGCCATGCCCGCCTGCTACCCCCAGATCCTGCTGCCACCACGCTGCCATGAAGATCAGGAACTCGACCACCATCGAGGTGATCAAGTCTCTGACCTGCACGTTTACCGTGGGCGGTACTGGGATTGAACCAGTGGCCTCTTCCGTGTCAGCCCAGCCGGACCAGCGAACTTCGCGCTTTGGACCCGATAAGCCCTCTGAAGGACAGTTGCAGACCTTGGATCTGTTCAACGAGCACGGCCAGCGCGCCGGTCCGACATGCCTTCACAGGCCACTTCATAACCGTCAGTGCCGCCAGTCGGCGTTCAAGTCGACGGTCAAATGATCTTGAAGGCCATCCTCGTTCACTCACAAACCACCACTGACCTGCAACTTTAGTGCGCGCCTGGCAGGGATCGAACCTGCGACCCGCTGCTTAGAAGGCAGCCGCTCTATCCGCTGAGCTACAGGCGCTTGCAGCACATTGTGCCCGACCTAGGCTACGCGCCGAAGACGACCTCGCAGGTAAAATATCCGGTCTGGCCCGCGAGCCGTGGTCAGCGCTCGATGGCGACCAGCATCGGCCGCAGGCAGGCGAACCCGCTGCCGCCGGCCTGCGGCGCGCTGCGCACCGCCTGACCGACCAGGTCACAGGTCGCGAGCAGCACGGTACCGCTGCTGGGATCAGCGCTGCCGCCGATGCCGGACGGATCGAGGAAGAAGTGCGGCCAGGGCAGCGCCCGGGTCGTCCAGATCACGCGCTTGGACGCGATGCTGAATCCCCAGGCGGCACCCGTAGTGCCCGAGTCCAGGCCGAGCGCGACCCCGGCCCGCACCCCGTAGGCCCCGGACGGACCGGGGAACCTGATGCCCGGCTCGGTCTGCCCGGTCACCGGGCCGACCCCGGTCAGCACCCCGGAGATGTCGACGTAGAGGACCTTCCGCACCGAGTCGAAGCCTTCGGGAACCGCTCCGGGCCGGTGGCCGAGCAGCCGGCCGGTGGCCTGGTCATAGATGCTCAGGCCACCGGCACCGGAGAAGAGCAGCACGCCGTCGACTGCCCCGCTGAGCGTTCCGTCGAAGGCACTGCCCTGCGGCTGGATCAGCCGTTCAGCCCCGGTCCGCAGGTCGATCTGGCGCACCGCGGTGACCGGCGCGGTTCCGACCTCGCCCCTGGCCGAGACCGTGACGTACAGCTTCCTGCCGTCCACCCGCCAGCCCTGCCCGGCCGCTCCTGTCGGATCCCGCCAGATGGCTCTGCCTGTGACGTTGTCGTAGCTGATGATCGAGTTAAGCCCTACGATCACGGTCCGCCTGCGGTCGGCGCTCACCGCACCGCCGTACCAGGCTGCCCGGTAGCTCCGGAGCCGCTTGCCGGTCACGGCGTCGAGCACGACCTCCACCCGCCCGGTCTGGTTCAGGTCACTGGCGGCGGGACTCCCCGCGGTGCTCGGGCCACCTGACGGAGTCTGCACACCGACGGTGATCACACCCGACCAGGCCCGCACCGACCCGATGCTCGCCCCGGGCGGCATTCCGGTCACAGTGGCGGCCCAGCGGGGAAACCCCGTTGCCGCGTCAAAGGCATCGACGGTCAGGCCGAAACCTAGCGCGGCTACACCGTTGCGTACCGCGGCGTAGGCCTGGCCCTGGCCGTAGACGACGCCTTCAGCACCGCTCTCGGCGACCCAAGGACCAGGCAGCGGCCGTGACCAGAGCACCGTCCCGTCGGCCAGGCAACCATGCTTGCCGCAATCACCACTGCCGGCGCCCCCGGTACCACCGGGGAACAGCACCACGCCGATCAGGAGGAGCCCCAGTACGCCGCGGCGCACCGGGGCTGAGATGAAGCGGCTGAACCTCACGTCAGCCAACGGTATCGCCAAAGCACACAAGTCACGTCCACCTTCACCGCGCTCCGCCTTCCTCGTCGCTGCCCGAACTCGGGTAGCTCGTGTGGGCGGCATCGATGGTGGCGGCTAGCGTGGCGGAAGTAGCGTTGGCACCCAGACTGAAGCACAAACTACGACCACTTCCACGCCAAGGAGGACACATGTCCGAACGTGCGCCGCTGCCCTACGACTTCATGCCGGAGGTACCGTCGTTCACGGTGGAGAGCGACCACGTCGCCCACGGCCAGCAGTTGAGCGACAACCAGGTCTACAGCGGCTTCGGCATGACCGGGCAGAACATCTCGCCGGGTCTGCGCTGGCACGGCTTCCCGGCCGAGACCAAGAGTTTCGCGGTGACCTGCTACGATCCGGACGCCCCGACCGGTTCCGGCTTCTGGCACTGGCTCGTGCTGGACATTCCCGCATCCGTCACCGAGTTGCCGGCCGGCGCCGGTGCCGCCAGCGGCGCTGGCCTTCCGGACGGCGCGTTCTCCGTGCGCAACGACTACGGCACCAAGGACTTCGGCGGTGCCGCGCCGCCCGCGGGCGACCCCCCGCACCGCTACGTGTTCGCCGTCCACGCACTGGACACCGACTCGCTCGGCATCGACTCGGACGTATCCCCCGCCGTGGCCGGCTTCAACCTGCGGTTCCACACCATCGCCCGGGCGATGATCGTCCCCGTCTTCGGCCACTGACCTCTGCACAACCGCGTTTCAACCAATCGGCTGTGACCGGGCCGCCCGCACTGACCGCGACCCGGTCGCAGCCGACCGCACCGACCCCGCAGGAGATAAGCACATGCCTCTCGACCCAGACGCAGTCCGCCTGGCCAAGGGCGGGAACCTCGCGACCGTCGTGACGCTGATGCCCGATGGCCAGCCTCAGGCCCTGCTCACGTGGATCGACACCGACGGCGAGAACCTCCTGGTGAACACCGAGCCGCAGCGGCAGCGCGGGAAGAACATCCGTCGTGACCCGCGGGTCACCGTACTGCTGCACTCCGCAACTGACCCGTGGGACTGGGCGGAGATCCGGGGCCGGGTCATCGAGACCAAAGACGGCCAGCAGGCCCGCGATCATATCGACGAGCTGTCGAGGAGATACGTAGGCAAGGACTACTCGAACCCGATCGGTCCTCAGGGCCGGATCATCTACGTGATCAAGCCCGACAAAGTCAACACCCCGAGGTCGCTGGGCCGCCGCTAAGAGCCAGCCAGCACCACCCAGCCGACCACCACCCAACTACCCAGTCCCCCGGCCGCTGGCCGGGAGGCTGCCCCGGCCGCTGTACCAGTGATCCGGTTCATGATCGTGGTGAGTTGACCGCGCTATCCGCCGGAAAGTCACCACGAAAGCTCGCCGGACCCCGCGAGGACCACGACAGCCGTCGTCGGCTCCAGCTACTTCAAGCCCGCAAGAACCTGGCGTTCGCGCTCGGGGTCGAGCCCGTGCCCTGGCCGGCCTTCCCTGACCGGCGGGTCGCCCTCTGCCTGCAACCAGCGCCAGGTGGCAGTGACCGTCTCCTCGACCGGCCGGCAGCTCAACCCGGCGGCGTAGATCGCGGTGACATCGCCGTCGTGCAGGCTGGCGCCCTCGCCGGACGGCGGCATCCAGACTGGAAGCTCGGTCCACGGGGCGACTCCCGCCGCGAGTATGACGTCGGGATCGGTCCAGACCAGGCGTGCGTCGGCTCCCGTAGCGGCGATGCAGGCGTTCAGCAGACTCTCCATCGTGGCCTGACCAGGCCGACTGACCGCGTTGAAGGTCCCGGAGATGCCCTCGTCCGCGGCGTGCAGCAGCCACGCGGCGAGATCACGGCAGTCGATGTACTGCAACGGCCGGTCGCGCGGCCCTGGCGCTAGCACGTCGCCGCCGCGCTCGATCCTGCGCAGCCACCACGGCATCCGGCCGACGATCTCATACGGCCCGAGGATCAGCCCAGCCCTGGCGAGCACAGCGGGGCCGCCGAAATCCCGCAGCACCGCCAGTTCGCCGCCGCGCTTGGCTGCCGCGTAGTCGCTGTCATCGTCGCTGTCCGGATCACCGTCAACCACCGGAGCGCTCTCGTCGGCGGCAGCCGGAATCGGCCAGGCGTAGACCGACCTGCTCGACACGTAGCCGTAGTGACCGGCCCGTCCGGTCAGCAGCGTCGCCGAGTCCCTGACGACGCGCGGCGCGGAACTCCAGGTGTCGATGACCGCATCCCAGGTACCGCCGTCCAGCGCGGCACGCAGTTGCTTCGGATCGGTCCGGTCACCGTAGCGGGCCTGCGCACCAGCCGCCGGGGCGCCGCTGACACCCCTGGTGAGCGTCGTCACCTCGTCACCGCGCGCCAGCGCGGTCTCCACCAGAGCCCGGCCTACATGATGCGTGCCGCCAAGTACCAGAAGTCGCATGCTGTCCATGCTGTCTGACCTCAGGCGCCAGGCGCGAATTTGTTCATCGACGGCGTAGCCGCGGGCTCCGCGGGCTCCGCTGCGGCCAGCGTCTCGCCCGGCGCGAACGTCGCGATGTGCTGGCCGCACGGCGCCTGGTCGTAGCCAGGCAAGCTGCCGAGCTGATCGAGCAGCCACCGTGAGGTCAGCACCTTCACCAGGGCCTGGACCTCACGGGAAGCTATCTGGCCAGCCGGGATGACCAGGTCGAAGCGTTCGGCGACCAGCGGGACGAAGGCGAGTCCGTAGGCGAGTGCGGCAGGCTCGCTCGCCACCCCGGCATCGGCCAGGCCCGACGCGATCGCGTCGGCAACTTGCAGATGCCCGGCTGCCGCTGTCTGGTAACCAGGTACCTGCCGACCTTCGATGTCCAGCCGGGCAAGTTCCCGGTCCAGCACCCGGCGCGCCACGGCACCGGGCTCCCGATTCACGATGCGCAGCCCGTGCCTTACGACGTCGGCCACGCCGGTGATCCGATCCGCGACGTCGGGCCGCAAGACCAGTCCCTCGCGCCAGGCGCTGAACCCGAGCACCGCACCGCCGAACGCGAGCAAGCCGCCGGCCAGGCCACCGGCGCGGCCGCCAGCACTTTCCGGCAGGTGCACACCTGCGACATGGACCAGGCCGGCCGCGGCCAGCCGCAGCGCCTCCGTGCTCGAACACGGCCACCAGCTAAAGGCGATCGGCGGATCGAGCAGGCTCAGCGGTTCCTCAAGCAGCGGCAGGGCCGGATCGCAGCCAGCTACGACGAGTGTCGGTCTCGGCGGGCCGATCGGCCGCACCGCGACCGCCGTGCCGACCGCCTGGTGCGACCCCAGCCCGCCCACAGCACCCAGCCCGCCTACAGCACCTAGTCCGCCCACAGCACCCAGTCGGCCCACAGCACCCGGTCCGCTCGCGACCTGGCCTCCGGCAAGCAGGCCGCCAGCAGGCCGGAACCCGGCCCTGCTCGCGGTCGGACCGGACAGCGGGAAAGCGACGAAGGACTCCCCGATCGGGGCCAGCGTCAGCCGGGTGCCGGGCGCCTCCGGCCCGACCAGGCGTGCCGACACGGTCGGCACCAGGTCTTCCGCGCCGAACAGTTCTTCCACAGTCATCCCGAGAGCCTGGGCCAGCGCGAGCGCGACGCGGAGCGACGGATCGGACTGGCCGGACTCGACCGCGGAAACGGCCTGCCTGGACACGCCTGCCATGCCGGCCAGCTGTTGCTGGGAGAAACCGCGCGCCTGTCGCGCCAGCCGGAGGTTGGGTCCGCTCGTCACGTCCGCGCCTCCGCCTGCTCGACTCCGGTCTGTCCGGTCCCGGACAGGGTGACTCCGTCCGGCCAGAAAAGCGGCGGGTCCGTAACGGTGATGACCAGCTCCCGACCGGGCGTCGCGGCCTCGGGCAACCGCCCGGTCACGGTCACCTCGCCGACCAGCATCGCGATTTCCCAGCGAGCCCCGGCCGGCCGGCAGGCAGTGACGACCCCGGTCAGCACCAGGCCGCGCTCCGGCTGGTTTCCGCCGACGACCCGGTCAGGATGAACTCCCGCCAGCGCACCCCGCGGATCGGGCATCGGGACGAAAGCGCTGTAACCGACGAGCTCAGCTACCCGTCGGCTGGCCGGGGCAAGCACGACTTCGCCCGGCGGCCCGATCTGGAGCACGCGGCCCCGGTCGAGCACGGCCAGCCGGTCGGCGAACGCCTGCGCGGTGGCCAGCTCATGGGCGACGAGGATCGCCGGGACCCGGCGTTGCGCCACCAGGGCGACAACCAGGTCGGTCAGCGTCCGGCGCAGGCTCGCGTCCAGGCCGGTGTAGGGCTCGTCGAGCAGCAAGACATCGCAGTGCGACAGCAGCAGCCGGCCGAGCGCCACCCGGTGCGCCTGACCACCGGACAGCTTCGCCGGCATGGCGGCGAGCAGTCCCTCGATACCGAGCGCCACCGCAAGCTCGGTCAGCTCGTCTTCGTAGCGCGACCCAGGCCCGGGCCGGGCGTAGCGCAGGTTGTCCCGCACCGACAAGTGCGGGAACAGCGCCGGGTCCTGACGGAGCAGCCCGACCCGGCGCTGCCAGGCCGGCAACGCGGTCACCGGCTTGCTCGTCGAGGTCAGCAGCCGTCCGCTCACGGCGATCCGCGCCCGGCGCGGGACCACGAGCCCGGCGATTACCTCGAGCAGCGTGGTCTTGCCCGCACCTGACGGGCCGAACAGCGCCAGCCGCTCCCCCGGCGCGACCTGGAGCGAAGCGCGCACGGTGAAGTCACGGCGGTCAACTTCGACGTCGGCCTCGAGCACGGGCGCTCCAGATGTAGGCCGCGAGCGGCAGCGGCAGCGCGACAACGAGCAGGACCAGGGCGAACGGCAGCGCGGACGCCAGTCCGGTTTCCTGGAGCGACGTCCAGATCTGCATCGGAAGCCCAGTTGGATGGTAGGCCACGATCACCACGGCGCCGAAGGCTCCCATCGCCCTGGCCCAGGCGATGGCCAGCGCCATGGCCAGGCCCGGCGCGGCGAGCGGAACGGTCACCCGGCGGAACACCCGCCTCGGCGGGTCGCCCAGCAGAGCCGCCTGCTGTTCCAGCCGGGGCTCGACGCCGGCGAACGCGGCCTGCGCGCCCAGGACGTAGTACGGCGCCGCCTCGTAGACCTGGGCGATCACGAGCGCCAGGAAAGTGTTCGCCGCCGACAGGTGCAGCCCGGCGAGCCACTGCCCGATCGGGGTGTACGGGCCGACCATGAAGACCAGCAGCAACCCGACCACCAGCGGTGGCAGCAGCAGGCTGGCCAGCACGCCTGCTTCCCAGGCCCGGGGAAACGGCAGCGTACCGCGGGCGAGTGCCCACGCGAGCGGCGTGCCGAGCAGCACCAGGACGCCCAGCGTGATGGCTCCGGATTCGGCCGAGACGACCAGCGGCTCCAGCGCGCCCGGGGCGCTCAGCGCACTGGCCACCGCGTGCCAGGACAGGTGCGTAGCGAGCGCGATGACCGGCCCGAGCAATGCCAGCCAGATCAGGCCCGCCCCGGCGACGCCCAGAGAGCCTGAAGCATAACGCAGACCGCGCGGCACGGTCGCCCCAGCCGAGCGGCCCCCGCCGGGCCGGAGCGGAGAGAGCTGCACCGGGCTAACCGCCAAGCTCGCTCCTGATGCTCGCCGGCACGGCCGCCAGGTCACCGAACACCGTGGGTGCCAGCAGCGTGTAGCCGCCCTCGGCGTACAGTGCGCGGCCCGCCTTGGACAGCGCGTAGGCGACGAACGCGTTGCCGGCCGCCTGGTCGTTCTCGCCGATCGTCGTGATGTCGAGTGCGAGCGGCGAGCCGTGCTTGGTCACGTTGCCCGCGATGGTGACCGAGGCCTTGTGGTACTGGGCGGTCAGCGCCGGGTCGCCCAGGTTGATGGCGGCTGGCAGCCTGATGTAGTGCAGGTGCAGCTGGATGGCCTGCGACAGGAAGGCACTCGCCGCGTCGAGCTGGCCAGCCTGCAGCCGCGCCTCCAGCGCGGCTTCCTCGAAGATCTGGGCCGAGTTCGCCGAGGCGAGCGGACCGCCCAGGATCTTGGTCACGAGGTCGGCGGGAAGGTGGTATGCGGCCTGGGCGAGCTCGAGCATGTAGATGAACGCCCGGCCCTGCGGATCGGTGTTCGGGTCGGTCCGGCCGAGCTGGAAGCCGGGCTGGCTCAGCAGTCCGAACAAGTCAGACATCGGCAGCTTGCCGCTGGCGATCTCCTGGAACTGCTTCGCGTACCTGCTGGCCGGGTTGTAGGCCAGGACGATCGACGTCGTCGCGTACCTGACGTACCACTGGGTGAACTTCGGCTCCAGCGCGGCGATGGGATCGGCCCCGACGCTGATGAACACGTTAGGGCTGACCTCGTGAGCGGCGATCTCGGCGGACAGGGCATCCGAGCCTGATCCCCGGCCCTGGTAGGAGTAACCGGTCGCACGGCTGAACGCGGGCACGAAGACCTGCTCGTTGAGGTAGGTGAGCGAGCCCGCGTACGCGACGTCCGCCGTCCCGGACCGCTGGCCGGAGCTGCCTGATGCGGTCGGCGAACAAGCGGCCACCGTGAGTCCTGCGACCGCGGCCGCTACCGCCGCAGCCACAGCCCGGTTACGAACCTGAATCACAATCCAGACGATAGCTAGTGACAGTTGCGCAGCGCAAGAACTCCGGACAACCTATCGTCCGCCCGCGGCGCCACCCGCGCGAGGACGGCCGGCGCGCGCCCAGCGACCTCGAAGCCGATCTACAGCCAGTTTTCAGCGAGCGGCGCTTGGATAACAAATGCAGCCACACCGGTGCCGACGCCATAGCATGGTCAGCGGCAAGCGCCCGCATGGTCTGCGGCATGCGCGCACCCACGACTCCTCATGTGCAAGGGCAGGACAGGAATGGGCAAGGCGGAGCGGAACCGTCAGGAACACGCCAGGGAGCGGATCGCGTCGCAGCAGATCGCGGCCCGGCGTGCCGAGGCGCGGCGGAGGACACTGATCGCCGGCGGCAGCGCCGTTGTGGTGATCGCGATCGTGGTCACTGTGGTCCTCCTCGGGTTGGGGTCACATAAGTCGCCGACGACGCCGTCGGCTAGCTCCGGCCGTACGACCAACGCCACCGTCGTGTCGCAGATCACCAACGTGCCGGCCGCCGTGCTGAACGCCGTCGGAGCCGGCAAGGCGGTCAATCCGCTGACGACCATCTCCGCTGCCCCGCTGTCCAGCAACGGCAAGCCTGAGATGCTCTATGTGGGAGCCGAGTACTGCCCGTACTGCGCCGCGGAGCGGTGGGCGATGGTCGTGGCGCTCAGCCGGTTCGGCACCTTCTCCGGGCTGCGCTTCATCCACTCGACGCCGAACGACAAGTACTCCAACACCGCGACGCTGACCTTCTACCAGTCCAGCTACGTCAGCAAGTACCTGACCTTCAAGCCGGTGGAGTGGTTCACGGTCGCCAACAAGAGCCTGGAGACGCCGACTTCGGCAGAGCAGGCGCTGCTGCAAAAGTACGGCCAGGGCAGCTTCCCGTTCGTGGACCTCGCGAACAAGTACATCGTGAGCGGCGCGCAGTTCCTGCCGGGCGTGCTCGGCTCCGTGGCCCAGGAGGATCCGACGCACCACGGGCTCACCTGGAGCGAGATCGCCACGCAGATGCAGAACCCGAACAGTCCCGTCGCGCAGGCCGTCATCGGTGCTGCGAACCACATCACGGCCGCCATCTGCAAGGTCACGAACGGCCAGCCGGGCAATGTCTGCAAGTCCGCTGCGGTCACCTCGGTCGGCGGGGACATCTGATGACCGCGCCGGAGCAAGCGCGCGGTACTGGCCAGCCAGTGGCGCAGCCCGGGGATTCCGTACCCGATCGGCGGGCAGCGGCCGCGGAACCCAGCGCGGCCGGGGTAGGCCAGTGGCTGCGCACCCATCCGTTCCAGGTCACGACCTGGATTCTGGCCCTGATCGCCCTCGGCGTCTCGACCTACCTCACGATCGAGCATTACGCCAACGCCAACCCGGCTTGCCCGGACACCGGACTGTTCAACTGCGTCAAGGTGACGACCAGCCAGTGGTCCATCGTCTTCGGAATCTTCCCTGTCGCGGTACTTGGCCTGGCCTTCTATGCCTTTATGGCAGTGATTAACTCGCCGTGGGCCTGGCGGGCCAACGGCCCGGCCTGGCTGCGCCCGGCTATCTACTGGTCCAGGCTGGGGTCGATCTGCGTCGGCATGCTGTTCGTCCTGTACCTGATCTGGGCTGAGGTGGTCCAGGTCGGGAGCATCTGCCCGTGGTGCACCAGCGTGCACGTGATCACGTTCGCGCTCTTCATGATGCTGGTATTCCACGCCTCGGGCAAAAGTGACCGCGACGCCGCGCTCGGCCGCACCTCCGCACGCACGGCAGCCAACTCGGCCGCCCGGCCAGGACGGCCCAGCAAGAAGGCTCGCTGACCCAGCCCGGTGGCCTGCGGCGTCTTGCCGCGCTGACCAGATGACCAGGCGAAGCCCCGGACGTCACCTTCGGTACAGTGATAACTACTGTCGGTGACTAGAGGGTGGCGCAGGGGTATTGGGCAAGGCAGGGCGGAACCGGACGAGCATCCGTACCTGGCTCCGGCAGCCCCTCTGCTGGCTGGCCGTGGCCATGGCCGCCGCGGTACTGCTGTCGGCATGCAGCTTTTTCGCACGCCCAGCGGGGAACACCACCTTCTACGTCAGCCCGTCCGGCAACGACTCAGCCGCCGGTACTTCACCCGACACGGCCTGGCGTACGCTCGCCCGGGCGAGCTCGGCGGACCTGAAGCCAGGCGACCGGCTGTTGCTGCGCGGCGGCAGCCGCTTCGCCGGCCAGCTCAGGTTCGGCCCGCACGACGCCGGTGACCCCGGTCAGCCGGTCCAGGTCGGCTCCTACGGTTCGGGCCGGGCGACCATCGCGGCAACCGGCGGCACCGCGATCGTGGTCTTCGATACGGCCGGGATCGACCTCCGCGATCTCGTGATCGTCGGCAAGCAGCCGGCCAGAGCCAGCTCGGTCGGCATCCAGCTGTTCAGCGATCGCCCGGCCGGACATCGCCTCAAGCACATCGTCATCGCACAGGTCGATGTCAGCGGATTCGGCGACGGCATCTCGATCGGGGCCGAGCACCCGGCGGCGGGCTTCGCCGGCGTGCAGATCACGAACTCCGCCTTGCATGACAACCTGACCGCAGGGCTGTCCGCCTACGGGCCGCGGTTCGACGCCGCCGCACCGGCCTATGCCCATGCCGACCTGCGCGTCTCGCATGTCACGGTGTTCCGGAACCGGGGCGATCCGGCGACGACGACGAGCAACACCGGCAACGGGATCGTGCTCGGCAGCGTGAGCGGCGCGAGCGTGCGCTGGTCGACTGCCTACCGGAACGGCGGTTCCAACGGCGCGCCACACGAGGGCCCGATCGGGATCTGGGCCTACGACTCGACCAAGGTCGTCATCGAGCACAGCCTGTCCTACCGCAACCAGACTGCCAGCCGCAGGGACGGCGGCGGGTTCGGCCTGGACCAGAACACCTCCGAGTCGTCTCTGCAGTACAACCTCTCCTACGACAACGCCGGGGCGGGCTACCAGGTCTATGCTCCGAACAATGCGCACAGCTACGGCAACGTCGTGCGCTTCAATATCAGCAGCGGGGACGCGACGCAGACGATCAACGCCGCCGGGATCATCGTCGCCGGGCCGGTCTCCCGCGCGACGGTCTACCACAACACCGTCGTCATGGGACCGTCGGCGGGCGACTGGTCGCATCCCGCGCTCTGGCTCGGCGCCGTCCACCAGGTCACTGTGCGCAACAACATCTTCATGATGGCGCACCCTGGTCCGGTCGTCATCGCGCTCACGGCCATTCCCCGCTCGGCCGCGCTGCTGCAGGGCAACGACTACTTCACGACGGCACGCCAGTGGTCCGTGCTGTGGGGAATCTCCCGGCCCTACGATTCGCTGTCCTCCTGGCGCGGTGCGACCGGCCAGGAGTCCACGCGCGGCAAGGCCTCCGGCCTCACGGTGAACCCGCGGCTCGCCGGGCCAGTGACCAACCTGAGCGCATCGACCGTCACCGGGCGGGCTAACAGCGCAGGATTCCGTCTGCTGCCCGGATCTCCCGTGCGCCAGGCCGGGCTCAATCTTAGGGCGTTCGGCATCGACCCGGGACCGGTTGACTACTTCGGCGCGCCGCTGCGAGCCGGGCGGCCCGACATCGGCGCAGGCTAGCGGCGCCGTCAGCCAGCGAGCCGACCGAGACCGCGGACGGTCCAGCCGGCCGCGAGCCAGCGGCTCGACGGCAGCGTATTCCGCGCGTCTACGAGCCTGCGCTGCCTGACCACCGAACCGAGCTCTGCGGGGTCGAGGTCGCGATACTGCCGCCACTCGGTCAGGTGCATGACGACGTCCGCGTCCTCGCATGCCTGCCTGGCGTCCGGCGCGTAGTCCAGGTGCGGCATGACTTCCCGCGCGTTATCGTTCGCTTTGGGATCATGCACCCGCACCTGTGCTCCCTGGCCGCGAACCGCCGCCGCGACGTGCAACGCGGGTGAATCACGCACGTCGTCGGTGTCCGGCTTGAAGGCAGCACCCAGGACGGCCACGTTGGAGCGCTCGAACGACCCGCCGACGAGTTCCCTGGCGATGTCTACCGTCTTGGCGCGCCGCCTCAGGTTGTACTCGTCGACCTCGCGCAGGAAGGACAGCGAGTCTTCCACGCCAAGCTCGCTGGCCCGGGCCACGAAGGCCCGGATGTCCTTTGCCAGGCAGCTTCCGCCGAAGCCAAGCCCGGCGGACAGGTACGCCCGGCCGATCCGGCTGTCATGTCCCAGGGCTTCGGAGAGGGTGAGAATGTCCCCGCCGGCTGCCTCGCACATGTCCGCCATCGCGTTGATGAAGGAGAGCTTCGTGGCCAGGAAGGCGTTCGCCGACCCCTTGACCAGTTCGGCGGTGTTGACGTCGGTCGAGATGTAGGGGGTGCCCTGCTCGAGCATGAATCCATAGGCCGCCCGGAGCACCTGGTCGGCACGGGCGGACGAGGTTCCGACCACGATCCGTTCGGGTTGCAGGGTGTCGCGGATGGCTGTGCCCTCGCGCAGGAACTCCGGGTTCCACGCGATGCCGACGTCGATGCCGTCGGCTGCGAGATTCGCGGCCCTGACGGCGAGCTGACTCGCCGTTCCGACCGGAACCGTGGACTTGCCCACCAGCAGGCTGTCGCGGGTCAGCCGCGGCACCAGGTCGTCGACGACCGCGTGCACACCAGTCAGGTCCGCCGAATTCGAGCCGCCGCACTGGGGCGTACCGACGCAGATGAAGTGCAGGTCGGCGAAGTCCGCGGCTTGCTGCAGGCCGGTCGCGAACCGGAGCTTTCCGGCGCCGACTGCTCGCCCGAGCAGTTCCTCCAGCCCAGGTTCGAAGAACGGTGCCCGGCCCTGCTCCAGCAGGGCAACCCGGTCAGGATCGGCATCGACACCGAGTACCTCATGGCCGACCTTGGCCATGCACGCGGCATGTACGGCACCGAGGTACCCGGTACCGATGACTGTCATTCGCATTCTGTCTTCCCCCCGGTAATGCGGTTTCGTTGCTGGAAGCGCCACGCGTCGCGGCACATAGCCGCCAGCCCGAGCCCGGGCTGCCAGCCCCACTGCCGGACCATCAGGCCCGGATCGGCCACCAGGCTGGCGACGTCGCCGGGCCTGCGGCCGGTGATCTCGTAAGGGACCGCCACGCCGCAGGTCCGCCGGAACGTATCGACGAGCTCGAGTACCGAGGCCCCGTCCCCGGTGCCCACGTTCAGCGCCCGCATGCCCGCCTGGCCGTGCAGCCGCTGCAGCCCGATCCGGTGCGCTCGCGCGACATCCAGCACGTGCACGTAGTCGCGCACGGCGCTGCCGTCGGGCGTACCGTAGTCGGTTCCGTAGATCGTCAGCTTGTCCCGCAGTCCCGCGGCCACCTTGGTCACCAGCGGCATCAGGTTGCCAGGCGCGCCGGCCGGATCGTCGCCGAGCAGGCCGCTTCGATGCGCTCCGGCCGGATTGAAGTAGCGCAGCGCCAGCACCGACAGGTCCTCGCTGGCCGCGCACGCGTCGGCCAGGACCTGCTCGCAGATCAGCTTGGAGCGCGCGTAGGGATTCGTCGGTGCGGGCAGGTCTCGCTCGCTAATCGGCTCGCGGTACTGATCGCCGTAGATCGAGCACGACGAGGAGAACACCAGCCTGCCCACCTGGTGGTCGAGCATCGAGCGCACCAGGTTGATCGTGCCGGTCAGGTTGGTCTGGAAGTACTCGGCCGGCTTGCGCACCGACTCGGGCACCGACTTGCGCGCCGCGAAGTGGATCACCGCGTCGATCCGGTACTTGCCGAAGATCTCGTCCAGGCCCCGTGCGTCGCGGACGTCGGCCTCGTGCGCGACGAGCCCGGCACGCCCAGCGAGCGGACGACGTCGAGCACGGCCGGCGAGCTGTTCGAGTAGTTGTCGACCACCACCACCTCGTGGCCGTGCGCCAGCAGCTCAGCGCAGGTGTGGCTGCCGATGTAGCCGGCACCGCCGGTCACCAAGACGAGCACCAGATTCCCCCGTTCCGGATTCGCGTCGTTGATCCTGCCCGCGGCTTACAGGTGCAGCAGCGGAGCGATATAGGGCGGGAAGCTCGCGACCGCTACGGCGGCCAGGGCCAGTGTCCCGGCCGCGAGCAGCAGCGGACCCCGTGCGGTCCGCCGAACGGCGACGGTGACCGGTACGCCGGCCCGAGCCGACATCTCCCGCGCGTGCAGCACGGGCACGGCGGTGACGACCACGCCGTACATCACGGCGGCAAGCAGGCTCAAGAACACGTAGCCCGCGGTGGTCGTAAACGCCTCGCCGGCCATAGCCGCGCCGGAGCACGCCGCGCTGATCACCAGGTAAGGCATGATCAGCCTGGCCGGGAGTGGCTGCATCCCGGCGGCACGCTTCGGGGTCACGGCGAAGCTGACCGGTCGGGGCCGCAGCCACTGCCACAGTGCCGCGCCGATACCCCAGGCGAGGTACGGCCAGCGAGTCAGCGCATACAGCCAGCTCTCCCAGCTGATGATGGGCGCCCAGGCCGGCCGGAGCAGCCCTCGCCTGCGGAGCAGCACGATAATCAGCACCAGCCAGGCTGCGATCGGCCACCAGTGCAGCAGGAAGCCGGGATAGCTCACGTCCACCCATGGCAGGCCGGTCAGGGCTGCGGTCAGCGCCAGCCCTAGTCCGACGAAGGTCGCGGACGCCACCAGAATGTAGTACGAAAGCGCGTACAGGAACCGGAACTTCAGGCGCCACGTGAGCTGCCTGAAATTCCTCGGCAGCAGTCCTACCAGGATGGTCGTCAGGCTCCGCGACCACTGGAATTCCTGCACGAGCATCGCGGAGAACGTCTCAGGGCCGTCGCCGTGCGCCTCGGCGTCGATCGCGAACACACCCTGCCAGCCGGCCGCGTTCAGCAGGAACGTCGTCGAGAAATCCTCGGCGAGCTCGGGGCCGATGCCGCCGATCTGCCGCAGCGCCGCCGTTCTGACCGCGTAATGCGAGCCGATGCAGGACGGCGCCAGCGGGCCGTTGTGCCCAAGCTGGAACGGGCCGTGAAACGTGGCTTCCCGGTGCAGCCGTCCGCGTGCCGCCCAGGACCGGCCGGCGTTGGCGTCGCAGACGCTGGGAGCCGCGACATAGCCGACCGCGGGGTCGGCGAACGGGCGCACCATCTCGCTGAGGTAGCCCGGCGCTGGCCGGTGATCGCAGTCAAGCTGGACCACCACGTCGTAGTCCCGGTATCCCCAGTGGTCATAGAAGTACGCGAGATTGCCTTCCTTGCAGCGAGTCCGGCGCGGCCAGTGCTGCCGGTGGTATGACCGGACCCCGAAGCGGGTGGAGAGTTCCACGTTGCCCGCGCGGCACCAGGCAGCGATCCGAGGTGTCGGCTGCTCGTCGCAGAGCCACACGTCGTAGTCCCGCGGGAACTGCTGCGCCCGCATGGCGGTCAGCGTCGACCTGGCCATGTCCCAGTCCTCCGACGGCGCCCGCGTGACTACGAACGCCACCCGCAGGTCCGGCACGCTCACGGTGCGGCTGACCTTCCGCAACCTGTTGACGACGATGACGAACAGGACGGGAAAGCACGAGATGTAGGCCAGCACCAGGCTGTTGGCGACCAGGCCGAAGGTGCTGATCCGGTGCGCGGGGGTGAGCCACCAGTCCCAGAACACCACCAGGCAGACCAGCCAGCCAGCCGACATGAAAGCCAGGACGAGCCGGTCCGCGGTGCTCAGCACCGACGCGAGGGTTCCCGCACGCAATTGGCGCCGCCGCGTTTCGCTGCGCGCCAGCACGGGACCGCCATTGGTAACCTGCCTGACACCGCCGCCGGAGAGGCGCAGGACAGCGGCACGAACGTCGGTCCCGCGGGTCGCCCTGTCGTCAGACAGAGAAAGTGCGGCGGGATGTTCCGCCGTCTCCGCCGTCTCCGCCGTCTCCGCCGGGACATCCGCTCTGCTGCGCTGTCTCTTCATACTTTCCCTTTTTGGACAAGACTCCTGGCTAAGTTCCGCATGTGCAGATTCGGTGAAGCGCAGGTGTAATTGGCATGAAGAACGGGCAGCGTAGAACACGTTCGACCGGATTGCGCGGTCTGCCCGGCGCACGGCATCTTCAGCGAACCCTCGCGGCAGTCGGCAACCTGGCCGGCCAGTCCCAGCGTCCGGCAACCTGGCCGGCCAGTCCCAGCGTCGGCAACCTGGCCGGCCAGTCCCAGCGTTTTGTTAGGCTAACGAACTAGAATGCGACGCCGGAACCGCCAGGAGCAGAGCCGGATGACGCCTGCCCGTGATCCGCACAGCCGCTGGCTGCGGCGGCTGGCGGCCTACTGCTGGCGCTATCCGCGCCTGGTCACGGTGGCCCTGGGCGGCTCGGTGCTGGCCACCGCTGTCGCCGTCGTGATTCCGCTGATCCAGCGCGACATCGTCAACAACGCCATCCTGACCCGTCGGCAGCCGATCTGGCTGGGGGCGACCGCCCTGGTCATCGCCGCTGTCCTCAGTTTCGGCGGTGTCTACATCAGGCGTTATCTCGGCGGGCGGCTCTCCCTCGACGTGCAGCACGACCTGCGCAGCGAGATGTTCGCCTCGCTGTCCCGGCTGGACGGCGCACGGCAGGACCAGTTGCACACCGGTCAGATCGTCAGCCGCTCGATCTCTGACGTCAACATGGTGCAGGGCCTGCTCGGCATGGCTCCGATGCTGCTCGGCAACGTCCTGTTGTTCTTCCTGTCCCTCGTCGCCATGGTGGCGCTGTCTCCGCTGCTGACGCTCGTGGCGATCGCGGTCGGGCCGGCCCTCTTCGCCATCTCTGTCGCCTCGCGGAGCAGGCTGTTCCCGGCGAGCTGGGACGCACAGCAGCGGGCGGCCGACGTGGCCGGCGTGGTCGATGCCGCGGTGACCGGCGTCCGGGTGGTCAAGGGGTTCGGGCAGGAGTCGCAGGAGATCGACCGGCTAGACGACGCCAGCAAGCTGCTCTACGCGTCCCGGGTCAGGGCCGTCCGGCTGACGGCGCGGTTCAACCCGTCCCTGCAGTCCATTCCTGCGCTCGGCCAGGTGGCGGTGCTGGGTTTCGGCGGGTGGCTGGCTATCCGTGGCCGGATCGATCTAGGTACATTCTTTGCGTTCTCCTCTTATCTCGGGCAGTTGGTAGGACCGGTCCGCTCCCTGTCCGGCCTGGTCACCATCGGCCAGGAAGCCAGGGCGAGCGTCATCAGGCTCTTCGAGGTGATCGACTCCCGGCCGGTACTGACCGAGAAGCCCGACGCCGTCAGTCTCCCCGCTGACGCCGACCAGGCCGTCCCGGATATCGAGCTCGACCAGGTCACGTTCGGCTACCTGCCATCGCAGCTCGTACTTAGTGGCCTGTCCATGCAGGTCAAGGCCGGCGAGACGGTTGCCGTCGTGGGGACATCCGGGTCCGGCAAGTCGACCATCTCGCTGTTGCTGCCGCGCTTCTACGACGTGACGAGCGGTGCCGTGCGGATCGGCGGTCACGACGTGCGGGACCTGACCTTCGACTCGCTGCGCGCCGCCATCGGTCTGGTGCTCGAGGAGAGCTTTCTCTTCTCCGACACGATCAGGTCGAACATCAGCTATGGCAGGCCCGACGCCACCGACGAGCAAGTCGTGGCCGCCGCGCGGGCCGCCGAGGCCGACGAGTTCATCCGCGACCTACCGGACGGGTACGGCACCGTGATCGGCGAGCAGGGCCTGACCCTGTCAGGTGGCCAGCGCCAGCGCGTCGCGCTGGCCAGGGCGCTGATCACCGACCCGGCGATCCTGGTGCTCGACGACGCCACCTCGGCGGTCGACCCGAGGGTCGAGGCTCAGATCCACGAGACGTTGCGCCGGGTGATGGCCGGGCGGACCACGCTGCTGATCGCGCACCGCCGCTCGACGCTCCAGCTTGCCGACCGGATCGCCGTGGTGGACGCCGGGCAGCTTGTCGACTTCGGTACGCACCAGGAACTTTCCGCGCGCTGCCCGCTATACCGGCTGCTGATCGCTGGTCCCGGTGACGACGCCGAGGGCAACGACGCCGGCGAGCTCGCCTACTACGAAGCCGAGCCGGCTGATTCAGCGACGCCGGCGTCGGGCACCGAAAGCTCGGCCGACCTGCAAGGCACAGCGGACACCTCCAGCCCTGCCGACGCAGCGACCCCAGCCGACGCAGGCAACCCAGCCGACGCGGCAACCTCAGCCGACGCGGAGAGTTGCCCACCCGGCTGCACGCCCGCCTTGTGGCCAGCACTCGCGCAGGAGAGCGCCTGCGACGCCGAGCGGACGAGCCCAGATCCGGCGTCCAAGCAGCTCACCGGGCAGGTGAGCAGCGCGATCGGCCGCAGCATGGGCATCGGTGGCGGCAGCAGCCGGGGTCGCGCTGCGACCACGGGGCGCTTCGGATTCGGCGGTGACGGCGGCATGCTCGCCGGGGTGCCTCCCACGCCTGAGCTGCTGGCCAAGGTCGCCGCGCTGCGTCCAGCCAGCGACACGCCCGACGTCGATCGGGCATTCAGCCGCGCCGCCGATCCGCATTTCACCTTGCGCACGCTAATGCGGCCGTTCGCGGTCGCGCTCGTCGCCGGGCTGATATTGGACGGCCTCGATGCCATCGGAGGGGTAGCGCTGCCGT
The DNA here is from genome assembly GCA_035533915.1 of Streptosporangiaceae bacterium. Taxonomy (GTDB): domain Bacteria; phylum Actinomycetota; class Actinomycetes; order Streptosporangiales; family Streptosporangiaceae; genus Chersky-822. The sequence goes on from DATLSX010000086.1 coordinate 62,335, forward strand.
GGCTCATGCGCGGCGGGATCGACCATGGAATCGAAGCCAAGTCGCTCCACGTCATCGCGCTGATTTCGATGGCCGCCCTGGCGATCGTACTCGGTGACTGGGTGGTGAACGCGATCCAGACCGTGGTGGTGGGCCGGAACGGGGAGCGGCTGCTCTACACGCTCCGGGTCAAGATCTTCGCTCAGCTCCAGCGCCTTGGCCTGGATTACTACGAGCGGGAGATGGCCGGCCGGATCATGACTAGGATGACCACGGATGTCGACGCCATGTCGACGTTCCTGCAGACCGGCCTGATCACCATGGTCAACGCCGGGCTGACCTTCATCGGGGTCATGATCGCGCTGCTGCTCATCAACGTCAGGCTCGGCCTCACCGTGTTCAGCGTGCTGCCCATCCTGGTGGCCGCCACGATCGTGTTCCGCGCCAAGTCGTCCAGGGCATATGCGGAGGCCAGGGAAAAGGTCAGCGCGGTCAATGCCGACCTGCAGGAAAATGTTGCCGGGCTGCGGGTTGCCCAGGCGTACCGGCGCGAGCAGGTGAACCATGACAGGTTCGCCGGGCTCAGCGACTCGTACCGGACGGCGCGGCTGCGCGCGCAGCGGTACATCGCGCTGTACTTCCCGTTCGTCCAGGCGCTGTCGACCGTGGCCGGCGCGCTCGTGCTGTTCGCCGCGGCGGGTGAGGTGCACAGCGGCGTCCTGACCGCAGGCGGCCTGATCGCGTACCTGCTCTACCTGGACATGCTGTTCTCCCCCGTGCAGGCGATGTCGCAGGTCTTCGACGGATACCAGCAGGCGGCTGTCGGGCTGAACCGGATCGCGAGCCTGCTGCGTACCCCGACGAGCACGCCGCAGGCCGAGCACCCCGTGACCACCGGCCGGCTACGCGGTGAGATCGAATTCGCCGACGTGCACTTCAGCTACCGCGACCTGGCACAGGAGGCGATCAGCGGAATCAGCCTGCGGATCGAGCCAGGAGAGACGGTAGCCCTTGTCGGCCAGACCGGCGCAGGCAAGTCCACGTTCGTGAAGCTGGTGGCGAGGTTCTATGACGTCACTGCCGGCCACGTCCTCATCGACGGTGTCGATGTCCGCGATTACGACCTGGGCAGCTACCGTCGCCAGCTCGGTGTCGTGCCGCAGGAGTCCTACCTCTTCCCCGGAACCCTCCGCGACGCGATCGCCTACGGCCGTCCGGATGCGACTGACGCGGAGGTCGAGGCGGCCGCACGCGGCGTGGGCGCGATCGAGATGATCAGCAGGCTGCCCGGCGGGTTCTGGCACGAGGTCGCCGAGCGGGGCAAGAACCTGTCCGCCGGGCAGCGCCAGCTCATCGCACTTGCCCGGGCATACCTCGTCGACCCGGCGATCCTGCTGCTCGACGAGGCGACAGCCGCGCTCGACCTGGCGGCTGAGGCCGCTGTGATCCGGGCTACCGAGCAGTTGACGGCCCGGCGGACCACTCTGCTGGTCGCGCACCGGCTCACCACAGCCGCCCGGGCCGACCGGATAGTCGTACTTGAGTCCGGCCGGATCGCCGAAGTCGGCACTCACGACGAGCTAGTCGCGGCTGGGGGCACCTACAGCGCACTGTGGGCAGCGTTCACCGGAGACACCGCGCTCGCCGCCTGAACCCACAGCCTCAGCAGCCCCGTACCCCCGGCCCCTGGCCCCGGCCCCCGGCCCCAGGCCCCAGGACCGTAGCTCACCGATGGCCCGTTGGTGCTGCTATAGCAGCACCGATGGCCCGTTGGTGTGGTAGCGGCCCCCCGCGACCGCAAGCAACATCGACGGCACGCGGATGGACCAGCAGCCGTGCGCCGCGACTGTTCGCCCGGCGCGCCGGCGCTTCTGCAAACCCAGGCCTACGCAACGGCTGCCTACATCGCTGGTTCCGCATCAATCGCGGAGGACACCTGCGGGGTGCTAGTGGTCGGCCGGCAGGTGTCAATGGGCCGACCGATGTCGCTGGACTCAGCTGCGGGCAAGTGCGGGCAAATACCGGGCAAGTGCGGGCAAGTGCTGGCAAGCGCGGGCAAGCGCGGGCTCGGGATCAAGCGCTGGGTTCCGCTCCGACTGGGTCCACCAGTGCTGTCGGCGGCACCGCCGCCGGGACCTCGGACCGCACAGCGCGGCCTGATCCCGCCGCGCCGCCCAGAAGGCCGTGCGGCGGGATGACAGAGGACAAGTTCGCCCGGCGCTGGCTACGATGCCGCGGCCAGAACCGGCTCCACCAAGGTGGGTTCGGACGCAGCCTCCGCCTCAGCACCGGCACCGACCCCAGCCCCAGCCCCAGCCCAGGCCCCAGCTTCAGTCCCCAGCACAGTCCCAGCCACCACAGGGGTCGATGTCGCAGGCCGGGCGGCGCGGACGTCCCGAGGGATCAGCGTGAGTGCCGAGGCCACCAGGATGATCGCCGCGGCGCCGTACTGAGTCGCCGAGACGCCGATCGCCGCGGCGATCGGCCCGGCCAGCAGCGCGCCGACAGGCATGCCCATCATCGAGCCGAGCCCGTCGTAGGCCGACACTCTGGCAAGCATGTCCGCCGGAATCCTGGTGGCCATGGTCACGTTCCAGATCACGCTCATCATCTCGATGGTGATCCCGAGCCCGAACGAGGTCAGCATGACCATCGGCAGCGGCAGCAGCAGCGCCAGCGCCAGCGGCGCTATAGCGATCGCCGCGCCGCTCAGGACGACGAACTGAACCGGCCGCCGTGGCGTCATCCGCAAGGAGGCCAGGCCACCGACGATCAGGCCGACCGCTTCGGCCGAGGTGATCAGGCCCCAGGCCGCCGGACCGCCGAAGTGCGACTTCGCGACCGCGGGGCCGAGCACCATAAAGCTGCCGTACCAGGCCGCGAGTACCACCGTGAACTGCAAGACAGTCCCCCACAGCCAGGTGTGCGACCGGAACTCCGACCAGCCTTCGCGCAGTTCGCGGAAGATACTCGGCACGTGCTCCTGGCTGGCCGGAAGCGGCTGCACCTTGATCGCCAGCAGCAGCGGGACCGTGCCGAGCATGCCGATGCCGCAGACCGCGAGTGCCCAGCCCGCTCCGAAGGCAGCGGCGCACGCGCCGGCCAGCGCGGCGCCGGTCATCATCGCCGCGTTCATGCCCAGCCGGCTGATCGCGGATGCCTGCTGCAGCTGATCAGCCGGAACGAGCCTGGGCAGCAGCGCTACCGAGGCCGGATAGAAGATCGCCATTCCGGTACCCGTCAGCAACTCCAGGCCGACCATGGACCATAGGCTCGGATGCCCGACCAGCACCAGGCAGCCGAACGCGCCCTCACCAGCGGCGATCATCACGTTCGCCGCGACGATCACTCGCTGCGGCGCGATCCTGTCGGCGATCACTCCGCCGACCAGCAAGAACACCAGCGATGGCGCGATCTGAGCCGCGAGCACGTACGACAGGTCGCTGGTAGACCCGGCCGGGTGCGCCGCCGTTCTGGTCGTTGCGAGTACAGCGAAGGAGACGCCTACCACCGAGAAGGAGAAGGCCATCGGGGCAAGCAGCCGGTCGGCGAGCAGGAGCAGGAAATTGCGGTTGGACAGGACGGGGAAGCGGCGCCTGAGCGCGCGCGTAAACATGACACGATCCAATCTGATCAGCGGAGCTGGCCCCTGATGCTATCGGGGCTGGTCATGGCCGCCCAACAAGTTTTCCTGCTGAGCTCTCGCCGACCTGCGCCGACCGCGCGTGCCAGAAATGCCCGAAGCATCCCTGGCAACCACGAGCGGTCGTGCTGCATTCCCATCATGGTGGTGAGTTTCCGTCAGATAGCACGGCAAAGTCACCACGATGATGACACGCAGGCCCCGCAGCCGAGGGGCCAGCTCCAAGCCGTATCCCGCCGAAGCCAGCCGCCATGCCATCGATAGAGTCACCCTGCGGACCATCGGCCAGCAGCGGCCGATTTGGCCGGCTGCGCAAGAGATCTGAGGAGGCCAGTCGCCGATGAGCATCCTTGGCACGAGGGTCCTGCGGACCGAAGATCCGCGGTTCCTGACGACCGGCGGTGTCTATACCGAGGACGTGACGGACGACCGGCTGACCGGCGCCTGCCACGTGTTTTTCGTCCGCTCCCCCATCGCGCACGCGCGCGTCAACCGGGTCGATGTCAGCGCGGCGCTGACAGCGCCCGGCGTCATCGCCGCCTTCACCGGCGCCGACCTCGCGGACCTGCCGAACATCGACCCGATGATGGCCGGCATGCTCAACGAGAACATGCGCAGGCGGCCGGTCGCCACCAACCGGGTGCGGTTCGTCGGCGACCCGGTCGCCGTCGTGGTGACCGAGCATCAGTACCAGGGCGAGGACGCGGTCGAACTCGTCGATGTGGACTACGAGCCGCTGCCCGCGGTCGTCGACCTGGACGAGGCGCTCTCCAACGAGGTGATCCTCTTCGACGAGGCAGGCACCAACGTCGTCGTCGAATTCGGTAACGAGGCCAGCCTGAAGCCTGACCTGTTCGACGGCTGCGAGGTAGTGATCAGCCACACGATCGTCAACCAGCGGGTAGCCCCGGCGCCGATGGAGAGCCGGGCGGCCGCCGCTGTCTGGGGCGAGGACGGCAGGCTGACCACCTGGATCCCGAACCAGGGCGCGCAGGGGGCGCGCGAGGAGCTGGCCAAGATGCTCGGCGTCGAGCAGAGCGCGATCCGGGTGATCACACCGGACGTGGGCGGGGCATTCGGCGCCAAGTTCGGCGCCGACCCCGAGCACGCCGTCGTGGCCTGGGTGGCCAAGCAGACCGGCAGGCCGGCACGGTGGACGGAGACCAGGTTCGAGAACCTGATCGCGATGACGCACGGCCGGGGCCAGCGGCACAAGATCACCATCGGCGGCAGCAGGGACGGCGACGTCCAGGCCTACCGGCTGGAGATCGTCCAGGACGCCGGCGCGTACCCGAGGATCGCCGCCGTGCTGCCCTTCCTGACCATCATGATGACGACCGGCCCGTATGCCATTCCGAACGCGGAGGCCATCGCGGTCTCCGTCGTCACCAACACCACGCCCACCGGCGCCTACCGGGGGGCGGGGCGGCCGGAAGCCACCGCGGCGCTAGAGCGGGCGTTCGACCTGTTCGCGGCCGAGATCGGGGCCGACCCGGCGCAGGTCCGCCGCCGCAATCTGCTGCCGCCGTTCACCGAGCCGCACCAGACCGCGTTCGGCGCGCTCTACGACAGCGGTGACTACGTCGCGGCGCTGGAGAAGGCTCTCGAAGCGGCCGGCTACGACCAGCTCAGGGCCGAGCAGGCGGAGCGGCGGGCCGGCGGCGAGGTAATGCAGCTCGGCATCGGCGTCTCCTGCTACGTCGAGATCACCGGCGGCGGCGACGGCGGCGCTCCGCAGGAGAACGCCACCATCGAGGTCCACCCGGACGGCACGGCGACGATCCTCACCGGGACGTCACCGCACGGCCAGGGCCACTCCACGGCCTGGGCGATGATCGCCAGCGAGGAGCTCGGCATCCCGGTCGAGAAGTTCACCGTGAAGTGGGGTGACACCGACCTGATCCCCGAAGGCGGCGGCACCGGCGGCTCGCGCAGCCTGCAGCAGGGTGGCGCGGCGGTCCAGCAGGCATCACGGGAACTGGTCGAGCTGGCGAAGCCACGGGCCGCGGCGGCGCTCGAAGCGAACCCGGACGACCTAAGGTTCGACGCCAGCCGCAGCGCCTTCTCCGTGGCCGGCGACCCGGAGGCATCGGTGCGGCTCACCGACCTCGCCAAGGACGAGCCGCTGCTGGTGCGCTCGATTTTCACCGCTCCAGGCGCTACGTTCCCGTTCGGCACCCATGTCGCCGTGGCTGAGGTGGATACCCAGACCGGCAAGGCCGTGCTGCGGCGCGTGATCACCGTCGACGACGCCGGGGTAGTGCTCAACCCGCTGCTGGCCGAAGGCCAGCGGCATGGCGGCATCGCCCAGGGCGCGGCGCAAGCGCTGCTCGAAGAGGTCGTCTACGACTCCGAGGGCAACCCGCTGACCGCGAGCTTCGCCGACTACCCGATCGTCTCTGCGACGGAGTTGCCCAGCTTCGAGCTGGCCAGCATGGCGACGCCGACCAGCTACAACCCGCTTGGGGCGAAGGGCATCGGTGAGGCCGGCACCATCGGCGCCACTCCGGCCGTGCAGAACGCGATCATCGACGCCGTCGCCCACCTGGGAGTGCGGCACATCGACATGCCCACCACGCCGATGCGGATCTGGCGGGCGCTTCAGGCAGCAGGATCGGAGAGTGCATGATGCAGGTCGAGTTCACCGTCAACGGCGAGCCGCGGTCCGACGACGTCGAACCACGGCTGCTGCTCGTGCATTACCTCAGGGAGGTCTGCGGCCTGCGCGCCGCCAACATCGGCTGCGACACGACTTCGTGCGGCGCCTGCACGGTGCTGCTGAACGGCGAGTCGGTGAAGTCGTGCACGGTGCTGGTCGCGCAGGCGGCCGGGCAGGAGGTCACCACGGCCGAGGGCCTGGCTCCGGACGGAGAGCTGCATCCGGTGCAGCAGGCGTTCCGCGCCGAGCACGGACTGCAGTGCGGGTTCTGCACTCCGGGGATGGTCATGGCCGCGGTCGGCCTGCTCGCCGAGAACCCGAACCCGACCGAGCAGCAGGTGCGCGAGGGCCTCGAAGGCAACCTGTGCCGGTGTACCGGCTACCACAACATCGTCCGCGCCGTGCTCGCCGCGGCCGGGTCCGCCGCGTCAGGCCAGACCGAGGTGACCGCATGATCCCCGCCGCGTTCGAATACGTTGCCGCGGACTCCACAGCGCATGCCCTGGAACTGCTCGCCGAGCACGGCGACGATGCCAAGGTGCTGGCAGGCGGGCATTCGCTGCTGCCGATGATGAAGCTCAGGCTTGCCGCGCCGGAGGTCCTGATCGACATCGCCAGGGTCACCGAACTCGCCGGGATCACCGTCGACGGCGACGAGCTGGTCATCGGCGCCACGACCCGGCACGCCGACCTGGCCGCGTCCGAACTCGTCCACGCCGATGCCCCGCTGCTGGCCCACGCTGCCTCACTGGTCGGCGACCCGCAGATCAGGCACCGTGGCACCATCGGCGGCTCGCTGGCGCACGCCGACCCGGCAGCCGACCTGCCGATGGCCCTAGTCGCCCTCGGCGGCTCGGTCGAGCTGACCGGCCCGAACGGCACCCGGCGGGTAGCCGCGGATGACTTCTTCACCGGCTTCTTCGAGACCACACTAGCCGACGGCGAGCTGCTGACCGCCGTCCGCGTTCCGCGGCGGCCGGGAGTGCCGTGGGGTTATCAGAAGTTTGTCCGGCGCGCCAACGACTGGGCCATCGTCGGCGTGGCCGCCATCGTCGGCCGGATCGCACTGGCGAACATGGGTCCGGTCCCGGTCCGCGCCCGTGCCGCGGAGCAGGCACTCGCGGACGGCGCGAGCGCCGCCAAGGCCGCCGGTCTCGCCGCCGAAGGGACTTCGCCAGGCGCGGATATCCACGCCGACCAAGCGTTTCGTGAGCACCTCGCGCGAGTGCTGACCAGGCGAGCCCTCGAGCATCAGGCATAACGGGACCGCGCCGCCCGGTGCGCTCAGTCACGCCAGTCTCGGCTCGGGTGGCACCGGGCTCGCGTGCCTGCGGCCCGGCGGCGCCAGCCCACGCGAACAGGCTCTCAGGCAGTCCGGGCACGCGATCCTGCATCGGATGCTCGGATCCGGGTAAGGGTGTGCCCTAGACCGGACCGGAGGTACCGCGCCCTCCGGGGACAGCGCTGCGAACCGGGCACGGTGACGTGGTCAGGTCGTGGTGACGTGATCCAGCCGTGATGAACTGACGGCGGCAGACACGGCGTGGAAAACTGGTCGCGGACCGGCGGAGGATTGACAGGGAGGCCAAGGATGAGCGGTGGCGTTTCTCAGGACGAGCTGGCCAGGCTGCGCGCCGACCTCAGCGAGATCGAGAAAGACCTGGCCGCCGTGCGAAAGACCTCGGCCGATATCCGCTCTGGAGTCGGCGAAGCCGAAGATCCCTCCGACCGGGGCGCGCTGATCCAGGCCGCCGACGAGCAGGACAACCTCGCTGACCAGCTTGTGATCCGGCGCGAGGACCTGCTGCGCCGGATCGCCGAGGCGGACCGGGGCTAGCGGCGAGCCTGGTAGCTCCGAGTTCAGGCCGCCGTCGTTCGGCACCACGCAGCGAGCCCCTGACACCGGCGGCTGCCACGGCGGATGGTCGGTCAGAACCCGGACAGTTCGCGTTCGGTCGGAGTACGGAACCGGGGCCGTACGCGCACGTCACCGAGCCAGGCGCCGAGCCGTGCCGCCTCCGCGTCGACGAGCGCGCGCGCGTCGGCTCCGACATCGGCCAGCAGCCGGACGGCGATCTCGCCACTGGCCCGTTGCGCCCATCCGCCGACGACCTGACCGTTGAGCCAGATCGTCGGGCCGGCGTTCCCGTTGGTGTCGAACAGGGCCTGCCCGTGCGGCCCGAGGAACCAGGAGCGGTCCTGCCAGCCCATCACGGTCGGGTCGAGGGCGGGCAACAGCGCCACCCAGTCGCCTGGCTCCGGAGTAGCCGCTAGGTCGGCGGGCAGCGCCACGCCGGTGCGGTCACCAAGATCGACCTCCGCTACGTCCAGCGCCTTGGCCGCCTGCCTGACCTGGCCGAGCGTCCAGCCGGTCCACCACTTCAGGTCGCTCAGCGGCGCCGGTCCGAACGCGGTCAGCCACTGCCCGGCCAGTTCCGTCCGGGCACTGGCCTCGCTGATCTCGGCCGCCGCTGCGCCGCGCGCGCCCAGCCACTGTTCGGTCAGCGCCCAGCGGTACTGCTGCGACAGCCATGAGCCGACCGGCCTTCCGCGCACGATCTGTCCGTGCGCGGCAAGCACGAGCAGCACCCTGCTGGTGATGGCCTGCGTGGCCTGGTACGGCTTTCCCGCCCCGAGCAGGACAGTGGTCTTCAGCCTCGGTTCTGCCGCCGACAACTCGGCGGCCGTGGCCTCGCCGCCCCGGTCAGCGAGGATGCGCAGCACGGAGCGTTCGACGTCGGCTAGCCAGGTGGCCGGGTCGGCGACGGTGCCAGCCTGGCTCAGCAGCCGGAGCAGCAGCGCACGCTGATCCCTGGCGATCTTGTCGGTCGTGGAGAGCTGCACGATATACCGGGACTCGGCCGGCACCACGAACACCGTCCGCCGCATCGCCAGCATCCGGACCAGGTCACGCCGCTCGTACAACGACTGTTCGATGGCGGCCGGGGTTACCGGTGCAGCGGTTCTCGACCGCAGCGACAGGTACACCGTCGCCGGGTCGGTGCCGTGCAGGGCTACCAGTTGCCTGGCGACGGCGGCCGGTTCGAGAAGACGGCCAGCGACCGGGCCGAGCCCGTGCCGCACCGCCAGCCGACGGCGGCGCTCCGCCGCATCGATTCGATACATACCAGAAAGATCTATCAGAACCGGCCTACTAGCCGAAGGTAACCGCCAGGTAGCCGGCGTAGCTTGCCAGCAGGAGCACTCCGGTGACCCGTCCCAGCCGGTGCGCCAGCGCGGCCCATCCGGCCAGGGCGGCAGGAAGAGCCGCAGCCAGCCAGGCCGCTCCGCCGATGCCGGTCACCGCCAGGGGCCGGACCAGGGCCGCGATTCCGACCGTCGCGGTGGCGTTGTAGATGACCGACCCGAGCAGCCCGGCGAGCGCCAGTTCTTCGACCCCTCGCCTGGCCGCGGCCCAGATCAGGGCGAAAAGTTCGAGCGTGGTCGCCAGCGCGACGAAGGTGAGGCCTACCACTGACTCGGCGAGGCCAAGCGAGCCGGCGATGCGTTCGGCGCCTGCGACAGCCAGCCTGCCGCCGGCCACCATCGCGACCAGCCCTGCGGCCATCAGCAGCACAGCACGCGTGCCGCGCCGCGACGCCCGGCCGCCGGCCGACTCGTTGCCCTCCGCCGACTCGCCCTCCTCCGCTAGTTCGGCCGCCTCGCCGAACAAGGGCGGCCGCCGTTCCCGCCGCCAGACCAGGACGACGAGCGCCATGTAGGTCACCACGAGCAACGCCCCGCCCAATCGCCCTACGCCGCCGCCGAGCAAGCTGGCCGCAGCCGCCGCACCTGCCAGCGCCGCTACGGCGGCATAGAACCGGAACTGGGCGGTAGCGGCCAACGGCCTGATCACCGCCGCCAGTCCGAGTACCAAGGTGAGCATCGTGATGTTGGCTCCGACCGCATCACCGGCCGCGATGCCCGGATGATGCTGCGCCGACGCGTAGATCGCGGTCACGAGTTCCTCAGGCTCGGCTCCGGCCAGGATCAGGCCGACCGCGAGTACGCTCACGCCGAGCCGCCGACCAGCCGTGGCCGCGTTCTCGGCGAACAGTTCCGCTCCGACCGTAAGCAGCCCGGCTGCGGCGGCGAGCAGCAGGAAACCCCACCATGCGGACACTACCGCCACCCAAATATCCGTTTAGCTGCCATTTATGAACTCGCTATCCGATCTTTGTCAGTGCAGCGGAATACGCTAGCGGCGACCGCTCGCTAAGCGTGGCTAGCGAGCACCATCGATCTGGGTGGAAAGTAGGCTACGGCAGGCGCTCCCGGCCGCATCGCCCCGCCTGACGCCCCGCCTGACGCCAACAGCGAGAGGAGGACCTCGATGAGCGATGCGCTGCAGTCCAGGGTGCTCGCCATCATGGGCTCCGGGGAGACGAGTCCGACGATGGTGACAGTCCACAAGGACCTCGTCGCCCGGCTCGGCGCCGGGGCACACCGAGCGGTGCTGCTCGACACCCCGTACGCCTTCCAGGAGAATGCGGGCGACATCTCGACTCGCTCGCAGGCTTACTTCGCGCGCAGCGTCGGCCTGAAGGTCGAGGTGCTCCAGGACGCGGAACTTGCCAAGGCGCGCGGTGCTGATCCGGCCGCGGCCCGGGCGGCGGAGGACACCGCGGTCGCGGCTATCCGCTCCTACGACTGGGTCTTCGCCGGGCCGGGGAGTCCTACCTACGCTCTGGCCCGGTGGCAGCGCGGGCCGGTCCCGGCAGCGCTCAGGGACCGGATCGCGGCCGGCAGCGGAATCACGGTAATCGCCTCGGCCGCGGCGGCCGCGATGGGATACCTGGCCGTGCCGGTCTATGAGATCTACAAGGTCGGCGCTGACCCGCACTGGCTCAGCGGCCTGGACCTGATGAGCGTGCTCGGGCTGAAGGTCGCGGTGATACCGCACTACGACAATGCCGAGGGCGGGACGCATGACACCCGGTTCTGCTACCTCGGCGAGCGGCGCCTGGCCGCCCTGGAGCCCGAGCTTGCCGCCGACGCGGCCGTGCTCGGGGTCGACGAACACACCGCGCTCGTCATCGACCTGGCCACCGGGCAAGCCGAGGTGCTCGGCAGAGGCGGCGTCACCGTCCGCAAGGCCGGCCTGAGCACGGTGCTCCAGGCCGGAACTCGCATAGCCCTGCCTGACCTGCGCATCCTGGTCCGCAGCGGTGGCCAGCCCGCCGGTTACGCCAGCAGCCCCGGCTCCCGCAGCGAGCCAGCGCCGGCAGCCAGCCAGGCCGCCGGCGACGCAGCGGGTGGCGCGGCCGCACCCGGCCCCGGCGACACAGCGGGCGGCGCAACCGGCGCCGGCCACGCCGGCCAGGCATCGAGCACCGGACTCAGCAGTCAGCCCGCGGCGGACCTTCCGGATATCACCAGGGATGCGCAGCAGCGGTTCGACGCCGCGGCGCGACACCGGGATAGCGCAGCGATGGTCTCGGCGATCCTCGACCTCGAGGCCGCGATCGAGGCCTGGTCTACCGATACTGACGAAAACGACAACGCCGAACGCGCGCGGGCAGTGCTGCGTGGGCTGATCGTTCGGCTAGGCCGTGTTGCCCAGGATGGCCTGGCGGACCCTGCTGACAGGCTCCGCCCGGCCATCGATCCGCTGGTCGCCGTGCGGGCATCGTTGCGTACCGATGGTCACTACGCCGCCGCCGACGCGATCAGGGATGCGCTCACCGCTGCGGGGATCGAGGTCAGGGACGCACCTGGCGGCGCGAAGTGGACGGTGGGCCCGGCGATTTCCCGGGGGTCCTGAATCGATGTCCCGGAGGCTATGAGGCGGTTTCCCTGAAGCCAGGCGATGCCCCGGGGGTCATGACGGGAACCGCGCCATGGCGTGCGGCTCACCGCTCTGCCCGGCGCCGGCCAGCGTCGCGCGGCCGGCGGTGGCGGCGATGTTGCGGAGCATTCCGCCGAATACCACGTCGTGAAAAGGCCGCAGCGACCACCAGTAAGCCTGGCCGAGCAATCCGATCGGCCGGAAGATCGCGCGTTGCCGGTAGACGGCCCAGCCTGGCTCGCCGGCCCCTACCGAGAATTCCAGCCACGCCCGGCCGGGCAGTTTCATCTCTGCCCGCAGGCGCAGCAGCGAGCCAGGAACGACCTCTTCCACCCGCCAGAAGTCCAGCGCATCACCGACTTGCAGCCGGCGCGGGTCGCGCCGGCCACGGCGCAGCCCGACACCACCGACTGCCCGGTCCAGGAGTCCGCGAAGCTCCCACGCGAGCGGGAAGGAGTACCAGCCGCTCTCCCCGCCGATGCCTTCGATCGTCTGCCACAGCGCGTCGGCCGACGCGCGAACCCGCCTGACCCGGTCATCGACGTAGAGCGAACCGCCCGACCAGGACGGGTCCGACGGCTGCGGATCGCTCGGCAGCAATTCGCTGCCGCCGGGCAGCACCTCCCCCGGCCGCGCCTCCCCCGGCCGCGCCTCCCCCGGCGGAGCCTCCCCTTGCCGCATTCCGTCGCGCAGTTCAGCGGGCAACCGGTCGCTCGGTGCCCCGGCGGTCGCCGCCGAAGACCAGCGGGTGGCCACGTCACCCGTCCGGACATGCCGCAATGCCAGGGCGATGGCGCGATCCAGCGGCAACAGGCCATCCAGCGGATCGGGGATGTACCGTTCGATGTCATGCTCAGCGCACACAACTTCGTTCCTGAGCGATTCCACTAGCGGTCTGGCGACACCGGAAGGAACCGGCGTCACGAGCCCCACCCAGAGCGAGGACAGCCGCGGGCTCAGCATCGGCACCGGAATGATGATCCGTTGCCGCAGGCCTGCCACCGCCGCATACCGGCGCATCATGCCGGCGTAGGTCAGGATGTCCGGCCCGCCGATGTCGAACCGCCGGCTGACCTCGTCTGGCACCTCTGCGCTGGCCACCAGGTACCTGAGCACATCGGTGACGGCGATCGGCTGGATCAAGGTTCGCACCCAGCGCGGGGTGGTCATCACAGGCAGTCGTTCGGTGAGGTAACGCAGCATCTCGAACGAGACAGAGCCGCTGCCGATGATCACGGCGGCCTGGAGCACCATCGTCGGTATCCCGCTGCTCAGCAGGATGTCGCCGACCTCGCCCCGCGATCTCAGGTGCGGCGAAAGCTGAGCGTCGCCGCGGTGCACGATGCCGCCGAGATAGACGATCCGCCGCACTCCGGCCGCCGTGGCCGCCGCCGCGAAGGTGCGCGCCGCTACCCTGTCCCGTTCCTCGAACTCCCCGGCCGAGCCAAGGGAGTGGATCAGGTAGTACGCGACGTCCACGCCGGCCAGCGCGACTCGCACGGCTGCCGGATCGAAGATGTCGGCACCGGCGACCTCGACATCACCTGCCCATGGCCGGTCCCTGAGCTTGCCAGCGTCGCGTGCCATGCAACGAACGGGATACCCGGCAGCCAGCAATTCGGGAACAAGTCGCCCGCCGATGTAGCCAGATGCCCCGGTAACCAGACAGTAGCTTTTCGATGACACACCGTGATTGTGGCATGGCATCCACGCGAGCCCTGACTTCGACCCACGTCGCCGGGGTCCGCGCACCCCAGAGGTTGTCTCCGCCCGCTGAAGGCAGGTCGCGTCCAGTGACCAACTATGGCCATGTGTAGCGTTGGCGGCGTGGGGGGGCACTTGGCGCAGGCGCCGATCGCCGACGAATTCGGCGCGCTGGACGAGTCCAGGATTACCCGGTTCCAGTGGAAGATCATGTTCGTTTCTGGCATGGGCTTCTTCGCCGACGCTTACGACCTGTTCGTCATCGGCATCGTCGTGGCCTTGCTCAAGAGCGAATGGCACCTGTCCACGCCACAGGTCTCACTGCTGAACTCGGTGACGCTAGTGGCCTCGGCAGCCGGAGCGCTCATTTTCGGCCGGATCGCCGATATCCTCGGCCGCAAGCGAATCTACGGCTACGAAGTGCTGATCCTCGCCGTGGCGGCGCTGGGGTCCGCGCTGTCGCCGAGCTACGTGTTCCTGCTGGTCTGGCGCGCGATCCTCGGCATCGGCATCGGCGGCGACTACCCGGTCTCGGCCACGATCATGAGTGAGTACTCCGGGAAACGGTCCCGCGGCCGGATGGTCGGGCTGGTTTTCGCCATGCAGGGTGCTGGCCTGATCGTCGGACCGCTGATCGCCTCGATCCTGCTGGCGTCAGGGATCTCGCACCAGGCAACCTGGCGGATGTTGCTCGGACTCGGCGCGATTCCCGGCATGGCCGTCTACTACCTGCGCAGGCGGATTCACGAGACGCCGCGGTTCGCGCTGGCGGGCGGCGCGACGGGCGAGGCTCGTGCTGCCATGGCCGCGGCCACCGGGACCGACGCCGGACCGGGTAGGGCACCGGAATCAATCGCGCGGATCCCGCAGGGCCTCTTCGAAGGTTTCCGCACGCTCACCAGGTACCGCAGGATGCTGCTCTGGCTGATCGGAACGGCAAGCGCCTGGTTCCTGCTCGACTTCTGTTACTACGGGAACACGATCTCCACGCCCGAGATCCTGCAACTGCTGAGCCCTCGCACGTCGCTGCTGCACAACACCCTGGTGCAACTGGGAATCTTCGCCGCCTTCGCGGTACCCGGCTACATCGTCGCGATCTTGCTGCTGGACAAGACCGGCCGGAAGAAGATCCAGGCCGGCGGCTTCTTCATGATGGGCCTGTGCTTCCTGATGATCGGCATCGTTCCCGGGGTCACCGTCAACGCGGTGCCGTTCGTGGTGCTATACGGCGCTAGCTATTTCTTCACCCAGTTCGGCCCGAACACCACGACCTTCGTCTACCCGGCCGAATTGTTCCCGGTCGCGGTCCGGACGACCGGGCACGGAGTCTCTGCGGCGGCCGGCAAGCTAGGCGCATTCGTCGGCGCTTACTTCTTCCCGGTCATGCTGGCGTCCGCGATGGGAATCCGGGGCGCCGAAATCGTCGCCGGGGCGGTGTCGCTGGCTGGCCTGGCCCTCACGGTACTGCTGCTGCCGGAATCCAAGGGCAGGAGCCTGGAGAACCTGTCCGCGCAGGCCTACTCCGCTTCTGGAGTCGCGGTGGAGCGCGTATGACTTACCGGGTCGTCGTCGGGGTGGACGGCTCGCCGCACAGCGCGGCAGCATTGCGCTGGGCGCTCGAGCAGGCCGAGGTACACCGGGGCGAGGTCATGGCCCTGTTTTCCTGGCAGATGCCGCTGATCGCAATACCGGGCGGCTACAGCAAGGAAGAGGTCGAGCAGGCCGCCAAGGCGATGCTGCTGGCCTCGGTCGCCGAAGTGGCACCGCAACCCAGGGTGCCCTTGCAGGCTGTTGTCGCGGAGAGCGACCCGACCGAAGCGCTCATTCACGCATCCGCACAGGCCAACTTGCTCGTGGTCGGCATCCGCGGCCGGTCGCCGTTCGCCGGACTCATGCTTGGCTCGGTGAGCCAGGCCTGCGCGGCGCACGCAGCCTGCCCCGTCGTGCTCGTCAAGCAGTCCGACGCACCGGAAGCCGGGGCCGATGCACCGCAAACCGCGTCCGCACGCAGACCGCGTCCGCACCGTAAAACCGCGTCAGGCCCAGATCCGGCGATCTAACCGCGCTCCCCGATGCCTTTCACGGAGCCCGCAAACGTGGCAAGCTTGCCGCGTGACGGCGCAAACTCCGCATTCCGTACCCCCTCCGCCTGCTCGGCCCGGCGGTCCCGATCCCTTCGCACCGGCCAGTCTCGGCGCGGTCAGCCTGCGCAACCGCGTGCTCAAGTCCGCCACGTTCGAGGGCATGAGCCCCGGCAACAAGGTCACGAACAGCCTGATCGAGTTCCACCGCAGGACCGCCGGCGGCGGAACCGCGATGACCACGGTCTCCTATGTCGCTGTCTCCAGGGACGGGATGGGCGCCCCGGCGGAGATCTACATCCACGATGACGCCGCCGACGGCCTGGCCAAGATCGCCGACGTCGTGCACGGTGAGGGCGCCAGGATCTCCGCGCAGCTCGGCCACGCCGGCGCGGTCGGAATGGTCCGCGGCAAGCGAGTGGTCGGCCCGTCCAAGACCAGGACGCTGGCTGGCATGCCGGTCCGGGCCATCTCCCCCGACGGGATCGACGAGGTCGTCGGCCAGTTCGCCGCCGGCGCACGGATGCTGCGCGAGACCGGATTCGACTGCATCGAGCTGCATTTCGGCCACCATTACCTCATCTCAGCGTTCCTGAGCCCGCGGTGGAACAAGCGCACCGACGACTACGGAGGTCCGATCGAGAACCGCGCCAGGCTGGCCAGGCGGGTGCTGCGGGCGGTCCGCGCCGAAGCCGGGCCGCGGCTGGCGGTCATCGCCAAGCTGAACATGACCGACGCCGTGCGGGGCGGGCTGGATCCAGCCGACAGCCTGCAGGTCGCTCAGCTGCTCCAGGCCGACGGCGGGCTTGACGCGATCGAGTTGACCTCGGGCGGCTCCCAGGCCAACCAGATGTTCCTCTTCCGCGGCTCGGCACCGCGTAAGGAGATGGCCCGCGTGCTGCCCGGCCCGCAGCGGCTCGGCTTCCGGATACTCGGCCCCGTGCTGTTCAAGGAGTACCCGTTCGAGGAGGCCTATTTCCTGCCGATGGCCAGACAGTTCAGGTCCGCGTTGTCGCTGCCGCTCATCCTGCTCGGCGGCATCAACACGGTGGACACGATCAAACTGGCGATGGCGCAGGGATTCGACTTCGTCGCGCTGGGCCGCGCGCTGCTGCGCGAACCCGACCTCGTCGCGCGGATGCAGGCCGGAACGGCAACCCAGGGCACGTGCACCCACTGCAACAAATGCATGGTGAGCATCTACAGCGGCACGCGCTGCGTTCTCGACCATCCCGAGCCACCGGTGATCGCCTAACCGCCGACTTCATCCGCTTCATCCGCGCCGTACCAGCGAGGCGCCGACACCTGGGGCGTGGTCAGATACCTGACCAGGTGAGCGGCAGCGACTCGATGCCGTAGATGCCCTCTACCCCGCCAAGCCGCTCCGGCCCGGCGAGCCGCAGGCCGGGCAACCGGGGAGCGAGGAAACCGAGCGCTTCCTCGAGTTCTGCCCTGGCCAGGTTCTGGCCCAGGCAGAAATGGGCGCCGGCGCCGAAGGTCAGCACCCGGTCGCCGTCCCGCTCGGCGGTGATGTCGAACTCCTCCCCCGCCGCGGCCTCCCGGTTAGCCCGCTCGGCGCAGATCGCGACGATCGTGCCAGCCGGGAAGATCACGCCGCGATAGGTGATCTCCTCGGCGCAGATCCGCGCGGTGAACGGTGTGATCGGCTCGAACCTGAGCACCTCGTCGACCGCCCTGCCGACCAGTTCCGGCCGCTGCCCGAGCAGCTCCCACTGCGCGCGATGCACGGCGAACAGCCGCAGCGCGTGGGCGAGCTGGGCCGCCGTGGTGTCCACGCCGCCGGCCAGGACGTTGAGCACCAGGTTTACGCATTCGGCAGGCGAGAGGCGGTCCCCCTCGGCCTCCGCCCGGAGCAGGGCGCCGAGCAAGTCGTCGGCCGGATCGGCACGCCGCCGGTCAAGAAGGGCGGCCACGTAGTCGTAGAGCTCGCACACGGCCCGCTCGATCTGGTCAGGCCCCTGCGCCAGCGCCCGGATGTCGAACTGCTGCTGTACCAGGCTGGACCACCGGTGCAGAGCGTGCGCGTCCTGCTGCGGAGCTCCGATCACCGCGGCGACGGTACGGGCCGGGAACGGCCCGGCGAACCAGGAAACGAACTCGCACTCGGCCCGGCCATCGAGCTGCCGCCACAGCGACTCGGCGATGTCGCGCATCACCGGCCGCCACCGCCCTGCCGCTCGCGGCGTGAACGCCGATGCCACCAGTGCCCGCAGCCGCCGGTGCCGCTCGCCAGTGAGGTTCAGGATGTTGGCGTCGATCTGCTCGGCGAGCCGGCCACCGGTGATCCCGAAGAGAGCCGCTATCTCCCGGCCGGGAAAGCCGGTCTGCCGGGCGCGCAGGAAGAACTCGCTCGCTTCCCGGTCGAGCACCACATAGGCGATGGGAGACTTGACCAGCCAGCCAAGCTCTCTGGCCGCGGCCAGACGTTCGTGATAGACGTCCCCGGTCAGCCCGGCGTCGGTGATGTCGAACTCCGGCAGGTCAAGGTCTTCGACGCGTTCAGCCATTCCGACGCACCTCCGCAGGGTCTCGACGCTACCCTCCCGTAACGGTATACATAGTGGACGCCACTGTGGTAGTGGTCCGAAACGGAGGCAGACCCAATGCCCGCAGTCCGTACCGTGGTCGTCACCGGATCGGCGTCGGGAATGGGCGCCGCGACCAGGACCCGGCTGGAAGACGCCGGCCAGCGGGTAATCGGTGTCGACTTGCACGACGCCGATATCGTGGCCGACCTCGCGACGCAGGCGGGCCGCCAGAGCGCCGTCGATGCCGTGACCGGACTCTCCGGCGGCGCGATCGACGGCCTGGTGACCTGGGCCGGACTGACTGGCCTGAGTTCTGTGGCCGGCTCGACGCTGGTCTCGGTCAACTACTTCGGTACCGTCGCGCTGCTGGCCGGCCTGCGGCCGCTGCTGGCCCGCGGCGACCAGGCGGCTGCCGTCGCGATCAGTTCTAACTCCACCACCTGCATGCCCGGCGTCCCGGCGGACGTGACCGAGCACTGCCTGGCCGGCGACGAGCAAGCCGCGCGTGCCGCCGCTGATACCGCCGGTGCGATCCGCAGCTACCCTGCGTCCAAGATCGCAGTCGCGCGCTGGGTCCGCAGGTGCGCGCCGACCGCCGACTGGGCGGGCTGCGGCATCGCGCTGAACGCGGTGGCCCCGGGGACCGTCGAGACGCCGATGCTCCGGGCCACCAGGGAAGACCCCGTCATCGGCAAGTACGTCGACGCGTTCCCCGTCCCGGTCGGCCGTCCCGGCCAGGCCGCCGAACTCGCGTCCGTCGTCGCGTTCCTGCTCGGCCCCGACGCGAGGTTCTGCTGCGGCTCGGTGTTCTTCGTCGACGGCGGCACCGACGCCCTGCTCCGCCCCGACGACTTCCCCGCACCGATGTCCTGACCCCGCCACCCCGAGTTTTTCGTGATCACGAAGAATCCGGGGTGCCGGAAGAAGTCTCGGTAATTCGCCGGTCAGCACGCTGATCGCCTCGTCGGACGGTACCGGAGCGGTCAGCTGGTCCCCGGCGGTCGTCGCATAGCCCTCGCTGAAAATCAGGCATAGCACGTGCAGCACCGCACTCAGCCGCTCCGCACGTCCGGGCCCGGCCGGAACGCCGAACGGCACGCCGCACGACTTGATCGCTGAGCAGCTCCGACTGCGGGGTAGCGACGAAGATCAAGTCTTCACGCCGCCGCGATTGCTCGCTGCGGACCTCGTCGATCAGCTTCCGCGACGCGACGGTGATCAGCCAGCCCCGCGGGTTGGCCGGCGTGCCCTCGGCTGCCACTGCGGCGCCGCAGCGAGCAGCGCCTTCTGCACGGAGTCCTCGCAAGCGTAGAACTGCCCGTACCTGGGTACCAGCGGCACCTACAGGTCCACGGGCGACTCGTGACTCGACGTCGGCCAGCGGCCCGACGGCAAGTTCTTACCACCTGACCGGCCGTCGGTGGCGATGCGAGACACTATTCGTGCGCCACAGCACCGCCGAAGGGGCCACACCATCAGCAGCGACGCACATGAGAGCCAGGCCGCGGGCACCGAACCGGATGCCCGGTTCACGCTGGCCAACGAGCGGACCTTCCTAGCCTGGAGCCGCACGTCGCTGGCGCTGGTCGTGGGCGGCCTGGCCATCGCGCAGTTGCTGCCGCCATTCCGTGGCGTTCCCTGGGGGCGGTCAGTCATCGCCACACCGCTGATCTTGCTCGGCGGGGCGATTTCGGTGCTCAGCTTCTTCGAGTGGAAGGCCAACCAGCGAGCGCTGCGGCTGGGACAGCCGCTCGGCCGCTCACAACTGCCAAAGATCCTGTCGCTGACGATCGCGGCGATCGCGCTGATCGCCGGAGCGGTCGACCTGTACTCCCGGGTGCGGCAGGGATGAGCGCCAGCGACCCCGCCACGCCGCCGACGCCGACGCCGACCGACGACCTAGAGGACGCCGATCCCGGGCTGGCCAGGGAACGAACGGAGCTGGCCTGGACCAGGACCGCGATTTCCTTCGCGGCCATCGGTGCCGCGATCTTGAAGTACCGGCCCGCGGTCGGCGCGCCCATCATGGCATTCGCCGCCGTCATCTGGCCGCTTGGTTATTTTTCGCGAACGCAAACCAGCGCCCCGGACTGCCGCCAGAAGAGTACTCATCGTCACCGTGACCGTGACTACCCTGGCAGGCGTCGGCCTGGTCATCGAACTGCTCGGGCACAGTTCGCGCGGATTCGCGCCCTAGCGCCTTCCGGACAAGTGCCGGGCACCGTGCCTCCGGCCCGGACCCACGTCAAGGAACGCTTGCGGAAGCGTTCAGCGAACCTGCAGGTTAGCTGTCTACGCTGTGGCAACGGGCGCACCATGGACGCAGCCGAGGAAGGGTCCAACTGTGGGTGACTACCTGACCATCCCGAATCCCGATGCCAGCTCTCCGGCCGGACGCAGCGGGAGTTCCGGAACCGTCGCCGCCGCCGTGCTCGGCGTCGGTGTCGCTCTCGGGATCGCCGGGCTCTTCCCTGGCTATCTTGCCGGAGCAAGCCTCGCCAGGCAGCCAGCCGAAGTCGTACCGCACGCGATCTACCTCGCGAGCTGGACGGCCAGTGCGGTTGTCATCCTGCTCGCAGGCAGCCGGGCGCGGATCGGGGCGCTGCTCGGAATAGGGACGAGCGCC
Source organism: Streptosporangiaceae bacterium (assembly GCA_035533915.1). Classification (GTDB taxonomy): domain Bacteria; phylum Actinomycetota; class Actinomycetes; order Streptosporangiales; family Streptosporangiaceae; genus Chersky-822. The sequence goes on from DATLSX010000086.1 coordinate 83,364, forward strand.
GTCACGTTCGGCCTCTACTTCGCGGACGCTGGAACCGCGATAGTGGGAGGCGCACACACCGCTGGCACCGGCCTCGTGCTCGGGCTGCTTGGCTGGTTTGCCTGCACCGCCGGAGCCACGGTAGCGCTCCTGGTCGGGCCAGCCAGGCGGGCAGGCGGTGCCGGCGCGAGCACTGACCCGGTTTCCGATCAGCCAGCCCTGGCATCCGCCCGGGTCAGCCACTGGCGCGACGGTCACCACGTCGCCGCTGTCATCACCTTGATACTCGCCGGAATCGGCGCGGCGCTCACCTTTGCCCCTGCGTGGGACAGCTTCACGCTGCGCACCTCGGCCGGAGCCACGCAGTACCTGACGGCAGGCAACGCCTTCGCGAACCCGGCGCTGGTGATCACCGGCGATGTCGCGGTGATGGTCGGCGTCGTCGCCGCTGCGATCGCCGCAAGCTTGTGGCGGCCGGCCAGGCATGGTGCCGCGTTGCTCCTCGGCGCTACTATCCCGCTCGTCGCGCAGGCAGTGTCCGCGCTGGTCCAGCTCAGCCAGCCGACCACGCCAGCGCAGTTCGGGTTCACGCCCGGCCAGGCCACGCAGATCGGGCTGATGATCACTTCCGGCCTCACGGCGGCGTTCTGGGTGTACTGCGCGTTCCTGGCCGCGCTCGTTCTCGCGACGGCGCAACTGGCTATCGCACCCGCTGGGGTCGCGTCAGACCTGGCACCTGCGCCTGCCGCCGACCGGCACGGCACCGCGAATGCCCGATACCCCGGCGCTCAGTATGCCGGGGTATCGAGCGCAGTCGCTGCGCCAGGACGGGCGACCGCACCGGGCACAGCAACTCCACCGGGTTGGCCTTCCGCCGAGGCGGCTCCGCCGGGTTGGCCTTCCGCCGAGGCCGACTAGCCGAGGCGCATGGGCGAGTCCGCCCTGGTGGTGGGCACTCGTCCTGGAGTTCCTATGGCAGAAACTGGCCCTCCCTGACCTGCCCCGCCAGGGCACGCCCTGCAAGGCGCCGCACCAGGCGCATCAATGGCCCGTTGGTGTCGTTATAGCAGCACCAACGGGCCATCGATGCGGTTGAGCCATGCGGGGGGGAGGGGTTAAATGTGTAGTTTGTGGCGTTCTGTTTTGATTAACCTGCGACTACCTGGTTGTTGCCGTCGCTCTCGCCTGTAACCGGGCACGCCCCCGACTTCGCCCGGCCTCGACTCCGCCCAGGGGACGGCCGTCAGCCCCGGCCGACCAGGCCAGCCCGCCGCAGCGCTTCGGCCATGGCGCCGCCGCCAGCGTCGGTCCGCCGCCCGGACGGGCCGGCGGACGGGTCGCCGCGACCCGATGACGGCCGGGAACCCGGCCCCTGACCGCCGCCACGACCCTGACCGCCGCCATCACGACCCTGACCGCCGCCGACCTCGTCGTCCAATCGCATGGTCAGCGAAATCCGCTTCCGCGCGATATCGACGCCGAGCACCTTCACCTTGACGATGTCCCCTGGCTTGGCCACCGCGCGCGGATCGCTCACGAAGTTCCGCGACATCGCCGACACATGCACCAGCCCGTCCTGGTGTACCCCGATGTCGACGAACGCCCCGAACGCCGCCACGTTCGTGACCACCCCCTCAAGCACCATGCCAGGCGCCAGGTCGGCCAGCGTCTCCACGCCCTCGGCGAATACGGCGGTCGTGAAGGCCGGCCTCGGGTCCCGGCCCGGTTTCTCGAGCTCGCGCAGGATGTCGGTCACCGTCGGCAAGCCGAACCGGTCGTCGGTAAAGTCCGCCGGCCGCAACGAGCGCAGCACCTTCGTGTTCCCGATCAGCTCGGGCATGGACGTGTCCGCTGCGGTGAGAATCTTCCGCACCACTGGATACGCCTCGGGATGCACGCTGGAGGAGTCCAGCGGGTCGTCGCCGCCATTGATCCGCAAGAACCCGGCGCACTGCTCGAAGGCCTTCGGTCCCAGCCGCTGCACCTCCTTGAGCGCCCGCCGGCTCCGGAACGGACCGTTCTCGTCGCGGTGTCCCACGATCGCGCCGGCGAGCCCCTCGCTGATGCCGGAAACCCTGGCGAGCAGCGGAGCCGAGGCGGTGTTCACATCCACCCCGACCGCATTGACGCAATCCTCCACGACCGCGTCCAGTGACCGGGAAAGCTTGGTCTGGGCCAGGTCATGCTGGTACTGGCCGACGCCGATCGACTTCGGGTCGATCTTGACCAGTTCGGCCAGCGGGTCCTGCAGCCGCCGGGCGATGGAGACCGCTCCGCGCAGCGAGACGTCCATACCGGGAAGTTCTCGGGACGCAAAGGCCGACGCCGAATAGACCGACGCTCCGGCTTCGGAGACCATCACCTTGGTGAGCTTCAGCTCCGGATGGCGCCTGATCAGGTCGGCGGCCAGCCGGTCGGTCTCTCGTGATGCCGTGCCGTTGCCGATCGCGATCAGGTCGACTCGGTGTGCAACGGCGAGTTTCGCCAGAACGGCGAGAGACTCGTCCCAGCGGCGGCGCGGCTCGTGCGGGTAGATCGTCTCGGTCGCGACCGGCTTACCGGTGGCCTCGACCACGGTGACCTTGACCCCGGTCCGCAGTCCGGGGTCAAGGCCCATCGTCGTCCTTGCCCCGGCGGGGGCGGCCAGCAGCAGATCACGCAGGTTGGCGGCGAACACCCGGACCGCTTCGTCCTCCGCGAGCTGCCACAGCCGCATCCGCAGGTCGACGCCCAGATGCGCCTGGATGCGACCGCGCCAGGCCAGCCGGACCGTGTCGGTGAGCCAACGATCCGCCGGCCTGCCCAGGTCAGTGATGCCGAAGTGCGCTGCGATCATGGCCTCAGATTGGGTGAACTCAGAGCCGGACCCGCGATCACTCGCTGACGTCACCGCTGCGCCGTCCGGCGCCGGCTCGTCCGCAGGATCCATCGTGAGGTCGAGTATCTCCTCTTTCTCGCCGCGGAACATGGCCAGGATCCGGTGCGAGGGCATCTTGGTGAACGGCTCGTCGAACTCGAAGTAATCGGCGAACTTGGCGCCAGCGTCCTCTTTGCCGCCGCGGACCCTGGCCACCAGCCGACCCCGTCCCCACATCCGTTCCCGCAGGACGCCGATCAGGTCCGCGTCCTCGGAAAAGCGCTCGGTGAGGATCGCCTGCGCGCCGTCCAGCGCGGCGGCGGGGTCAGCCACTCCCTTCTCCGCATCGACGAACGCGCTCGCTGCTGCCAGCGGATCGGTCGCCGGATCACCGAGTAGCTGATCGGCCAAAGGCTCCAGCCCGGCCTCGCGCGCAATTTGCGCCCTGGTCCGGCGCTTCGGCTTGAACGGCAGGTAAATGTCTTCGAGCCTGGCCTTGGAATCGGCCGCCATGATCTGCGCTGCCAGCGCGTCGTCGAGCTTTCCCTGGGAACGGATCGACTCCAGGATCGTGCTTCGCCGGTCCTCGAACTCCCGCAGGTATCGCAGCCGCTCCTCCAGCGTCCGCAGTTGCGCGTCGTCGAGCGTACCGGTCGCCTCCTTGCGGTAACGGGCGATAAAGGGCACGGTCGCGCCACCGTCGAGCAGTTCGATGGCCGCCAGCACCTGGCCGTCCCGGACACCGAGTTCCTTGGCGATCCGGCGGTGGACGGGCGTCGGCGCGGGCAACTGCGTCACGAACTGACCGGACTGCTGGCCAGCCGCCGCAGCGAACGGTGCTGTCACGTCGGGGTTTCCGCCTTTACGTCGGGAACAGGTCGCGCATCGGCCGGGGCTGGACGCGACAGCGGCCGGAGCACTCAGCATGCTAGCGGTCCGCGCCCGCACGGCGAGCAGCGGTGAGGTAATGGCGCACCGCATGATATGCCGCCGTAAATGACACGCAACATGACCCTGGTCGTGTCTGTCACTGCGAATACCTGAGCTAGTTCGCGTCTCCCAGTACCCGCGCCGAATACCGCGACGGCCGGAAGGACAGGGCGCCGACTCAGCCCAGAAACCACGGGTTCATAGCGTAGGGGCTCTTCTTACGCTTCGGGTGTCAGAATGCGTAATTGCCCGGAGTCGGTATCATCCGGTGCCTGGGCGATCTGCGAGTAGGAACGCGTTCCAGGCCATGCGGCCGCGTGCATTCCCCGGCCGCTCCGGTTGCCTGGCATCTTGACTACCACGACGACTGTGTCCCGGTCCGTTCTCCCGCCGCTGAACTCCTTGACCGCGCGCAACAGGGAGTCCGCCGTGCGCGCGGCCGATGCCCCGGCCAGTCCGGTCAGAAACGGGCCGAGCCTGGCCGAGCCGAAGGTCCTGCGACCTGTCGGGCTGGCAGCGTTGGTGACCGCCCCGGTCACGAGCACCAGACTGTCACCCGCTCGCAGTACTACCCGATCATCGTGCAGGTCTGGATCGGCGCATCTTCCCAGGGCTGTTCCAGACGAGCCGACCACCGTAGCGTCACCGCTGGCACGCCGGAGGTATGCGGTCGCGGTCCCAGCTGCGCAGATCCGCATCCGAGCACCGACCCGGCCCTGCCGCACCGTCGCGTAGACCACCGGCAGATGTCCCCGGTCGCTATGAGACCAGGAGAGCAGCGCCTGGTTCAGGCCAGCGAGCACGAGACGAGGCCGGTTCTCGATCGCCGCTGTCGCACGCACAATCGACCTGGTCAGTGCTACCGCCGAGCCAGAGGGCGGCGCAGCAAGCCGCGGTCCCCAGAGTCTTCCGGATACCTCGGTCCCAGCGTTACCCACGAGCAGGCCCCAGCCGCCGTCAGCAAGACGGATTACATCATAGAAATCTCCAGCCGAGTCAAAAAGGGAAGATCCGGGCAGACAACGGGCGGAGATCTGTATGCCTTCGGCTCCGCCCGGGACAAGCCGGGACGGATTACGCTGAGATACCTTGCCAACTCGGCTCAAATTCTCCACCTTGCCAAATGAGCATGCGCTATGAATTGGCGAGCTGGGTCTGGGCTTCCAAGCGAAGTAGATCATACCTCGGCAGTTCATGTCATTCGGTGGCTGTATTCACCCAGCGACTATTGCCATAATCACACGAGAACTGCCGACTAGGCAAATTCCAGCGACAGGCGGCCTGCGTCAGCATGCACCGGACCGGTTCGCACGCGCGTCCCGGCGGTCCGACCGGCTGGCCGCTTCGGTACGCCGGGACGGTGCGGCAAGCGATACCGGCCAGTGGCTTGACTGGCGGACCTGATACTAGTTTCCTTGTGTCCCTTGTTCTTGCTAATTGACTCTTTTCTGGGGGTAGGTAGACGGTGCCAGACGAAGCAGATGTCGCCGTGGTCGGCGCGGGCCTGGCCGGTTTGTCGGCTGCCAGGGACCTGGCCGACGCTGGGCTGGACGTGCTGATCCTTGAAGCACGGAATCGGGTCGGCGGCCGGACGCATTCGGTGCTCGAGACCGACGGCAGGACCGGACGCGACCGGCTGATCGAGTACGACGGGCAGTGGTCGGCCCCACTCAGGACCGCGCGCTCGGCCTGATCGCCGAGTTCGGCCTGGACACGTTCGCCCAGTACTCCGTCCGCATTGTCTATATCCGCATCGTCGCCGCTCACGACCTCGGCGCGCTCCGCTACAAGATGGACCAGCCCGACCGGGTGCTCCCACGCCGTCCGGGTGGTCCCGCCTGACTTCACTCGAATTAGTTCACCCGATACCCGACAAATTGGTGCCCGAAAGTGGTTCCAACTGGGGGTAAGTCAACCTCGGCGTTCATCGAAGCGGAGCTATCCGGACTTATCGGGCACAGGCCGAGCGGTGACAGCGAGATCAGGCGTGGGCGACCGTTCTTTCGCCGTCTGGGAAAACGATTCGGAGCACCCGCACCCGCACCCGCACCCGCACCCGCACCCGCACCCGCACCCGCACCCGCACCCGCACCCGCACCCGCACCCGCACCGATGACCTTAGCCGGGCTTGGCCGGCGACGCGGGTCGGTGGATTCGGCTACGGCCGGTGCCCGCGCCGCCGGTCGAGTTCGTCTAGCGCGAGGTCCCACGGAAAGGCGCCTGCGGCGGCCCCCGGTTGAGGCAGCGTGTGCCCGTCGGGGCTCAGCAGCACCGCGACTCCGGCCGCCCGCAGTACCTCGACACCGCACCTGAACGCGGGGTGTGCCGCCTGCGCAGCGCTCAGGCACGGCAGCGCGACCAGCGGCAGGCGCAGCCCGATCGCTTCGGTGATGAGGCCCAGGGCCAGAGTGTCGCTGATCGCGAGCGCCCATTTGCTGACGGTATTGGACGTGGCCGGCGCGACGATCATCGCGTCGGCCGGCGGCAGGACGTCGGGTTCGCCGGGAAGCTTGTAGTGACTGCGGACCGGATGACCGGTGGCCGCTTCCAGCCGGGACAGGTCGGCGGCCAGCCAGGCCGCCGCGGTCGGCGTGCACACCAGGCAGACGTCCCAGCCGCGCGCCTGGGCCTTACCGATCAGCACGTCGATGCTCAGCACGTGCGGGGACGCGCAGCCGATCACATACAAGACTCCAGGCACGGGGTACTTCACTCCAGGCACGGGCAACTTCCGATCACTTCTTCGACGCCTTGCTGCCATCCGCGATCTTGCCGGTCAGCGGGTCCTGCTCGCCAGCCGGCTCGCGCGGGCCCGCTGCCGCCGCCGACGTGCGCAGCAACTCCAGGACTGCCATGCCCTGGCCGACGAGGCCGGCGATCACCTCGTTGACGCCCGAGGCTCCGTTCAGCACGGTCAGGTTCGAGCCGGCGATGCCGCGGGCGGCGGCTTCTACCAGTTCAGGAAGCTGCTCGACGAGGCGGCTGGCGGCGATCAGCTCCTGGTTGCCCGCACGCAGCGAATCGGCCCGAGCGCTGTTCGCGTCCGCCTCGCCCTGCGCCGTCGCCCGTTCGGCATGCGCGGCGGCGTCGGCCCGGACTTTTACGGCATTGGCCTCTGCTTCGGCCAGCGTCGTATTGCGGTAGGCATCGGCCTGTGCCGCCAGCTTCGCCTGATCACGGTCTGCCTCGGCCAGCACGCGCTTGCGGAACGCTTCCGCTTCGGCCGCCAGCTTCGCCTGGTCCCGGTCGGCTTCGGCGATCGCGCGCTTGCGGTACGCCTCGGCATCCGCCGGCCGCCGGACCTCAGCCTCCAGCCGCTGCGCGGCTAGATCCGCCTGCCGCTGCGCCAGTGCGGTCTGCTGCTCGATCACCTCCTGGGACGCCTTCGCCTCGGTGAGCGGGCCCGCCTGAGCGGCCTGCGCCTTGGCGTGCTCCGTCTCGGCCAGGAAGCCGGCCTTCTTGATCTCGGCATCGCGTTCGTACTGGGCCTTCATCGCGGCGACCTCGAGCTCACGCTGGGCCGCTTCCTGGTCGGCCTGCGCCTGGGCGATCCTGGCCTGGCTCGCCACCATCGCGGCATGCGGCGCGGCGAGATTGTTGATGTAACCGGTCGCGTCCTCGATCTCCTGGATTTCGAGGGCGTCGACGACGATGCCGAGTTTCTCCATCTCGGCGTGGCTGCCGTCCTTGACCTCCTGGGCCACCCGGTCACGCTCCCTGATGATCTGCTCGACCGTGAGCCCGCCGATGATCGAGCGCAAGTGCCCGGCGAACACCCGTCCGACCAGGACCTCCATCCGGTCCTGCTCGGACAGGAACCGGCGGGCCGCGTTGGCGATGGAAGCCGGGTCGTCGCCGACCTTGAACGCAGCCACGGCCCGTACGTTCAGCTTGATGCCTTGCTTGGTGATGCAGTCCTCGACGATTTCTGCTTCGCGGAGCGCGAGCGAGAGCACCCGGGCCTTCTGCTTGACCGGCAGCACGAAACTGCCGTGCCCGGTGACGATCCGGAACTGCGTCTCCTCACGTCGCCGTTTCGAGCCGGAGATAAGCAGCGCTTCGTTGGGCGCCGGAACGTGCCAGAGCAGCATGGCAACTCCTCCTTTACTACCCGCCGGATATGCGGGTGACGAAGACCGATCGCGCCGATATGCAGTCCACCACGACGATTCGGCTGTGCCTGCGAATCGGCTCGTCAGACCAGGCCGCGAACGCTTCGGTGCCGCCGCGCACGGGCAGCAGCACCTCGCCAGGGCCGTTCGCCGGGATAGAAACGGTGACCCGGCCGACGACGCCGAGGAGGCTCTCCCCCGATCCACGAGGCATCAGTAACCGGCTTTCCCGACAAGTAAGGCGCTGCGCTCAGGAGCGTATCTCCCGACGCCCACTGCCACGTAATCGCATGGCCACTTCGCTATGGCGTTGCGGATCGCCGCTGCTCGGCCGGTACGCCTGATCGGTAGGCTGGCTGCCGGCTCCTATTCGGAAGAAGCAGTGCGGGGGAGAAGAAGCAGTGCGGGGGGAATAGCCGATGTCATTCCAGGGATGGCCGGAAGCGGCACTGGACTTCTGCGAATGCCTGACAGAGCGCGGATGCCGGACGCGGACTTCACCGAGCTGATCGGCGACCGCATCGTGCTGCGCCGGTTCCGGCCCGGCGACCTGACCGCGTTCGTGGCCTACCGGTCCGACCCCGACGTAGCCAGGTACCAGTCCTGGGACGCGCCGTATTCGCGGGCCGGAGGCGAACGCATGATCACCGCGCTACTCGGCCGGCATCCCGACACGGCTGGCGAGTGGTTCCAGTTCGCCATGGTCCTGCGGGCCACCGGAGGATTCATTGGCGACTGCGCCGCCGGGATCCCCGCGGACGACCCTCGCCGGGCCGAGATCGGCTTCACGCTGGCCACGCCGTACCAGGGTCACGGCTATGCCACCGAGGCGGCGCGGATGCTGCTTGGCTACCTCTTCGACGGTCGCGGCAAGCACCGGGTCACCGCATGCTGTGACCCGAGGAACACGGCGTCAGCCAGGGTGCTCGGCCGGCTTGGCATGCGCAGGGAAGGTCACCTGCGCGAAAGTACCTGGGCGAAGGGTGAGTGGACCGACGACCTGCTCTTCGCCATGCTCGACCACGAATGGCGGACGGCCAGGGCCAGGTAGCCCTGCCACGCTCCGGCCGCGGCTCGGGCACTGTGGCACCTCAGGTGCCGGCTCAGGCCAGGGTGCCCCGGTAGCTGCCGAAGCGCTCGTCGACCTGCTCGCCGGTCAGCCCGAAGTCGGCGAGCGCGTACTGGTGCCCGCCGCCAGCACCCCCGCCAGCGCCGCCGCCAGGTCCGCCCGCGCTGCGTGCCTGGATGGCCCGCATCGCGTCCGCGGCCGCGCCGCTCAGCGACAGCCCGAAGGAGTCGTAGACCGACTCTACCGTCCCGAGCGGATCGGCGACGAAGCGCTCGTAGTCGACGTCGCAGAACCGCGCCGGATCGTGCCTGGCCCGCACCGCCATGAAGTGCTCGAGACCGCGCGCCCAAAGCTCAAGCTGGTCGGCTCCGATCACCCCGGCGCGGAACTTGGCCGACCAGCCCGCGGTGGCGTGCGCGGCGAGGCTGCATGCCGACGCGATCGCCACCCGCGGCGCCCGGTGCGTCTGGATCACCAGCGCGTCCGGGTACACGGCGAGCAATTCCTCCAGCGCGAACAGGTGGCTCGGGTTCTTCAGCACCCAGCGGCGGCCTGCGTCGCGCATCCCGATTAGCTGCAGGTTGCGGCGGTGCCTGCGGTATGCCTGCGTCCAGTCCTGACCGGCCAGCCAGGACGAGTAGGTCGGCAGGTGGGCGAGGCACTCGAACGAGATCGACCGCATCGACTGGCGCAGCAGCTGCCAGCACTCCTCCACCTGGTCGGCGGCGATGTAATGCACCCCCATGAACTCCGGATGCTCCACGTGATGCTGCTCGTACATCGCCTGCAACTGCGCGAAGACCGGGTCGGCGTCCCAGCTCTCCCGTGGCGGCCTGGGCTGCGGCGCCTGAGTCAGCCACAATTCGAGGCCCTGGTGCGCCGGTTCGGTCGTGAGCAGCCGGTGCAGCGCCGTCGTACCGGTCCGAGGCAGGCCGGTCACGAAAACCGGCTGCCTGATGTCCACCTCGGAATGCCCGGGATACCGCCGCCAGGCCGCTTCGCTGAGCAGCCTGGCCGTCAGCGCGCCGCGCAGGAAGACGCGGCTCATCTTGCTGCCCAGCGGGGTCAGCTCCTCGTCCCTCGCATAGGAGTCGAGCAGCACCGCCAGGCCGTCCCGGTAGCCGTCGGTGCCGTAATCATCGAGCCCGGTGAGCCGGGTAGCCGAGGCGTGCAAGTCCGCCACGGTGCCGAGGCCGTCGTGCTGCACGCGCACCGCGGGATTCTTGCGCGGTACCGGAGTCAATGGTGGTACTCGCCGCAGTTGACGTCGAGGCACTGACCGGTGATGGCACGCGCCATCGGCGAGGAGAGGAACACGACCGCGTCAGCGATCTCGTCGGGCTCCGGCAGGCGGCGCAGGTCAGTGTTGACCGCAGTCTCGTCGTAGACAAGCTCAGGTTCCACCCCGCGCTTCTTCGCGAGGTAGCCGAAGTACCACCTCAGCGAGTCGCCCCAGATATGGCCGGGCGCCACCGAGTTGACCCTGATTCCCTGCGGGCCGAGCTCGGTGGCCAGCGACTGCGCGACGGCCAGCAGCGCCGCCTTGGACATCTTGTACGGGCCCATCGTGCGCTGCGAGAAACGCACCACCATGGAATTGATCATGGTCACCGACCCGGCACTCGCCGCGAGCGCCGGCGTGAACAGCCGAGTCAGCCGCAGCGCCCCGACGACATTGGTGTCGAAGGCCGTTCGCACCGCGTCCAGGTCCACCTCGCCGAGATCCTTGATCGGCGGCATCGCCAGCGCGTTGTGCACCAGTGCGTCGGCCCGGCCGAACTCGGCCAGCGTGGCCTGGGCCAGCCGCTCGGCAGCGGCAGCATCGGAGATATCGGTCGGCACGACCAGCGCACGCCGGCCCAGCGCGGTGACTTCCTTGGCCACCTCGTCCAGCCGCGACTGCGTCCTCGCGGCCAGTACCACGTCGGCGCCCTGCTCGGCGCTGCGGACCGCGATCGACCGGCCAAGGCCAGGGCCGATCCCGGAGACGACGACAACCTTGTCTTTCAGCAGCATGACGGCCCCTTACCCGAGCATCCGTTGCGCGACGGCGGCTTGCCTGGCGGCGATCCGCGCCGTGTACTCCTGCCTGGTGATTGTCGACTGCCGGTAAAAGAGCAGCCGCTTCTCCAGTTCGGCGACCGGCACCACCTCGGCCTGCGGCCCGTCCTCGGGCAGCAGCCCCCTGGACAGCCGCTGCCAGCGAAGCTGGACATAACCACGGCGATGCCCGGTGCACTCCAGCCAGTTGGCCACGCCAGGATCACGCTCGCTGATGACGAACCTGAGCATGCCGTCCGGATCCACCCTGGCCTGGTCGGCGGTGAGGCTCGTCTGGTGGTTGATGTAGTCGAGCGAGACGTACCACATGCTGCCGAGCTGGATTCCCTGGTACGGCGCGACCTGCTTGCTCGCCGCGGGAACCGTCACGATCATGGCCTGGTCCTCGTCCAGGTCGTAATGCCCGACCGAGGAGAACTGGCTGGTCAGGCCGCCCGGCGTGGACCTCGGCTCGGTCAGCGTGTGCACCGGGAGCTTCAGGTAGAACCACTCGGGAAAGGCCAGGAACGTCTGGAGCCTGGAGATCAGGATCTTGCCGGCCACGCCGTACCGCTTGGCCAGCGCGCTCGTGTCAGCCGGCGGCGGAGCCGACCCGGCGGTGTCGGCCCGGCGGATCGCGATCATGCCGCGCTGCTCGGTCGCCCAGTCGCTGTAGACCTCGCGGACGATGAGCATCGCCGACCCAGTGCCCAGGACGAAGTAGTTCTTCGGCGGGTTCTTCCTCGCCGGGCCGAACCGCAGCTCGAAGGTGCCGTCGGCGATGTCGATCTGCCGGTCGTCGAAAGCCGTCAGGCTGTCCGGCACCCGCACCGGCGAGTAGTCGCCGCCGAGTACCTGGAAACTGAGGTCAGCCGTGGTGCCGCGGCGGCCGGTCACCACGTACTCGGCATCGTCACGCAGGTAGGAATGGAAGTAAAGCGTGTCCGGGTTGTCCAGGCCGAGTTTCGTGTACGGACCGGTCGAGGCGACGAAGAACGGGAAGTCGCGCTGGTACGCCCACGCCAGCGTGAGCGACGCCCGGATCGATCCGGCCAGGTAGTCGTACCCCTCGGCAAGGTCCTGCTCGGTCTGGAGGTGCGGCGCGCTGGTGATGATCTTCTCGGCCTCGAGCACGGCATCGGCGAACGGCTGGGTCAGCACCGGCTCAGTCCGCCCAGCGGTTGGCGGTGAGCTTCCAGCTCGGCAGGTCGGTCAGCGACATCGACGCTTCGTAGATCCGCACGTATCCGGTGTGCGCGATCCGCCACCTGCCGTCCGCGCACCTGGTGTACCTGTCCTCGTAGAACGCGGCGCCGACGATCGCCACCTTGTACTCGGTCGCGATCACCGTGTCCTCGAACCGCCAGGTCCCGGTCGCGGTGTCGCCGTCGATCTTGATCTCGGGCTGACCCGCGGCGTGCAGGGTGATGATGTCCTTGCCCAGGCTGTCGCGCAGGAAATTGACGATCTCTTCCCGGCTGCCCAGGTTCAGCGGCCGTCCGGCCGACGGTGTCCCGTAGTCGGCCCTCGCGTCCTCGGTGAACACGTCGCCTATCTCGTCCCACAGCTTCAGGTCGACGCAGCGCAAGTAGCGGTACTTCAGCTGGCGGATCTCCTCCAGCTCGACAAGGTCCATGTGACCAGCCTTCCCGGCGGCGGTGTGTTACGGCGGGCTCGCTGGGATGGCGCCGTGAGCGCGCCCGAGCCAAATACTAGAACCTGTTCTACCTTCTCGGGTGCCAGCAAGGCAACACCGGAGTCGGCGAGACCTCGAACATCTCGGCCGCCTTCACCCAGTGCGGGCACGGGACAGGTTTCTAGAACCTGTTCTACCTTTTTCGTTTCCCGCCTGGCAGGATCGGACTGCGATGACGCGGCGGCGGATCACCGCCAGCCGCACGGCCGCCAGCCGACTGCCCGGAGGTCTCGTGCGCTTCTCTTATGCCGAATCGATGACTGACCCGTCGTTCTACCTCCCGCTGGCTCAGGCGGCCGAGGCGGCCGGGTACGACTCGATGGTGATCCCGGACAGCATCTGCTATCCGGCGGAAGCCACCACGACGTACCCGTACAGTCCGGACGGCAGCCGCGAGTTCCTGGACGGCAAACCGTTCCTTGAGCCGTTTTCGCTGATTCCGGCACTCGGCGCGGTGACGCGGCGGCTGAGGTTCGTCACGTTCGTGCTCAAGCTGCCGGTGCGCAACCCGGTGCTGGTCGCCAAGCAGGCCACCTCCACCGCGGTCCTCACCGGCAACCGGCTCGCTCTCGGGGTCGGCACCAGCCCGTGGCGCGAGGACTACGACATACTCGGCGTCCCGTGGCAGCGCCGCGGCCGGCGAACGGACGAAGCGGTCGAGATTCTCCGGGGACTGACAAGCGGCGAGTACTTCGAGTACCACGGCGAATTGTTCGATATCCCGCGGGTCAAGCTCGCACCGGTGCCGAGCGAACCGATCCCGGTCCTTTTCGGCGGCCACGGCGACGCGATGCTGCGGCGCGCGGCGCGCACCGGCGACGGCTGGATGCACGGCGGCGGTGACCCCGCGCACTTGCCCGGCCTGCTGGCCAGGCTCGCCGAACTGCGCGCGCAGGAAGGAACGGACGGACGGCCGTTCGAGGTACACGTGATCTCGATGGACGCGTTCAGCGTGGACGGGGTCCGGCGGCTGGAGGAGCAGGGCGTCACGGACGTGATCGTCGGGTTCCGGTGGCCCTACAGCACCGATCCGGACACCCAGCCGCTGGCTGAGAAGATCGGGGCACTGAACGCGTTCGCCGAGAAGGTGATCGCGAAAGTGCGGGCCTGAGGGGGCGGCAACCGAGCGGGTGGCTCACCAGCACGACAAGGCGGAGGAACGGCCATGACGCAGACGGCGACGGCACGGGACCTGGCGCGCCGGTCCCAGGCGGCCGTCCGGGCCAAGGACCGGCAGACGTGGCTCAGCCTGTTCGCCCCGGACGCCATCGTGGCCGACCCGATCGGACCATCCCCGCTCGATCCGGACGGCAACGGTCACCGCGGACTCGCCGCGATCGCCGCGTTCTACGACACCGTGATCGCGCCGAACGAGCAGATCACCTTCGAGATCGAACGCTCCTACCAGTGCGGCGACGAAGTCGCCGATGTCGGCATCATCCGCACTACGCTGCCTGGAGGCAGCCACGCCGTCGTCGTCCGCGGCGTCTACACCTACCGCGGCGACGGCAGCGGCAAGCTGGCCGCGTTGCGCGCCTACTGGGAATTCGACGCCGCCGAGATCATCGAAACCTAGCCCGGCGAGCGGCGCGGGCGGTGCTCCGCTGCGAGTAGATACCATGTCATTTCGGGCTGGGCAGAGGGGGCTTGACCAGACTGGAACACGGCGGCAGCGGCAGTCTCGCGCCGGGTAGCGCACGCTTCCCGCACCTGTTCTCGCCGTTGCGGATCGGGCCGGTGACGATCTCGAACAGGATCGTCTCCTCCGGCCACGACACCGTGATGGCCGTGGACGGCAAGGTCCCCGACCAGTTGCTCGCCTACCAGGAGGCCAGGGCGGCCGGCGGGGCCGGGCTGATCGTCGTGCAGGTCGCAGGAATCCACGCTACCGCCCCGTACAGCAGTCACGTGCTGATGGCCGACGACGACTCGGCCATACCGGGACTGGCCAGGCTGGCCGAAGCGGTCCACGGCCGCGGCGCCGCCGTCTTCCAGCCGCTCTTCCATGACGGCCGGGAGCTGATGGAGTCCCAGGATGGCACTCATCCGGTGGCCTACGCGCCCTCGGCCGTGCCGAACGAGCGGTTCCACGTCATGCCGCGCGAGAGCCCGCCGCATTCGTCGGCGAGATGATCGGCTGTTACGCGGCCGCCGCGCGGCGGTTCGCCAGGGCCGGGTTCGACGGCGTGAAAGTGGTCGCCTCGCACGGCTACCTGCCCGCACAGTTCCTCAATCCCCGCACTAACATGCGCACGGATTCCTACGGCGGCTCGCCGGAGAACAGGCTGCGGTTCCTGCGCGAGGCCATCGCCACTGCCCGCCGGGGCGCCGGGGCGCCGGGCCAGCGCTCGCCGTCGGACTGCGCATCTCTGTCGGCGAGGAGTCACCTGACGGCCTGACCGCGGACGAGGTGCTGGCGGCTCGAAGGTATCGTGGTCGCATCCGGCCTCTGATGCCTGCCTAGTTCACGCAATGCCTGCCGAAGTTCACGGCGAGGCCGAAGCCGAAGCCGAAGCCGAGGACGAAGCCTGCGGACAGACGGCCTTGAGCTGGTCCGCCATCGGCCCGACCGTTTTCTTCAGGCCGTCGAGTGCGGCGGTCAGCGCTTGCTTGTTCGCCGTGGACGGGTTGGCGACCACATTCTGCGCTGCCGCCCTGACCTGGTTCAGCGCGGTGCTGAGCTGGTCGAGCTGACTGGAGAACACAGACCCGACCGTACTCTTCAGCGCAGTCACCTGCTGGCCGATGGTCTTCAGCTGCGCGCTGATCTGACTCGCCGACGCCGTAGTCACCTGCATGTGGGTGAGGTTATCCAGCGAGGTGCTCAGCGCCTTGATCTGCGTGCACGGGAACTGCTGGCTGGCCCCCGGCGAGCCGGTCGCTCCCGCCGACATCGACGGGCTGGCCGCCGGGCTCGATGCCATCGAGCTGCTGCTCGCACTGCTGGTCGCCCCGCCTCCGCCGCTCGAACTGCAGGCAGCGACCAACGCCGCCGTGCCGAACGTCAGTAGCCCGGCTTTCCACCAGGCCGACTTACCCTGCGACTCATTGCTCATGCTGTGCATGCTGCCCAGGCCGAGGCATAGTTCCCTCACCCTTGACGGGCGATGTACGCGGCGGCGGAGCGGGCCACGCGCCAGCGAGCCGCTCGGGGAGTACTTGCCACATACCCCACGGGGTATTTGCCTTCCTGGCACGTCTTCGGCTATCGTTCGGGGTCCAGTCAGATACCCGCCGGGGTATAGAAGGAGATGATCATGGTACGCGAGGTCGACGTTCGGGCATTCGCCGCGGCGCATCGTGACGGAGCCGTCGTGGTGGACGTGCGCGAGGCGTTCGAGTACATGTCAGGGCACGTTCCTGGCGCCAGGCTGCTGCCGATGAGCACCGTACACAGCCGCCTGAACGAACTTCCGCGCAGCGAGCCCGTCTACGTCATCTGCGCGTCCGGCAATCGCAGCCTGACGGCAGCGTCCTGGATGGTGTCGGCCGGAATCGACGCGCGGTCCGTGGCAGGCGGGACCGGTGCCTGGGCAAGCGCGGGCGGTCCCCTTGTCACCCACGCCCGAGCCTGACGGGAGCACTCCGACGTCATGATCGAGATCAACAGCATCGACACGCCCGCTCTCGGTGACCGCAGCTACCTGGCGACTGACGGGCAGGTCGCCCTCGTCGTGGACCCGCAGCGGGACATCGACCGGGTGCTGGCCGTAGCCGCCGAGCGCGGCGTGACGATCACCCACGTGTTCGAGACGCACCTGCACAACGACTACGTCACCGGCGGTCTTGCCCTCGCCCGCCAGACTGGCGCGGCCTACCACGTGAACGCACGCGACGACGTCGCGTTCGAGCGCACGCCGGTCGAGGACGGCGACACGATCGCCGTCGGCGAGTCCATGACGGTGACGGTGCTCGCCACCCCGGGGCACACGTTCACGCACCTGTCCTACGCGCTCGCCGACACCGCCACCGGCGAGCTCGCGGCGGTCTTCACCGGCGGATCGCTGCTGTACGGCTCCACCGGCCGGCCCGACTTGCTCGGCCCCGGCCACAAGGCCGCGCTGGCCGCCGCGCAGCACGCGTCGGCGCGGCGGCTCGCGGACCTGCCGGACGAGACGCCGGTCTGCCCGACACACGGATTCGGCAGCTTCTGCTCGGCCACTCAGTCGGAGGGCAACGAGTCCACGATCGGCAAGGAGAAGCGGGTCAACCCGGTGCTCACGCTGGACGAGGACCGCTACGTCACCGAGCTGCTCGCAGAACTCGACGCCTACCCGGCGTATTACGCCCACATGGGCCCGGCCAACGCCGCCGGGCCGGCCGGCGTTGACCTGACGGCTCCCGCTCCGGCGGACGCCGCGACCGTAGCCGCGCGCATCGCCGCCGGCGAATGGGTGGTCGACCTGCGGACCAGGCGGGCGTTCGCCGCCGGGCACGTGCCTGGCTCACTCGGCTTCGAGTACGGCAACGACTTCACCAACTATCTCGGCTGGCTGATTCCCTGGGGCGCACCGCTGACGCTGCTTGGCGACAGTCCCGAGCAGGTCCGGGCGGCGCAGCGTGACCTCACCAGGATCGGCATCGACAAGCTGGCCGGAGCGGCCAGCGGCACGCCGCAGGACTGGGCAGATCGGCCGCTGGCGTCCTTCGAGGTGGCTCGCTTCGCCGACCTGGCGGCCGTCCGGCACCACCGGCGAGTCGCCGTCCTCGACGTGCGGCGTGCGCTCGAGTGGGCCGACGGCCATCTCGACGGGGCGATCCATATCCCGCTGCACGAACTGCTGGCGCGGATGGCCGAGCTGCCGCGTACCGAGATCTGGGTGCACTGCCGGTCCGGGTACCGGGCGTCGATCGCCGCCTCGCTGCTGAAGGCGGCCGGCCACGAGGTGGTAGCCGTCGACGACGCCTTCGCCGATGCCGCGGCGGCCGGCCTGCCGGTAGTCGGCGGCCCCGCCCGCGCGACGGCCGCATGAGCGTGCTTGCTGTCGCGGCTGGCCTCCTGATCGGGGTCAGCCTCGGCGCGCTGGGTGGCGGCGGTTCGATCCTGACCGTTCCTGCCCTGGTCTACCTGCTCGGCGAGAGCCCGCACCAGGCCACGGCGGCTTCGCTGATCGTGGTGGGCATCGCCGCCGTGTTCGGGGCAGTGACGCACTACCGCGCCGGGCGCGTCGAGCTCGTCTCTGGCCTGCTGTTCGGCGTGCTAGGCATCGCCGGCTCTTACGCGGGCTCCCGCGCCAGCGCGGCGGTTCCCGCCGACGTACTGCTCACCGGCTTCGGGGTGCTGATGGTCGTGGTAGCCGTCTTGATGACCGTGCGCAAGCTGCCATCCGGCCGGATTCGGAAGCCCGGCCAGGTCAGGGAACCGGGCCAGCTCAGGCAACCGGGCCAGCTCAGGGAACCGGGCCAGGTCCGGGCGAGCCTGCGCGGCTCATGGCGCAGCGTACTGCTGCTCGTCACCGCCGCCACCGCCGTCGGGCTGATCACGGGATTCTTTGGCGTCGGCGGCGGATTCGTGGTCGTCCCGGCACTCGTCCTCGTGCTCGGCTTCGACATGCCCACCGCAGCAGGGACTTCGCTGGTGGTCATCGCGGTGAACAGCGTGGCGGCTCTGGCCGCCCGTTCGGGCCACGGCCAGCTGAGCCTCGACTGGCCGCTCATCGGCCTCTTCGCCGGCGCCACGGTCATCGGCGCGCTCAGCGGCAGTCATCTGGCCGGGCGGATCAGGCCCCAGCGCCTGGCGGCCGCGTTTACCGTGCTCGTCGTCCTGGTCGCGGTCTACACGCTGGTCCGGAGCGTCCCGCAGATCGCGTGACGCCGGGCACCACCGAATACCCCCGTAGGGTATTATGGACTAACCCTGACGAGGAAGCAATACCCATGAAGATCGACGAAGACGCGGTAGGACAGGTACTCAACCGGCTGCGGCGTGCCCACGGGCAGTTGGCCGGGGTCATCTCGATGGTCGAGTCGGGCCGTGACTGCACAGATATCGTCACCCAGCTCGCAGCCGTGTCCCATGCCCTCGACCGGGCCGGTTTCAAGATTGTCGCGGACGGCATGCGCCAGTGCGCCACCGGCGAAGGCGAAGCCCTCATGACGCAGGAGCAAGTCGAGCAGATGTTCCTCAGGCTTGCCTGAGGCGGCCAGCCTCACCCGTTCTCCTCGGAGGTTCCTGGCTCTGTCAGTGCCCGGCCGCAGGAAGCGCAGAACTTCGCGTCCGCGGCACGCGGCGCACCGCAATTCGGGCAGAAATCCCGACCCGCACTGCCCTGACCTCCGCGCTCATCGAGGCGGCCGGCTCCCGGCGCAGCTCCGGCGATGATCGGCGCGCGCAGCCCGCGGCGGCTGGTGATCAGGACCGCCGCCGCGACGCCGGCGACCAGGAGGATGAAGACACCCGCGCCGACGCCAGCCCATACCCACGGCGAAGTGCCGGTGACCTCGTTCGGATAGTTCGCGACCGCCTTCGCGCGGAATCCGCCGCCAGCGCGTGAGTGGGCTCCGCCGCGAGCACGGTATCGAACTGGGCAACCGCGTCGTGGTACTTCCCTGCGTAGTAGTCAGCCAGGCTGGCCTGCCCGGTACGCCCGGTCGGCCGCCGTCAGCTTGGTGGACACCCCGTTTCTGGCAAGCAGGTCCTTCACGACGCCGGTGTCCGTGATGAAGTTGAACGCCCGCTGCTCCCCGGACGGGCCGAAGCTCACCGTGCCGAGCACGCTTCCCCCGCAGGTCGAAGGTCGGGCCGCCGGACATTCCGGCGGTATTGTCCGCGTTCGTTTCGATGAACGGGACGCCCTGACCCGCTACCCGCAAGGCAGGCATCGGATGGGGCGGGCTCACCTTCAGCAGGGCCACGTCACCTTGGCGCGGGCTCCTGACATCGACGACACTCGCTGGCAGCCGATCACTCGCCGTCAGCCTGCCCGCAGTGGTCGGCCGCGCCTTCGCCTGGCCGCTCGCCGGGGCGGTCTGCTGGAATACGGCCACCGACCGCGACGGCCGGGAGCCGCTCAGGCGGCCCTCGACCCGGCCGCCGAGCAGGATGTCTTCGGCAACGCGAACCCCTCCCCGCGGCATTCATGGTGCTCAGCTTCGCCAGCCGTAAGGGCCGGGCGACCGCTGCCCCGGGTCTCATACCCGGCCGGGTCCGGTATTTCATGCTGCGTGACATTCCGGTTTCTAGCCGTCGGCACCACGGCGGCCGTCCCGCGGCATCCCCCGCCGGTTCCCCGGATCGGGGGAAGCCGCCGCAGGTAGACCCGCTTACCGTGGCAAATGCACCGCGAACGGGAACCAGGCGGCGAGCCCGTCCCGTCCGCATCTATCGCAGAGCAGCCGGAGGCGAGGTCGTGACCATGCCGGACAAGCGGATGCGACTGCTTCGTCAGGAGGCGGCTACGGACGCCCGCCGCCCGGTGATGATCGCCATCGCGGGCGACAGTGCAGCGGGCAAGACGACTCTTACCAGGGGAATCGCCGAGGCACTCGGGCGGGACCGGGCGACCGCCATCTGCGTGGACGACTACCACAAGTTCGACCGCGCCGAGCGCAGGGACATCCCGTTCACAGTTCTGCACCCCGAGTGCAACTACATCGACGTCATGGAGCAGCACCTGCAGTTGCTCGCGCTCGGACGGCCGATCCTCAAGCCGGTCTACGATCACCGGACCGGGAAACTGGTGCGGCCGGTCCCGGTCGAGCCCCGCGATTTCGTGATCGTCGAGGGGCTGCTCCCCTTGCACTCCAAGCTAGCGCGCGCTTGTTTCGACATCACCGTCTATCTTGACCCGCCGGAGGAGATCCGGCGGGAGTGGAAGATCAGGCGCGACTGCAACGAGCGTGGTTACCGCCCGGAACAGGTACTCGCGGAGCTAGAGCGCCGCGAAGCCGAGTCCGCCGCCTACATCAGGCCCCAGCGGCAGTGGGCCGACCTGGCCATCAGGTTCGCCCCCGTCACCGGCCACGAGGCCGTGCCAGGCACTCCGCTGTCCGCCGAGATCCTGCTGCGCCCCACGGTGCTCCATCCTGACCTGTCGCATGTGCTGACCGACGACGACCGGCGCACCGTGCACCTCAAACTGATCAGGGACTGCGACGGCCGGCCGGTCGACGCCCTGCACGTACACGGGTACGCGCCGCGCGAGGACAGCCAGATCGTGGAGAAGGCGATCTGGGAGCAATTGTCCATCGATCCGGGCACCGCACCACCTGCCAGCTTGGGCGAGTACTCGCCAGGCAAGCGCAGCGAGGCGCTCGCGATCGCGCAACTGCTGCTGCTCTGGCATCTGCTTGAGGCCCGAGCGTGACGCACCAGGTACCCCCGGCATGACCAGCGGGCCAGCCCAGTCTCCGGCAGTCGGTAGCGTTCTTGGCATGAACCGCGAGCCCGGACCATTGCGCCTGGTGATCATCGATGATCACCAGATGGTGCTTGACGGTCTCAAGGCGATGCTCCATCCCTACTCCGACCAGGTCGAGATCCTCGGGGAGAGCAGCGAACCGCAGCACGCGCTCCGGCTAGTCGGCGAAGTCCATCCGGAGATTGTGCTGCTCGACATCCGGCTGCGCGGTTCGTCCGGCCTGGACCTGTGCGGCGACATTCTCGCCGCACAGCCCGACTGCAAGGTGGTGTTCCTTACCGTCTACGACGACGAGCAGTACCTGTACCAGGCGCTGCGGGTAGGTGCGGCCGGTTTCCTGCTGAAGCGGATCAGGGGCGCCGAACTCGTGGACTTCCTCCGCCGCATCTGCGACGGCGAGGTGCTGATCGACCCGGCGCTGGCTGGCCGGGTGGCGCTGTCCGCCGCCCGGCTGCACAGCGGGGAGTTCTGGCCAGGAGCCCACCTCGGCCTGACCCAACGGGAGAGCGAGGTGCTCGCACTGCTGGTCGCCGGGCTGTCCAACCGGGCGATCGCCGCCAAGCTGGTCGTCGGCGAGGAGACCGTCAAGACGCACTCCCGTGGCATCTACCGCAAGCTCGGCGTCTCTGACCGGGCCGGGGCGGTTGCCGCCGCCCTGCGGGAAGGCGTCTTCCATTGACCAATTTGCTGGGCGGCGGCGATGCCGAGGGCGAGGCACGGCTGCTCTCCCGCGTCATCGACACGATCTCGGCCGGGCTCGACCTTGACCGGATTCTGCAGGGCGTGGCCAACCTGGTCACCGAGACTACCGAGACCGATGTGTGCTTCGTCCACCTGCTGGACGAGCGAGGACGCACGCTGCAACTGCGCGGAGCGACACCTCCGTTCGACGAGTTCGTCGGGAAGATCGAGCTTGCCGTCGGCGAAGGCGTGTCCGGCTGGGTAGCCGACAAGGGCGAGCCCGTCGTGATCGTCGGGGACAAGACCGGTGATCCCAGGTACCGCTACATCCCCGCCCTGCGCGGCGAGGATTACATCTCGATGCTTTCTGTCCCCGTCGTCACGCCGCTCGGTCACCTGGTCGGCGTCCTGAACGTGCACACCAAGCTGCGGCGCGAGTTCGCCGCGTCCGATGTCGACCTGCTGCGCTCGGTCGCCGGGCTGGTCGCGGGCGCGATCGAGAATGCCCGGCTGCACCAGCGGCTGGCCGAGCGCGAAGAGGCACTGGAGCGGTTCGCTGAGCAGACGATGGAGTGGCAGGAGCACGAACGCCGCAGGCTGGCCGGGGAGATTCACGACGGCATCAGCCAGCGAATCGTCAGCTTGTTCTTCCACCTGTCCGCGGCGGCTGACGCGATCGGGACGGCGCCAGAACTGGCAGCGCAGCAGGTGACCCGGGCACAGGAGCTCGCCTCCGCCGCGCTGGAGGAAACCAGGCTCGCCATTGCCGGGCTGCGGCCGCCGGTGCTGGATGACCTCGGCCTGGCCGCCAGCCTGGCCAGCCTGGGTCATTCGTTCCCGCAGCTCGACGTCCAGGTCGAGGCGGCCGACCAGCGGATGTCCGAGCACCTGGAGACCGCCGTGTACCGGACGGCACAGGAAGCACTCCAGAACGTCGCCAAGCACGCCGCCGCCCGGTCAGTCCGGATCAGGCTGACAGCCTCGCCGGAGCGAGTGGTACTCGAGGTCACCGACGACGGGCACGGCTTCGACGCCGGCACCGTCGCCACGACGCCGCCGGCCAACGGCGCGCTGACCGGGTTCGGCCTGTCCGGGATGCGGGAGCGGGCCGAGCTGCTGAACGGGAAGCTCGAAGTGATCACCGCGCCCGACCGCGGTACCACTATCCGCCTGACGCTGCCGCTCGTATCGCGCTCCCAGCCCGTGACTCCTGACTTCAGCCGCTAGACGGCCGACCGTACCGCAGCCGATCGGTCACCGCGCGGAGCACGGCAGGTGTGTCCGTGAGGTCAGGGAGCACGACGTCGGCTCCCGCGGCTCGCAGATCCGCGGCGCTGACATTCCCGGTAGCCACCGCGATGCTCGCCGCGCCGGCCGCCTGCGCCGTAGCGACGTCGCGGAGCGTGTCGCCGATGATGACCGTGTCGTGGCCGCCATGGCGGTGGCCCGTGTGGCGTTAGGCCCGGTCGAAGGCGAAGGGCGGCAGGTCGGTCCGCTCGACCTGGTGGTCCGCGAAACCGCGTGCTTCCGCCGTGCAGCCGCGCGCTCCGGGGATAGTGCCCCAGCCGTCGGGAAGGTCGGCATCTAGCCGCCCGGTCAGCGGGTAAAGATAGAGGATCGACCTGGCCGCGCCGAGTGCGTCAAGCGTGACCGTGCCGCCCGAGGTACTGCCCAGCGTGATGGCGGGCATCCTGAGCCCGGCCAGGTGATCCGCGGCACCGTCGTCACCGGACACCGACGGTCCCGGAGGAAGAAGTCCCAGGCCGCAGCCGTCAGCTTCGTCGACATCGCCTGTACCGATGGCCGTTCCTCGGCTGGCGGCCTCGTGCAGCCGCCGGGTCAGGGCCGCCCGGCGCGCGGTGAGCGTCTCGATCCGCTCCGTGAGGTCACTGATGGCGTCGCGATACCCCGCCAGCGAGGACGGGCAGTCGTCCGCATGCTGGTGACCAGTCTCCAGGCAGTCAAGGAACGGGCGGGTTCGCGCAGCAGCGATCCCAAGCCGGCCGAGCGCATGGATTTCGCGCACGAGGCGAACCTCGTCTGGCGAGTAGTCACGGTAGCCATTGGCGAGCCTGGCGGGGCTGATCAGCCCCAGCGACTCGTAGTAGCGCACCGCCTTGACCGTCACCCCGGCCTGCCGTGCCAGGTCACTGATCCTCACGTCACCCGCCCGTTGCCGCTAGCTCGCTGCACCCGGAGCTTAAACCCCGCCCTCCGGGGCAAGGTCAACTCCGGCTGGCCGGGTTCATCGCGGTCCGGCAGGACGACGCGCGGCAGGACGACGCGCGGCACGACAACGCGCGGCGGGTCGGCTCGCAGCCCGGATCAGGCGCTGGGAGCCTCCGCCGGGACGCCTCGGAAGACCCGGCTGGCGCGGACGTCCGCCGCGCTGATCTCGACGAGGTCACGCAGGCGCACGGAACCGCCCGCGGCTACGAGCCGGCCGGCCTGGCGCAACCGCAGCCGGTCGATCGCGTTGCGCATGCTACGAGCGTTGGCGAACCTCGGCTGCGTCATCCGCAGCGCGACATACTCGGCGAATGCCTCTTGAGCCGATGCCGAGAGCCGGTACTCCTCGCGCTCCAGCATCTGGCCAGCGATCTGCAGCAACTCGTCCATGCTGAAGTCCGGGAAGTCGAGGTGATGGGCGATGCGCGAGGCCATGCCCGGATTGGACCGGAAGAAGGTGTCCATCCGGTCGGCGTAGCCCGCCAGGATGACCACGAGGTCCTCCCGGTGCGATTCCATGAACTGCAGCAAGATCTCGATCGACTCTTGCCCGTAGTCGCGCTCGTTCTCCGGCCGGTACAGGTAATAGGCCTCGTCGATGAACAACACGCCGCCCATGGCCCGTTTGAGTACTTCCTTGGTCTTCGGCGCGGTGTGGCCGACGTACTGTCCGACCAGGTCGTCTCGGGTTACACTGACCAGCTGGCCGGTGCGCAGGTAACCAAGCTCGCGCAGCAGCGCGCCCATGTGCATGGCGATCGTGGTCTTGCCGGTCCCCGGGCTGCCGGTGAAGCACATGTGCAGACTCGGGCGAGAAGAAGTCAGACCATGCCGCTGGCGCAGCCGGTCGATCAGCAGCAGGGCGGCGATCTCCCGCACCCGTGCCTTGACCGGGGCCAGGCCCACGAACTCCGCGTCGAGCCGGTCCAGGATGCCGGAGATCCGCAGCGACCGCTGCTCGGCCTCCAGGTCGACCACCGAGTCAGCGTCCAGCCGCCCGGCCGCCGCCGATCCGCTCGCCGCCGCCGCCGGTCCGCTCACCGCCGCCGGCCGTCCGCTCGCCGCCGCCGCCGGTCCGCTCGCCGCCGCCGGCCGTCCGCTCACCGCCGCCGCGGTCCCGGCCCCGGCCCCGAGCCCGCCCGCAACGGCGGTATCCGGCTCGGCCTGGCCGCCGGCCTGCGGCCGCGGCATGGCGAAGCCGCGCGGCGCGACCACCTGGCCAGGGCCGGTCATGCCGGGCCGCGCTCGTAACGCTCGCCGGACGGCCGGTCGGCGGCATAGGCGTGCAGGGAGTACCGCATGCGCCGGTCCGAGGTCTCCTGCCGGTCCAGCCGGAAGCCGGGCTCATGAGCGGGCCGCCCGACGATGAAGCTGAGTGCCGTCGTCTGGCGTCCCAGGCTCGAGTCATATGCCGTCACTCGCACGTAGTGATCCGGGTAAGCGTCCCGGCACGCGTTCACCTCCAGCATCGCCGCAGCCGGGTCGGCGACACCGAACATCGGCAGGCCCCACATCTCCCACAGGACGTTGCGCGGGTGCGGATCGTCGGTGAACTCGACCGCGACCGCCCAGCCCCGGTCGATGGCGTACTGGATCTGGGCCATGATCTCGGCGTCGGTGAAGTCGGGCAGCGACGAGAAAGTTCCCTGCATAAGCCGCATCGGCGTTGCTCCTTGTCAGCGGTAACGAACTCAAACGGTGGGCGTGACCACGAGGTCCGGCGTATCGGTGGATTCGTAGTTGAAGGTGATGTCGCCCCAAGTGTCGAGCGCTACCTGCAACGGCTGGCAGTACTTCGCCGCCGCGCGCAAGATGTCCTGTCCCTCGGCGAGAAAGTCCCTGCCTTCGTTGCGTGCCTTGATCATTGCCTCGGTGGCGACCCGGTTCGCCTCCGCTCCGGCCGCGATGCCCATCGGATGGCCGATGGTGCCGCCGCCGAACTGAAGCACGACGTCCTCGCCGAGGTAGTCAAGCAGCTGGTGCAACTGGCCCGCGTGGATGCCGCCGGAGGCCACCGGCATGGTGCCCGGCATCGAGCCCCAGTCCTGGTCGAAGTAGATCCCGTTAGCCAGGTTCGCCGGGACGAAGGACTGCCGTAGCGTGTCGTAGTAGCCGCGGGTGTTCGCCGGGTCCCCTTCCAGCTTGCCGACCACAGTCCCGGCGTGAATGTGGTCCACGCCGATCAGCCGGCACCACTTGGCGATCACCCGGAAGCTGATGCCGTGCGACTTCTGGCGCGTGTACGTGCCATGCCCGGCCCGGTGCAGGTGCAGCAGCACGCCGTTGTCGCGCGCCCATCGCGACAGCGAGTGCAGGGCGGTGTAGCCGACGGTCAGGTCCGCCATGATCACGATGCTGCCGAGATCCTTGGCGAACTCGGCCCGCTCGTACATGTCCTCCATGGTCGCGGCGGTCACGTTGAGGTAGTGACCCTTGACCTCGCCGGTCCGTTGCTGTGCCCGGTTGACGGCTTCCATGGTGAACAGGAACCTGTCCCGCCAGCGCATGAACGGCTGGGAGTTGATGTTCTCGTCGTCCTTGGTGAAGTCCAGCCCGCCGCGCAGTCCCTCGTAGACCACGCGGCCATAGTTGCGGGCCGACAAGCCCAGCTTGGGCTTGGTCGTCGCGCCGAGCAGTGGCCGGCCGTACTTGTTCAGGTATTCGCGCTCCATCACGATGCCGTGCGGCGGCCCCTGGTACGTCTTGACGTAGTGCAGCGGGATGCGCATGTCTTCCAGGCGCAATGCCTTCAGCGCCTTGAAGCCGAAGACGTTCCCGATGATCGAGGACGTCAGGTTCGGGATGGAACCTTCCTCGAACAGGTCTACGTCATAGGCGATGTAGGCGATGTACTCGCCGTCCCGGCCAGGGACCTGCTCGACCCGGTAACACTTGGCCTGGTAGTGGTCGTAGGCGGTGAGCCGGTCGGTCCAGACGACGGTCCACGTCGCGGTGGAGGATTCGCCTGCGACAGCGGCGCCGGCCTCCTCCGGCGGCACGCCGGGCTGCGGCGTGATCCGGAAGGCCGCCAGCACGTCGGTGTCCTTCGGCACGTAGTCGGGCTGCCAGTAGCCCATTTGCGTGTACGGGATGACCCCCGCGCTCCAGCGTTCCTGCCCCGCAGCCATGGCTCCTCCGTCAGCTTGATTCCCGGAGACCACAGTGCCACCCGACTACTCGACTGTCTATTGAGAGTTTAACGACTATTCACAAGCATTTACTTATCATTAAGCACTCCCGCTCCCCCGCATTCACCCCAGTCGCCCCCTCCGATCCCCGACACGGCCTCATCGATGGCCCATTGGTGCTGTCCTGACGTCATCGATGGCCCATTGGTGCTGCTAGGGCGCGGTTGGTGGCGGGACTGGCGGGACTGGCGGGACTGGCGGGGCGTGGAATCCGGCCGTGCCGACGGCGTGGGTTACCAGCCGGGCGGCCGGCGGGATGAGATCGCCCGGATGGGCCACCAGGTACCAGTCACGGTGCAGCGGCGTTCCCGGGACGTCGAGCGCGACGAGCTCGCCGGCGGCAAGTTCGTCGGCTACCCCGTCGACGGACACGAGCGTCACGCCAAGCCCGACCTTGGCAGCCTCGCGGATCGCGCCGTTCGAGCCCACCACCAGGACAGTCGGCGTGATGTCGAGATCGGCAAGCAGCGCGTCAGTGCTGGCCCTGGTACCCGATCCTGGCTCACGCAGCAGCCAGGTCTGCCTGGCCAGCCAGGCCATCGGATCACCGGCAGCGACCTGTCCGGCCAGCTCGGGAGCGGCCACCACCACCAGTTCGTGCCGGCGTACGGCATGGACGGTGACATCCCAGCCCGGCTCGGGACGACCCCCGAGAATCAAGTCCACCTGATGGCGGTCGAACAGGGCATGGATCCGCTCCCGGTTGCCGGCCTCGAGCCGGACGCCGGTGCCCGGGTACAACCGCCGGAACCCGCCGAGGATGGCGGGCAGGATCTGCTCGGCAGCGGTGGTCACCGCCCCGATCCGCAGCTCACCCCGGTCGGGATCTGCCGCGGACCTGGCAGCGAGCACGGCCTCCTCGAGCAGCCCGAGGGCTGTCCTGACGTACCGGGCGTATGCCTGCCCGGCCGCCGTGAGCCTGAGTCCGCGACCGTCGGGAACGACAAGCGCGACGGCGAGCGACTTCTGCAGCGCGGCAAGCGCGGCGGACACCGCGGCCTGGGTCACGACCAGGTCTGCCGCGGCAGCCCGGACCGAGCCGGTCTCGGCCACGGCAAGGAACGTGCGCAGTTGATTAAGCGTCACTTAGTAACTCATCTCGTGATCGTTAAGGTGAAGCTTAACGATCACGAGGCTCAGGACGGGACCGCGGCCCGCACCCGGGCCCGCACCCGGAGCCCGCACCCGGAGCCCGCACCCGGGCCGCCATCCTTACTTCCCGGCGCTGACCGCGGTGATCCGCATCAGCGGCACCGTGGTCGAAGCGCAGGTCTGCGTCATGAACTTCACGTACGCGGCGGCGAACTGACCGGGCGGGAAGACCTTCAGCCAGTGTGCGGTCACCGGCTGGCAGGTAGCCGACGGGTAGTTGCCTGCCGCAGAGATCCCGAGTTCCGCATGCGCCGTCCGCCCGGCCGCCAGGGTGATCCGGCGAACTGGCGTCACCGCGTCCCGCTTGGCATCCGCGCCTATCTGGCTGCCGGCGTTGCTTCCCGCGCTGACCAGCGAGACCCCCGGGTAGCCGAGCAGGAAGCAGGTATTGCCAGAGATGTTGGTGAAGTCGATGTTGTAGTACAGCGTGCCTGCCGCCCCGGAGTTGTATCCGGTGCTGACGTGCAGTCCGGTCGTCCGGCAACTCGCGACCACCGCCGGCGAAGCGCTGTTGGTCGGTGCCGGTGCCGTCGCCGTGGGTGAATTGCTGGCGCCCTGCGTCGCAGACGGGGTAAGGGTCGCCGTACCGCTCGGTGCTGGCGTCCCCGACGAGCAAGCACTCACGACTACGGCACTCGATGCGATAAGGAACCCGACAAACACGCGCCGTGCTTGGGAAATCGGGAGATTGGTTCTCATGACCTTCTTCTTTCGGTACATCGCCTGAAGGCGCTACCCGGTCGGCTTCGTCACATCGTCCTGGCCACCTGCTGAGACGCCCGGCGAGCCATCCTGGTTGCATCGTGTAATTGAAAGCACGGGACCAGCCAGGGACTTTAGGGGTAAGCCAGGAAGACGTCTGTCACCAGCCCAGGGCTCGAGCGCCGCCGGCCGGGCCAATCAGAGCCAATCAGAGCCGCGCGGCCGCAAGGCCGCGAGGAAGGACATCCCGATGCAGCCAAGGCCGTACTCGGCCCTGTCCCACCTGCAGTGCGCCAGGTGCGATGCCCGTTACGATCCGGCCGAAGTCCAGGGCCTCTGCGGCTGCGGTTCGCCGCTGCTCGCACGGTACGACACCGAACTGATCGCGGACCGGGTGGACCGCGACGAGATCGCAGCCCGCCCGCCCGACCTGTGGCGCTATCACGAGCTTCTGCCGGTCAGCGCGGCTGCAAGCGTGGTCAGCCTCGGCGAGGGAATGACGCCGCTGCTCCCGCTGCCGCGGCTCGGCGCTGAGCTCGGCGTGCCCAGGCTGCTGATGAAGGACGAGGGCCTGATTCCCACCGGCACCTTCAAGGCGCGCGGAGCCGCTGTCGGCGTCTCCCGTGCCGCGGAGCTCGGTGTCACCGGCGTGGCGATGCCGACCAACGGCAACGCCGGAGCAGCGTGGGCGACCTACGCGGCCCGAGCAGGGATGCGCAGCCTGATCGTGATGCCGGCCGACGCGCCCGCGATCACCCGGTCAGAGTGCGTCGCCGCCGGCGCGGAGCTCTACCTGGTCGACGGCCTCATCGGCGACGCCGGCCGACTCCTCGCCACCACGCTTCCGAGCCGGCCGGGATATCAGGATGCGGCAACGCTCAAGGAGCCCTACCGGATCGAAGGCAAGAAGACGATGGGCATCGAGATCGCCGAGCAGCTCGGCTGGCGGCTACCCGATGTGATCGTCTACCCGACTGGCGGCGGCGTCGGCATCATCGGCATCTACAAGGCCCTGGTCGAACTGCTCGAGCTTGGCTGGGTCGCGGGCGAGCTGCCGCGCCTGGTCGCCGTTCAGGCAAGTGGCTGCGCCCCGATCGTGCGAGCGTTCGCCAGCGGCGCGAGGCAAAGCGAGCCGTGGCCGGCCGCCAGGACGGTCGCCTTCGGCATCACCGTGCCCAAGGCTCTCGGCGACTTCCTCGTGCTCGACGCGCTGTACGCGACCGGCGGGACCGCGGTCGCTGTTGACGACGACGCGCTGCTCGCCGACCAGCGCGTCGTAGCCCGGCTGGAGGGGTGCTTCATCTGCCCCGAAGGCGCTGCCTGCATCACGGCTATCCGCCAGCTCCGCCAGTCGGGCTGGCTGTCCGACCGGACCGAGGTAGTGGTTCTGAACACGGGCACGGGGCTGAAGTACCCGCAGACTGTACCCGTGGACGTGCCAGTTCTCGCCCCGACCGATGTGCTCCCGGTGCCGAGTCCGCTGTAGCCGCCAGCGGGCACGGGACACTGCTTCGGCGGGCCAGGAATGACGAGCTGGCCCGCCCAGTTGGTGTTCATATACCCATAGGGGTATATTCGAGATGAGCAGGAGGAGGTGGGCCGTGAGAGTCAGCGGACTAGCCCCTGAGCAGTCGCTGCCGGCCTGGTCGAAGGTGCTGGCAGTAGTCGCGCACCCAGACGACGAGACCTTCGGCCTCGGCGGCGTCATCGACGCGATGGCGCGCGGCGGGGCGGCGGTGCACATTCTGTGCTTCACTCATGGCGAGGCCTCCACGCTCAACGAGACCAATGCTGACCTGCATCAGACGCGCATCGAAGAGCTCAAGCAGGCCGGCGCGGAACTCGGCGTAGCCTCGGTGACGCTGCTCGGCTACCCCGATGCCGGGCTGGCGGCCGTCCCGGCAGCCGAGCTGGCGCAGTCGGTGGCAGCCCTGATCGCCGAGCACCAGCCCGACGGCCTGCTCGTGTTCGACGACAACGGCATTACCGGTCACCCCGATCACCAGGCCGCGACCCGTGCCGCCACTGCCGCGCAGGCGGTCACTCCCGCACAGGCCGCCGACCCCGCGCAGGCGGTCACTCCCGCACAGGCCGCCGACCCCGCGCTGCCTGTGCTGGCCTGGGCACTGCCGACTGCCGTCGCCGACCAGCTCCGCAGCGAGACCGGCCAGCCGTTCGCCGGGCGGGAGCCAGCCGATATCGACCTGAGGGTCCGAGTCGACCGGACAACCCAGCGCCGGGCGGCGCTCATGCACGCGACCCAGATTTCCCCTGGCGCCCCGCTCTGGCGTCGGCTGGACCTGCTCGGCGACCATGAGCACCTGCGCTGGCTGAGCTAGAGCATCCTGACCACAGAGCCGGTTCGCGGGACGGGGCGGCCATGCGGCCGGGCGGCACGCGATGACCGATCACGGCACGGCGATCAAGCTCTGCTAGAAGTCGGCTTCGACTGGCGTAGGAGTCCAACTCCTGGCTCTTCCCGGTTAACATCGCCGGAGGGTGATCCGCACCAGACCAAGGGGCTTAAATGTCGACACAAATACCGGCCACGGCTCTGCAACTGCGCTCGCTGGTGAAGGCCGATCAGACGGTGGAACTGTTCCTGGAGACCGTCGAGGTACCAGAGCCTGGTCCCGGCGAGGTGCTTGTCCGGATCGAAGCGTCGCCGCTCAACCCGTCGGACCTCGGCCTGCTCCTGGCAGGCGCTGACGTGAGCGCCGCGGTCTCGAGCGGCTCCGCCGACCGGCCCGTCGTCACGATGCCGTTGCCCGATGCGGCCATGCGCGCCGCGAGAGGACGGGTCGGCACGCCGATGCCGGTAGGCAACGAGGGTGCCGGAACGGTCGTGGCCGCCGGCTCGTCTGGCGCGGCCCAGGCCCTGCTCGGCAAGACGGTGGCCGCAGCCGGGGGCGCTATGTACGCCCAGTACCGCTGCGTGGACGCCGCGATGTGCCTGGCACTCCCGGACGGCACCCCGGCGGCCGACGGGGCGTCGTCGTTCGTGAACCCGATGACGACGCTCGGCATGGTGGAGACGATGCGGCTGGAGAATCACGCGGCCCTGGTGCACACGGCGGCGGCCTCCAACCTGGGCCAGATGCTCAACCGCCTGTGCATCGAGGAGCAGGTCCCGCTCGTCAACATCGTGCGCAAGCCCGAGCAGGAAGAACTGCTGCGATCGGCGGGCGCCAGCTACGTGTGCGACTCCTCGTCCCCGGACTTCACGCAGGAACTGACGGCCGCCCTGACGGCGACTTCCGCCACGCTGGCTTTCGACGCTGTCGGCGGCGGCAAGCTGGCCAGCCAGATACTGACCTGCATGGAGGCGGCAGCCAGCGCCGCGGCCGGAAGCTACAGCCGCTACGGCTCCTCTGTTCACAAGCAGGTCTACATCTACGGATCGCTCGACCGCGGGCCGACGGAGCTGACGCGCAACTTCGGCATGGCCTGGGGTGTCGGGGGCTGGCTGCTCACGCCGTTCCTGGCCAGGATCGGCACGGAAGGCATGGTGCGGCTGCGCAACCGGGTCGCCGCCGGACTGACTACCACCTTCGCGAGCGACTACACCGGCCAGGTGTCGCTAGCCGGAGCCCTGGCGCTCGACGCCATCGCCGACTACGCGCGGCAGGCAACCGGATCGAAATACCTCATCAACCCCGCCGGCTAACGCACGCCGCAGCGTGCCATCGACCAGATCATCGGCCTGGTCCGCCAGACCAGGACTTTGAGAAACGTGCGCCGCGTGGAACCATCGTGATTCGTGGGCAGCCAAGCGGAACGCGAGCGACTGGCTGCGACCTTTGCCTACCCCGGCGTCGCGGAGGCTTACCAGTATCGTCCTCCGTACCCGCCTGAGGTGTTCGACATCTTGGACCGGCTCATCGCTGACCATCCCCGCGCTGTGCTGGATATCGGAGCGGGTGAGGGAGCAATCGCCCGCCCGCTGGCAGGCCGGGTTGATCACGTCGACGCGCTGGACATCTCGGCTGCGATGGTCGGGGCTGGGCGACGGCGGCCGGGAGGCAGCCAGCCCAACCTGCGCTGGATCGTCGGTGCCGCCGAGACCTCCGAACTGGCCGGCCCCTATGCACTGGTGACAGCTGGGGCGAGCCTGCACTGGATGTCCTGGCCGCGGACGCTGGCCAGGCTGGCCACGGTGATGACCAGCAACGCGTACCTGGCGATTGTCGAACATGGCCATCACGCGCTGCCATGGCGCGCCAAACTGAACGAGGTCATCAGCCGCCACTCCAGCAGCCGTTCCTATGACCCGGGTTTCCCCCTCATCGACGCGCTGTCCGCCGAAGGTCGCTACCAGATCGCCGGCCGTGCGGAGACCGCGCCGATGCCGTTCCGCCAGCCTGTGCCCTCCTACGTCGAGCACTTCCACTCAACGTCAAGCCTCGCCCGCGAACTGATGCCAGCCAGCGAATGCGCCGCGTTCGACCGCGCAATTACCGGCATCGTGCAGCCATACGCCACCGACGGACTTCTGCATCTGAACGTCGTCGCGCATCTGACCTGGGGTCGTGTCCCCCGAGTGAGCTAACCTCCCAGCGTCACGCGAATGCGGCCGGCGGCGGAGCCGGGGACGGCTCGGCGGACGCGTCCGTGATCGGTTCTGTTCCGGCGACAAAGCGGTCGAGCGCGGCACCGTACACCACGCGCGCGGGGAACGGGTCGGCCGCGGCCCGCCTGATCAGTTCCACGACCGGCAGTGCATGATCGCCGACCGCGACGGCCACCAGGTTTCCGAACCTGCGTCCGCGCAGCACCCCTGCCTCCGCGATCACGCAGACGTGCGCGAACACCGAGCGCACCGCGGCGACCCTGCCCCGCGCATGCGCCAGCGGCGGACCGTCGCCGATGTTGACGGCGTAGAGCCCGGTCGGCGCCAGCACCCTGGCCGCCTCCCGGGTGAACTCCGCCGACGTCAGGTGCGCCGGAGTCCGGCCTCCGGCGAACACATCCACGACCACCAGGTCAAACGACTCGGCCGGGATCGCGGTCAGCGCAGCCCGCGCATCGGCGATGCGGACGCCGATCCGGCCGCCCTCGGTCCGCTCAGCCTGATCCAGCGGCAACCGACGA
The DNA here is from genome assembly GCA_035533915.1 of Streptosporangiaceae bacterium. GTDB lineage: Bacteria > Actinomycetota > Actinomycetes > Streptosporangiales > Streptosporangiaceae > Chersky-822. Next base: position 117,450 of record DATLSX010000086.1, read on the forward strand.
CGGACGAGTTCGGCAACCTCCGCGTCGGACTCGACCGCCAGTTGAGCCGAGCCTGGCCGGGTCGCACCGACGTAGCGGGCCAGCGTCAGGCCGCCGCCGCCGAGATGCAGTACGCGCAGCGGCATCCCGGCCGGAGCGGCCAGGTCGACGAGGTGCCCGAGCCGCCGCATGTACTCCAGTTCCAGATGCCGCGGGTCGTCAAGATCGACATGTGACTGCGGGATGCCGGCCACCAGCAGCATCCACGAGCGCGGCCGGTCAAGGTCGCCGAGCAACTCGACACCGCCGTCCGGACCACGCCGACTACCACCTGGCTCGTCTCCCTCCTGCTGATGACTAGGCATAAGGCCATTGTCCAGGGACGTCACCACGCCGTAGTACGGAAGTAGGTATCCGGGCGGCTGTGGTCGCCTGGTGATCAACCTTCACCAGGGCTGGCGGACCGAGCGGCTCGACGTCGAGCCGCCGCTCACCGCTGCCCACGCCGCCGAGCCGGAGCTGGCGGCTCTGCTCGACGATGCCGTGCTGCACGAGTTCACCGGCGGCGCGCCGCTGCCCGGCAGCCCTGGCTGACCGCTACGCACGCCTGGCTGACCGCCACCCGCCATGCCGCACCGTCCCGTCGCCCAGCCGATCGCGTAGCCGCTCGGTGAAACCGAACGCACAGATCAGCCAGTCCAGCGCCGCGGCTGCGTTCTCGTACAGCAGCTACGGAACGACCTGCGGGTCCGCGCTGTAACCTGGCACGGTAACCACGCTATCGCCCACCTGGTGAGATGGTGTGGCAGGCAGGAAATGCCTGGACCCGCTAGCGCTAGGCTGACGGGCAGCGTCGAGCCCGAATCTGCTCCGGGAGCAGCGGCCTGACCTGGCCTGATGTGGTTGGAGCGGGTGACGGTGACGCAACCTGTCGCCAGGAACCAGAACCCAGGCGTCAAGCATCCCCGCACGAGCACACACCGGCAGACCGCCCGGCCCCGAACCAAGAAAGCCGTGACCCAAACGCGGGTTCACTGTGTCCTTGATATCCTGAGATATCATATATAGGCCAACTCACCCCGTGCGAACCGGCCGGGGCGTGCGGCCCGTGACCGGGCCGGCGCCGCAATCGGCGCCGCCAGGCGGGGTCACTCCATGATCGTGGTCACTAGTCAGTCGCGGCTTCTGAAGATCGACCACGATCATGGAACGCTGCCGGGCGGCGGCATGGCGGATGCGGGAGTATGACCTTTTTGTCGCTGATGCCAGAGTCCGGCGGCCAGCAGACATTACCGGGCGCGGGTACTGCCGAAGAAGGGGCGCCACCTTTACCAGCGAGCCGCACCCGTGAGCGATGCTGAGTTCAGCACCCACTTACGGCGCGTGAGTTCGAGGCGGCGAGCCTTATTACCTGGTTGCCGAATTGGACTGGGACGATATGGCCGCGCTCCGGCAGGCGTTCCAGTCCCCGCAGGGCAAGGCGACTGCCGCAGACATCCCGAAGTTCGCCGCCGGCCTGGTGCGCAGCATGATCTACGAACTCGAAGAGGCCTAAGACTCCCCGTTAGAGTCAGGCGAGGCTGCGGGAACGGCACGGCTGGCGAGAGCGGTGGGCATGAGATCGGCTACGGAACCGTGACGGGTGACCCAAGCACGGCAGCGGGCGGCCCGGTGACTGCGGCGGGTCCTGACGTGCGCAGGCTCAGCCAGTGGCTGGACGGCCATGGCCTGCTCGGCGGATCAGGGGACCTGGAAGTCAACGCTCTGTCCGGGGGTACCCAGCACGCGCTCTACGAACTGCGTCGCGGCCCGGCGCGGCTGGTCCTGCGAGCGCTGCCCGCCCACGCGTCGCCGGATCAGGCCCAGAGCATGATGCGCGAATACCGGCTCGTGCGTGCGCTGGCCGACACCGACGTGCCGCACGCACGGGCCTACGCGGCCGCCCATGACCCTGCCATCGCAGGCCAGCCGTTCTACGTGATGGAGAAGATCGACGGCTGGTCGCCGCCCGCGGGACAGCCGTGGCCGCCGCCGTTCAGCACCGACCTCGGCGCGAGAGCGGGCCTGGCCATGGAACTGGTGGACGGTATCGCCCGGCTGGCACGGGCCGACTGGCAGGGACTTGACTTGGCGGGCTTCGGCCGCCCTGACGGCTTCCACGACCGCCAGGTCGACCGTTGGCTGTCCTTCCTGGCGGCCTACCAGTTCCGCGAACTGCCGGGCCTGGACGAGGCCGCCGCCTGGCTACGGTCGCACCGGCCGCGCAGCTACGCGCCAGGCATTATGCATGGCGACTACCAGTTCGCGAACGTGATGTTCGCCCACGGAGCGCCGGCCAGGCTCGCCGCGATCGTCGACTGGGAGATGGCCACGATCGGCGACCCGTTGCTCGACCTGGGCTGGGCGCTGATCGCCTGGCCACCGGAAGGCGACGACATGGTTGCCGCGCGCTTCGTAGACTACGCCGGCCTGCCGCCCCGCGACGACCTGCTGCACTACTACTCGACGGTCAGCGGACGGCCGGTGCAGGACATCGACTACTACGTCATCCTGGCCCGCTTCAAGCTGGGGATCGTGCTGGAGAAGACCGTCGCCCGGAGCAGGAGCCGAACGTCCGGGCCACCGGACCCGGCCGCCGAGCTGTTCGAGGCCGTGATTGGCGAACTCATCCGCAAGGCCGCGGAGCTGTCACGCCAGGCGTCGCTGGCATGACTCCGGACATCACGCCGCCGTCCGACCGGTTCAGCCTGGCAGGGAAGGTCGCGCTGGTCACCGGCGGAAGCCGGGGGCTCGGCCGCGAGATGGTGCTCGCGTTCGCGGCGGCCGGCGCGGACGTGGTCATCGCCAGCCGCCGCCTAGCTGCGTGTGAGGACGTGGCCAGGCAAGTGACCGAACAGACCGGCCGTGCCGCTGTCCCCTACGCCTGCCATGTCGGGCACTGGGACGAGCTTGACGGGCTCGTGGACGCGGCGTACCAACGATTCGGCCGCGTGGACATCCTGGTGAACAACGCCGGGATGTCGCTGCTGTACGACGAGCCGGCGGACGTGACAGAGAAGATGTGGGACGCCGTCGTCAGCCTCAACCTGAAGGGTCCGTTCCGGCTCTGCGCGCTGGTGGGCAGCAGGATGATGCGCGACGGCGGCGGCTCCATCATCAACGTGAGCAGCACCGGGTCCATCCGGCCCACGCCGGGCATCCTGCCCTACGCCGCCGCGAAGGCCGGCCTGAACGCGCTGACCGAAGGCTTCGCCCAGGCATTCGGACCGTGCGAGTGAACTGCCTGATGGCCGGCCCGTTCTTCACCGATATCAGCAAGGCGTGGGACCTCGAAGCCGCGAAAAAGGACTTCCTGCGCCACGCGCTGCGGCGCGGCGGAGAGCCCGCGGAGATAGTCGGCGCCGCGCTGTTCCTCGCCAGCGACGCCGCCAGTTTCACGACCGGCGCGATCATCAAGGTCGACGGCGGCGTCCCCTGACGGCCGGGCCCACGCGGCAGGCCCGGGCCTGCCGACCCGGCTGCACGGTTTGATCCGGCAGGCGCGGGCAGCGGCTCTCCACGTCACTTCTCGCCAGGCGCGATCTGACCGTCCCACAACCTCGACAGCGCCTGCCGCCGCTCCGGCCTGGACAGGCCCCGCAGGTCCGCCACGCCCCGGTCCGTCACGACCACGTCGACGTCGTGACCGGGGGTAGACACCGGCCGGGACAACCGGGACACCAGGGTGGGGCGGCCGTTGTGCTCACTGACCACCGCGATGATGCTCAGCCCGCCGACGGAGCGGGCGCCGGCGGCCGCATAGTCCGGGTGACCGCCGATGCCGCCGAGCACGGAGGTCGCTGTGCCTTCCACGTTGACCTGGCCGTCCAGGTCGATCTCGACGGCCGTGTTCACCGCGAACAGCGGGTCGGCCGAAAGCCTGCCCAGGTCGTGGGTGTACTCGATCGGATGGAGCAGCGGCCGGCCGTCTGCCCAGCCGTACAGCCGAGGCCCGCCCGCCAGGTACGCCGTCACCGGCTCGCCGAGCAGCAGCCCGCGCTCGTCCAGGTCCACCACGGCGTCGGGCAGCAGCCCCGAGTCGATCCGCACCGGCAACCGCAACTCGTCGAGCAGCGCTGTCGCCACCGGGCTCGGCCCCACCTGAAGCCGGGCCGACTCGGTGATCAGCGGCGCGGCGAGCGTGGCGATCGCGCGGTGCGCCGGTCCTGGGGAGACCTCAGGCATCGCTCCCGGCGGTTCATGGCTCTCCCCGACTACGACCACTCGCCGGGCCGGCAGCGGGTTACCGGCGTCGGCGTGCGGGGCGCGGTGCGAGATGACCGCGGCGACGGTGGCGCCCGCGGCGATCGCCGCCCGCTGCCACGACACCTCGGTGCCGAACGCGAACCCGCCGCTGACCTGCACCACGGTCGCGACCAGCAGGTCCGGACGCCAGTGCCCGTGCAGCAACGCCGGCACCGCCGACAGCCGCACTGGCGGGAAGCTCACCAGGCCCGCGTCCGTCCCGGCCCGCAACCCCCAGCCCGGCATGTAGGTCCGCACGTCAGCGAAGGCACCGAAATCCAGCCCTGGATCGGGCAGCGGCACCCAGCCGAGGATCAGCCGCACCCCGCCGGCCCGCGCCGCCGCCTCGCTCAGTTCGCGGGACGCGCTCCGGGGCGCGCCGAACCCGTCGCCGACCGCCACGGTCATCCCCGGGCGGACAAGATCCTTCAGCTCAGCGGTGCCCATGCCACCCCGACGGGCCGGCTCCGGGCCGTTCTGCTTACCGTTCATCTTCCCCGTCGCCTCAGCTTGTGCCTGCCCATCCGTAGGAGCGGACGATCTTTCCAGAACGCGATCCCACGGGGTTGGCCTGATCCCGAAGGTGCCCTGCGCCGCCGAGGAATCCATCACGAAGTCCTCGGTGAACTGGTATCTCGTCTCCCGCAGTTCCCGCGGCAGCGGTGCGAACATGCCAGTGACGGTCAGCACAGCCGACGGCAGCACTCTAACCGGCACCGGATCAAGCCCGGCCGCACAGGCAATGTCGGCGACCGCATCACGCTGGGTGCGAGGTGCACGGGCGGGACCGTCTACCGCTCATATTAGCGAGCGCTGCTCTCTTCGGAGTCAGCATGACACAGAATCCGCCGGAAAGTCCAGAGCGGTGATCCGATTTGTTGCCGCTGCTCTTGTTGTATGTCAGGATTCCGTCATGCCGAACAACGAGACTGCCGGGCGATCGGGCGGGCGCACGGGCAGCGCCAAGCCAGGAGCCGCCGCCGCGTCGGTGCCGCGCACCGCACGCGAACGTGCGCGAGCCGAGATCACCAAGGAGATCCTGGCGGCCGGCCGACGACATCTGACCACCGAAGGCGCGGCCGCGCTGAGCCTGCGCGCCATATCCCGTGACCTGGGGATGGCATCGTCGGCCGTCTACCGTTATGTGGCCAGCCGGGACGACCTGCTGACCCGGCTGATCATCGAGGCCTACGACTCGCTCGGAACGGCGGCGGAAGACAGCGAAGCCGCGGTGCCGCGCGACGACCTCGCCGGCCGCTGGGCGGCCACCTGCACAGTGGTCCGAGACTGGGCGCTGGCCAACCCGAACGAGTACGCGCTGATCTACGGCTCGCCGGTACCCGGTTACGTGGCCCCGGCTGACACGATCGCACCGGCGAGCCGGGTGTCGACCCTGCTCGTCCAGGTCCTGGTAGACGCGGCAGACCGGAGGCTAGCGGTGCCGCCGACCGGCGGCCGCGCTGGCATCTCAGCTGCCGCTGCGGCTGCGCTCGCTCCCCTGCGCGCCGCCATGCCGGCGCAGGTGCCTGACGCGGCGATGCAGACCGGCCTGATGGTCTGGGCGGGGCTGCTCGGAGTCGTGTCGCTGGAGTTGTTCGGGCAGTTCCAGAACGTCGTCGGCGAGAATCCCGGCGACCGCGACGCGTTCTTCGCCGAGTGCGTCAGGCGCTGGGCGGCTCAGCTGGGCGTCGGCTGATCCGAGTTCAGCGCGCAGGCTCACTCGGCGCTCAATGGTCCGTAGCCGAGACAACCGCGGCAGATGCCGGACATGCCAGACTGAGCTTGTGATTCCGCACAGTGACGCGCGCCAGTCGGCGCTGATCGGGCGCGGTTACGCGCTTGAGTACGCGACGCTGGGGTGGAACGTGGCGGGGATTGTCGTGCTCGGGTATGCCGCGATCACCGCCCGGTCCGTGGCGCTGGCCGGATTCGGCCTGGATTCGCTGATCGAGATCGGTGCGTCGGCTGTCGTGATCTGGGAGCTTTCCGGCACCGGCGAGGACCGGCAACGACGGGCTCTCCGGCTGATCGGTGCCGCCTTCGCCGCACTGGCGGTCTACCTGGCTGTCCAGTCCACCTGGGTGCTGGTGACCGGGTTCCGCCCGCACCGCTCACCGCTCGGCATCGGGTGGACGGCTATCACGGCAGCGGCGATGTTCGCGCTGGCCTACGGTAAGGCCCGAACCGGCAGGGAACTCGGCAACCAGGTCCTGACCACCGAGGGCAGGGTGACGCTCGTCGACGGCATCCTCGCCACAGCCGTCCTGGCTGGCCTGCTGCTCAACGCACTGGCCGGCTGGTGGCAGGCCGACCCTGCGGCCGGCTACGTGCTCATCTACTACGCGGCGCGCGAATGCCGGCAGATCTTCTCCCAGAGCGCGGTGTAAGACCCGGCACCGCAGCGTGGCGCCCGGCCGGGGAGGCGCAGGCCAGCACGGTCACCAGCGGCCGCAGTGCACCACGTCGTCGAAGGGGCGCCGGTCCGGCTCGTGGATCGGCGCGAGCGGCCGTGCAACCGGATAGCCGAACGAAATGAGCAAGGCACAGGTCTTGTCGGCTGGATAGGCAAGCAACTCGCGCGCCAGTTCGTGGTCTCCGACCGCCGAATGACAGCTGCCCACGCCGAACGCGGCGGCGGCGAGCATCATGGACATCGTTGCCTGGCCCAGGTCAAACTGCACCCGGCTGCGTGCCGCATCCTCGGCAGCGACTACCAGCGCGACTGTCGCCGCTGAACCCGCGATGTGCGCTCCGCCGAACCAGACGGCGGAGAGCCGACGCAACTGATCCTCATCGGTCACCACCACGAAATCCCACGGCTGGGAGTTCTGCGAAGACGGCGACCTGCGGCCAGCCTCAAGTATCTGGTCAAGCTGGACATTGGTCATCGGCCGGTTATCGTACTCCCTGACGTTCCGCCTAGCCTTTATAGCCTCGAACGTGATCATGTGGTCGCTGTTGGCAGCCGCTGCCGGATCCCCAATGGCGTCATGCCGGATGACCATACCAGTCCCATCGTTTAGTGATACGAAGATTACTTATAGTAACGGACTCCGGATCAGGGATTAGGACCCCCATGAGCCGCCTTTCCTCTGGTAACCGTCCGACTGCTGGCCGCCGCCGGGCCGCAGGCAACGACCGGGCCGCTGGCAACGACCGGGCCGCTGGCGACAGCCGGGCCGCTGGCAACTGTCCGGCCTGGGCAGTCGCGCGCCCTGGCAGTTGCGCGGTTGCTGCGCGACGAACCCCGCCTGCCAGCTAGGTCTGGGGCAGGCGTTTCGACGCTGACCAGCACAGGAAACGGCCGCGCGACCTTCCCTGTGCTGCCACAACAGCAGCCAATCAGACATTACCGGCGGACCAGTCCGTGCCGCTAGAGTCTCTTCGACAATCGGTTGCATTTACGACTGCTTGTCCGGCATTCGAGCGGCCGCTTGCAGCATAAGCTGGTGCACATCGAGATAACCGGCCAGAAAACCTGCTTGCGAGTAGGCGAGGTAGAGATCCCACATCCGCCGGAATTCGGGACTGAAGCCGAGCTCGGCGACGTCAGCTTCCGCCGACGCGAACCGAGCCCGCCAGTGGGCGAGTGTCCTCGCGTAGTGCCGTCCCATAGCCAGGTCAGAGGTGACCCGCAGGCTGGTGTGGTCTGCCAGGGCCTGCTCTATCGCCCGCAGCGAGGGAATCTGGCCGCCGGGGAAGATGTACTTGTGGATCCAGGTCTGCCTGTCGACAGCGGCGCGCATCTGGTCGTGCGGCATCGTGATCGCCTGGATGCCCGCTATGCCGCCCGGCGCCAGCAGGCGGTCCATCACGGCGAAGTATTCAGGCCAGTACGCTGCGCCGACCGCCTCGATCATCTCCACGCTGACGATCGCGTCGTAGCTGCCGGCCGCCTCCCGGTAGTCACGAAGCTGCACCTCGATCCGGTCGGAAAGACCAGCCGCCGCGGCGCGCCGGGCCGCCGTGTCCCGCTGAGCCGCAGAGAGGGTGAGCGAGGTCAGCGCCGCGCCGCGCCGCGCCGCGCGCAGTGCCAGCTCCCCCCATCCGGTGCCGATTTCAAGCAAACGGGTGCCCGGCCCGACTCCGGTGAGGTCGAGCAGTCGGTCGATCTTGCGAATCTGCGCCCGCTCCAGGGCAGCCAGTCCGCTCGGCCCCGCCGGCCCGCTCGGCCCCGCCAGGTCGCCAGTCGCTTCGTCCGCTGGATCGAACAGTGCGCTGGAGTACGTCATCGTCGGGTCGAGGAAGAGCCGGAAGAACTCGTTCGACAGGTCATAGTGACGCTCGATATTGCGTCGTGCCCCGTCGATGCTGTCGTCCTCGGCCGCAGGTCGCCGGGGAATGTACAGGCGGCGCAGCGCCCGCAGCGGTGCCGGTACCAGGTCGGGCAGCGCGGCAGCGAGCACGCGGAACAGCCCGGGCAGGTCGTCGCTGTCCCAGTCTCCGGCCATGTAGCTCTCGGCGAAGCCCGCCGTGCCGGAACCCACTCTGGCGAAGAACGCGTCCGCGTCGCGCAGCCGCAGCACCGGAGCGCCGGGACCGCCTGATCCGGACATCCGGCCGTCCGGCAGTTGCAACCTGATCGGCAGCCGGCCGGCGATCCGGCTGATCAGGGCGCGCGCCACGGCCGATCGAGGGCCGCCGATCCTGACTTGTGGCAAGGTCGGCCAGGAACCGTCCACGGCCTGCCCGGAAGTGACCCGGCCCGATTCGGCCAGTCCGGCCGCAGGAGCCTTCGCGGCTGCGGGTGATGACGCCGAGAGCTTGGCTGCGGTATTCACTGCACCCCCTCCTGTGACCGGTGGTCAGGCCGCGGGATCAATGGCAGGCGGCGGGCTAGCAACCGGATCGCCTGCCAGCGGATTAGCACCGAAACCCGCGCCGACGCCCAGGGAAACCGGATCGAATAGCCGAGCAGCCGGGTAAGGGTGAACGCTCGCCGCTGACCGCGAACACCGGCTACTAGCAGAGGCTCCCCGTCGATGCGCAAGCTCACCCCGAGCCGCAACTGCTCACCAGGCTCAGGCAACCGCAGCTGATACCGGCCCGCCACCGGGACGAAGGGCGACACGTAGAAGTCCTTGTCCGCCTCGGCCAGGCCGCGCGCATCGGTCCGCAGCAGGTAGACGTGCCGCTGGGAGTAGGTGTTGTGCACCTCGGCCAGCACGGCGGCGAGAGATCCGTCCGCGTAGTAGCACCAGAAGACGCTGAGCGGGTTGAACGCGTGACCGAGCACCCGCGCGCTTGCCAGCATCAGCACCCGGCCGCCGCCGGCGAGGTCGACGCCGTTGTGCATGAGGTAGGCATCGACGTTCGACCTGATCGACGGTGCGCCCGGGGTACCGAGGTGGTCTTTCACCGTAAAGCTGGCCAGCGGCCGCAGCGGCCGCGGTACGGCCGGCAGGTGGTCAAGGTCCACCAGCCACAAGAAGCTGCGGTAGGTGAACTCGCGGCGTACCGGCCGAGTCCTGACATGCGTGATCACGCACGGATATAGCGCCGTCACCAGGACACCCCCAGGGATTCCGCTGCCCGCACCCCGGAGCGGCAGCCGTCCTCGTGGAAACCCCAGCCGTGATAAGCACCGGCGAAGGCCAGTACGGACGAGTTCAGCTCAGGCAGCCTTCGCTGCGCGGCCACCGACTCCGGGGTGTAGAGCGGATGGGCATATGTCATCCGGTCGACTACCGCGCCCTGGCTGACCTTGTCGAGCGCGTTCAGCGTCACGACGTAGTCGGCTGGCTCGCTCAGCCGCTGCAACCGGTTGAGGTAATAGCTCACGTGCACCTGGCCCGCCGCGCCCGCGCAGTCGGAAAGCAGGTAGTTCCACGACGACCGCGCCGCGCTGCTGCGCGGCAGCACGGACCCGTCGGTGTGCAGCGCTACCTCGCTCGATGAGTACCGGAACGAGCCGAGTACCTCCCGTTCCGCGGCAGTCGGCGCGGCCAGCATCGCCAGCGCCTGGTCAGGATGAGTCGCCACTACCGCGACCTGGTACCGCATGATCTGGCCGTCTTGTCCGGTGATCCGCACCCCGTCCTGCACCTCGCGGATCTCGCGAACCGGCGCGCCCGTGCGGACCGCGGTGAGCTGCTTGGCGATCAGGTCGACGTACCGCGCCGAGCCGCCGACGACTGTCCGCCACGAGGGCGACCGGCCCAGCGACAGGATGCCGTGGTTGTCGAGGAATTCGAACAAGTACCTGGCCGGATAGCCGAGTGCCTCGCCCGGCGAGCAGGACCACACCGCAGCGACGAGCGGCGCGACGAAGTGCCCGACGAAGTAGCGGTCATATCCCCCGTCCCGCAGGAAGTCACCCAGCGTCAGGGAGTCCGTCGCCGCCAAACCCGCCCGACCCGCCGGGTGGTCGAGCAGCTTTCTCGCCGCCCGGTAGAACGACGGGATGCTGGCGAGCATCCGCAGGTACTGCGGCTTGGCAAGCTGGCCCGGCCGGGGGAACAGCCCGCGCGGCCCGCGGGAACCGGCGTACTCCAGGCCGCAGCCCAGGCAGCGGACCGACAGGCTCATCTCGGTCCGCTGCACCTGCACGCCCAGTTCGTCGAAGAGCCGCACCAGGTACGGGTAGGTCTGTCCGTTGTGCACCAGGAAGCCGGTGTCCAGCGCCAGCAACCGCCCGTCCCCGGCCGGTACCTCGTGGGTGTCCGCATGCCCGCCCAGCCGGTCATCGGCCTCGTACAACGTGACCTCGTAGCGACGTTGCATCAGGTACGCGGCGGTAAGGCCGGCGATGCCAGCCCCCACGACCGCGGCGCGCGGCCGGCCCCCCAGTCCCTTCATAACGCGTCCCCCGGTAGTTCGCGATTTAATCAAAACTAAATTACACTAAGCTAGGCTCGGCCGACAACACCCAGAGTTCTGCCAGCAGGACGGGCCCGCTAGGGGAGACATGCCCGGTTACGGGTAAACGAGCCGGAGAAGAAACGGGGAGGAAGCCATGGCGACCTACGAGGCGACCATCGAGTCCGGCTGGACCGCCGAAGAGACCTTCGGCTACCTGGCGGTCTTCAGCAACGCGCAGGAGTGGGATCCCGGCGTGCTCGCCGGCGATCAGCTTGATCCTGGACCGGTCCACCTCGGCACCCGGTTCAAGCTGGTCGTGCCCTTCCTCGGCCGCGAGGTCGCGCTGGTCTACCAGGTGACGCGCTTCGTCGACGGTGACCACCAGGACAGCGACCGGCAGGACGGCGACCGGCAGGACGGCGACCGGCAGGACAAGGAAGTCGTGCTCGAAGCGCAGAGTTCGATGCTGCACGCCCGGGACCGGATCGCCGTGCGGCCAGGGCCGTCCGGCGGGCCAGCCTCGGTCGTCAGCTACCGGGCCGACGTCTCGCTGCGCGGACCGTTGCGGCTGGTCGATCCGGTGCTGAACCGCGGGTTTCGTACCGTCGGCGACCGGGCCGCCGCAGGCCTGGCCGACACGCTCAGAGTGTCGGCCCCGCCCGTGCAAGCCGCCGGCAGCCAGCGCGGGCAGGGCAGCCAGCCACAGCAGGGCAGCCAGCGCGGGCAGGGCGGCCCGCCACAGCAGGGCGGCCAGCCACAGCACTCACAGCCAGCCACCGGTTCGTCGTGACCGGGCTAGCGAGGACGCGCTCGGCGGTGGTCGATCTGATCGACGCCGTGCTGGAGGTCAGCGTGGCCGGCGGTTTCTCGCGGCTCGGCTACGCCGCCCGGTCACGGCTGCTGCCGGAGTTCGGACCCAAGGCGTTCCCGTCCCTGGCCGGCCGCACTGTGCTGATCACCGGCGCCACGTCGGGGATAGGCCTGGCCGCGGCGAGCCGGCTGGCCGGCCTCGGCGCCACCGTCAGCTTCCTCGCCCGCAGCCGCGACCGGGCCGAACGCGCCCGCAGCCGGATCGCTGCGGCAGCAGCCAGCGCGGATCACGATCCGGACAGCGCCGGGTACGGGCTGGCCGACCTGGACGACCTGGACTCGGTTCGGGACTTCGCCGCCTGGTTCGGCGCAACGCACAGCCGGCTCGACGTGCTGGTACACAACGCCGGTGCCATCCATCCTCGGCAGCAGCATTCGCCCGCCGGCCTCGAGCTCACCGCCGCTGGTCAGCTCGTCGCACCGTTCTTGCTCACCCACCTGCTGCTCGGCGAGCTACGCCGGTCGGCCCCATCCCGAGTGATCACTGTCTCGTCCGGTGGCATGTACACCCAGCGCCTCGACCTGACCGGCCTGGAACCAGCCGAGGCCGATTACAGCGGGGTCACCGCCTACGCCCGGGTCAAACGCGCCCAGGTCGCGCTCAGCTCGCAGTGGGCGCTCCGTACCGCCGGATCCGGCATCGCCTTCCACGCGATGCATCCGGGCTGGGTGCGGACACCGGGGATCAGCCAGGCGCTGCCGCGTTTCTCCCGGCTGATGGGCCCGCTGCTGCGGACCCCGGACCAGGGTGCCGACACGCTGGTCTGGCTCGCCAGTACCGATCCAGACCAGCTCGGCTCCGGGCAGTTCTGGCATGACCGGCGACCCCGGCCGGTCTACCGTTTCCTCGGCGCCCAGCCAGGCCCGCCGGACGCTGCGGACCAGCTGTGGGACTGGGTTGCTACGCAGGCGGGTATCGACCCCGGGGCAGCCGCACGGCAGGACCAGGCGGCCGGACGGGCGGCCGGACGGGGACTGCCCGGTTGAGCACCTCGGTTGTGGTTTTCACCAGGGACCTGCGGGTCCGCGACAACCCGGCCCTGGCGGCAGCCGCCCAGGCCGACCAGGTCGTTCCGCTCTTCGTATTCGACGACGTCATCCTGCGCCGCCACGCGGTGAACGCCACCCGGCTGGCGTTCCTGCTCAGCTCGCTGCGCGACCTCGATGCCAGCCTGCGCGAGCTAGGCGGCCGGCTGGTCACCAGGCGGGGCCAGTGGGCGCGCACCGTGCTCCAGCTGGCCGCGCAGGCCGACGCCGGCCAGATTCACCTGGCCGGCGATGTCTCCGGCTATGCCCAGCGCCGCCTGGCCCGGCTGACCGGCCTGGCCGCCAGCGCGCGCCGGGAAGTTGTCGTGCACCCGGGCGTGATGGTGTCCGAGCCCGGCGCGCTCGCGCCGCCTGGCCAGGCCAGCTACCAGGTGTTCACGCCCTACTACCGCAAGTGGCTCGCGGCGCCGCGGCGCCCGCTGGCCGCGGCGCCGGCCCGGCTGGCTGTCCCCGGCAGCATCGGCTCTGGCACGCTTCCCGACCTGGCCGGCTTGCGCACCGGCCGCCCGGCGGCGGACGCACCACCGGGCGGCGAGCGCGCCGGCCTGGCCCGGCTGCGGCAGTGGACGGCCGGCCGGCTCGCGGGCTACGAGCACGCGCGCGACGACCTGGCCGCCGACGCGACCTCCCGGCTCTCCCCCTACCTGCATTTCGGCTGCCTGTCCCCGCTCGCCGTGGCGAGCGAGTTCGGCTCACTGGCCGGAGCCGGGCCGTTCGTCCGCCAGCTCGCCTGGCGGGACTTCTTCTGCCAGCTTCTGGCCGCCAGGCCGCGGGCAGCGCACGAGGATTACCGCGACCGCGGTGATCAGTGGCACGACGACCCGGACGGACTCGGTGCCTGGCAGTCCGGGCAGACCGGCTACCCGGTCGTGGACGCCGCGATGCGTCAGCTTGACCGCGAGGGATTCATGCATAACAGGGCGAGGATGATCGTCGCTTCGTTCCTCACCAAGGACCTGTCCGTCGACTGGCGGGCGGGCGCGGCGCACTTCACCGCACTGCTGGCCGACGCGGACACGGCGTGCAACCAGCTGAACTGGCAGTGGGTAGCGGGCACCGGCACCGACCCGCGGCCGCACCGGATCTTCAACCCGACTGTGCAGGGCAAGCGGTTCGACCCGCGCGGCGAGTACGTCGGGCGCTACCTGCCCGAACTGGCCGGGCTTGCCCAGGACCAGGTGCACGACCCGGCGCCGGAGACCCGCCGGGCCCGCGGCTATCCGGCGCCGATCCTCGACCACGCCGCGGCGGCCGCCGCCTGGCGCTCCCGTCAGCACCTTCGGAGCCAGCGCTCGCGCCAGCCTCGCCGAACGGGCCGCGTTGCCGTACCATGAGCCGCATGCAGCGCTTCTCGTGCGTGACCTGGTGGCCGTCGTAGGACGGCCGTGCGCACGCACGACGAGGGCCGTCCGGCTGGACGGCCCTTTTTTCATTCGCGACGGGACCGCACCGCCGGACGAGCCTCCTGACAACCGACAAGGAGCTCTCCGTGGACAACACCGCTACCTTCCAGATCCCACCCGGCGCCCAGGCTGACCAAGACGGACCGGCGTCGCTGCGCGCCGCGCAGTACCGCAGCGCCGAACTCGAACGACAGGTCGCCGCCGATCCGGCCAGGTTCACGATCCTGACCGGGGACCGGCCTACCGGCCCGCTGCACCTGGGCCACTACTTCGGCACGCTCGCCAGCCGGGTCCGGCTGCAACGGGCGGGCGTACGACTCTTCGTACTGGTGGCCGACTACCAGGTGCTGACCGACCGGGACGTGGCCGACCGGCTGGCCGCCCACGCCGAAGGGCTGGTCGCCGACTACCTGGCGGCCGGAGTCGACCCGGCTACCGCGACGATCTTCGCGCACAGCGCCGTCCCGGCGCTGAACCAGCTCATGCTGCCCTTCCTGTCCCTGGTCTCAGTCGCCGAACCGCAGCGCAACCCGACGGTCAAGGAAGAGATCGGCCTGTCCAGCCAGCAGGCAGTCAGCGGCCTGATGCTCACCTATCCGGTGCACCAGGCAGCCGACATCTTGTTCTGCAAGGCCAATCTGGTGCCGATCGGCAAGGACCAGCTACCGCACCTGGAGATCACGCGCGGCATCGCCCGCCGCTTCAACGACCGTTACGCCCGCGGTTCCGCGTTGTTCCCGGTACCGGACGCCCTGCTGTCAGCCGCGCCCCACCTGCTCGGTACCGACGGCCAGAAGATGTCCAAGAGCCGCGGCAACTCCATCCCGCTGTCGGCCACCGCCGACCACACGGCGCGGCTCATCCGGCGGGCCAAGACCGACGCCTTGCGCTACGTCAGCTTCGACCCGGTGACCAGGCCCGAGGTCTCCAGCCTCGTCCTGCTGGCCGCGCTGTGCCAGGACCGCGAGCCGCACGAAGTAGTGGCGCAGGTGGGCTCTGGCGGAGCCGCCAGGCTCAAGGCGGTTGTCACCGAGTCGGTGAACGAGTTCCTGCGGCCGATCAGGACGAGGCACGCCGAGCGGACCCTGACCGAAGTCCGCGCCGCGATGGGCACCCGCTATGACCTGCCGGCATGACCGCGCCGCGTCGCTGGGTATGTCTAGCCGCACGCACGCGGTAACGGGGCACGCGGTAACGGGGGCAGGCCGTAAGTGAGCACGTATTCATTCCGGCTCTACATCGCCGGCCAGACGCGCCGGTCACAGGCGGCCGAGGCCAACCTGCGCGCACTGTGCAGCTCCCGGCTGCCCGACGGCTACGAACTCGAAGTCGTCGACGCGGTGCAGGACGCCGACATTGCCGAGGACCAGCGCATCCTGGCCACCCCGACCGTGGTCAGGCTCGCCCCGCCGCCGCAGCGGCGGGTAATCGGCGACCTGTCCGACGCGTCACTCGCCGCCTACGCGCTCGGACTGCCGGATGAGGCAAGCGGACCCGGGGAGCACTGACATGAGCACTCACATGACACAGCCAGGCGCACTTGAGCGGCTGCCGACCGGGATCAACGGATTCGACGAGGTCGCACTCGGCGGCCTTCCGCTCGGCCGGCCTGCTCTCGTCACCGGCACGACCGGGACCGGCAAGACGCTGTTCGCCGTGGAATTCCTCGCCCACGGCATCGGGAGGTTCGGCCAGCCTGGAGTCTTCGTCACCTTCGAAGAGCGCCCCGCCGACATCCGCCGCAACTTCAGCTCGCTCGGCTTCCCGATCGAGCAGTGGGAGAGCGAGGGCAAGTGGGCGTTCGTGGACGCGGCCGCTGACCTCATGGACGAAGCGCCGGTGGCCGGCTCGTACGACTTCGGTGCCCTGGTGGCCAGGATCGAGCTGGCGGTCAGCCAGGTCGGCGCCCACCGGGTGAGCCTCGACGCGCTCGACTCGATCTTCACCCGCTATACCGAGACCGCGACCATCCGCCACGAACTGCACAGGATCGCGCTCTCGCTGGCGAACCTCGGCGTCACAGCGGTCGTCACCGGCGAGCGGACCGAGGACTACGACGGCGTTTCCAAGCATGCGGTCGAGGAGTTCGTACTCGACAACGTGATCATCTTGCGCAACGTGCTCAGCCGGGAACGCCGGCGTCGGACGATCGAGATCGTCAAGTTCCGCGGCGCTCCGCACCGCACCGGCGAGTGGCTGTTCACCATCGATCCGCAACACGGACTGACCGTGATCCCGCTGGCCTTCCTGAGCGCGCCGGCGATGCCGGCGTCACCGCTCCGGGTATCCAGCGGTAACCCCGAGCTTGACCAGATGTGCGGCGGCGGCTTCTTCAAAGACGCCGTAGTCCTGCTGACCGGCCCGAACGGTGCGGGGAAGACGCTCGCCAGCCTGCGGTTCCTTCAGGCCGGCATCGCAGCCGGAGAGCGCGGCCTCGCTTTCACTTTCGACGAGAACCGGGAGCAGGTGCGGCGGAACGCCGCTGGCTGGGGCCTTGACCTGGACGAGGCCGAGGAGTCCGGCAAGCTCCGGTTCGTCTGCGACTATCCGCACGTCAAATCGCCAGAGGACCAGTTCCTGACGATCAGGCACGCTATCGAGGACTTCGCTCCCGGCCGGCTGGTCATCGACACGCTGTCCGCGCTCGAACGAGCCGCCGCGCCCCGGGTGCTGCTCGACTTCATGATCGCGCTGGGAGCCGTCGTCCGCCAGCGCGGGATCACCACGTTGCTGACGTCGACGGCGGCTGGCTGGCTAGGCCAGCAGATCGCCGGCCTCACCGATCTCGTGATCACGATCCGCTATGCCGAGCGGGACGGCGATATTCAGCGCGCCATCGCCGTCACCCAGAGTCGCGGCGCCGCCCACGACAGCCGGGTCCGCCAGGTCACGATCGACGAGCACGGCATGCACATCGGCGAGCCGGTCACCGACTTCGTGCACATACTCGCCGACGGTTATACCTGGCCCATCCCCGACGGCCGGGGCAATCAGCCAGGATCGGAGGACCTCGGCCCCGATGGCTGAGGATAGCTCCGGGCGGGAAGCCGGCAGCCTCGCTGACCTGAGCGAGCTGATCGTCACCACGTCGGCTGACGGCATCGTCGCGGTCGACGACGGCGGCATCATCCGGCTGTGCAACCGCGCCGCGCAGGACTTGCTCTCCCGGTCGCAAGCCGAGCTGGTCGGCACCCCGTTCGGCCTTCCGGTCGTCGGCCGCCGCACCACCGAGATCGAGCTGATGCAGCCTGGCGGCGGCGAGCGAGTGGTCGAGATGCGGACCACGACGGCGACGCTGGAAGGCAGCCGCCTGCACATCGTGTCGCTGCGCGACGTCACCGGCCGCAAGCAGGCAGAGCATGACCTGGAGGCGGCCCTGGAGCAGCGCAGCGTGGTGCTCGCGGTCGCGGCGCACGAGTTCCACGGTCCGCTCGCGGCGATCAGCATCCTCGCCCAGACGCTTGCCGAGCAGCTGGGCCGGCCAACTGCGGCTCCGGCTGACGAGCAGGTGCAGATCATCCAGCGGATCATCGACCTCGCCAGCCGGCTCCAGCTGCTCACCCGGCGGTTGATGACAGCGGCTCGGATCGACACGGGCGGCGTTCCGCCGTCCCCGGAGCCGGTTCCCGTGCTGGAGGCGATTGTGGAGCAGGTCGCCTATGTGGCGGCGAAGCCGGGCGACGTGCGCGTTTCGTGCAGTCCTGGCCTGGTCGTACGAACCGACCGAGCCGAGTTCGGTGCCATGCTCGGCAATTACCTGGACAACGCGCTGACGCACGGCCGACCGCCGGTGGAGATCAGGGCCACCGAACGGGATAAAGTAGTCGAAATCAGGGTGTCCGACTGCGGCCCCGGCGTACCCGAATCCTTTGTTCCTCGGCTGTTCGACCGGTTCGCCAGGGTTGCCGCGCCCGGGAGCGCGCACCGGCAGGAGGGTACCGGGCTGGGACTGTGGATCGTCGCGACCTTCGCGACCGCCAACGGCGGTGCGGCGTGGTACGAGCCGGGCCCCCGCTCCGCCTTCTGCCTGCGCCTGCCCATCGCGCGGGTCGCCTGAGCGCCGTTGCGGGTACGTCATGGTAAGAAAGCCGGCGCCGACGGCCAGGAGATCCAGATGACCGACGTTCTGGTGGTGGAGGATCAGCTAACGCTGGCCTCCGCGCTGCAAGTCGCGATCAGCGCGCAACAGGACCTGGACTGTGCCGGGACGGCCGGCTCGGTCGAGGATGCGCTTACCCAGCTATCCGGGCACGTCCCCAAGGTCGTGCTGATGGACGTTGAACTCCCTGGCGCCGACGGAATCGAAGGGACACGGCGGATCAAGGCTCGCTACCCCGACGTCCGCGTCCTCGTTCTCACCGCGGGCGCCACGCCGGCACGGCTCGCGGCGGCGGCCGCGGCCGGAGCCGCCGGCTTCCTCGCCAAGGACAGTTCGCTGGTCGATATCCTCGCCGCGATCAGGAACCCGAGCGACAGCCAGATGGTGATCGAGGGCGCCACGTTCCGGGAATTCGCGGCCCTGCTCCCCGTCGAGGCACCGGTGACCAGCGCACCAGCGCCCACTGGCCAGCCGACAGCCCCCAGCCAGCCAGCACCCACAAGCCAGCTAGCCGCCGCGAGCCCGCTGGCTACCCGCCCGGCGAACCCGTCCGCTGCCGCGCCGCCAGGCGGCGGACCCGACTGGGCCAGGCTGACGGCACGGGAGCGGGAGGTCCTCGCGCTGATGGGCGACGGCCTCGACGCCAGGGCGATAGCCGACCGGCTGGTGATGAGCCTGCACACAGCCCGCGGCCATATCAAGAACGTGCTGATGAAGCTCGGCGCGCACAGCCAGCTCGAAGCGGTCGTCATCGCGACCCGCTCCGGGCTTCTCCCGGCGCGGACGAGCTGACCTCCCCCACTTTGGGGATAGTGATCGGCCCATCCGCGGGTGGTGATCGAGGCTCAGCGCTCCTAGCGTTAGTAGTGCGGAAACGGAACCTGCGGACGAGCGCATGTCAGAGACGACAGGCGCGCCAGGCGGCTCCTGCTGCTATCGGGTGACCGGGACATGGGGGGTCTCAGTTGCCTGGTGGGCGGTCGAGCCACCGACGCGGGTGGGCCGGGAACCTGCCGGTTCGCGCCCCGGTGCATCGGCATGAACGGGCAGGGGCGGCGCGGCAGTTGTCCGGGCGCAACGGGGGGTACGCCCGGACCCCGGCCCGCCGGGACCGTTTGCGCGTTTCGCGGACCATAACTCCGCGTCCAGGGCGAGGCTGTCGAGTTCACTTTGCAGTGCCGCAGTGAGGGCGTCCAGGTCACGATGGCACCGAGGGTCGGCAACCACGGCTATCGTGAGCGACCCTGCGTAGGACATGACCCCGAAGCTCAGGGTGACATTCCCTGCGATCATGGTGATCGGCAGGACATCAGCGACGGTTGCGCCGGCGAAGCTGAGCCGGCTCTCCGGCCCGCGCAGGTTCGTCACGAAAATGTTGACGAACCGCTGGTGGTTCACGAACCAGCGCACGATGCGCAGGGCCGCGAGTGCGCGGAAACCCGGCCCGAGCAGCGCCGCCGAGGCACCCCGCTGGGTCACCTTGTGTGCCTTCGTGGCGGTGGCGATGCGCTGGAGCTGGCCCGAGCGGCCATCGCGCACCGGGAGCCGGACCGGCATGACGCCGATGTGGTTGCCGAGCTGGCCCGACGTGGTGGAGGTGCGGCCAGCGACCAGCACGGAGGCCACGACGTTGTCGAGTGCTTCGCCCCGCTGAGTGAGCAACGAACTCAGCGCCCTGGTCACCGCGGTCAGCACGACGTCGTTGACGGTCGCCCCGTGCGCGTGCGCGCAGTCCATGACCCGGTGCAGATCAGCCCTAGTGACCATGATCCGGCGGCTGGCACCCGTTGGCCGGTTCAACGAGGTCTTCGGTGCGACCGCGCCGGCCAGGTTCAGTTCGGCGAACGCCGATCTCAGCTCGGCCACGGCAGGGATAAGCCCGGCGACTGCCCGCAGCCGGGTGGCAGCCGCGTCGCCGGCGAGCTGCCGCGCGGACGGCGCCGGCCTCGGGAACGGCGCGGGCGCCGGGCCAGGCATGCCGTCCACGAGGCTCGCGAGCACGGCGAGCCCGCCGATGCCGTCGGCGAGCACATGGTGGAAGACGACGACCACCGCCACCTTGCGGTCGGCAAGGCCGGTGACGAACGTCGCCGACCACAGCGGCCTGGACCGGGGCAGCGGCCGGGCCGCGATATCGGCGGCGAGCTCCAGCAGGGCCGCCTCGTCCCCGGGCGGCGGGCAGGTGACCGACTGAAGGTGGCACCCGGCGTCGAAGTCCGGGTCGTCAACCCAGATCATCCGGCCGCAGCCGACCGGCACCCGGGTTATCCGCTGCCGCAGCCGCGGCACGGCGACGACGCGGTCGGCGATCAGCGACATGGCCGCGCCGAGATCGAACTCAGGTCCGGCGTCCAGCGTGAGGACCGCGCCCACCTGCGACGGCGCGGGCCCCACCTCACAGGCCAGTTGCGTGAGGTCATCGGGGCTGACTCGCTCGATCACCGGTCCTGCCGCCGGCGGCACCCGCACCGCAGCTAGCCGACCCGCCATGCCCTCACCTCGCCAGACCGACCGCACCGGACTCCCGCCAGTTACCTTCCCCGGACCATCGGCATTCACCAGCGGTGCCCGGCCAGCCGACTTCACTCGTCGGCGGCGAGAGCCCTGCGCGGGTGGCTGCCGTTGACGTAGCCGAGGAACGGCGGATAGATGTTGTACCCGAGCAGTTCCTGCAGCCGGTCGGGCAGGGTCCTTGCGATCGCGCGCGGTACCGCGAGGTAGTGGTTTTCCTGCGGCCGCAGCCACGCGGCCACGTACTCCAAGATCACGCCGAGCCGGGGCTGGCTGGTGCGGTTGGCTCCGCCGCCATGCCACAGGCTGCCCAGGTAGAACATGGCCGAGCCTGGAGACATGGTCGCCGCGAGCACCGGATCGGTCCGCGACGGCTGCCGCCCCGGCTGCCACAGATGGCTGCCTGGCACGAACCTGGTGGCGCCGTTCTCCTGCGTGAACTCGTCCAGCGGCCACATCGTGTTGACCACGACCGGCGGATGCGGCTGCGGGAGCGGGTAGACCGCGTCGTCGCGGTGCAGCATCTGGGCCTGCTCCCCCGGCCCGATCCGGATGCCGACCGGGGCGCTGAGCTGGTAGTGGCCGAGAACCTGTTCGAGTACCTCGAGCAGCAGCGGGTGCACGGCGGGCTGGTCGAAGGTCCGGGTCTTGGCGAACAGGGCGTAAACCCGCTGGGTGGCGAAGCCCTCGAATGGATTACGCCCGGTACGTGTCGCCGCGAGCACCCGGTCGAGATCGGCCCGTGCCCTTGCTAGCTCGTCGGGTGACAGCATGCCCGAGACGATCACGTAGCCGTCCTCGGCCAGTCGCTGCGCGACCTGCTGGCTGGTGCGGCTCCCAGCCGGAATCGGTGCGGTCAGCGCTGGTCTCGCGGGGTGCACGGCAGATCCCATTCCGGCATTTTCGCAGCGATGCCCGCGGAGCGCTACAGATCCCCGCCCGAATGCCCTGCTCAGGTAAATTGGGAGAGAGCCGGAGCTTCACTTCGTGGATCGACCAGCAGATCAGCGAGGCGACTGAGCGGGGCGCATTTGACGACCTGCCCAGCAAATGGCACGGCAGCCAGGCCGGCTCCGCGCCGGCACCTTCTCCGGCCGTTGCCGCCCGGGAGCAGCCGGGCACCGCGAAGGGCTGCGCCGCTGGTGGCGCCGCCGCCCGACGTGATCCGCCGCACCGGGTTACGCGATCGCACCTCGCTTGCCGCGTGCATCGGGCCAGAGCGGGCAGGTACCCCGTATGCCCGTTCTCGTCGGCACCTCTGGCTGGCAGTACCGGCACTGGCGGGACGTCTTGTACCCGCCGGACGTGCCGCAGCGCCGCTGGCTGGAGCACTACGCCAGCCAGTACGACACCGTCGAGAACGACGGCACGTTCTACCGGCTGCCTGCCCGGGAGACCTTCGCGGACTGGGAGCAACGCACCCCGGCAGGGTTTGTCATGGCGGTCAAGGCGAGCCGTTACCTCACTCATGTCAAGCGGCTGAACGAGCCGGCCGAGCCGGTCGCACGGCTGATGACGGCCGCCGCTGGCCTCGGCGGCAAGCTCGGCCCGGTACTGCTGCAGCTTCCGCCCACCCTGACCGCCGACCCGCCGCGGCTGGCCGCCTGCCTGGACGCCTTCGCCGCCTGGGCCGCGACCTCAGGCGCCGAGCCGCCCGCGATCGCGGTGGAGCCGCGGCATGCCTCGTGGTGGACCGACGAGACCAGGCAGGTGCTTGCCGCGCACGGCGCCGCGCTCTGCTGGGCGGACCAGCTCGGCCGCCCGGTTACCCCGCTGTGGTGCACCGCTGCCTGGGGTTACCTGCGGTTTCACCAAGGCGCGGCGCAGCCGTGGCCGCGGTACGGGCAGCGCGCGCTCAGTTCCTGGCTGGACCGGGTGACGCAGGCCTGGCCCGATGACGGCGCGCCCGTGTATGCCTACTTCAACAACGACCCGGCCGGCGCCGCAGTGGCCGACTCGGTGACGTTCGCCGCGCTTGCCAGGCGAGCGGGACGATCGGTGTCCCGCACGCCCGCCAGCCGCCACGCCGGGTAGCCACCACGTCAGGTGCTCTGCGCGGCCTCGACGTCAACCGCCTGGCCCTGGGGCACTGGCTGCTGCGGCCGCACGGATCTCAGTGCGTCGGTAGCCGAGCTCGCTACCGCCAGCACGACGATGACGGCGGCGAAGGTCAGGAACGCTATCTCCGGCCGCCAGCGGGCCAGCAGGAAGCCCGCGGCCACCGAGCCGAGCGGGTTGATCGACAGCGCGACAAAGGTCGTCGCGCTCGCCACCCTGCCCTGCATGCCGTCCGGCGTGATCAGCGTCTGCGCGCTTCTGGTGATCACGTTCAGTGCGGGAACGAGCAGCGCGGACGCGGCCACCAGCACCGCGAGCGCGGCGACGTTCCGCGTGAACGCCATCCCGGCGACCGTGACCGCGCAGACCCAGGTGACCAGGACCACCGCCTGGTGCAGGGACAGCCGCCTCTTGGCAGCCGGCGCCAGCAGCGAGCCGAGCAGCGACCCTAGCCCGACGAACCCGATGACAGCCCCGGTCGTGAGCGGACTCGCTCCGCCCTTCACCACCGTCACGATGATGCTGAGCAGGACGCCGGCCAGAGCGAAATTAAGCACGGCCGCGTTGGCGAGGGTGAACCGGATGAACTTGTGCCGGTAGACGAACACGACCCCCCTGACGGTCTCCTTCAGCAGCCCGGTGCCCTGCTGGCCGGACGCCGGGGCCGGGGCGGCCAGCGACGTGCGCAGCGCGAGCACGCCGAGCAGGCTGGCGCCATAAGAAACGGCATCGACCACGAACGGCAGGCCGTAGGCGATGCCGAACATCAGGCCGCCGAGTGCTGGCCCGATCAGGCCGATGCCGGCGTTGCGCGCCTGCATCACCGAGACGGCCTGAGGCAGTTCCGCGTCGGACACGACCAGCCGGAAGGCGGCCGCGCCCGCCGAGTAGGCCGTCGCGCCGAGTGCGGAGACGACCGCGGCGGCCGGGACGATGAGAGCCATGGGCACGTGCCTGGTCAGTACCGCTGCCGACAGCAGGGCCATCGTCAGCGCGCAGCACGCATCGCACGCCACCATGACGGTCCTGCGGTGGAACCGGTCGGCCACCGTGCCGCCGGGCAGCAGCGCCACCGCCATCGCGGCGCCTTCGGCGAACCCGACGATGCCCGCGTCGGCAGGCGACCGGGTGGTGCGGAGCACCAGCAGGGGGAACGCGATGGCTGAGATCTGCGTCCCGAGCCGGGACAGGCCCTGCGTGATGCACAGAATCTGGAAATCGCGATTGCCTCGGAGCCGTGAAGTGGTGATGCCAATCACCTCCTGCGTCAGCGGATACGGTACCTAGCCAGCGGTTAGAGCGCCGAGTCGGCGGACGAGGTGCCGGGTCATGGTGCGACCCGGGCCGGACCGCCGTGGTGGCCCCGCCCGGGCGGGGCCACCAACGTGCCTAGATCACAGGCAGCAGATCAGGCTGAACAGGCTCGAGATCGGCACGACGCGGTCATCGTGCGTCTCCTGCTCCATGCCCTGGAGGGCGAGAATGTCGCTCACTTGGTCACCCCCTTTCCTGCGGCGACGGGCTCGGCCTGACCGGCGAACGCGAGGTCAGTGCCGAGGAACGGGAAGTCCGCCGACTGCGGTGCGAGTGCCGCGTGACTGGCGAGCAGGACTCCCGCCGTGCCGGTCGCGAGGTCCATGGACAGCCGCAGCATGCCGTTCCCTGGGAACGCGAGGTGGCCGCGGTAGCACAGCGCATGCCAGTCCAGCCTGCGCAGATGGTGCTCGGCGACCGCGCGGGCCGCTGTCGCCCGCCGCCGGTCGCCGCGGCCAGCCGCCTGCCTGGCGGCGACCGCCGCCGTCAGCACGAGCCCGGCACGTCCCTCGAACAGCCCGGGAAAGACCGCGAATTCCGCTCCGGCGTCGACGCTGATGCGATCAGCGACGGCAGCGAGTTCCTCGTCGGGGCGCGACGCCAGCAAGTCACGCAGCACCAGCCCGATGCCAGAACTGCCGGTCGCCAGGTACAGGAACAGCCGGAAGTCCGCTCCGACCTGGACTCCGCCCGTCTTCGTCGGCACGCAGCGGGCCAGGTCACGCCGGATCGCCGACAGCGCCCCTTCCAGGTAGCGCTGCTGGCCCGTCGCCTCGTACAGCCGGACGAGGAATGCCGCGACGCCCGTCCAGCCGTACATGAGGCCGGCCCGGGCCGGCTCGATCGTGTCCGCGGCGCCGGAGTCTTCGACCGCTGCCAGCAGCGTCTGCGCTACCGACAGTGCGGTCACATCGAAGCTGGCCAGCCCGGTCGCCCTGGCCAGCCGCAACTGGGCAAGCCCGATCCCGGCCAGGCCGTCGTACAGTCCCACCCGGCGCACCTGGCCAGGCATCGAGCCTGCCCGTCGCGCGATCTCGACGGCGCTGTCGCGGCGGCCCAGCATCGCCAGCACCGCAGCCACGCCGTGCAGGCCGCCGAACAGGCCAGGCCTGGCCGGCTCGCACCGGCCGGCTGCCCGCACCAGCCAGTCGACATGTTCTTCCGGCACCGGGCCGCCGGTCGCGGCGAGCACGTACAGGACTCCCGCCGCGCCGTGCGCGACCGAGACGCAGCCCTCCGCGAACTGCCGCACGTCGCCGGGGAAGAGCCGGTCCGCACGCTCCGGCGTCGCGCTGGCCATGATCGCCGCCGTCATCGAGGTCAGGCACGCCTGCCAGTCGTTCCTGGCACCGTTGCCCCGGGCGTCACCAGGATCGGGCGTCCGGCACAGACCTGGCCGCTTCGCTCGCCAGGTGCACTCGTCCCAGCCGGGCGGCGACGCGAACCCGGCCAGCAGCCGGCGCACGAAGCCCGCGGGCAGCGGGAACTGCCTGGCGGCTATCCGGACCAGGTGCGGCGCCTTCCACGGGTCCAGCGTGAGCATGGTCGTCAGCGGCAGGAAGAACGCCAGCCGCAGGCAGTTCATCGCGTAGTCGTCGACGCCGGTCCCGGTGAGCGGCCACGGTGCGACGAAGCCAGGGGCACCCAGGCCGCTCCCCCGGTCTGCCCCGACGTCGAAGGCCTGCTCGAAGTCGATCAGGACGACGCGGCCGTCGGGCCGGAGGATGACGTTGTGCGGATGCAGGTCGCCGAAGACGACACCCCGCTGGTGCACGGCGGCGAGCGCGGCTTCGATGGCTTGCAGGGTGTCAAGCGCCCAGCGCGTGTACTCGGTCAGATCGTCAGACCCCGGCGCCGGGTAGATCAGCGGATAACGCTGGCCGATCGCATGCTGCAACAGGTCGCCCTCGATGTACTCCTCGACCAGGAAGTGGTGCTCCCAGCAGGTGAACTGGCCGAGCAGTGCTGGCACGACCGCCAGCCCGGCGAGCCGTCCGAGGACCGCGCTCTCTCGGACCAGCCGGGTGACCGCGTCGGTCTCGTACACGTCCAGGCCCGCATGCGGGCGCGCTTCGCGCAGCACGACGGTCTGGCCGGTCCGCGGATCGGCCGCGCGGTAGACCCCGCCGCCGTTGGAGAAGTGCAACGCGCGCTCGATCCGGTACGGCAGCGCCGCCGCGGCACCCGCCGCGGCGGCGGTCCGCATCTGATCCGCGACGAACTCAGGGACCTGCACCCATGGCGGCACGGCGAAGACCGGGGCGCGGACGTCAGGAACTAACGAGCCGTCATCCTTGCGCAGCGCGGGCACGCACTCGCCCGTCTCCGGGACAAGGCAGAACCGGGTGACGAAACCACCGTAACGCAGGTACAGCGGGCCAGCTCCCCAGCGCAGATCAGAGAGGATGTACGGCCCGGTGTGGCCGGCTAAGGCCGAAGAGAGCTCGGTGAGCACTAACTCCAGCTGCGCCTCGTCGACCGGGTATAAGGTGCACAGCTTGCCGCTGGCCGAGCGCGGCGCGTATTTCTCGTTCCTGATCAGGTGCACGAGCCGGCTGCGCAGGAACTTGACCGCCACGTTCCGGCGCTCGCAGTAGTCAAGAGCGACGCCGATAACCTCGGCGGCCTCGTCCAGGCACGCCGAGACATGGATCTTCCAGCCCTGGCCAGGCAGCTCGACGGCTTGCGGCCGCCAGGCTACCCAGCCGTCGAACTCGGTGCGCAGCCAGCCAGGCGGCGGTGCCTGCCCGGCGGCAGGGAACCTGGTCTCGCTGTCGTCGACGTGCTCGAGTAAGTCACAGAAGACCGGATCTGAGACCAGATATTCGCTTGCGAGCACAGTTGACCTCTGACCTCTTCACGACAGTAAATGCCAGCTCGTAATCTTCCTCCCGCGCATAACGCTTGTAAAGGGTCCGATTTCCGGCATCGGCCGGATGCCTGATCGGCCGGTCAGCCCACCTGGGTGGTGTGACCCGCCCAGTAAGGCGCGCGGAGCTGCCGTTTAAGCAGCTTGCCCGATCCCGTCCTCGGCAGCTCGTCGGTGAAAGCTACCGAGCGCGGGGACTTGTACCCGGCCAGGTGCACGCGCGCATAGGACACGATGTCCGCTTCCGACAGCGAAGCACCGGGGGCAAGCACGACAGTCGCATGCACCTGCTCGCCCCACTCCTCCGACGGGATGCCGAACACCGCCACGTCGAAGATCTCCGGATGCTGCTCGAGCGCCGCCTCGATCTCCGCAGGGTAGACGTTCATGCCGCCCGAGATGATCATGTCGTTCTTGCGGTCGCAGATGAAGTAGAAGCCCTCGTCGTCCCGGTAGGCGATGTCGCCCACCGTATGGAAGTCGCCGTGCCGCGCGGCCTCGTAGCTGTCCGGCTGCTTGTAGTACTCGTTGAAGACCCCGGTGGAGCGGACGTACAGCTCGCCCGGGTTGTCCGGCCCGGTACCGGTCACCTCGTTTCCCTCGGCGTCGAGCAGCCTGACCTCGACTCCGGGGGCCGGCTTGCCGCACGAGCCGGGCTTGCGCAGCTGGTCGGCCGGCTCGAGCACGCAGTTCACCCCGAGTTCGGTGGACCCGTAGATCTCCCACAGCGATTGCGCGGGGAAGTCCGCGAGGTAGGCCTGCTTCAGCGCGAAGCTCCACGGCGCGGCGTTGGCCAGCATGACCCGCATGGACGAACGGTCGTAGCGTGCCTTCACCTGCGCGGGCAGCGCGCAGATCATCCGGACCAGCGGCGGCGCGGAAAACGTCGAGCTCACCTTGTACGTATGCACCAGGCGCAGCCAGTCCTGCGGGTCGAACTTGCGCTGCAGGACGATGGTCTGGCCCAGCATCAGCCCGGCCCCCATAAAGGCGCTCGGGCCGCTGTGGTAGAGCGGGCCGGAGGTGAGGTAGACGTCCTCGGGCCGGTAGCCGATAAAGCCGATCAGCGCGACTCCGGTGCTCTGGTCACGCAGGTTCCGGTACGCGCCCTTCGGCTTGCCTGTCGTCCCCGAGGTGTAGATCATCGTCGCCCCGGCGCCCTCGCTGGTCACCTCGTCCGGCGGCCCGGCCGGCGCGCCGGCGACGACCTCCTCGCCGAGCATCCCGGCCGGGGCGGCGCCGCCGAACACCAGCACGTGCTTCAGGTTCCCCACCGGCTCGTCGCCCGAGCCGGGGAACAGGTGCGCGTACTCGGCGTCGACGTAGGCGATGCAGGCGTCGGAGTGAGCGACGATGTACCGCGCCTCCTCGGGTGTCAGCCGGTAGTTCAGCGGCACCGCCACGGCACCGATCTTCCGGGTAGCATTCATCACCGCCACCACGTGCGGCGAGTTCGGGCCGCACCAGATGACTTTCTGGCCCAGCCCGGCGCCCAGGGATGCCAGGGCGTGAGCGAGGCGGTTCGACTCCTCTTCGAGCTGGGCATATGTCCAAGAGACGATGGCGCCACTGCCGTTGTCGTCGATAACCGCGGGCTTGTCGGGCTGAGTTGCCGCGTAGACGCTCAAGATGTCCGGCATGCGACTTGTCCTCCGCTTTCTACCAGGTGTTCAGGCCTAGCCTGTCGTGCTTGCGGCCAGTTGTCACCATCCTGACGGTGTACGTTTCATCATGATGGCTTCGATACTCGACCGCGACCGCTGGCAGCCGTCGCCTGGCCTGCCGCCGACCGGCGGCGAATGCCACCTGTGGCTGGCTGACCTGGCCAGGGCGGACGGCGCGCTGCTCGCCGACGGCACCGCCGAGTCCGTGCTTGACGCCGCCGAGCGGCAGAGCCTGCTCCGGTTCCGCGTGGAGTCGGCCCGGCGGGTATTCACGGCATCGCGCACCCTGCAGCGCCGGATCGCCGCCCACTACACCGGCAGCCAGCCCAGGGACGTCGTGATCGACCGCGTCTGCGAGCACTGCGGCGGTGATCACGGCAAGCCCCGGGTTCCCGGCAGTCGCATCGACTACTCCGTCTCACACTCCGGTGACCTGCTCGTCGTGGCGGTCGTGGGCGCGGGCCGGGTGGGCGTCGACGTCGAGCACGTGCGGCAGCGCGTGGCCGACCTTGACGATCTCGCCCGCACCGTCTTCGCGCCGGCGGAGCTGACCAGCTACCAAGCCCTGGCCAGTGCCGACCGGCCCTCCTGCTTCTACCGGGCCTGGACCAGGAAGGAGGCTGTGGTGAAGCTGACCGGGTACGGACTGCGGCAGAGCCTGTCGTCGGTGGACGTCACCGCCGATCTCCTCCCTTCCGGTACCGTTCCGGCCGGCAGCGGAGCCGCGAAGACCAGCGTGGAGTACGGCATCTACCTGCGCGACCTGCCGGGCCGGGACGACTACCCGGCCGCGCTGGCCAGCACGACGCGGATCGACACCGTGCGGCACGTCGTCCCGGGCACCGCCGCAACCCCAGCCGGACCAGCCGCTAACTGAGCGCCCGCCTGGCCAGCAATTCCACGTTGATCGCCGAGATCTCCGCGAGCACCGCTTCGACCAGCGCGCCATGGCGCAGGTAGTCGCTGGCCGGCGCCACCTGGGCGACCGGCACGTACCGCATCCCGCGGCCGCCACGCCGCGGCGCGAAGTAGGCACGCCGCGGCGTGAAATAGGTGTAGGGGCCGTGCCCGCTACCTGACGTGCACCGGCACCCGGCCTTGCCGCACCGCCGCGTCTGCGCGACGAGCGAGCCGAGGAGTACCCGATCCAGCGCGACAAGCGACCGTGCCAGGCGCCGCCGCCTGGCCAGCAATTCCCTCGTGGACAGCCGGAGAAAGTCCGTCTTAGGTGGCAGCATTACACAAGACTAACCTTGACAGTCATTCGGACACAATGGATCGTTCTGGTCATAGCTACCTTGAGACACCGGGACGGCAGGTACGGATCGCCTCTCCCTGGAACAATCACGCGGCACAACACCAAGCCTGTCTGAAACAGTCTCCGAGAGGTCACTTATCGTGGTAAAGGAAACAGCAGGTAAGCCACGTCATTATCGCTGCGTCGGAGTTGGCGTCGGTCCCGCGAATCTGAGCCTGGCGTCTTTAATGCACAGCTATCCTGAGATTACTAATCTGTTTCTCGACAAGAAGGAGAGCTTCGGCTGGCACGATGGCCAGCAAATACCTGGCTCCACTATCCAGGTATCGATGCTCAAAGACCTGGTAAGCCTCTCGCAGCCCACCAGTCCCTACTCCTTTCTGTCCTACTTGCACGAGAGCGGCAGGATCTATCATTTCCTCAGCGCCCAGTTCGATGCCGTGCCACGCCAGGAGTTCCGCAACTACATGGAGTGGGCGTGCCAAAAGAACCGAAATATAGTCTTCGGCCAGGAAGTGACGTCCGTAGAGTACGCAGACAAGTTCATAATCCGTACTCCGGACATGACCGTCACGGCGGACAACATCGTGGTCGGTGCCGGAATACAGCCTCAGGTACCACAGCAGGCACAGGGATATCTTGGTGATCGCCAGTTTCACGTCAGCGAGTTCATCGGCAAAGCCAGCGAGATGCGCGGCCTTCGGGTCGGGGTCGTCGGCGGCGGCCAGTCCGGCGCCGAGGCGTTCCTCGATTTAATTTCCCGCATTGACGGCTCGCTGCCACGGCGGATCGCCTGGATATCAAGGCGCCCTAACTATCTGCCGCTCGACGACTCTCCTTTTACCAACGACTATTACTCACCGAGCTACTCAGAATATTTTTCGAAACTCGACCCCCAGACCCGCCGGTCACTCAACGCCCGGCAGGTCCTTACCAGTGACGGCATATCGGAGGCAACGCTACGGCTCATCTACCAGCGTATCTACACGCGCCGCTTCATCGACGGCTATTCCGACCTCGTGGCCCTGTACCCGAACCGGACCGTCGCCAACGTCGCCCGAGCGCCGGGCAGCGCATTTAATCTCGAGCTGACCCACAACGACGACGCCGCGGCCTGTGAGAACGTCGAACTCGACGTGGTCATCTGGGCCACTGGCTTCCGTCCGGCGCCGCTGACCTTCCTCGACCCGATCGCCGGACGGCTCTGCCGGGAGGGCGAGGAGTACAAGATCGACGACAGCTTCGCCGTCCTGTGGGACGGGCCGACCGAGCACAACGTCTTCCTGCAGAACGCCGCCCGCGGACAGCGCGGGCTCGCCGACCCGAACCTGAGCCTCAACGCCTGGCGCAGCCAGCGGATACTGGACCGGCTGCGCGGTGTCCGCACCGAGCACCAGCTGGAGTCGTTCATCGAGTGGATGACCAAGCCGGTCAACCGTGGCCTGCAGGGAGACCCGACATGACCGGTCCGTCGATCGCCGTCGTCGGAGCCGGCTTGATCGGCTGCCTGGTGGCCAGGGAGGTGTCGGCCCGGCACCCGGACGCCTCGGTCATCGTGCTCGACCGTGACTGCGTCGGTGCCGGGGCGAGCAGAAGGTCGGCCGGCCTCTTCCTGCCGCGAGGGGCGACACCGCGGACCCGGCGGATGTCCGCCTACAGCCAGGCCTACTACGCCGCGCTGAAGGCGCACTGGCCGCGGTTGCCAATCCGGCCGGTCGGCGCGACCGTGATCACCGACGGCACCGCGGCAGACGCGGCGGAAGGACTGTCGGCCGCGGGCTACCTGGCCGACGTTGCCGCGCCCGCCAGGACCGGGCCGCCCGGTCCTGGCATCCGGCTGGCGGCTGGATCGCAGGCCTGGCGTATCGGTGGCTGTCACCACGCCGATGTCTACGGCGTGACGCAGTGCATCGCCGCCGAGTTGCGGACCCGTGCGCGGCCCGGCGACCCGGCCGCGAGTGAATTGCGTGCCCCGGTGCGGTTCGCCGAGAGCGTCGCGGTGACTGGCCTGTCGCCCGGACGCGGCTCGGTCACCGTGCGTGTCAGCACCGGTGAGCGGATCGTCGCCGACCGCGTCGTCCTGGCCCCGGGCCCGTGGCTGTCCGGGCCAGCCTGGGGCGACCTGCTTGCCCCGGCCGGCCTGCGGGTCAAGAAGATCGTCGCGATGCACCTCGAGCAGTGGCCGGATCCAGCCGACGACGCGGTGATCTTCGAGTCCGACGACGCCTTCTTGCTGCCGCTGCCCGGCCGCGGGCACTGGCTGTTCAGCTACACCTGCCAGGAGTGGGACGTCGACCCCGACGCGCTCACCGGAGGGCTGTCGGCGGCCGATGTCGCCGCGGCCCGCGACTGCCTGCGCCGCTACTCCCCGGCGCTCGCCGCCGCCTGCGGTGCCGGGCGCGTCTTCTGCGACGCCTACAGCCCGTCCCGCGAGCCGCTGGTCCGCGCGCTGGACGACGCGGGGCGGGTCGTGTTCGCCGGAGCCGCGAACGGGTCGGGCTACCGACTCGGCCCCGCGATCGGCGCCGCAGCCGCGGATCTGCTGGATCTGACACTGAGTGAAGGAGCCACAGGTGATCACCAGTACGTATGACCAGAACTCACTGCACCGCTCATTCGGCATCGACCTGGGCGACATCGACCTGGGCGCGGTCGAATCGCTGGGCGTCGGCGCGAACTGGGGCAAGGTGCCGCCGGGCAGTCACTCCGACCCGCATCAGCACGACGAGACCGAGACTTTCGTGATCGTCTCCGGCAACGGCGACATCGTCGTGGACGCCAAGCGCACACCCGTAGGACCGGGAATGGTCCTGCAGTTCGAGCCATTCGAGACCCACGTTCTCGACAACACGGGCACGGAAGACATCGTCTTCGCGACGTTCTACTGGCGCGATTCGCCGCGCGCCGCGCGGGCTGCCACCAAGCCTGACCGCCGCCGGTTCGGCGACCGGCCGGTCTTCGTCTTCTCGACTCCGCCGACGCCCAACGGCGCGCTGCATATCGGCCACTTGTCCGGCCCGTATCTCGGCACCGACGCCTTCGTCCGGTTCCAGCGGATGAACGGTGCCACCGTCTGGCACCTGGCCGGCACCGACGACAACCAGAGTTACGTCGCCGAATGCGCCAGGCGCGAGGGCCGCAGTCCGGCCGAGGTCGCCGCGCACTACGCCGAAGAGATCGTCCACACGCTCCGCCTGATGGACATCGAACCCGATCACATCACCCACACCAGCCGCGACGAGCGTTATCCCGGCGCGCTCCAGGCGTTCTTCAGCCGGCTGGTGGATTCGGGGCGGGTCACCCGCCAGGATGGCCCGGCGCTCTTCGACGGCGAAAGCGGGCAGTATCTCTACGAGCCTTACGTCAGCGGCGGCTGCCCTGGCTGCGGCACGCAGACGAGCGGGAACATCTGCGAGATCTGCGGGGAGCCCAACTTCTGCGTCGACCTGGTCGACGCCCGGCCCGCGACCGGCTCGGCGCAGCCGCGCACCGGGGTGCTCACCCGGTACACGCTGCCGCTGCACGAGCTGCGTGCAGACTTGCTCGAGCACCATCACGTCGGGCGTGCCCCGGCCCGGGTCAGGGAGCTGGCGAACCGGATATTCCAGCGCGAGCGCATGGACATGGCGCTCACCCACCCGTCGTCCTGGGGCGTGCGACCGGTCCAGCAGGACGTGCCCGGGCAGGTAATCTGGGTCTGGATCGAGCTCGCGTTCGGCTTCATCTACGGTATCGAGGCGCTCGGCCGCGAGCTCGGCACCGGCTGGCGTGCCGACGCGCCGCAGGACGACTGGAAGATCGTGCACTTCCTGGGCTACGACAACACCTTCTACCACTCCATCTTCAGCCCGGCGCTTTACAAGGTCGCCAATCCGGAATGGACCCCGGACGTCGACTACAACGTCAACGAGTTCTACCTGCTGGACGGCGACAAGTTCTCGACTAGCCGCAGGCACGTCATCTGGGGAAAGGACATCCTGACGCCGCAGACCGTGGACGGCGTCAGGTATTACCTCGCCCTGACCCGGCCAGAGACGCACCGCACCAACTTCACCCTGCGGGAGTACGAGCAGGTAGTGCAGGACACCCTGATCGGTACCTGGCAGCGCTGGCTGAACGACCTCGGCACCAGGCTCGACCAGCGCTATGGCGGCATCGTGCCGGACGCCGGCATCTGGACGCCCGAGCACACGGCCTTCCTGCGCCGCCTGCGCACCCGGCTCGCCGAGATGACCGGCAGCCTGGGCCAGGACGGGTTCTCGCTCAACCAGGCCGCCGGCACGCTGCGGGGCATCGTCGATGACACCTTGCGCTTCACCGGGTTCGAGAGCGGTTGCTCGGGCCTCGATGACTGGAAGGACGAGACGCGGACGGCGATCGCGCTCGAGCTCGCCGCGGCCAGGCTGCTCGCGCACTGCGCCGCGCCGGTGATGCCGCGTTTCGCGGCCAAGCTGGCCGCAGCGCTCGGAATGGACGCCCCGCCGCGGCTGTGGCCGCGGCTCGTCACCCTCGTGCCGCCCGGTACCAGAGTGGACCTGGCGGGCCAGGTGTTCTTCGGCCAGCCGGGCGCGCAGCCAGACGCTCGCGGCGCGCTGCCCTGGCTCACCGGGCTCGTCAGCGAGGCACTGCGACTGCCCGCGGGAACGCAGGTCGCTGACGCGACATTAGCGGCGCTCGGCATCAAGTCCATGCAGGCGATCGCGCTGCAATACCAGATCCTGCAACTGGCCGGCGTGGACGTGAGCATAGACGACCTGCTGGGCCATCGCACCGTCGCCGAACTGGCCGCGCTCGTCGACGCCGGGACGGTCGCGCCGGCCGACGACGAGGTGGTAGTGGCGTGAACCACCTCCAGGTGCTGCGCGAGATACGCGAGCGCGGACTAGATATCACCGTCGCGGGAGCTGACCTGCGCCTGCAGGGGCCGCGGCACCGCGTCGACGCCGACCTGGTGGGCCGGATCAAGTCGGTGAAGGCCGAACTCATCGACCACCTGAACGCGGCCGCACGCGCGGAAGCCGAGGGCTTCCCGCTGACCCTGCTGCAACGCGGTTACCTGATCGGCCGCGGCGACTCGGTCGAGATCGGCAACGTAGCCAGCCACATCTACCACGAGATCGACGGCTGCTGGGACGCGGACCGGCTGGAGTCCGCGCTCCGCGCGGTCGTGGCCCGGCATGACATGCTCAGGACCCGCTTCACCGCCGACGGCAGGCAGGTGACCGAGCCTGCCGTCGAGATCGGCATCGGGCGGCTCGACCTGCGCGGCGAGCCAGCACCCCGGCAGCATGCCAGGCTGGCGGAGCTACGCGAGCGGCGCTCGCACCGCATCCTGCCCTACGACCAGGCGCCGATGCTGGCGGTCGACCTCACCCAGCTTGCCGACGACCGGATGCGGCTGCACGTCGGCCACGACGGTCTGGTGATGGACGGCATCAGCATGTTCTTGTTCTTCAAGGACTGGTGGAGCAGCTATTCCGTGCCCGGCGAGGCAACGCCGGACAGTCTCGGCGTGTCGTTCGCCGACTACGTCGCCTCGGTCGAGGCCATGCGCGGGCAGCCACCCGCCCGGCGCTCCCGGGAGTACTGGCTGGACCGGCTGGACGACCTGCCGCCGCACCCGGGCTTGCCATTGCGTGCCAATCCCGCCACGATCAGCCGCCCAAGGTTCGACCAGTACGAAGCGCGGCTGAATCCGGCGGACTGGACCACGCTGAAGGACCGGGCCGCGAGCGCCGGGCTGACCCCGACGGCAGTCCTGCTCGCCGCCTACGCCGAGGTGCTCGCGCGGTGGGGGGCGGGCAGCCGGTTCACGCTGACCACCACGGTCGCGGACCGGCCGCCGATTCACCCGCGGATCGCCGACGCGATCGGCAATTTCTCGCAGACGCTGCTGGTCGAGATCGACATCGACCGGCGCCGCACGTTCGCCGAGCGGGCGCAGGCCGTGCAGGCCAGGCTCCGCCGCGATCTCGACCACCGCCATTTCTCCGGGATCGAGGTCCTTCGCGAGCTCGCGCGCCGCGACAGCGGCGCCGACGCGCGCATGCCGTTCACCTTCAACAGCACCATCGGCTACATCAGGGACGACGTCGACGGGTCCGCCATCGAACTGTTCGGCCCTGAGGTCTACACCTCGAGCCAGACGCCGCAAGTGTGGCTCAACGCGTTCGCGTTCGAGCAGCACGGTGGCGTGATCGTCCAGGCCGACGCCGTGCGCGGGCTTTTCCCCGACCAGCTGATCGCCGACATGATGCGCGGCTACGGCGAGCTGCTGCACAGCCTGCTCGGCGAGGCGGCGTGGTCGGCGAGGACGTTCGACCTGCTGCCCGAGCAGCAGCGGGCACGCCGGCGCGCCGCCAACGACACCGCGACCGGCCCGCGTCCCTGGCTGCTGCACGAGGCTTTCGTCGCCCAGGCCGCCCGCACGCCGGACGCGCCCGCGATCCTGACCACCGCGGGGTCGGTCAGCTACGGCGAGCTGGCCGCAAGCGCGACGCAGGCGGCGCGGTGGCTAGCGGGACGGCGGCTCGGCCGTGACGAGCTTGTCGGCCTGATCATGCGCCGCGGACCCGAGCAGGTCGTGGGCATCCTCGCGACGCTGATGGCCGGCGGCGCATACTTGCCCGTCGAGGCCGGCCTGCCGGCCGCGCGAGTGGGTTATCTGCTCCGCGACGGCCGGGTGCGCCGCGTGCTGACCAATTCCGGCTGGCCGGACGACCAGGCCGGTGGCGCAGCGGACGGGGGCGCCGAGGTGCTCGCGCTGAACGTGACCGGCCCGGCGAGCACCGGGTCAGCCCACGGCACCGGCTCCGCCCACGGCACCGGCAGCGCCGGCAGCACCCCCGACGACCTGGCCTACGTGCTCTATACGTCGGGAACCACCGGTGACCCCAAGGGCGTCATGGTCAGCCATCGCAGCGCCGTGAATGTCGTCGCGGACTGCAACGCCAGGT
Organism: Streptosporangiaceae bacterium; assembly: GCA_035533915.1. Classification (GTDB taxonomy): domain Bacteria; phylum Actinomycetota; class Actinomycetes; order Streptosporangiales; family Streptosporangiaceae; genus Chersky-822. The sequence goes on from DATLSX010000086.1 coordinate 154,563, forward strand.
TCGGAGTCGGGCCCGCCGATCGCTTCATCGCGGTGAGTGCGTTCAACTTCGACTTGTCCGTCTACGACATCTTCGGCGCGCTCTCCGCCGGTGCCGCTCTCGTCCTGCCCGATGCCGAGCACGCCACCGACCCTGAGCACTGGCTAGAACTCTGCGACCGGTTCGGGGTCAGCATCTGGAACTCGGTGCCGGCCATCGCCGGCCTGCTGGCGGAGCAGGCCGTCCTGGACGGGGGCACCCGGCTGCGCACGCTGCGCCTGGTCATGATGAGCGGCGACCGCATCCCGCCGGCACTGCCCGCCGCACTGCGGCGGGTGCGCCCGGACCTGACGCTCATGTCGCTCGGCGGTCCCACCGAGACCACGATCTGGAACATCTCACATCCGATCGGCGACACGAACGGCACCGACACCATTCCGTACGGCAAGCCCAACGCGAACAACCGCGCCTACATCCTGGATGCCGACGGACTTGACACGCCGGACTGGGTGACCGGCGAGATCTGCGCCGCAGGCACGGGCCTTGCCCGTGGTTACTGGGCGGACGAGCAGCGCACGGCGGAGCGGTTCTGGTTCGACGAACACCGGGCCGAGCGGCTCTACCGGACCGGCGACCTCGGCCGGTACCTGCCGGACGGGAACATCGAGATCGCCGGGCGCACCGACTTCCAGATCAAGGTCAACGGCTACCGGATCGAAGCCGGGGAGGTGGAGAGCCGGCTGGCCGCGATCGGCGCGGTGAAGCAGGCCGTCGTCGTCCGTCAGGCCGGAGTACGCGGCGACCGGCTGGTCGCGCATGTCGTTGCGGCAGGCGACGCACGGCCTGCCGAGGACGAGATCCGGCACGCCCTGCGCGAGCATCTGCCTGAGTACATGACGCCGTCAGCCGTGCTCTGGCACGAGAGCCTGCCGCTGACCCGGAACGGGAAAGTCGACCGTAGCAAGCTCACCGCGCTGACTCCGCTCGCCGGACCTGCGGCGACCGCTGACGCGGGCGCCGGCCCGACCACCGAACTGGACCAGGCACTTGCCGCGGTGTGGGCATCGGTGCTGCACGTGCCCGCGGCCGAGATCGGGCTGGACGCCGACTTCTACGACCTCGGCGGCGACTCGCTCGCCGCCGCCCGCATCTTCACCGGGATCCGCAAGAAGTTCGGAGTGAGCATCACCTTGGACCGGCTGCATCAGGTACGCACGGTGCGGGCCACATCCGCGTACGTCCAGGCGGCCGGCGGCGTCCAGGCGGGTGCGGCGTGACCGGGTCCGTCATCAACCAGATCGTGGCGGTGCCGCCAGACCCAGGTCGGCAGATCAGCTTCGCCAGGCTGGACGGCGTTACCAGCATCGCGCTGACCGAACTGCACGACCGGGCACAGCGGCTGGCCGCAGGCCTCCGCGATCTCGGCATCGGCCCAGGAGACCGGGTCGGCATTCTCGCGTCGAACAGCCTGGACTGGGTTCTGCTCGACCTCGCCGCTCTGCGGCTTCGGGCCGTGACGGCCGGGTTCGAGCCTGGCAAGTTCGACCCGGATGCCAGTCTGCTCGCCAAGTACCGGCTCTCCGTGCTGTTTACCGACCGGAGCGGGCCGGGCGACCGGAGCGCAAGCATCCGGCCGATGACCGAGCTTGCCGACCTGATCGGCACCGGCGAGCCGACCGGCCCGCTGCCTGCCGCGGGCTACGAGCCGCACGACGTCACGACGATCAAGTTCACTTCGGGAAGCACCGGCGAACCGAAGGGACTGGCCGCGACGGTCGGCAGCATCGACAGCTCCGTCAACGCCGTCCAGCAGATGTTCGGCCATGGCTGCGAGGACAACGTGTTCACGTTCCTGCCGCTGTCGCTGCTGCAGCAGCGGTACTGGATCTACTCGGCGCTGTGCTTCGGCCATGACATCACCGTGAGCACCTACGAAGCCGCCTTCCCCGCGCTGCGGCAGGTCCGCCCCACCGTCGTGATGGGGGTTCCGGCGTTCTACGAGACGGCCAGGAAGCACATCGAGGCGCGGGCGGCCCGGCGGCCCGGCGCCGGCGGCGGGGCGCTGCGGGCCGCGGCAACGGACGTGTTCGGGGACCGGATCAGGTACTTGTGGACCGGGTCGGCCCCGGCCAGGCCGTCCACGCTGCGGTTCTTTACCGGGCTCGGCATGCCGATCTACGAGGGCTACGGCCTGAACGAGACCTGCATCGTCGCCAAGAACTACCCGGGCGCGCACCGCGAAGGCAGCGTCGGCCAGGTGCTGCCTGGCAAGAAGGTGCTGTTCGACCCGGACGGGGTCATCAGCGTACACAGCGAGTACCCGGTCAACTGGCGTTACGAATACGCCGCGCCCGGCGAGTCGCGGCGGGTCTTCCAGCCGGACGGCACCGTCCGCACCGGCGATCTCGGCTATCTCGACGCCGACGGTTTCCTGTTCATCCGCGGCCGCGCCGACGACGTGATCGTGCTCGACAACGGCAAGAAGATCATCGTCCGGCCGATCGAAGAGTTCCTCAAGGCCAGCCCGGCGATCGAGGAGTGCGTGGTCCTCTGCCCGACGCAGACGCACCTGGTCGCCGTCGTGTCCGCGGCGGCACAGCCCCCTGATGCCGCCGCGATCGCCGCGCGGCTCGCGGCTGCCAACGCCACGTTCAGCCGGGACGAACGGGTCAGGGACCTGGTCATCGCACCGGAACCGTTCAGCGTCGCGAACGGCATGCTGACCTCCCAGTTCAAGCCGCGCCGCAGCGAGATCATGACGGCGTACCTGAGCCAGCCCGTGCACCACCCCGTCAAGCAGCGTAACGGAAAGGCAGCCGGCGATGGCATCTGAGCAGACCGTCGACACGGCGATCAGCACCCCGGAAACCCGGACGAAGGCGCGGCTGCGTGACGGCGTCTTCGGCAATCCGGACTTCGTCAAGCTCTGGGCCGGGGAGAGCGTGTCCCTCATCGGCACGCAGGTGACCCAGTTCGCGTTGCCGCTGGTCGCCGTGATCACGCTGAAGGCCTCCGCGTTCGAGGTCGGGGTGCTGAACGCGCTCCGGTTCGTGCCCGTGATCATCGTCGCGATCTTCGCCGGCGTCTGGCTCGACCGGCGGCGGCGGCGCCCGGTACTGATCGCCTGCGCCCTGGGGAACGCGGTACTGATCAGCCTGGTGCCGATCTCCCGGGTCACCGGCCTGCTGTCCATCGGCCTGCTCTACGTAATCACCGCCCTGGCCGGAACGCTGACCGTGGTCTTCGACGTCGGGACGTTGTCCTACGTGCCGGCCCTGGTGGAACGGCGGCACCTGACCGAGAGCAACAGCAGGATCCAGGCCAGCATGGCGGTAGCCGGAATAGCCGGCCCCGGGCTTGCCGGGCTGCTCGTCGGGCTGATCACGGCGCCGATCACCTTGTCGGTGGACGCGGTCTCTTACTTGTTCTCCGCGGCCGGCGTGATCGCGATCAGGAAACGTGAGCCCGCTGCGGAGGCCACGCGGGAGCGCCCGTCGATTCTCGGCTCGATCTCGGAGGGATTCCGTGCGGTCTACGGCAGCGGGCTGCTACGGATCCTGCTCGGCCAGTCGGCGACGCTGAACTTCGGCTTCGGCGCGGTCTCGACCGTGTTCACCGTGTACGCGCTCCGCGTCCTGCACCTGAGCCCCGACAAGCTGGGCATCGCCGTCGGGTCGCTGGCCGGCGGCGCGCTGGTCGGGTCGCTGCTCGCCGCGCGCATCGGGCGGGCACTCGGACTCGGTCGCACGATGGCGGTCGCCATCGTCGGCGTCTGCGCCTCGCCGCTGCTGCTGCTCGTCCCGCGTAGCGCCGGGGTGATGGCGATGGCCTTCCTGATGGCCGGCTGGTTCGGGCACGGCCTGGGCATCGCGGTCTGGAACGTGAACACCGTGACCATGCGGCAGGCACTGACCCCGATGCGGCTGCTCGCCCGCATGAACGCCACTTACCGGATGCTGCTCTTCGGCGCACTGCCGGCCGGCGCGATGGCGGGCGGCGCGCTCGGCAGCACGGCCGGGCTGCGTCCGGCCATGGTGTTCTCTGTCATCGCGCTGACGACGCCGATGCTCTGGCTGTTCTTCTCCCCGGTCTTCCGGCTCAAGGAAATGCCGCTGGGGCCGCGACCTGACACCGCACAGGAGGGACAAAGCTCGTGAATCTTCCTGCCACGTTCGCCCAGGAACAGCTGTGGTTCATCGACGAGTTCCACCACGGCCTTCCGGCACACAATGTCCCGCACCTGATCCGACTGCACGGCCCGCTGGACGCCGGCGCGCTGGGCCGCTCCCTGGACGCGCTGATCGCGCGGCACGAGGCGCTGCGCACCCGGCTCGTGGCCGGGGACGACGGCAGGCCGGTCCAGGCCGTCGACCCGCCCGCCCCGCTCCGGCCGCGGTTCACCGACTACGCGGACCTGGCAGCGGCGGCTGCCGAGCGCGAACTGGCCGGCCTGGCCGGCGCCGACGCGCTGGTCCCGTTCCACCTGGCGGCCGACCGGCTCGTCCGCGTCAGGCTGGTGCGGCTCGCCGCGGACCAGCACGCACTCATCGTCGTGGCGCACCAGTGCGTCATCGACGACTGGTCGCTGCGGGTGCTGGCGACCGAACTGGCAGCCCGCTACGCGGCCGAGGTCACCGGCGGCGAGCCGGCCGGCCTGACTGATCCGCCGCCGCGGTTCGGTGACTACGCGGCACGCGAGCGCGAGCGGCTGCACGGCCCTGCCCTCGCCGACCTGGAGTCCTACTGGCGCGGCGTGCTCGCGAACGTGCCGACGTCGCGGTTCCCCGCCGACCGGCCCAGACCGCTGCTGGCCAGCCACGACGGTGAGCTGGCGACCAGCAAGACCAGTCCGCGGCTTCTTGACGGACTGCGCGAGCTGAGCCGGCGGGAAGGGACGACGCTGCCGGTGACACTGCTGGCGGCGTTGCAGGTGCTGCTCTGCCGGTACACGGGTCAGGCCGACCTGGTCGTCGGCCTGACCAGCGCGAACCGGGACAGGCCGGAGCTGGCCTCGCTCGTCGGCATGGTCGCCGACGTGCTGCCGGTCCGCGCCGACCTGTCCGGGGATCCGCCGTTCGCCGAACTGCTCGGCCGGGTACGCGAAGCCGTCGCGGGCGCTCAGGCGCACCAGAACCTGCCCTTCGCCAGGATCGTCGAGGCGCTGGACATCGAACGCGACCCTGGCCGGTTCCCGGTGTTCCAGATCGGCTTGCACTGCACCGAGCCCGCGGCGGCCATCGAGTCGGCGGGGCTCACCTTCCGCGCCGAGCGGGTCGAACTGCGGGCATCGCGGTACGACCTCAACTTCGCCGCCGCGGCCGGGCCGGACGGGCTGCTGATCGAGGCCACGTACCCGCCGGCGCTGTTCGACGCGCCGACGGTTCGGCGGCTGCTCGGCCACTTCGAGGTACTGCTGGCCGGCGTCGCGGCGGACCCGTCGGCGCGGCTGTCCCAGCTTCCGGTGCTGACCGAGGCGGAGTCGCACCGCGAGCTGCGCGAATGGAACGACACCGCCGCCGACCTTCCGGTGACCTGCATCCACGAGGGCTTCGAGGCGCAGGTGACACGCGCGCCGGACGCCATCGCCGCCAGCTACGAAGACGAGACGATCAGCTATGCCGAGCTGAACCGGCAGGCGAACCAGATCGCCCGCAGGCTGCGCGGCCTCGGCGTCGGACCGGAGGTCCTGGTCGGAGTGTGCCTGCGCACCGGGCTGCGCCGGCTCGCCGCCCTGCTCGGCATCTGGAAGGCAGGCGGCGGTTACGTCCCGCTCGATCCGGCTCTGCCGGCCGACCGGCTCTCGTTCATGATCGGCGACACCGGCATGGCCGTCATCCTCACCGACGAGTCCACTGCCGCCAGCGTGCCCGGTCACGCCGGGGTCGGCCGGCTGTCCCTGGCGCAGGAGTGGCCAGCGATCAGCGCGCTGGACGGCGGCAACCTGGACGGCGCCGGTGTCAGCCCGGCGAACGTCGCCTACGTGATCTACACCTCGGGCTCGACCGGCCAGCCCAAGGGCGTGGTGGTGGAGCACCGGCAGGCGATCAACTTCCTGCACGGCATGATCGGCGCGTGGCGGATCGGCCCGGCCAGCGCCGTGCTGCAGTTCGCCGCCGTCACGTTCGACGTGTCGGTGATGGACATGTTCATGCCGCTGCTGGCCGGCGCCAAGGTCGTACTGGCACCCGCGCAGACGCTGCACTCCCCGCCGCGGCTCGCGGCCCTGATCCGGCAGGCCAAGGTCACGTTCGCCTGCCTGCCGCCCGCCGTGCTCAACCTGCTCGTCGGCGAGGAGTTCCCCGACCTGGCGACGCTGCTGTCGGCCGGCGAGGAACTGACCAGCGACCTGCTCGGGCACTGGCTGCGGGACGGCCTGGAGATCTACAACGGCTACGGCCCGACCGAAGCCTCGATCGGCTCCACCTTCATGCGGCTGGACCCGGCCACGCCGCTTCCGCCGCCGATCGGCCGGCCCAAGCCGAACTATCAGGCCTACGTGCTGGACAGCTACCTGAACCCGATGCCGGTCGGGGTCACCGGCGAGCTGCACATCGGCGGCGCTGGCGTGGCCCGCGGCTACCTGAACCGGCCTGAGCTCACCAGGGAACGGTTCATTCCCGACCCGTTCGCCCCTGGCCAGCGGCTGTACAAGACCGGCGACCTGGTCCGCCGTCGCGGCGACGGCACCATCGTCTTCGTCGGCCGGATCGACCACCAGGTCAAGATCCGCGGCCTGCGCGTCGAACTCGGCGAGATCGAGGCCGCGCTGCTGGCCCACCCGGACATCGCCCAGGCGGTCGTGACGGTCATCTTGGACCAGGCAGGCCAGAAGCAGCTCGCCGCTTACCTGCGACCGCACGACGGGCGCAGGCCGGCGGTCACCGACCTGCGCCAGCACCTCGCCGCCCAGCTTCCCGGCTACATGATCCCGACCTACCTGGTCACCTTGGACCGGCTCCCGCTCACCAGCCACGGCAAGGTCGACAAGGCCGCACTGCCCGCACCGCAGGCGATCGCCTCGGACGCCGAGCGAGTACCGCCGCGCACGGTGATCGAGGCGATCCTGGTCGACCTGTACGCGGGAGTGCTGGGTCACGAGAACCTCGGCGCGGCCGACAGCTTCTTCGACCTCGGCGGCAACTCGCTGCAGGCGATGCAGCTCGTCACCAGGCTCCAGGCCGCCCTCGCCGTCGACCTGGACGTCAGCGCCGTGTTTCTCGCGCCCACCGCCAGGCAGCTCGCCGCGGTACTCAGGGACACGCACGGATTCGACGACGAGGAGATCGGCGCCGGCGGCATCGCGGCACTGATCGAGCCAGCGGATACCGGGGCCGGTCAGGTCCTGACGGCCACCGACAGCGTGTGAGCGCAGCGGCCGGCCTGACGGTGTGGAGGTAGTACGGGCATGTTGACAGACGCGCAACGGGCGGCGCTGATCTCGCGGGTGCGCGGCAGCCGCGACCCGGTGCTGCCAGGCATCGGCAAGCGCCCGCAGGGCGCGGACAGCGCGCCGATGTCGTTCGGCCAGGAACAGCTGTGGTTCATCGACCGGCTGGCCCCTGGCGGGGCTGCCTACAACATCCCGCTGGCCGTGCGGGTGTCCGGACCGCTGGACGTGCCGGCCGCCTGCCGGGCCGTGACCGGGCTGGTGGCCAGGCACGAGGCTTTGCGTACCAGGCTGGTGACGGACCCGGACGGCCGCCCGGTCCAGGTAGTCGACCCGCCCCCGGCATCCGTCCTGTCGGTGACCGACCTGTCCGGGCTGCCACCAGGGCGGCGGCAGGACCGGCTGGCCGAGTTCATCGCCGCGCAGTCGCTGCGCCCGTTCGACCTGGCGGCCGGCCCGCTGCTGCGGGCCTGGCTGCTGGTGCTGTCGCCGGACGAGCACATTCTGGCCATCGTGGTGCACCATGCGGTGTTCGACGGCTGGTCGGTCGGGGTGCTCGTGCGCGAGGTCGCTGCGCTCTACGGGCAGGAAGCCGCCGGCCACCCGGCCGGCCTGGCCGAGCTTGCGGCGCAGTTCGCCGACTACGCGGTGTGGGAACGCGACCGGATGGCCGGCACCGTCCTCGCCGAGCTTGAGTCCTACTGGCGGACCGTGATGGCCGACTTTCCGGTGGTGCAGTTCCCCGCCGACCGGCCGCGGCCGCTGCTGGACAGCTTCGACGGCGGCCTCGTGACGCACACGACAGACCGCACGCTGCTTGACGGCCTGCGCGAGCTGAGCAGGCGCGAAGGGACGACACTGTTCGTCACCTTGATGGCCGCCATGCAGGCACTGCTCTGCCGGTATACCGGGCAGGCCGACATCGTGGTCGGCACCGTCAGCGCCAACCGGGCCAGGCCCGAACTGGCGCCGCTGATCGGTTTCCTGGTCAATACGCTGCCGATCCGCGGTGACCTGTCCGGTGATCCGCCGTTCACCGAACTGCTGGCCAGAGTCCGCGGGCTGACCACGGGCGCGTACGCGCACCAGGATCTGCCGTTCGCCAAAATGGTCGAGACGCTGCAAGTGCAGCGCGACCCGAGCCGGACGCCGGTCTTCCAGATCGCCTTCAGCTACGCCGAACGTGACCCGGTACCGGTCCGTGCGGCGGACGTCGAATTCGTGCTGACTGATCTGGTGGTCGGCACCGATGCGGCCAAGTTCGACCTGGCGTTCCTGGCCGAGGCGCGCCCTGGCGGCCTGTGGTTCGAGTGCTCCTACAAGACCGCGTTGTTCGACGCGGTGACGGTCCGGCGGGTACTGGAAAACCTCGAGGTGCTGCTGAGCGGCGTGCTGGCCGACCCGTCCGCCCGGCTGTCCGCGCTGCCGGTGCTCAGCGCCGCCGAGTTGCGCCGCGAGCTGACCGGGTGGAATGACACGGCCGCGCCGTTCCCCGCTGGTTGCGTCCACGAGGGCTTCGAAGCACAGGTGGCGCGGACCCCGGGCGCGGTGGCAGCCAGCTACGAGGCCGAGCAGATCAGCTACGCGGACTTGAACCGGCAGGCGAACCAGATCGCCCGGCGGCTGCGCGACCTGCGGGTCGGGCCCGAGATCCTGGTCGGGGTCTGCATGCGCGCCGGACTGCGCCGCCTCGCTGTCCTGCTCGGCATCTTGAAGGCGGGCGGCGGCTACATCCCGCTCGACCCGGCGCTGCCCGCCGACCGGATCGCGTTCATGATCTCCGACGCGGCCATGCCGGTCATCGTCACCGACTCCGACGGCGCCGCCAGCGCGCCAGCCGCCAGCGCGCCAGCCGCCAGCGCGCCGGCCGCCGGCCAGGCCGCTGTGCTCTGCCTCGACCAGGAGTGGCCGGCGATCAGCGCGCTTGGCGACACCAACCTGGGCGGCGACCACGCGGGCGACCCGCGGGTCGGTCCGGCGAACGTCGCTTACGTCATCTACACCTCGGGCTCCACCGGCCGGCCGAAGGGCGTCATGGTCGAGCACCGGCACGCGGTCAACTTCCTGCACGGCATGATCGGCGCCTGGCAGATCGGCCCGTCCAGTGCCGCCCTCCAGTTCGCGACGTTTACCTTCGACGCCTCGGTGCTGGACATGTTCATGCCGTTGCTGGCCGGCGGCAAGGTCGTGCTCGCTCCGGCACAGACGCTGCATTCGCCGAAGCGGCTGGCTACCCTGATCCGCGAAGCGGGAGTCACGTTCGCCTGCCTGTCCCCCACCGTGCTCAGCCTGCTGGCGGAGGAAGACCTGCCCGGGCTCCGCGTGCTGCTGAGCGGAGGCGAGGAACTGCCGTCGGAACTGGTACGCCACTGGCTACGCCCCGGCCTGCGGTTCGTCAATGCCTACGGCCCCACCGAGGCGACCGTCGTGACCACCTGGCAGGAACTGGACCAGACGGTCCAGCTCCCGGCACCGATCGGGCTGCCCGGGCCGAACTACCGGGCGTACGTACTCGACACGTACCTGAACCCGGTGCCAGTCGGGGTGACCGGCGAACTGCACATCGGCGGCGCCAGCGTGGCCCGCGGCTACCTCAACCGGCCCGACCTGACCGAGCAGCGTTTCATTCCCGACCCGTTCAGTCCCGGCCAGCGCCTGTACAAGACCGGCGACCTGGTCCGCCGCCGCGGCGACGGCAGCATCGTCTTCGCCGGCCGGGTCGACCACCAGGTCAAGGTCCGCGGCCTGCGGATCGAACTAGGCGAGATCGAGGCCGCCCTGGCCAGCTATCCCGGCGTCGAGCAGGCGGTCGTCACCGTCGGCACCGACCAGGCCGGGGAGAAGCAGCTTGTCGGCTACCTGCGCGCCGGGCCCGGCCCAGGACTAGACCTGGCGGCCGTGCGGGCGCACCTGTCCCGCACGCTGCCCGGCTACCTGGTCCCGGCGCACCTGATCACGGTTGCCGAGTTCCCGCTTAATGCCAGCGGCAAGGTCGACCGGGCCGCCTTGCCAGCACCCGACCTGACCGCCGGAACCGGCGAACTCGCCGCACCGGTCACGCAGACCGAAGCCAGCATCGCCGGCCTGTACGCCGCCGTGCTGCGCCGGGACCACGTCGGCGTCACCGACAGCTTCTTCGACATCGGCGGCAACTCGCTCCAGGCGATGCGCCTGGTCGACCTGGTCAGCGAGCAGACCGGCGCCGACGTCGGTGTCACCGCCGTCTTCCTGCACCCCACGCCACGGCAGCTTGCCGCGAGCATCGACGCGGCAAGGGACGCCGAGCCGACCGCGGGCAGTTCGCTGCTGAGCCTCAGCGCCGGCGCGGGCGACCTGCCCCTGGTCCTGATCCACCCGATCGGCGGCACTGTCTTCGGCTATACGCAACTCGCCGCCGAACTAGCCGCCACCTTCAGGGTCTACGGCTTGCAGGCGCCCGGCCTGGCCGAGCCAGCCGCCATCGCCGCCAGCCTGGACGACCTGGTCACCGACTACACCAGGCAGATCAGGGCGGCGCTGCCGGACGGGCCGTACCGGCTGGCCGGCTGGTCCATGGGCGGCGTCATCGCCTTCGAGATCACCCGCCGCCTGGAACAGGCTGGCGCCGAGGTCGCGTTGCTTGCCCTGCTTGACGCCCCGTACGCCATCCCGGCCGCCCGCCGGCCCGGTCCTGACCAGCTCGCCGCGGATTTCCTCGCCGACGCCGCCAGGAGCCTTGGCTGGGACCCGGACCTGCTGCCCGACCCGGCCACGACCACCGCGGCCGAGCAGCTCGCGTGGCTCGGCCGCCAGCTCGGCGCGCACGATACGGCCACCAGCACTGGCCGCCCAGGCCCCGGCGCCCTCGGCGCCCACGGCACCAGCCAGCCGTCCCGCGATCCCGGCGCCGGTGTCACCACCCAGCTCGTGCAGCGCTTCGACGTCTTCCACGCGCACACTAAGATGCTGGCCGGATACACCGCGACCGAGCCGCCCGTACACGCACCCACGCTGATCGTCAGCGCCGACGGCTCAGCGAACGCGCCGATGAACCCGAACTGGCAGCGCGTCGTTGCCGGACCCGTTTCGACCCTTCAGGTCGACAGCGACCATTACGATTTCCTCAGATTCCCGCTCGTCGCGGACGTCGCCACCGCGATCAGGGGATGGCACGGCGGGACGGGCAGCACTCCGAGGAACGGCATCCGTGGCTGAGGTGGATCGCAAGTCACCGCTGCAGAATCGCGTGCTGCCCACCGGCGAGATCGTCTCCGACCCGGCACGCGGCATGCTGATGGGTAACCGGGGCTGCATCCACTCGGCCGAGCGCACACTAGGAGTCACGCGCTGGCGGACGAAGATGTGGATCTCCTGCGTGCTCGACTGGCGCGGCCGCAAGCGTGACGTCATGCCGCCTGGCCGCTGGACGGCGTTGTTCTTCCTCGACGAAGTGACCGCGCTGGCGGCCGGGCACCGGCCGTGCGGCTACTGCCGCAGGGCCGACCACCTCTGGCTCGCCGGAAGCTGGCAAGCCGCCAGGCGGCTCCCTGTGCGCCCGCGTGCGAGGGAGATGGACCTAGTCCTGCACGCGGAGCGGGTCGATCGGCGGACCAGGAGCAAGATCACCCGCCCGGCCAGGACCGGCGACCTGCCTGATGGCGCGATGGTCTGGCACGAAGGCGCTCCGGCGCTGCTCTGCGCAGGCTCGCTACTGCCCTGGACGATCAGCGGTTACGCCCCGGCGGTACCTGCCAGCCCGCGTGCCACGCTTGACGTGCTGACGCCGCCGTCCATCGTCGCGGCGCTCGCGGCGGGTTACCGTCCGCTCGTCCATCCGAGTGCCGGATCCACTCCGCTCAGGTCGCTGCACTGATAGGTCGCCGCACTGACACATCGCCGCACGCCTGCTGACTCCCTGGCCCGAGATCGCCCAGGTCCTGTCCGCCGAATCAGCCGCCGTGCTCACCTCACGGGTCTCGTTCCTGGACGACTCCCCCCAGGCACGCGCCCTGCTCGACGGAACCGGCCTGCTCTCCCAGCGGCTCGCCCAGCAGCTCCACGCCCGGGGCATCGACCCGCTGCGCCTGCCCCGGTTCAGCGTGCTCCGCCTGCGCGACGACCCCGCAGCCGGCTCGTTCCTGGCCCGCCAGCTCCGGCACCTCGCCCCCCGCGCAGCCGCCGCCAGCCCGGCCGGGCTCGCGGACCTGCTCTGGGCGCACCTCAGCACCGTCGCCGGACCCGGCCTCCTGCCCCCCTGGCCGATTGCCTCGGCCTGGCGTTCCTGCGCGGCATCACCGTGTTCACCCTGATCGACCTGGTCAACGAACTCGGCATCGGCGCCTTCACCGGCGGGCACGTCAGCCAGGCCACCTTCCGGCTCGCAGAACTCTTCCGCCCCGCCGACCCGGCCGGCACCGCCGTCGCCCTGCGGCACGCCGCCTACCAGGAACTGCTCGCCGCCGAATACCTCCGCCAGCCGGCCAGCCGAGACACCGTCCTGGCCACCATCCCCCGTCCCCGCCTCACCGAGGAAACACGCGCGTCCCTGTACCGCCGCAGCCACCCCGCCGCGCCCGCCGCATCCGGCGACTGCGTCGTGCCGGCCGGCACCTACCTCGTCGGCCCGGGCCACCACCTGATGCTCCGCCGCCAGGACCACCCGGTACGGTTCGACCGCTACCCCGTCACCGTCGCCCGCTACAAGCAGTTCCTCCGCGCCTTCGCCGCCGGCGACCCGGCCCGCTGGGACCACCCCGGCACCCCCGCCGGGCACACCCACCAGCCCCGCCCCGGCCAGCTCCCCGTCCCCGGCTACTACCACGACCCCGCCTATGATCAGCACCCCGCCGTCGCCATCACCTGGTGGAGCGCCTGGGCCTTCGCCCGCTCCCAAAGCAAGCGCCTGCCCACCGCCCTGGAATGGGAAGCCGCGGCCCGCGGACCCGACGGCCGGCTGTTCCCCTGGGGCGACGACATCGACTACACCGCCGTCAACTGCGCCGACACCTGGTCCGGCCACCCACTCATCACCTACACCGCCTGGCGCGCCGAACGCGACCACGGCAAGCTCCGCCACGCCCTCCCCGGCCCGGTCGACGCCCACCCCGCCAACACCTCGCCCTTCGGCATCCGCGAACTAGCCGGCAACACCTGGAAATGGACCGCCACCACCATCAGCGGCCACGCCGTCGTCTGCGGCGGATCCTTCGACAACCCCTACCGCGCCATCCAGGCATCCACCAAGGGAACCACCCCCCGCGACCACGCCGCAACCGTCACCAGCTTCCGCTGCGCCCAGAACCTCCCATGACACCCCCGCCCCCCATCCCGCCGGCCACGCACCCCACTCCGCCAGCCGGCACCACGGACACGTACTCCCGCAATCCGAAACCGCCAGCCCGGGTCCCTGCCGGATACAAGAACGGGACACCGGAACCATCTACACCTTCGGCGAGGACGACATCGTCACCGAAGGATTCCGCGCCCTGCACCCCGGCGAGCACGTCAGCTTCCTCACCACCCCCGGCCACCCAGAACACGCCACCTACATCGTCCGCCTCGACCCGCCCGACATCACCGCCTACTACTAATAGCCCGGCGCGCCCTCCCCTCAGGCTTAGCAGCGGGCAGCCCCAGGCCCCGGGTAGCCACGCGGAGGGACGATGCCTGCGCAACGTGCTAGCCCACCTCGTCATCGTCCACCGGAATCATCTCGGCCTGCCCGAGACTGCAATTTCGACCTGCATTCCATCTTCCGCACACGCCACGGCACCACCACGATCACCTGGCCCCCCGAGCGCAACCCCGGCCAGCCCGGCAGCCGAGAATTGAGCGCACCGCAGTGCTGGCCGCGTTGTCCAGCGGTGATGTCGCGGATCGACGTTCCGGCGAAGGCGGAGACACGCAGCCCGTGCCGCCCGGGCGACGCGGCACCGGCTATTGCAGTACCGGCAACATCCACTCGCAGCCCAGGCAGGGAGCCAGGACGTGTCGGCTGGCTGCCCCATCAAGTGCTCGCTCGCTGAGCGGCCCGGCGGGTCATCGATCCTGGCGATTACTTCCCTGGCTAGCAGGCGTGTGTCCTCTACTACGCCAGGATGCTCTGCAGCTCGGCGGCGCCCAGCCACATCACCTGATGCGCCGCCGGACCCGCCGCAGCACGATCGGCGACCGCCACGTAAAAGCCGCTTACTCGTCTAGTCCGATCCAGTGCGCGAATCCGATCAGCGTGTCGCCGGGATGCCGATGCTGGCGCAGCAGGGTGCGCGCTGTCTCGTGGACAT
>DATLSX010000087.1:0-59131 GCA_035533915.1 Streptosporangiaceae bacterium
CCCGGTCCTTGACCTGCCCGGCCGCTCGCCACGAACACCGGCAGCTATCAGGGAAACAGGAGACGCCAGTCACGCACGCCCTCCAAGCGGCCAGAACCCCGCAAAACCGCACTTGACGCGGCTCCGCTCCTTCAGGGATGACTGGCTACGTTCAGGCCAGGCGGCACCCGATTGTCGCCGCCTGGCCTGAACGCACACCGCAGTGCGCTCAGGCGCGCATGGAATCAGGTGCGCATGGAACAACGAGAAAGGGAGCAGCATGAGCCTGCCAGCCCCCGCCCGCCGCTGGACAACCCGCGCGGGCACTGCCGTGATCGCCGCGGCAGTGATCAGCGCCGGACTCCAGTTCTCCGCCGGCGCAATGGCCGCGCCCGCCAGGAGCGGTCAGCCGACCGCTAATCCATATTCCCCCGCCTATAACCACTCCTACCGGCACGGTGCCGTTCCGACCCGCGGCGCGCTCGCCAACATGCGGGCGTGGGCGAAGGCACATCCAGGTGCCACGCCAGCGGCCTCGACCGCGAACCTGAACTACGGCGGCGGCATCGACGGCATCGGCGTCACCACCGGCCCGGAAAAGGTCTACCTCATTTTCTGGGGGTCGCAGTGGGGCACCCAGGGCACGAACAGCAGCGGCGACGTCACGCTGTCCGGTGACCCGAACGGCGCGGCGCCTTACCTCCAGAACCTGTTCAAGGGCCTCGGCACCGGCGGCGAGCTGTGGTCAGGCGTCATGACCCAGTACTGCGACGGCGTGACCGTCGGGTCGCAGACGTGCCCGTCCAGCAACACCGAGCACGTCGGCTACCCGACCGGCGGCGCGCTCGCCGGCGTCTGGGTCGACGAGAGCACCGCCGCGCCCAGCCAGGCCACCCCGGCTCAGCTGGGCACCGAGGCCGTCGACGCGGCGGGCCACTTCGGCAACACCACCTCCTCGGCCAACCGTGACGCGCAGTACGTGGTCGTGTCGCCGACCGGCACGCACCCGGACGGCTTCAACACGCCGACCGGCAACTTCTGCGCCTGGCACGACTGGAACGGCGACTCGTTCGTCGGCGTCACCTCGCCCTACGGCGACATCGCGTTCACCAGCATGCCGTACGTCACCGACCTGGGCACCTCCTGCGGCGAGAACTTCGTCAACTCCGGCAGCGCCGGCCTGCTCGACGGCTTCTCCATCGTCAACGGGCATGAGTACGCCGAGACCGTCACCGACCAGAACCCGGCCGGCGGCTGGACCGACTCCTCCGGCGCCGAGAACGGCGACAAGTGCGCGTGGAACACCGGCCCCGGCGCTCCGGCGGGCGACCTGAGCCTGACCACCGGCACGTTCGCCATGCAGTCCACCTGGGGCAACGACGGCGCCAGCGGCGCGGGCGCCTGCGAGTTCAGCCACGCCATCGTCACCAACGGCAGCGGCAGCAGCAACACCGTGACCGTCAACAACCCCGGAAACCAGAGCACCAAGCGGCGGACCGCTGTCAGCCTTCAGATGACGGCGACCGACTCGGCATCTGGCCAGACCTTCACCTGGTCGGCGACCGGCCTGCCGCAGGGCCTGTCGATCAACTCCGCCACCGGCCTGATCAGCGGGACCACGGGCCGCAAGCTCAACACTTACAACGTGACGGTGACGGCCACCGACACCACTGGCGCGTCTGGGTCGGCCAGCTTCACCTGGACGATCCACAGCTGACGCGGTTACCTGTCCCGCAAGGGAACCCGCGGGGCCGGCCGGATACCTTCCGGCCGGCCCCGCGGCCGCTCATGCCGCTGGCGCGGGCCTGCGGTCTTGGGAAATCGTCAGCTTGCCCTTGCGGATCACGCCGATGCGCTCGGCGCGGCGCGCGACGGGCGTGTCGTGAGTCACCAGGATCATCGTCAGGCCAAGCTCTCGCCACAGCTTCTCCAGCAGCGCGATGATCTCGTCCCTGGTCTCCTCGTCCACGTTGCCCGTCGGCTCGTCGGCCAGCAGCACCGTCGGTTCCTTCACCAGTGCCCTGGCGATCGCGACCCGCTGCTGCTGCCCGCCCGACAATTCCGAGGGCAAGTGTCTCAGTCGCTCGCCGAGACCCACCTGGGTCAGCGCGCGGGCAGCACGGTCACGCCGTTCACTGGCCGGAACTGCGAGCGGCACCAGCGCTGCCTCCACGTTCTCCTGCGCGCTCAGCGTCGGGATCAGGTTGAACGTCTGGAAGATGAAGCCAATCGACTTGGCCCTGATCGCCGTGACCTCGGCCTCGCTGAGCTGCGCCAGGTCTTGGCCATCGAGTTCCACGACACCTGAGGTAGGCCGGTCGAGCCCGCCGAGAATCTGCAGCAACGTGCTCTTCCCGTGACCTGTCCGTCCCTGGATAGCGAGCCATTCGCCATCGGCGATGCTCAGGTTCACTCCCCGCAGCGCCGACACGGCGTTGCGGCCACCATAGGTCTTGGTGACCTCGGTGAGTTTGTACATATGCGTTCTCCTCACGGCCCAGTTCTCGACGGCCCAGTTCTCGACGGCCCAGTTCTCGGTTATGCGACGCGGGTCAGGGCTGCGGCCGGTCGCAGCCGCGCGGCCCGCCAGCTTCCGAATGCTCCGGCGAGCAGGCCGCCGACGATAGCGAGCAGGACCGCGACGACAATGACGTTCACGGTGACCGGGGCGGCCAGGTGAACGGTGACGGTCGGGCTTGCCGCAAGGCGCCGGAAGGCACCGAATCCGCCCGAACCGCCGGCCCCGGGAAAGCCGCCAGCCCCAGAGAAGCCGCCCGGCTGCCCGCCGCCGAAGATCCGAGCCCCGCCCGGTGTCGCCGACCCGGTGGCCTGGCCGAGCGAAGCAGTCAGCGGCGGCGCGAGCTTGCTGACGAGCGCCGCCCCGGCGAGGCCAAGGCCGATGCCGACCACGCCGCCGGCGATCCCGATGGCCACAGCCTCGCCCATCACCTGGCCGACCACCCGCCTGCTGCGCCAGCCGAGCGCCTTCAAGGTGCCGAACTCACGAACCCGGCGCGATACCGCCGACATCGTCAGCAGGCAGGCCAGGGCGAATGCGGCCGCGAGCACCGCGATCGCCAGCCACCGCCCGAGCTTGGTCGCCAGACTCGACGCGCTGGCCAGCGACCCGCTGACCTGGCTCGCCAGCGAACTTGCCGTCGTCACGGTTGCCTTCGGCAGCAGCGCGGAGATCTCCTTCCGCACGCTGGCGATCTGTGTGGCACTGTCCGCCGCCACGTACACGGTGTTGACCTGGCCGACCAAGCCCGCCTGCGCCTGAGCTCGTGCCAGCGGGATGTACACGTCGTTCGCCGAGCCCGACGGGGCGCTGACGATGCCGACCACCGAGAAACTGGTCGACTTGCCGGCCGAGTTTCCGACCGAGATCGCCGATCCGACCTTCAGCTTGTTCTGCGCCGCGTAGTCCGAGCTGACCACTGCCACATCGGAGCTGGCATCTGAAACGGCGAGGGTCCGCCCTGACGTGAGCCTGGCCGAAGCGAGCGGGCCGATCGCTCCTGTCGACAAATCGACACCGGCGATGGAGAAGTTGTCCGGCAGCTTGAACGATCCGCGCCCGCCGGACGCGTTCCCCGAGTCGCCGCCAGCAAAGCCACCGCCTGACGAGAAACTCGGAATTGTCAGCGACACCTTGGTATCGGTCAGGGTGAGCGCCCCGGTCGCCGCGGCGACGCCGCGGAGCCTGCCTATCGCTGCCACGGACGTCGCGGCGATCGGCCCGTACTCACGAGAAGACAGGCGATTGAAGCTGATCTTCGTACCAGCCGCAGGCCGGCCGCCGCCGCGTCCTCGGAAGCCGAAGCCGAACCCGCCGCTACCCGCGGTGGGCGCCTGGGTCACGGTGATGTCGGTGCCGACTCCGTACAGCGAATGCAGGACTGCGGCCTGTGCGTTCCGCACGCCGGCCGAAGCCGCGGTGACGGTGATGACGAGCCCGACACCGACCGCGAGGCCGATGGCGATCAGGATCGCCTGCCTGGCGCGGCGCCGGAGTTCGCGCCGCAGGTAGGTGAGAAACATTCATGCTCCAGTGAGATATCGACGTGTAGCGGGCCACGACGGGACTGGCCCTGGCACGCCAGTGGTGAGGCGTGCCAGGCGCTCAGTCAGGCATGATCATGGAGCCGCAACCTGAAAGGACGCTGAAGTTTGACTTCGCATCCGCAGCATTCGCGCGGCCGCTGGCGCGCCCTGGAGACGAGCCGCCGCTCGGGACAGCTAGCCTGTCCGCATGCGCAGGGTCTCCGGCGGGGTCATCGACGTCTGCATGGTCATCGCGTTCGTGCTCATCGGGCGGCATAGCCACCATGCCAGCGGCGGCCTGGCCGGTCTGGCCAGCACGGCGTGGCCGTTCCTGGCTGGCCTGGCCATCGGCGAGATAGTGACCCGAAGCTGGCGTCACCCGGCCGCGCTCCTTCCCACCGGCGTCGGCGTCTGGCTCAGTACCGTCACCGTCGGCATGGTGCTGCGGGTCGTCTCGGGTCAGGGCACCAAGGTCGCGTTCATAGCGGTGGCGCTGGGCTTCCTTGGCTTGTTCCTGCTCGGCTGGCGGCTCGTTGCCGCCCGTATCCCGGCCCTGCGAACCCTCGTAGGCCAGCCCGCCGCGTAGCCCTCGGGCGGGCGGATTCGGAGGTGATGCGGATGACTCCGCCAATGAGGGCGCTATCCGTCTTCCTGCGCAGTTTTTCCTTCGCCGGGCAAGGCGTCTGGACTGCGATCCGCACTCAGCGAAACATGCGCGTTCACCTAGTCGCGGCAGTCGCCGCCGTGCTCGCGGGCGTGCTGCTGCGAATCAGCGCGGTGGACTGGGCATGCGTCGCGCTCGCGATCGGAATGGTACTTGCCGCCGAGACTTTCAACACCGTGGTGGAGGCGATCGTCGACCTGCACACCGAACTCTTCCACCCGCTGGCCAAGACTGCTAAGGACGCTGCGGCCGGTGCGGTCCTGATCGCTTCCATCGCCGCCGTCGGCGTCGCCGCCGCCGTGTTCCTTCCGCGTTTGCTCCGCTTACCGGCTGGCCCGTTACCCGCCGCTGGCCCGTTACCCGCCGCCAGCCTATATGCGTTCAAGTCCGCGATCAGTTCGCCTATCGGTTGCCAAAGGTCGTATCCTCGCAAGACCTAGAGGAGGCCGACCATGTCCCCGAGCACCAAACGATCCCTGACCTTCGCCGTTGCCGGCCGCCGAGGCGCTGCCGGAGTCGCAGCGGCCGCCCTGATGCTGGGCACCGTCATCTCTGGCTGCTCGGTCGTAAACAAGATCAACTCCATCCAGCACGCCGTGGAAGGTAACAAGGCCACCATCGATAACTTCGCCAAGGGTCTCCAGAACGGCAAGGCCGTGCCCTTCGAGGTGACCTACGTGACGACCGGCAGCTCCCCTGCGACGATCACGTACGCTGTCCAGCCGCCCAGGGAAGTCGGATTCAAGGAATCGGGCAACAGCGGCGGCGCAGCCGACTTCGACCTCGTCATCAACTCCGCCGGCGAGTACTCGTGCTCGCAGAGTTCGGCGGGCGCTCAGTGGAGCTGCGTGAAGCTGGGCAACGCCAACGCGGCCGCACAGAACCAGATCTTCAACATCTATACCCCGGCGCACTGGATAACCTTCCTGACCGGCTTCTCGACCCTCGCCGGAATCGCCGGTGACAAAGTCACGACATCGACCATGACGGTGAACGGATTCAACCTGAACTGCGTCGATTTCAGTGCGAAGGGCGTTCCAGGCATCAGCACGATCTGCTCCACCGACCAGGGCATCCTGGGATACGTGAAGGTCGCTTCGAACTCGGCCAGCTTCGAGATCAAGAGCTACACCGCGTCGCCGCCGACCTCAGACTTCGCACTGCCCTCGGGCGCCACTGTGACGAACGCCGGCAACGGCGGTTAGCCGATCCTCTTGCGGGAGCGCTCGATCTCGTCCAGCGCTCCCGCCAATGCGGCCACGATCCGCCCGATCTCCTCCTCGGTGATCACGAATGGCGGGGAAATCTGGAGCGCCACATTGCGCAGCAACCTGGTGATGACGCCGCGCTTACGGATGCCGAGGACCAGCCGCTGGCCAATCATCGGGTCCGCCAGCCGCGCTTCCTCGGCAATCTCGACTGCTGCGAGCAGGCCCGTCCCCGAGCGGACCGCGCTGACCAGTTGGTGGTCCGCGAGCGGCGTGACTGCCCTGGCCAGCACCGGCTCGAGTGCCGCGACCCGCGGGATCAGCTGTTCGCGCTCGAGGATGTCTAGGTTGGCAAGGGCGACAGCCGCCGCGGCCGGATGTCCCGAGTAGGTGTAGCCGTGCCGGAAGACCTCGGTGGTCCCGGCGTGCCAGAACGGCTCGGCAACGCGCGGTCCCGCGATGACCGCGCCGATCGGAAGATAGCCAGAGCTGAGTCCCTTGGCCGTCGTGATCAAGTCAGGATCGAGCTCGAACCGGCCGCTGGCGAACCATTCACCGGTCCGGCCGTAGCCGGTGATTACTTCGTCGGCGACGAACAGCACGTTGTGCCTTCGGCAGATGTCACGCACCGCTCTCAGGTAGCCCTCCGGTGGCGGGTAGACACCGCCGGCCCCGATCACGGGCTCGCAGAAGAACGCGGCGACCCGGCTGTCGCCGATCAGCTCGATGGTCTTCTCCAAGGCTTCCGGGTTGTCCCACGGCACCTGTTCGACCTGGCCGACCAACGGGGCATAGGCCTCGGTCAGCAGCGGGATACCGCCCAGCGAGGTGCCGTATGCGTTCATACCGTGGTAGGCATGCGTCCTTGAGATGATGACCTGCCGGGTGGGCTGGCCGACCGCGCGCCAGTAAGCCCTGGCCAGCTTGCCCGCCGTGTCGACCGCGTCTGAACCACCGCCCGGCGTCAGGATCACCTTGGCATCAGCCATCGGCGCCAGGCTGGCCACCCGGTTGGCAAGCGCCTCGGCCGGCGGGTTCGTGAAGTACTCGAAGATCTGAAAGCCGGCCAGCTGCCGCATCTGGACGGCAGCCGCGTCGGCCAGTTCTGTCCGGCCGTAACCGATATTGCAGTACCACAGGCTCGCCAGCGCATCGAGGTACTCATGCCCGTCGGAGTCGACGACGGTCGACCCTTCGCCGCGCACGATGGTGATGGCCTTACCCGCCAGCGTCGCCATGTTCGCGAACGGGTTCCACATCGCGGTCCCCCGCGTCGGCTCGGTGTTCCCCATCGCACATCCCCTTACCTCTTGGTCACTCCAACTTACTGGCTCCCACGCTGGCTTCGCCGGCGCACCCGGCGAAGCCAGCGTGGCTTGCTTCAGAGTCTGACCAACCATCCGATACCAGCGCGAGTGCTACTGTCGGCGGCATGAATGAGGATCCGCACGCACGTGGCCATGACCGTCACCACGGACTTCGCGGTGCCGCCCTGCGCGCGGCTGGCGTGGCCTGCGTCCTGACGGCCGCTCTCGGCGCGAGCGCCGGATGCGGGCGGCTCGCCGCGCCGTCGGCTACCGGCACGCGGCTGTCCGCGCCGATTAGCCCTGCGCAGGCACTGACGCTGGCATCGCGCCAGGAACGGCGGATCACCTCGCTGACGATGACCGAGACCATGACGGTCCACGGTGGCGGGGCGGGAATGCTGGGGACGACGCCCGGCGGCGGGGCAGGACTGCCAGGCGGCGGGTTCAATTTCCTGATCAGCCTGAGGATGCGACTCAAGCCGACCGTGCTCGCCGACGCCCGGATGAGCTTCGCCTTCGGACACCACTCGATGACCATCGCGGAGATCCTCACCTCCCGTGATGTCTACCTGAAGCTGCCCGGGCTGCCCGCGCATTCCGGCAAGCCCTGGCTCAGGATTAGCCTGGCGACGCTGCCGCCTGGCTTCAATGTCCTCAAAATGCTCAACGAACCGCGGAACAGCAACCCGTTCTCCGCGGTCGGCGATCCGCTGGCCCAGAGCAAGTTGCTGAAGGCCGCCAGTCACCTGAAAGTGGTCGGCAATTCGGCCGTCGACGGTGTGCCTGCGACGGAATACTCTGGCTCGCTGTCCATGGCTTCCCTGCTGTCACTCATGCCGGCCACGGAACGCAAGACGTTCGGATCGGCATCAGCAGGACTCAAGGTCGACCTGCCATTCCAGATCTGGATCGACGACCAGCATTACGTCAGAAAGTTTGTCCTGCTCATTACCCATCAAGGCGCGAGCATGACCCTGACCGCGAACGTCACTTCCATTAACCAGCCGGTCACCATCGCCGCACCGCCCGCCAGCCAGGTCTCTACCGCATCTCGTTTCGGGGGATGACAAGCCAGATTCCGGGCGCTGCGGACCCGGGCGCGCCGGACATCGGAGCTGAGACCCCCGTCGCCGGGCCGGGGAACGACGGCCCGCTGACCGGAGTCCGGATTCTGGACCTCACCTCTGTGGTGATGGGGCCGCTGGCCACCCAGATTCTGGGTGACCTGGGCGCGGACGTGATCACGGTCGAGAGCCGTGACGGTGACATCAACCGGACTATGAGCAAAGGGCCCGTACGCGGCCTGTCGGGGGTGTCGCTGAATCTGCTGCGCAACAAGCGCAACGTGCGGATCGACCTCGCTCATCCCGACGGCCGCGCGGCGCTGCTGCGGATCGCCGCGGGGTGCGATGTCTTCGTGACGAACCTGCGGCCGGTGTCACTGCGCCGCTTGCGGCTGGACTATGCCGACGTCGCCGCCATCCGGCCCGACGTGGTCTACTGCCTGGCGAACGGGTTCCCTTCGGACGGCCCGCTCACCGATTCTCCCGCGTTCGACGACATCATCCAGGCCGGCAACGGGGTCACCGACCTGATGCGGAAGGCCGGGCTGCCGCCTGGCCTGGTACCGATGCTGCTTGCCGATAAGGTCTGCGGGCTGGTGATCACCTACGCCATCACCGCCGCGCTCTATCACCGCGAGCGGACCGGCCAAGGCCAGCGGGTCGAGGTACCGATGACCGACGCCATGCGGGCGTTCATGCTGGTGGAACATGGCGGTTCGGCGATCGGCCAGCCAGCACTCGGCCCGTCTGGTTATCCGCGTATTCTCACACCGCTGCGCACGGCCCTGCGCACGGCCGACGGCTGGATCGCGGTCCAGCCGCATCGCGACGAGCACTGGCACGCGCTCGTGCGGGCGGCAGGATTCGACGAGCTTGCCGACGACCCGCGGCTCACGAACCGTAGCCTCTGGCGCGAGCCAGGGTTCGGCTACACCACCTTGAGCCGCATACTGGCGACGAAGACCACGGCCGAGTGGCTCGCGTTCTGCCTGGAACAAGGGATTCCCGCGGGCCGGGCCGCGGGACTGGACGAGATGATCGACGCGCTGCCGGAGGCCGAGCATCCCGACGCCGGGCGGTACAAGCTCATTCCGCCGCCGACCAGGTTCTCGGCTACGCCGACGTCCGTGCGTCGTCCGGCGCCATTGCCGGGACAGCACACCCGCGAAGTGCTCGCAGAGGCTGGCCTCACCGACTCGGAGATCGCGGCGCTGGCGGAAGCAGGCGTGCTCGGCCGCTGACCGCGCCAACGCTAGGTCAGGTCATCAAGGAACTTGAGTACCTGCTCGTCGAACAGTTCGGGCTGATCGATGTTGCACATGTGCCCGGCGTCCGGGATCACTGCCTGCCGCGCCCCGGGGATCTTCGCGGTCGCGTAATCGGCAGCCCCGAGGAACGCCTCGTCGCGCGCGCCGACCAGCACGAGCACCGGAACCGCGATCGAGGGCAGTGAGTCGATGACACGGGCGTCCTGCTGAGTCAGAATGCCGCGCGCGGCAAGTGCGAGGCCGCGCGGCGTTGACTCCACCGCATACCGCAGACCTCCTCGCAGCGCCGCCAGTCCGTCCCGCTCCAGGCGGCTCGCGGTCCCGGCGGCCCGGTCGTTCCACCGCTGCCTGGCCTCGTCGCTGCGGAATCCCGGGCCGGTATCACACAAGAGCAGAGCCGCGACCCGCTCTGGATGCCGCAGGCAGAACGCCAGGGACAGGTACCCGCCCAGCGACAGCCCGCCGAGCACTGCTTGCGCGGCCCCTGCCGCGTCCAGAACGGCCACCATATCCTCGACGCAAGCGGCCTGAGTGTACTCTCCTGGCTCGTCCGGGCATCCGCTGCGACCGTGGCCGCGCAGGTCCCACGTGATCACCTGCCGTTGCGCGGAGAGCGCAGCGATGTTCGGGTCCCACATCGCCGAGGTGGCGCCGAAGCCGTGGCTCAAGAGCAGGGGAAGCTTGCCGGGCTCGGGTGGCGCGGGGCGGGGCAGGGCGGGGGGCTGATCAGGTGACCGTCCGAAGCACTGGTAGTAAATGCTGACGCCGCCGCGTTCGAGGTAGGACATGACTATGCGCGCTCCTCTGCTCCTGCCTGCGTGCTCCTGCCTGCTCGTCCTGGCGGCATCTTCCTGCTTATCGACGCACTTGCCGGAACGGCAGCTCCTTGCTGGCATCTGCCTCTCGCGGCAACCCGAGTATCCGCTCGGCGATGATGCCGCGCTGGATCTCGTCGGTACCACCTGCGATGGAAATGGCGGGTACGGAGACCAGGATCTCCGCGATCGTCCCGACCGCCGGCGATGGCCCGGTCAGCAGGCCAGACGCCCCGGCGATCAGCGCGTGCACTTTAGCTGCGTGCTGGGCGATCTTGCTGCTGGCCAGCTTGCCAAGCGATCCTTCCGGGCCAGGTGGCTGGCCAGCCTCCCGGGCCGCAGCCACCCGCTCGGCCATCCACCGGGCCGACCACCACAACTCGGTGAGCTTGGCGATCTCCTGGCGCACCAGCGGATCCGACGCCTTGCCCCGCACCCGGGCACGCTCGATCACCAGGTCTGGCCGGCCTGCCCGCTGCGGGTACCACTTGTGCGGCTCGGCGAGAGCGGTCCGCTCGGCGATGGCCTCCCGCCAGGCCCGGCCAGCCGGCTGGCGCGGCAGCGGCGGGAAAGACGCCAGCCTGCGTTCATGGGCAAGTGTCGTACGGGCAACCTGCCAACCGCCGCCCTTGCGGCCGATCAAGTTGGCAGCCGGGACCCGTGCCCGGTCGAAGAACACCTCGTTGAACGAACTGTGCCCGTTCATCTGCCGCAGCGGCCGTACCTCGACACCAGGCTGGCGCATGGGCAATACGAACGCGCTGACGCCCTGGTGCTTGGGGACGTCCCAGTCTGTCCTGGCGAGCAGCAACCCGAAGTCGGCCGTTGCCGCACCGGTGGACCACACTTTCTGGCCCGTGACGAGCCATTCGTCGCCATCTGATTCGGCCCGCGTCGCAAGGCCAGCCAGATCCGAGCCCGCGCCAGGTTCGCTGAACAGCTGACACCAGGTGATCTCGCCTGTCACGGTCGGCCGGATGAACCGTTGCTTGAGGTCCGCGCTCCCGTGCTCAAGTAGTACCGGCGCGGCCAGCATCATCCCGAGGCCGCCTGGTGGCCCTGGCACTGTCGCCGCGTCGAGTTCCTCAGCCACCACAGCCGTGAGTGCCTCGGGCAGCGAACGGCCGCACCATTCACGCGGCCACGACGGGCAAGCCCAGCCGGAGTCGGCCAGCAGCGCCCGCCAGTCCGCGAGGCTGGACTCAGGATCCCAGCGGGCCTCGATCCACTGCCGGAGTTCCGTGCGGACGTCATCTGGAGCCGCCTTCCGCGGCGCGGGACTCGTCGTCAACCTCTGCCGTCCAACTGTTACCGCCCTTCGAACTTCGGCGCCCGGCGCTCGGCTGAGGCACGAACGCCTTCCGCGAAGTCCTCGGTCTGCCAGAGTTTCCGCTGTTCGGCAAGCTCGTGGTCCAGCGCGGCCCGGAACCGGTCAGCCAGGCCCATCCGCATCGTCGCCCGGATGGAACGGACAGACAACGGCGCTGCCGCGGCGATCTCGGCGGCGAAGCCGCGCGCGACCGCGCGCAGGTCAGCCGGGTCCGCCAGTCGGTCGGCCAAGCCGATCCGCGCGGCCTCTTCGCCGCCGACCCGGCGGCCGGTGTAGAGCAGGTCGGTCGCCCGCTGCTGGCCGACGATCGCCGGCAGCGTCACGCTCAGCCCGAACCCTTGGTGCAGGCCCAGCCGGGCGAAATTCGCGGCGAACCTGCTCTGCGGACTGGCTATCCGGAAGTCCGCGGCGCAGGCTAGGCCCAGGCCACCGCCAACGGCGGCGCCCTGAACCGCTGCGACCACCGGGAGTTGCCCGCCGATCAGCCGCACCGCCTCGTCGTACAGTTCGCTGGCGCCGCCGCTGGCGCCGATCCGGCGAGCCTGCGACGACCGGCCGGTGAAATCAGCGCCCGCGCAGAAGTGCTTGCCTTCCGAGCACAGCACGATCGCGCGCGCCCCGGCTTCGTCCGCCAGCCAGCCGTAGGCGTCCGCCAGCGACGAGATCAGCGTCGCGTCGAAAAAGTTGTCAGGCGGGCGGCGGATCTCTGCGACCGCAACGTGATCACCGTCCACCGAAGCGTGCACATCGCCGAATGCCTTGGTCACCACGCTGCTGCCCCCTCGCCGGGCACTCGTCGGGCGGGCTAGAGCCGGACCTGGCGGAGTCTCTAGACAGCCGCATCTCCGCAGCCCTAGCGTCTGCTGTCTCAGCACCATAACGGAAGGGACGAGCCTGAAACGGTTCAGCGGGTCGAATTCGCGCACAGCCGCGTTCAACGCCGACCAGATCGATCCGTCGATCACCGGACTCTCGGTCCGGGGCGAGGGCGGCTAGCCGCCCTCGCCCCGATCCGCTCGGTCCCCCCGGGTCACAGAGTTGGTGGTGCCAGTCAGTGTCCGGCTGGTGACCCTATACAGTCAATCGGACGGCGGAAAAGTGAGACTAAAGTGAGAGTGTCAGCGGAAATCACGACTGCGGGCCGCTGCTACCACCTGCAGCTTCCGCATTCTGGTCGCCAGCAGGCTGACCGACCCGTCCAGCCGTTCCACCTTCCCCGACACCAGCAAGGCACTGGCGTCAACGCCGATCTTGCGGTGCCGCTGCCACACTTCAGGCGGGCAGATCACGTTCGCCATCCCGGTCTCGTCTTCCAGACTGAGGAAGACCACGCCGCGCGCCGTTCCGGGCTGCTGCCGGTGCGTGACCAGCCCGCCGACGGTAACGACGGCACCCGCGGCCGCACTCCGCAGATCCGCGGCTGGGCTGACACCGCGATCGGCCAGTAGTTCGCGGATGTGCTCGATCGGATGGGTCGCCCCGTAAGTCCCCGTCGCCCACATGTCGGCGAAGGTCACCTCGGCCGGAGTCATCTCTGGCAACGGCGGGGCCTGCAATCCGATGGTCGTCCCCGGCAGTTGCCCGTCGTCGACAGTGGCCGCCGCTCCGGCGGCCCAGAGCGCCTCGCGCCGGGACAGCCCGAAACAGCCGAAGGCGCCCGCAGTGGCCAGCCCTTCCAGCGCCGGACGGGGCAGCGCGGTCCGCCTGGCAAAGTCCTCCAGGTCGGTGTAAGGCTGGCCAGCCACGATGGCGACTGCCTGGGACCGCAGGTTACGCACCTCAGACAGGCCGACTCGGATGGCCGGCTGACCGGGGACGGGCTTGCCTCCTGACGGGACCGGGTCTGTGCGGGCGGTCGCGGAGTGCGAGCCGTTAGGTATGAAGCTTGTCGGGTTTGAAGGTTCCGCTGGACGCTCAAGTACCGCGAGTACGCCGCTGGCGTTGACGTCGACACCGCGGACTTGTACTCCGTGCCTTCGCGCGTCGGCGATCAGGCTGGCTGGCGAGTAGAAGCCCATCGGCTGAGCGCGGAGCAGGGCGGCGGTGAACGCGGCCGGGTAGTAGCACTTCAGCCAGGCACTGGCGTAGACAAGGTAGGCGAAGCTGATCGCGTGCGACTCGGGGAATCCGTAGCTGGAAAAGGCAAGGATCTTCTCGTAGATGTCCTCCGCGACCTCCGGCGGGATCCCGCGCTCGCCCATTCCGCCGAGCAGCCGGGCGCGCAGTTCCTCGATCCGCTCGGGCGCGCGCTTGGAACTCATCGCCTGACGCAATCGGTCCGCTTCGGCCGGGCTGAATCCGGCGCAGTCGATCGCGATCTGCATCATCTGCTCCTGGAACAGCGGCACTCCGAGCGTCTTGCCTAGCGCCTGGCGCATTGCGGGGTGCGGCAAGTACGGCGGCTCGTCGCCACGCCGGCGACGCATGTACGGATGCACCGAGCCGCCCTGGATTGGGCCCGGCCGGATCAGCGCGACCTCGACCACGAGGTCGTAGAACTCCCTCGGACGCAACCGCGGGAGGGTCGCCATCTGCGCACGGGACTCGACCTGGAACACCCCGACGGTGTCGGCCTCGCACAGCATGTCGTAGACGCCCGGGTCCTCCTGCGGGATCGAGTGCAGGTCCCAGCGGACACCGTGGTAGTCGGCCACCAACTCGAAACAGTCGCGCAACGCCGTCAGCATGCCGAGTCCGAGCAGGTCGAACTTGACCAGCCCCGCGTAGGCGCAGTCGTCCTTGTCCCACTGAAGCACGCTGCGGTTCGGCATCCGCGCCCACTCCACCGGGCAGACCTGCGCGACCGGCCGGTCGCAGATCACCATGCCGCCCGAGTGGATGCCGAGGTGACGAGGCAGCCTCTGCATCCGCTGGGCAAGTTCGATGACCGGTTCGGGAACGCCGGCATCGGGCGGAACCGGCTGCCCCGCCGCGTATGCCCTCGGACCAACCTGCCGTGACCACTGATTCTGCTGTTCTGGCGAGTAGCCGAGCGCCCGGCCGGCGTCGCGGAGCGCCATCCTCGGCCGGTAGCAGATGACGTTGGCAACCTGCGCGGCTTTTCCCCGGCCGTAGGCGCCGTAGACATACTGGATGACCTCTTCGCGCCTGCGGTGTTCGATATCCAGGTCGATATCCGGCGGCCCGTCCCGGCCAGCCGACAGGAAACGCTCGAACAACAATCCATGCATAACGGGATCGACGCTGGTAATCCCGAGCGCAAAGCACACGGCCGAATTAGCGGCTGAACCGCGCCCCTGGCAAAGAATGCCGGCTTCGTTACAGTGCCGCACTATGTCGTGGACGATCAGGAAGTAGCCGGCGAACCCAAGCTGCTCGATGACGTCAAGTTCATGGGCGATCTGGCGATAAGCACCGGGGATGCGTTCGCTGGCTTCAGAGCCGTATCTTTCTGGGGCCTTGCGTGCCACCAGCGCACGCAGCCAGTTCATCTCGGTGTAGCCGTCCGGCACCGGGAAGTCCGGCAGCTTCGGCGCGATCACCTTGAAGTCGAACGCGCACTGCGCCGCGAGCTCGACCGTCCGCTCCAGCACCCCGGGGTAACGGCGCAGCCGACGGGCCATTTCCTCGCCCGACCTGATATAGGCGGCACCCGAGGCGGCCAGCCAGCCGTCCATCTCGTCCAGGCTGTTCCTGGCTCTGATCGAAGCCATGACCTGAGCTAGCTTGGCATCGGCGGGCGTGGCGTAATGCACGTTGTTCGTGGCGACCACACCGAGTCGCTCGCGGCCGGCCAGTTCGAATAGCGCGTCATTCCGCTCGTCGTCGTCCGGCAGATCGTGGCTGATCAACTCGACCATCACGTTGTCACGGCCGAACATGTCGGTGAGTGCGCGCAGTTCCGCTCTGGCTGCGTCGAGCCCCGCGCGAGCCAGCGTCGCGGGCACTATGCCCTTGCGACAGCCGGTAAGGATGACCCAGTGCCCATCGTGCGCCTCCGCCAGTGTTCGAAGGTCGTACACCGGCCGGCCCTTCTCACCCCCGGCGAGATGAGCAGCGCCGATCACCTCGCACAGCCGCCGGTAGCCCTCCGGGTCACGAGCCAGCACGAGAAGGTGCCGCCCGGATGGGTCTGGGATACCCGCCCTTGGCGTTCCCTGCGTCGGCGGGAGGCTGGTTAGCGGCGGGAGGCTGGTTAGCGGCGGGAGGCTGGCGCGGCGTCGGCTGGGGGCCGCACGGCCAAGGTTAGGCAAGATATCCAGACTGAGTTCAGCGCCGAACACAGTCGCTACCCCGCCGCCCGCTACCCCGCCGCCCGCTACCCCGCCGCCGATCATCACACCGCCGGCTCCCGCACCGCCGGGTCCCCCGCCGTTAGGCAACGCATCACTGCCCAACCCGGGCGTAGCCTCGCTCTCCCGCAATCGACTGGCCGCCTGGGCAAACTGCGGTACCCCGTACATGCCGTCGTGATCGGTGATGGCGATGGCAGTCAGGCCGAGTTCCGCAGCCTCGGCGATCAGTTCCCCTGGAGCAGATGCGCCGTCAAGAAAGCTGTATGACGAGTGGCAGTGCAATTCCGCCCAGGGAACCGGCCGCTGACCCCGCTCTACCCGGCGTCGGTGAGTTCGGACCGAGCTCCGCCCACCCAACGGCAGCCGGGTAACGGGGTTCTCCGGCCCAGCCGCCGGTCCGTCATCTGGCCCGACATCCGGTCGGGCATCCTGTTCGGCACCCGGCCTTCCGTTGGCATCGCGCCTGCCGACAGTTCCGCTTCCCGCCCGCCAGGACAGGCGCCGCTCGAAGTCCCGCCAAGGCGTCGGTGGGTTATCCCAGCCCATTGATCCTCCCGAACGGCGTAAGTATCGACCGGCCCGACGGGAACGTCGGGTTACGCGGCATGGGTATCGGGCTGTGTGGTGTAGGTGCGTCCAGCGGGAGTGGTCCAGATGAAGGTGCCGGGCGTTGGCTGCGTGAGCTGCCAGCGAACGTGCTGCTTAAGCTGGTGATGGAACCGGCACAAGCCACCGAGATTGCAGCTGCAGGTTCTGCCGCCCTGGTCATAAGGCCTGGTGTGGTCCAGGTCGCATCGCCAGGCGGGCTGCCGACAGGTCGGGAACCGGCAGGTGAGGTCACGCGCGGCGACGTACTCCAAGAGCCGGGGTGGCGGCCGGTAAGCCAAGCTGGCTTCGGTGTGCGCGCACCCGCCTGTCGCGGTCGCATCGGCTGCGGTCCGTACTACGGCATGGTCGGCTGCCCTCGCCGCAGTACGCAACACGCGGGCCAGAATTCCCGACAGTTCCGCCGTCGGCAACTGGCTCACGGTGTCCTGCGAGACCGTTACAGTCACACGTCTGACCAGCCCACCGGCGGCTGGCGCTGCCGACCTTGCTGGCGCTGCCTGCCTTGCTGGCTTGAGGTGAACAGGTTCGCGGGGGACGCGAGCGACGGCCAGGGTCCTGCCATCGCGGCCGGTCACGATGACTCGCCACTGCACCGCAGCGTCACAAGCGGCCAGATCGGCCAGATAGCGCGCTTGTGCCGGAGTGATCGGACCCATCCGGGCCAGATAGCCCGGCTCGGCTGATTCTCCGACCAGAGTCGTCCACGGCAGCCTCAGATCTAGCAAACCGCCGCCCATAGGGCGCAAGTTCCCCATCGCCGGCGGCGCCGGTGGCAAGAACGCTGTCAATCCAGGCCACGCTGGCGGTGGCCGCGCTCCGAGCCAGGTGTCATCATCATCTTCGTCCTCTTCAGCCCAGTTGTACGAGCGGCTCAGGCCAGCTGGGCCCGGACCAGTTGGGTTGGTACCGGCCGCTCCCCCAGGCTCCGGCCCGCCCGGCCCTGGTTCACCAGGATTCGGCTCGCCTGGCCTTGGGCTGTCGAAGCTCCTCGTGGCTGAACCAGTCTCTGCTGTTGAATCGCCATCCCCGGGACGTCCGGTCGGCGTCCGCCCGGACGGAGAATGACCGCCTTCGGGCGAACCGCTACGGTGTCGACGGCCGCCGGAAGACTTACCTGGACTTGCCGAATCATCGGGCGACTCACCACCGTGCGGGCCGTCGTGCTGCTGATCGAACGGATCGTCTGGTGGCTCGTCGTCGGTCGGGCCGTCAGCCGCGGGCGGGATATAGGGCAGGGTGCCGAGCAGGAGGCCCAAGAACACCTGTGCACGGAGCAGGTCAATGCCCCCACCTGCTCCGGACGCCCTCAGCGCCCGTGCCAGCGCGCTGATACGCGCCATCGCCGCTGCGGCACGGACTCCCGGGAGGCTGTACCCAGCCAGCGACGCCGTCCCCTCAGCGTCCGGATACAGGCAGACCTTCGCTCGCCGCTCCGCTTCCTGACGCCGTCGTTCCGCACCCTGCGGATCCGCCGCGATCACCGCGCGGCGCAGGGCGGCACGCAACTGGGCGGTCGTCTGGTCTCCGGCTGCTGGAAGTACTCTCGCCTCAACCGCCCGCGCTGTCTCGTCATCGAGCGCTCCAGTCGCCTCCGCGATCATTCGCGCTCGCGACACATCGATCTGCCCGGCCCGGAGGGCGGCACCCGTAGCCGCAAGCCGCCAGGTCAACGTCACCCCGAGATCGCTCCACCAGGAAGCGGAAGCCTGCGACATAGTCAGCGCCAGCGACACCTGCGCGCATGCTTCTTCGGATACCCGCGCGGGCCGACCCTGCTCATCGACGCCGATCTTGTCGTCAGCGGCAGCCGATCTTGAAGCCATCTGGGCCACAACCGCCAGTTCCCCCGCTTGTGCCCACGAAGCCAGCCGACGGTACGACGCCGCCATCCCCGCCAGAGCCCCGTCTTCGAGGCTGTCGACCGAGCTGGTAGCCAGCCACCCCGCCAGGTCGGGGCCGGTCGGCAAGGTCTCCGCGATCCGCCCGGCCACCGCCGTGAGCGGGACGACCCTAGACCGTCCCTCATCGATCGCCGCGATGAGCTCCGCCAGCTCGGCCTCTGCCGGATCACCTGCGGCCTGATCAGCCAGCTCAGTGCCGACCAGCTCAGTGCCAGCCAGCTCAGTGCCAGCCAGCTCAGTGCCAGCCGGGGTCGCATCAGCAGTGGCTGAATCCATCGCGGCAGAACCGCCACTATCGCCGCTGGCCCGGTCCGCCGGTCCTGCCGCGGCGGAACGATTCCACGGCGCCGGCTCACTCAGGGCGGCTAGCAGAGCCTCGAAGTCCAGCCCCCACGACCACGCCAGCCCTTCCTGTGGCATCTCGGCAGCCAGCGGGCCACGACCGACCGAGGCATCCCCGCAGGCAACGTACTCTCCGCCCGATTGTGTTGCTGCATCGCGGTCCTCATCTCCGGCCATGACCACCTCCCCTAGCCGTCGGACGTTAACTCATATCGACTACTCTAGCGAGTGGGTCTGACAAAACTCGATATCATCGAACACAAATTCGCTTACATCTAGATGCCGACCCGGACAGGTACCGATGGCACCCCAGCTAGCCTGCTCGGCTAGCCTGCGAAACGGGCACCTGGGTCGCGGTCAACCGCGGGTCAAGGCGGCTGTTTACGTCCTGGAACGCCGGTCCGAACGTTCGCGCGTCATCGCGCGGAGTCCGAATCGCCAAGAGTGAGGGCAAGGCTGCGGCTGAACCACCGCAGCAGGCTGGCCGAGCCGCCCTCACGCGGCGTTCCCGCGAACGCGATCACCAGATCGCGAGCGGGCGAAGCATAGAGCCCCTGTCCGCCGAAGCCGCTCTTGAACAGATCACCGTCGGCGGACGCGAAGTTCCACTGGCGGCTCGCGGGCGGCTCGCGGGCGGCATAGCGTCATCGACAACCCGCCATGACTGACCGGAACTCCCGACGCCGAGGTACACAGTTGGGCTGGTGCCTCGAACCCGACAGCAGTCCAGATCTCGCGGCCGAGTACCTCGGCAAAAGGCAAGCCGGTCACCCGTTCGATGAGCCATCAGAGCACGAAGGTGTTTACGCTGGTGTACTTGTAGACCTCTCCGGGCTGGCGGTGCGCCGGCGGGGCCGCCACCACCTCATGCGGGGACGGTACCGGGCCGACACCAGCGGGCCGCCAGCCGAGACTGGCCTCGAACCGGTAGAACGGGTGGCCGGGATCGGTGTAGGCACCGGGCGCGTCCACTTCCAGGCAGCCGATACCCGATACCCGATGCCATGCCGAGAACGTCACGGACACGGGCTTGCGCCCATGCCGAGTCGGCGAGTTCGCCGATCACGGCCTCCACCGACTGGTCCAAGTCTAGCAACCCGCGCAGTTCCAGGATCCCGATCAGCGCGGACGCGAACACCTTCGTGACCGACATCAGCAGGTGACGCTCGTCTGGCCGCATACGCGGGTACCGCTCGTAGACGATCCGGCCACTGAGGGCGACGACCATGCCGCCGACAGGCGCGTCAGCGATGTACTCGTCCAGGCTCACCCCCGGCAGCACCGGGAATCGCCCTATCTGGTCCAGCTCAGCACTGTCCAGTCGAACAGGCTGCCGGACCAAGGGGATCTCGACTGCCGGGAACAGGTCGCCGGCGAGCCGGTATGCCCACGCCGAGGGTGCGGCTCGGGAATTGACTCGACCTCGGAACCGCCGCCAGACTTTAATAGCAGCGTGCGGATTGTCCCGATGACACCGGCCTACGTCGCTGACATCGTGACCTGGCGCTATCCGCCCCCGTACGACTGCTACGACATGACCGACGCTGACCCGCCGTTCTTGGTTAGTCTCGCTAGCGGCTATACCGCACTGGTCGAGGACGGCGAACTGATCGGCTTCCGCTCGTTCGGCTCTGACGGCCAGGTGCCAGGCGGCAGGTACGACTCGTCCGCGCTCGATACCGGCGGCGGCCTGCGTCCTGACCTGACCGGCAAGGGCCTGGGCAGACAGGCCATCCAGACCGGCCTTGATTTCGGCCGCGAGCAGTTCGCCCCGGCCGCATTCCGGGTCACGGTCGCCTCGTTCAACATCCGGGCGTTGCGGGTCGTTATGGCACTCGGGTTCGCCAGGACCGGAAGCTTTCCTGCCACGACAGACGGGCGAAGCTATGAAATCTTGATCCGTCCTGAAGCCCGTTTCAGTAGCTCTCAAGCACCGGGGCCAACGCACCCGTGGACCTGTCGGGTCTCTTCATGAGATCGCGCGTTGCCAGGGCCACCACCACCAATGGCACGTGCGGCACCGCAATCACGAGGATTACTGCGACAGGCCGGCAAGTCCACCGGCGAGCCGACGAAGAGCCAGCGGAAAGCCCGTCGCCGCCGAAAGGACACGGAGGAGACGGAGGAGACGGCCGGTTGTCATTATTTCCGCATACCAGGTGTGAAAACAGATGACCAGGCACCGAGAGTAGCCGGGCTGGACGGCCGCCTCCGTGATCTCAGGACGCCGAGCGGACCGGCCCGTCCTGCCGGGCCGACTCGATGACGGGTTCGGCGATGCTCTTCGTCAGCGGGCTGCGCGTGACAGGCGGCAGGGCCGAGGTTGCGGAGGCCTTCTCGCGGGCCAGGAACGCACCGAGTTCCGTGATCGTCGACATTAGCGGCGCGGGGAACACCACGGTGCTGTTCTTATCCACGCCGATCTCGACCAGGCTCTGCAGGTTGCGCAGTTGCAGCGCCAGCGGGTGGACCATCATGATGTCGGAAGCCTCCCCGAGCGCGGCCGCGGCCAGGGATTCACCCTCGGCGTTGATGATCTTCGCTCGCTTCTCGCGCTCGGCCTCAGCCTGGCGGGCCATCGCTCGCTTCATACTCTCGGGCAACTGGATGTCCTTCAGCTCCACCAGGGTTACCTCTATGCCCCACTCGACCGTGGTGACATCCAGGATCTTGCGGATATCTAGGTTGATCTGATCAGTTTCGGCCAGCGTCTGGTCAAGAGTGTGCTGACCGACAACCTTTCGTAGCGTGGTCTGGGCGATCTGGTCGATCGCGGAGCGGACATTATCGATCGCGATGACCGACTTGATAGCGTCCACCACCCGGAAGTAGGCGACCGCCGACACGTCGACACTGACGTTGTCGCGGGTGATTATTCCCTGGGATTGGATCGGCATCGTGATGATCCGCAGCGATACCCGATGCATGACATCGGCGAACGGGATAATTAGCCGCAGCCCTGGCTCCCGCGCACCCTGTAGCTTGCCGAACCGGAAAAGCACGCCTTTCTCATATTGTTTTACGATCCGTACTGCCAGTATCAGCCCGATAATTATCAGCACCGCAGCGACGATAATGATCGTGATAAAGATCTTCATGGCATTCTCCATCCTTTTTAGGCCAGGATGTAACGGGTGCAGGAAACGTCGCCAGGGCCGAACGTCCCCGCAGGCCAGGTCCTTGGCACAAGCGATTGCGCACGTGATCAGTCGTAGCTAGCTTCGATCAGCCAGCAGCCGTCATGGACAACCGCGAGCCAAGCACCGCCATCTACGGTGACCAGCTGGAACCTGGCTTTCCGGCAAGCGTGCGCTGGATCCCACCAGCGCTCAGTGACCGGCCACGGGCCGGTCCAGGCGGTGACGGCCAATGGCGGCCCTCCTGCTACAGAAAGCCTGGCCGGATCGGCGGATACGTGCCCGCGCCCGGTGACGGTCACCAGTGCCCCCGAGCAGTCAGTCACCATAGCGGGCTTCGGCGTCGGGTAGACGGTGGCCGGAGCTGGCGACGGGATTTTCCCCGGCCAGGGCCGATCGGCAGGTCGCAGGGAAACCGACATGTCGCCGAAGGGCACCAGCAACGCCTGGTCGGCCGGGCTGCGGCCGCCGGTCAGAACCGGCTGCCGCACCGCGCCGTGACCGAGCATCGCCTGAACCCGGACGGCCGCCCGGGCGACCCGGTCGCTGACTACTGCATCACCCCACAGGCCGAGCTGGCGGCCCGGATCATGAACAAGCTGGTCAGGGATCAGCCGCAACAGGATAACCCCACCAGCTTCGCCGCCACTTCCCCCTTCGCCGCCACTTCCCCCTTCGCCGCCTTCGGCCAGGTGGTCGGCGTGCTGACCGGTCCGCCAGCCGTCGAGCTGCCAGCGCACCCGCTCGGCCACGGCGAGTTCGGACAGCAGCCCGTCGTGCCGCCAAAGCCGGGTGATCTCCTGACCGTCCGCGCAGATCACCTGTACCTGAACTCGGACGCACCCCAGCCCGCTCGCGGCAAGCTGGGCGTGCAGTTGGCCCGCGAGCGACTTCGCCACGAACGCAACCTGCTCGGACTGCTCCGCCGGAGGGTCGAACTCTGCCTGGACGGACAGGTCCGCCGTCGGCGGGCTGGCGGCCAGCGGGCGCGGATCGAGACCACGGGCCAGCCGGTGCGCGAGCAGTCCCGACGCCCCGAACCTATTCCGAACCTCAGCCGTCGGAAGCGAGGCGAACTCCCCGAGCGTTCTTATGCCCAGCCGGATCAGCAGATCCGCTAGCTCAGGCTCACCAAGCACGGTGACCGAACGCGGTGCGAGAAACGCTGGCGAAGCCCCGGACGGCACCATCCGGCAACCTCCGGCCAGACCATCCCTGGATGCCAACAGAGCCGCGAACATGCCATCCGCGATGCCCACTCCGCAGTCGAACCCGAGCCGTGTCACGGCTTCGGCGAGGTTCCTGGCCAGTTCCGCCTCACCGCCGTAATACCTGGCCGGACCATGAACGGCGAAGGCGCAGATACCGGGTCGCAGCACCTCGATGCGAGGGCAGAACTCCCGCACTACGCCGACAACCTGTTCGAACAGCTGCGGGGCGGCCGCCCGATCCGCGATCGGTGAACGCCAGGCTGGGCAGCGCACCACAAGCACGCGCCGGTTGCGGTCTCCCGCGGCTGTCATCCGGTACCTGCCTCCCATCCGGTACCCGTTTCTGCCGTGACACCGCTAGCCGCCAAAGCCTCATCGGCAACCGCAGCCACCGCGCCGTCTGGGCCAGGAAGCCAGAGCCAGCGAGCGCGTGGACGCGCCCACTCACCTCGTCCGTCCGCTACCACCTGAGCCCAGCGCCCACACAACCGCCCGTGTCCCGAGCCGATCCCGGCCCAACCCGAGGTCGTTATCCGCAACTTGACGTGTGCTCCATCCCAGTCCCCCGCAACGAGCAGCACGGCCCCGTACCGTCTGACGGCAGCCTCCAGCTTGCGCCGTACCAGAGCCGACGGCCGGTCCGGAGGTCGCAGCAAGACCAGATCACAGCCGTCGAACAACGATGCGACGACCTGTGGCCAGTTCTGCCCGAGGCCGGGAACCAGCAGCAGCTTGGCGAGATCCAGTCCGGCTTCCGCAGCCGCAGCCACGCCGAATTCAGGTACTCCGGCTACCGCGCACCATGCGCCCGCAGCAACCGGTCCTGCGGCTAGCGCCAGGCACAGCGAACTCCAGCTCCCCAATGCAACCACCGAGCCGCGCCGGAGGGTGCCTCCTGGCAGCAGGTCACGCAGCACGGGCAGCACAGGGAAGCGATCCGCATCAGCGAGGACTCCGCCGCCAAGCTGGTCACCCGGGCGGACCGCTCCTCTGGCAAGAAGGTCAGCCAGCCCGGCACGCCCCGGCCGGACCAGCAACGACGCCACCTCCGTGGCCGCGACTCCCATGAGCTTACTATCGAACAAATATTCGATTTAATCAAGCTCTTGAGTGCCGGACCTCGTGGTATCTGATGTCGAGTCCGCCGACGACTAGCTCGATCCCACACTCCACTAGCTACCTCACCCCGGCCCCGCCACCTCACCCCGCCACCTCACCCCGCCACCTCACCCCGCCATCTCACTCCGCCACCTCACCCCGCTAGCCGCGCCTTACTCCGTCGGCGGCGCCCGTGCCGCCCTAGGCGATCTGACTTCACTCGAGTTAGTTCACCCGATACCCGGCAAATCGGAGCGCGAAAGTGGTTCTAACAGGGGGTAAGTGCGAAGTGCGGGCTCTGGGGTCTCCCCGCTGGCTCCAGGCGGACCACCAGTTCCTGGCTCGCAGGAGACAGACGCGTGCGAATCGAGCGGTGGCTCGCGTTCGGCGAACGCTCTCGCGCAAGAATCATCTATACCTGTATGCACGCATAGGAGGACTAGTGCTGCTCGAAATCGTTCTGGTCGTGGTGCTCGTTCTCATGTGCATCGTCGGCATCTTCCTATGGACCAGGCTGGCGGCAGCCAGCGCGCGGACCATCGGTGCGCCCGCAGGCGAGCTTGAGACGCTCTTCCGTGGTGGCGTCATGTGCAGGTATGTCCTCACGAGCGGCTCGCTGGTCAGACTGGAGTTCTTCGACTGGGGCATCCGGCTGCGCGGGATACCCGTAAGCCGCTGGATCGTTCCGACCTGGGAAGCCAGGTATGACGAACTCGCGATAGCCGAACTCGTCGCCTTGCCTGCGAGCAGGATCGCGGTGTGTTTCCGGCTGCGCGGCGAGGCTAATCCGATCGCCTTCCTCTCCGATCGCACCCTCGCCATACTTCCTGAGCTCGAGAAACGCGGCGTGCCGGTCAACCGCTCCATCACCCAGATCAGGCGGGTAAGAGAGCTTTACGAGTAGCCAAGCGCGACCAGGGCAGCGTAGGCGTAATTCATAATTGGCCGCCGGGGGTAGTAGCGTAACGCTCCCGTTGTTCTGTGTCGCTCGTAGTCCGTGCTGGGCCTGGCCTTCCTGGTGTGGCTTAGCTCACAGAGCGGCGATCGCCGCAAGCGTCGCCAGCATGAAGGTAGTCAGGGCGAGCACGCCGTGAGTCGCCGGGACGAGCGGGGTGAAATCCAACCTCGCCTTGCGGACCGGGGCCGGTGCGACGAGCATCCGGGCTAGCAGGCCATCGACGAGTTCTTCCGTCAGCGACTCCTCGGCCAAAGCGCGGGCCAGCATCTCGTCCTGGAACCTGTCGTCGGGCTTGCCGCGCTTCGGGTTGGCCCGCGGGAGACCGGCCTTCGGGTTGGCCGGCGGGAGACCGGCCTTCGGGTTGGCCGGCGGGAGACCGGCTGACGGCTCCCCGGTCGGCGCGTCGCGGGCACCGGGTTCGTGGGTGAGATCACCTGGCTCCTGCGCTGATCCGGCACAGTGGCCCATGGCCCTGGCTCGCAGTCAGTCCTGGCGTGCCGGGAGGGGTTTGGGGCAGGCAGCTTTGCTGGGTAACTCGAAGCCGTCCGCCTGAGAAGATTCCCCGTAACTCGGCTGGGACTCCGTCCAGCCAGGACACGGCCGGTCCGTCCAGCCAGGACACGGCCGATTCCGCTGGCTAGGACACGCCGATTCCGCCGGCCAGGACACGGCCGATTTCCGCCGGATCCCCCCCGGATGCCGACCGGCACGACTCAGGGCACTTGCCCGGCATCGACTTCCCAGGACAGCCAACGGTCGAGCAGTTCGAAGCCGATCGCCACGTTGATCGAGATCATGTGCTTGTTATCGTCACCGTTTCCGGTGAGGATCCTGGTCAGTCGCGGTTCTCGTTCCGCCAGCAGGTCCAACATGACGAGCTTGAGCAGCAACCCGAGTCGGTGGCCGCGATGCGGCCGGGCTACCGCGGTCAGTTCCTGGATGCCCCAAGTGGAGTTGAGCGGATCGACGCCGAGCTGGCTCAGGGCGACGAGTTCACCGGTGGCGACGGACCGAGCGGCGTCGGACCGAGCGGCGTCGGACCGAGCGGCGACGGTGTAGTACCGCAGCCCTTGCATGGTGACCCTGCGCCCCGCCCGGTGCACCCGGTCAGCGTCCCATAGCTGCGCCTCGTGGCCTGCGTCATGCGGCATGTCCGCTACGGCCCTGGTCACCGCCGCGACCGCAGCCAGTTCGTCCGCTGGAACCAGCCCCAGCCAGGACAGTATCGAGTAACCGCGCGCGGCCGGTTCAGCCTCGGCTCGGAGCGCGGCCAGCCGACCAGCCGGAATAGCGTCCAGCCGAAGCACCTGTCGCAGTTCGGTGCCACCCTGCCGCGCACCTGCCGCACGAGCGAACTCGACCCCGGCGGTGCCATCCCTGGCGTCGCCGGACAAGACCGAGCGGCCGTCCTGCCGCGCCCGAGCGGCAGCATGCCCGAGCAGCCGGGTGCCTACGCCGGCCCGCCGCCGCGCTGGCGGAACGAACACGCTGACCGGAGCCAGCGTCCGGTTCTCGCGCTGCGGTAGTCCCAGCAG
Source organism: Streptosporangiaceae bacterium (assembly GCA_035533915.1). Lineage (GTDB taxonomy): Bacteria > Actinomycetota > Actinomycetes > Streptosporangiales > Streptosporangiaceae > Chersky-822. The sequence continues at coordinate 26,727 of DATLSX010000087.1, forward strand.
GTACCAGCCGATTGCCGAACCGTGCTCGTCGGTTGCCAGCCACGTCTCCGAGGGGTCTTCGGTCCAGCCCAGAACCAGCCAGCCCATGAAGCTGGGACGCGACATGACCGGTCCGGACGGGTCATCAACGGCCATGGCCGCGAGGTAGATCTGGTAGCAGGCGTGCAGTGACTCGCTGTCCCCCGCTGGGTCGATCCGGCGCATGCGCATATGGCATAGCTAACCAACCGCCGGTCGGCGAACGCCATCGCTTTACGTGGGGTCCTGGGGTCCTGTTACCTGGGGTCCTGTTACCTGGGGTCCTAGTCCTGGCCTTCGTTCAGCACGAAAACCGGATACCCAGGCGCTATCTCCAGCAGGCGCGCGTCAGCAGCGTCGGGGCCAACTCCGTCGAAGAACACGCCCACTTCGAACTTCCAGTGCTTCAGGTAAGCGCGCAGGATTTCCGGCTTGCGCTCGTCGGGCAACTCGGTGGCCGTGAACGGCTCGGCCTTCTTGCCTACCCGCAGTTCGCCGCCGCCTGCCACACGCAGGTTCCGCACCCACTGGGTGTGCCCGCGCGGCGCGACGAGATACCGGCGGCCTTCGTAGGTCAGCACATTCACCGGAGTCGACCGCCATTCACCACTGGTCCGACCGCGCACGTAGAGCACTCGGCTTCCCCACAGGCTGATCCCCAGCTTGGTCATCCCGGCGACCGTCGAGTTGAATAGCTGTCCAAGGCGCTGACCGGCCGGCGTCGTCGGCATGACGTACCTGGAGGCCGCCGGGCCGCTGCCCTTGTCGTCGTCGCTCATCGCACGCTCCCTTCCGCTCCTTCACTATGTGAGAGCACTGCTCTCTACACGGATCAGTGTGCATCAACAGATGAATGGATGTCAAGAGCAGCGCTCTTGTTAGTGATCTACGCTCTCCACTTGGCCCCGACCCAGACCCCGACCTGGCACCCGAACCCAAGTTGAAATGAAAACGGTTTTCATAGTAGCTTTGCTCCGTGGGACACCCGCGGCTCATGCTCGCCGCTCTCGCAGTGCCGCTGGCCGCAGGCTCGCTTGGCCTTGCGGCATGCACCGTCAGCCCCCTTCCCCGCCCGAGCGGCGTGATCCAGGTAGCCGCCGCGGAGAACTTCTGGGGCAGCATCGCCAGCCAGGTCGGCGGCAGCCACGTCCGGGTGCGGAGCATTATCACCAACCCCAACACCGACCCGCATAGCTACGAGCCCACCGCGGCCGACGCTAGGGCGCTCGCCACCGCGCAGCTCGTCATCGAAAACGGCATCGGCTACGACCCGTGGGTTGCCAGGCTGCTCGCGGCAGACCAGGGAGCGCCAGGGCAGCAGGCCGTGCTCGACGTCGGCGGACTGCTCGGCGTGCCCGCCAGCGGCAACCCGCATCGCTGGTATAACCCGGCTGACGTGCGCGCTGTCGTCGACCAACTGACGGCCGACTACAGCAGGCTGGACCCGGCCAACAAGGGATACTTTGCGCGGCGACGGGAATTCTTCATCAAGGTCGCGCTGAGCCAGTACCACACGCTGATTGCCGTGATCAGGAAAAAATACGGCGGCACGCCGGTCGGCGCGTCCGAGTCGATCTTCGCCATGCTGGCTCCCGCCCTGGGCCTGAGGCTCGTCACTCCCTTCTCTTTCCTCCGTGCGATCAGCGAAGGGACCGAGGTATCGGCCGGCGACAAGCTGACCATCGATCGCCAGATCAGGGAGCATCTGATCAAGATCTACATCTATAACAGCCAGAACGTCACGCCTGACGTGCAGGCTCAGCTGACGGAGGCCAGAGCGGCTCGCATTCCGGTCACCACCATCACCGAGACGCTGGTGCCGCCGACGGACACTTTCCAGGCCTGGCAGGTCAGGCAGCTACGGGGCATCGAAGCCGCGCTCGCGAAGGTGACGGGACGCTGAACCGATGCAAGGAACGAGAGGTCCGAAACGAGAGGTCCGACGAGAATGGGGACGCTGACCACGGTCCAGTACGCGGTGCGGTTCGAACACGCCGATGTCCAACTGGCCGGCCGCGTCATCTGGTCAGATGTGAACCTCAGCGTGCCGCATGGCGAGTTCGTCGCGGTACTGGGGCCCAACGGGGCCGGCAAGTCGACACTGATCAAGGCAGCGCTCGGACTGACCGGACTGTCCGCCGGATCGGTCACCGTGCTCGGCCGCCCGGCAGGCCAGTCCGGCCGGGAGATCGGCTACCTGCCGCAGCGCCGCAACTTCGACTCCGGGCTGCGGGTGCGCGGCATCGACATCGTCAGCCTGGGCAGCGACGGAGAACGGTGGGGCGTGCCGTTGCCGTGGGGCAGCAAGTTCCTGCCGTCGCGACGTGCGGCCAACCAGCGAGTCCAGGAAGTGATCGAACTCGTCGGAGCGACGGCCTTCGCGCATCGGCCGATCGGCCAGGTCTCCGGCGGCGAGCAACAGCGGCTGCTCATTGCGCAAGCTCTGGTCAGGCGGCCCAGGCTGCTCGTGCTCGACGAGCCGCTGGACAGCCTGGACCTGCCGAGCCAGGCATCGGTAGCTGCCCTGATCGGCAGGATCCGGCGCGAGCACGGGGTCACGATCATGCTGGTCGCTCATGACGTGAACCCGATCCTGCCTTACCTGGACCGGGTCGCCTACGTCGCTCGCGGCTACGCCGTCTGCGGTACCCCCGAGGAGGTGATCACCTCGCAGACGCTGACCGAGCTCTACCAGACGCCGGTCGAGGTGCTGCGAGCCTCGGACGGCCGGCTGGTGGTGGTCGGCGAACCCGAGGCGCCGGCCCGGCACACTGACCGGCACGCGGACCAGCAAGGCGAGGTCACCGCGCCGTGGTAACCGGGCTGACCTGGAACATCGCCGACGACATCCGGCAGTTGTTTCTTTACCAGTTCATGGTGAACGCGCTGCGGGCCGGAACGATCGTCGCAGTGCTGGCCGGTGCTCTCGGCTGGTACATGGTGCTGCGCCGGCAGGCCTTCGCCGGGCACACGCTCGCGATCGTGTCGTTCCCCGGAGCGGCGGGAGCGATCCTGCTCGGCATCAGCGCGACCGTCGGCTACTTCGCCGCCGCGATCACTGCGGCGATCGTCATCGCCGCAGTGCCGCGATCGGCCGGAGGCCGCGGACGCAGCAGCGAATCCGCGGCCATCGGCACCGTGCAGGCGTTCGCGCTGGCGTGCGGCGCGCTGTTCGTGAGCTTGTACGGCGGTTTCCTCAACGGGCTGACGAACCTGCTGTTCGGATCTTTCCTTGGGGTCTCAGGCAACCAGGTGCTCACGCTGCTCGTGGTTGCGGCCGCCGCGCTGGCCACGCTCGCGTGGATAGGCCGGCCGCTGTTCTTCGGCACGGTCGATCCGGACGTGGCCGCGGCGCGCGGCGTGCCGGTCCGGCTGCTCTCCACGGTGTTCCTGATGCTGCTCGGCTGCGCCGCCGCCGAGGTCAGCCAGATCACTGGTGCGCTGCTCGTGTTCGCCTTGCTGGTGATGCCCGCGGCGACCGCGCAGCGGCTGACCGCGCGGCCGACCTTGAGCTTCGGGCTCACCATCGTGATCGCGCTCGCGGTCGTCTGGCTGGGGCTGGCTGCCGCTTACTTCTCGGTCTACCCAGTCGGTTTTTACATCACGACCTTCGGGTTCGCCGGATACGTGCTGGCAGCACTGGCGCAGACGGCCGTCAGCAGGCCAGTGCGCAGCCCGGTTGCGGCGGCGCGGGCGTGAGCGGGGTCGCCGGGGTCGCCGGGGTCGCCAGCCTGGCCGGCCTCCGCTCGCCTGATCGTGGGGCGGCGATCTTGGCCTCGGGACCGATCACCGGCCTGGCGCACATCATGAACCAGCCATTCTTGCGTTACGCGTTCATCGCCGGTGCCGCCATCGCCATCGCCTCCGGGCTGGTCGGCTATTTCGTGGTCCTGCGTTCGCAGGTCTTCACCGGGGACGCACTCAGTCACGTCGCGTTCACCGGTGCGCTCGCCGCGCTGGCCGCTGGTGCCGACTTGCTGATCGGCCTGTACGGGGCATGCGTCCTCGTCGCGCTCGCGATGGCTGCGCTCGGCACCCGCGGCCAGGCCGACGACACGGTCATCGGCAGCGTGTTCGCCTGGATTCTCGGCCTCGGGGCGCTGTTCCTGACGATTTACACGACCTCGGCGACCGGAGCCAACGGCACGTCCGGGGTGAACGTGCTGTTCGGCACGATCTTCGGGTTGTCAGCCGCGCAGACCGTCGTCGACACCGCGGTCACGCTCGCGGTCAGCATCGTGGTCATCGTGATTGGTCGGCCCCTGCTGTTCGCCAGCATCGACCCGGCCGTCGCCAGCGCACGCAAAGTACCGGTCCGGGTACTCGGGTTCTTGTTCCTCGGACTAGTCGGAGTGACGGCGGCGGCGGCCACCCAGGCGGTCGGCGCGCTGCTGCTCCTCGGCCTGCTCGCGGCTCCGGCTGGCGCGGCCCAGCGGGTGACCGCGCGACCCTTCCTCGGGCTCTGGCTGTCGGCGGCCATCGCGATCGTCTCTGTCTGGACCGGTCTGCTCGTCGCCTACTCGGAACCGGGGATCCCGCCGAGTTTCGGCATCCTCGCGGTCGCCACCGTGAGCTACCTCACCGCGATCGCGCTGACCAGCAGGCGCACGGTCACGCAGCGATCGTGATTCACCGTGCCATTACGGATCAGCAGATCAGCGGATCAGCGGATCACAGCGTCCGTATCCGGCTGGCCGAGAACATCACGCCGTTCCTAGTCGCCGGTTTCCGGGAGCCTAGACTGGCCGACGGCAGAAAGTTGTCTCGTACACTATTGGCTCCAGCCTCGTGAAGCCGCGTACTCTCGTGAACTCCCAGCCAGCAAATGGCTCCAGGCACGGCGCGAGGTATGCCAGGTTCGTGTCATCCACGATCGCCAGGCCGCCCGGCCGCACCTTTGCGACCGCTTGCCTGGCGCATTCCTTCCGGCAGATCCCATCGATGATGACAATGTCGAAGCTCTCGTCGGGCTCAGCGTCGATCGCGGTGACGTACTCGTCGAAGAAATGCACTCCGCGGTCGCGCAGCTGCGGTTCAGAGCGCATCGTCCCGTCGTCCGTGCCGGGAACCAGGCGCACGCTGGCGCCGCACCGACTGCTCACCCGGTCCGCCCACTCGGCCTCGGATTCGATCGACGTGACATCCTGACCATGGCCCGACAGCCAGACGGTAGAGCCGCCGCAGCCCCATTCCCACACCCGGCCGTGCTCCGGCAGGTGATCCGCCAGCCATGCGATGGCATGAGCGTTCCACATCGGCACCCCGGTGTCCCAGGTGGTCCTGGAGGGATGCAGGGCGACCGGGATGAAGGTATCGATCGCACGTGGATTCCGCGCGATGGCCGCGCCGAACTTCAAAGCTGTGAAAGGTGCCGTCCGGCTAATCATGCCGATATCGTATAACAGCGGAACGCGAACGTAGGCCGGAATGTACCGCACGGCGGTGCGATGGCACGGTCAGGGCTGCAACGGCACGGCCAGGATCACGAGCCCGGTCAGGCCGCAGGTCTTCAGGCGGGCTACCCGAACTGGCCTGCGGCAACATCGAGGCGCTCGGCGAAGTCACCGGCCGTCGCCGGCCGTTTCGCCGGATCGGCGTCGACGGCTGCGACGATCAGTTCCCGCACGCCGGGCGGCAGGCCGGGCGCGATCACCGGTTGGTGCGACAATACTCGCCGCATCGCCACCATTGTGTTATCGGCCGGCAGGTCACCGTAGAGGCCCGCTCCGGTGAGCACTCGGTGCAGTGTGGCGCCTAGCGCGAAGATGTCCGTCGCCCGGGATGGCACTTCACCCCGGATCACGGCAGGGTCGAGGTACTCGACTGAGCCAGCGGACCCGAGTCCGGTGATGGTCAGGCCCGGGGTCAGCAACTGGCTGAGCCCGAGGTCGCTCAGTTTCGCCCCGCCGTCAGTCAGCAAGATGTTGCCTGGCTTGATGTCGTTGTGCGCGATCCCGGCTTCGTGCAACGCGTGCGCCGCTCGCGCCGCATCGGCCACCGCACCGAGTGCCTGCCTGGAACGCAACGTCTCCGACGCGTCAGCGAGCGATCCGGCCGGCAGGTACTCCATCGAGTAGTACAAGTCGTCACCTTGCTGGCCGGCGTCGAAGAGCGTCACCAGATACGGGGACCGGACGGCGGCGAACACGGCAAGCTCCCGGGTCGCACGCCGGAAGGTGTCCTGGCTACTCGGGCTCGAAAGGACCTTCACCGCGACGAGATCCGCGTCGACCCGCAACCGCTCCGGACGGTGGGCTAGGTAGAAAACCCCGTGGTTCCCCACACCGAGCAGCCTGACGAAGCGGTAGTCGGCGATGCCGACCCGGTCCGGCGCTAGGCGCGGGCTGATGCTGTTCACGGCGACCTGCTTTCCTGGGGCGAGCTTTCCCTGTCGATACGCCTGTCCAGCGCCGCCACCCACTGGTCGATGTCGTCACTGGCCTCATGAGTTCCCGCGACCACCAGCAGGTGAACCTGACTGTCGTCGCGGGCCGCCCCGCCGTCATGGCCGGGCCAGTCGAGCGCGGCGTCCAGCCAGGTGATCGCATCGGCCTGCGGCAGGGCCACGGCGCTGGCCGGTGCCACCACGATCGCCCCCCTGGGTGCCGTACCCGCGGTCGCGGCGAGGCCGCGCCTGGTGAGATCGGCAGCCCGTGAGTTGGTGGACCGGTCAGCCGGGGTGAGTACTAGGTCCAGGCCATCCGGCACCGCAAGCTGCGCGCCGACCTGGACAGCCGCGTCCGCGTCGCGGCCACGGACCCAGTGCGCCACGATAGCGGACGGCGACGGCGGCAGCGGCCGGACGACTAGCACGATCTGCACGGTCCCGCCGGACCCGAGTCTGTCTATCAGTGTCTTCCGACCCGCCGCAGCCTGCCCGGACGCGACACCCAGCACGATCGTCTGAGGCTGCGCGGCCGCCACGAACCCAGGCAGTTCCTCGGTGACGTCGTCGCTGAATCGCGCTTGGACTACGCAGATGACCGCCCGCTCGGCCGCCCGGACACTGAGGTCGTGCAGCTTGCGCATGGTCTGCGTCATGACAAGGAGCTCGCCGCCGACCCCGGCCCCCACCTCCAGCCTGCCGGCCTGGCGGTGCGGCACCAGATGGGACAGCACCACCTCGCTGCGCGGCCTGCTGGCGGCCACTCGCACCGCGACGTCGACGAGCGGGCCGGCGGTCTCCGGATCGTCGATCACGACGACCACGCGATGCGCCGCTCCGTCCGTGAGCATGGCCCGGTCCGCCTCGGCGATGTCACGCTGCATGATCTGCTCCGGATAGATCACCCTGAGCAGCGGCCCGGCCATCGCCGTCGTGACGACTGCCATCACGACCATCAGCGAGTACAGCGCCTTGTCCAGGATGTGCAGCTGAAGTCCCACGGTCAGGATCACGAGTTCGGTCAAGCCGCGGGTATTCATCAGCGCCGCGAGTGCCCCAGCCTGCCGGGGTCTTACGCCGGTCAGCCGGGCACCGTAGTAGGCACCGCCGAACTTTCCGGCCACGGCAACGAGCATGATCGTGCCAAGTTCGGCCAGGCCCGCCAGGCCCAGCCCGGACAGGTTGACGCTCAGTCCGGCGACGACGAAGAACACCGGGAGCAGCACAAGCACGCTGACCTGCTCAAGCCGCTCAAGCGTCTCCTCACGGAGGGCCAGCACGTCCCTGGGCATGACCACACCGAAGATAAAGGCGCCGAAGATGAACTTCACGCCCATCCAGTCAGTCGCCCAGCTCGACAGCAGCAGCAGCGTGAGGATCGCGGCCAGCACGTTCGGGGTCAGCCGACCTTGCCGCTGGTAGCTGTCGGCCAGCCTGCGCACCAGCGGGCGGACCAGCCAGATAATGGCGGCCGCGTAGACCGGGGCCAGCAGCAGCCGCAGCTGATTGCTTCCGCTGCCCGCTATGGCCACCACCGCGGCCAGCAGCGTCCAGGCGAGCACGTCGTCGGCGGAGGCGCTGGCTAGCGCGAGGCCGCCGATCCTGGTCCGGTGCAGGCTCCGGTCGGTCAGGATCCGGGCGAGGACGGGGAAGGCGGTAATCGACATCGCGGTTCCGAAGAACAGCACGAAGGTCACCGGATTGTGCGGGTGATGCCGGTGCACGAGCCACGCCCCGAGCCCGGCGCCGAGTACCAGCGGAGCGAGCATCGAGCCAACAGCGACGCTCGCGGCGACCCGCTCGCGTCCCTTGATCAGCCCGAGATCGACTTCGTAGCCGACCACGAACATGAAGAGCACCAGTCCGAGATCTGCCAGCGCGGTCAGCGGCGGCAGCAGCGGGTGCGGAAACAGCGCCGCCGTGATCCTGCCGCCCCAGATGGTGGGTCCGAGCAGTATGCCCGCGACGATCTCGCCGAGCACGGGAGGCTGGCCGATCTTCCTGGCCGCCGCCCCCAGCAGGCGCGCGAGCACGATGATGAGAGCTAGATCGGCAAGCAACAGCTGGACGTCCTGGTCTGTCACGTGGCACCCTCGGTTCGGTATTCTCTTTTGGCGTTATCTTCTGTCGCGGTATGCACATCGCAGCATGTGCTTGGCCGCAGATCGCGACGGTGCGGGCTTTCAGCGCCCCCGGTGGGACTCGTAACGGAACATCCGCCCGCCCAAGTCCACCTGACTGCCGGCTGCGAGCACGACCGGGACCTGCGGGAGCAGCGGCTGCTCGGCCTGCTGGCGTGGCAACTTCACCCGGGTGCCGTTGGCCGAGCCCAGATCGGTGATCAGCACCCGCCAGCCGTCGAGGTGGACCCGAGCATGAACCCGGGACACGATGCCGGATTCGTCAACGACCCGCAGCGGGCGTGCCTTGCCGCCGGCCACCGAGGAGTCCAGGCCGGGCTCTCTGCCCACCACATAGTCGCCGTCCAGCTGAAACACCGAGCCGTCGTCGAGGATGAGCACGCCGAGCGGCGGCCGCTGGCCCGGTCTTGGCACGAGCGTCTGCTGATTCATAGAGATGCCGCACACCGCACAGAACAACGCCTCTGGATCGTCGAAGTGGCCGTTCTTGCAGTACACGCCTTGGATGATGGGGCTTTCCGAGATGTAACCGCTGGCGCCTCGGGGCAGATCTGTTGCTTTCGAGAGTGGTTCGCGGCGCGGGAGATCCGCGTCAGCGGCGGACCCCGGGCCGACTAGTAGTACAGCCTCGAATGGCTCGACGGCCCGGACAGGCTCAGCTGGCCGGGCCGACTCAGCGCGCCCGACAGGCTCAGCGGCGACAGGCTCAGCGGCGACAGGCGGAATCGTGGCCTCGCGGCGCGCATCGGACGGGCCGGGCGGAGGTGGCTGTCGTTCTTGCGCCGATTCGAAATCCGGTTCCCAGAACTCGGTGTCCACTCCGGGCCTGGCATCTGCGCGTGCCTCTCGCACTGGTGCATCCTGCGCGGGCGTGTCCAGCGGGCGTGACTCTAGCCCGGACGCGTCCGACGGGAACACCACGGGCGGTGCGGCCGGAGTTACCGGTGCCGGAGCAGCCGGCGCGGGGGGCGGAGCAGCCGGGCCCCGGGGTATGACATTACGGGCCGCTCCCCCCGCGTAGTAGCTCAGTCCGCTCGCCCGCACGGTGCCGGCGTCCAGCCTGGAGAACCGGTCAGTGCGGGCGGCACCGTGCTCGACCCGGTCGAGGCCACCACGGACCGCAGCCACTTCAGAGCGCAGCAGGCAGCGCAGCAGCATCCCCGGCTGGCCCGCCTCGATTCGCTGCGTCCCGTGCGCGGTCGTCACCTCGACCCAGGCACTGCCGCTCAGCGTGATGGCCAGCCCCTGACCTGCTGCTCCGAAAGCCAGCACCGACGGTTCAGGCTCCTGGCCAGGACCGGCCTTAGCCGGCCCAGCCGCCGGGAAGTGATGTACTTCGACCGCGTCTGCGACCGCATCGGTAAACCGCCGTCCGTCGCCATCCGATCCGGCTACCTGTTCGTGCAGGTCAAGCAGCAGGTCAACGAGCCGAGCGGAATCCAGGCTGACGAGCAGCACCAAGTTGCCGTACCTGGCGAGCACGCCTTCGCCGAGAACTGGCCACAGGCCGGGCGGGTGACCTTGGCCGCTCATCGGGTTCCCGGACTCCGCCGCGCCGAATTCCCCCGCGCCAGGCTCGCTCACACTGTGCCCGCTCACACCAGCCTCCCGCCGAAGAAGCGCCATCTAATATTCACGACCCGCATCGGCCCGCTGGCCAGCAGCCACACCGCCACCCAAACTGCGAGGAAGTCAGGAACGAAGACGCTCGCGGCGACAGTCCCTTCGATGCCGGGAATTGCTCCCGCTCGGAGCAGGTACCAGATCAGCAAGCCTTCCGGAACGCAGGTAAGAAAGCCGAAAAGCTGCGGCCAGTCTTTCTCCCACCGCCATTGCATCAGGAAGTGATAGACGCACTCCCAGCCGATGCCGATCACCGCGACCGCCGCGAGCACCAGGAACATATTGCGGTACACCACCGACAGCGGCGCCGTTGCAGGTAGCAGCGGGCCGATCAGCAACGTGACCAGGCCGCCGACCAGGGCCAGCAGCACCAGCCTGGTCTGGATCCGGCCAGCCAGAGTAGGTAGCACCTCGTTCCCTCCCGCTCCCGACTTACCGACACATCCGACGATGATGGGTGACGCACACTGTGATGTCTATGGCTGCTTGTTGCGTGCCCAGCGGAACCACTGCTGGATGGAGCGGTAGGTACCAATGCGCGGGCAGAACCCGCGGCGCGCGAGGTCGTCGGCGATCTCCTGGGCGGCGACCTGCAGCCCGAGGAAGGTATCCACGCCAGGAAAGTAACCCCCGAGCGTGGTCGCACCGGAGGCATACATCACGCCCTGGCCGCTGCCCGACCCGCGCAGTTCGAACGTGCGCTCCACGTCCAGGCGGCCTAGCGGGTTACGCCCGACACCGGAGTGCCCGAGCAGGTCCGCGAGTACCCGGTGCTCGGAGATGTCAGCTTCCAGTCCGGTGCAGTCGATCACGAAGTCGGCCGCGACCTCTGCCGTGCCGGAAGGGGTCGTCACCATGCTGACGATCTGGCCGTGGTCCAGCCGCATCTGGTCAACCGTGCCTGACATCGTGCGGTACCAGCCCGCTTCGCGGCCCTCCTTCAACTGGGCCTGCCAGCGGCGGCGCCAAGGAGTGTTGGTACCGCCCATCAGCTTGTACGCCTTGGCCCGCTCCTCGCCCTCTAGCTTGCGCATCTTGGCTTTCAACTGCCCGCCCCACACCGACTTGGGGTAGTTGAAGCCCTGGTACGCGAAGCCGTTGCCGCCCTTGCGCCGGTTCCACGCGTTCGGCCCGTGCGAACCGGCCACATAGGTGCGGAACACATGGACGATGTCGGTCGAGAGCCCGTAAGCGGCCCGGTCGTCCATCAATCGCTGCAGCACGCGGGAGGCGACCACGCCACCGCCGCGCAACATCACCACGAGGTGCTTAGTCCGCGCCGTCTCGTAGATGTGCTCATGATCTTCGTACGCGTTGACGATGTGGTGGTAGTCCTGGTGTCTGGTTCGGAAATCCTGTAGCTCCGGCAGGAACTTCAGCCCCGGGTACCCGACGGCCAGGTGGACGAACTCGGCGCGGTAGGCGACCCGTTTCGTCGGAGCCGACCCGGCCATCGGGGTCAAGATGACGAAGTAACCACCGCCGGCGCGCTTCCTGACCATCCTGACCTGGCCCTTGACCAGCATCTGCGGATAGCCGATCCGCTTGGACTCACGTTCCAGCCCGGCGAACACCCGGCCAGCCTTAGGGGTATAGAAATCCGCCCAGATCGGCTCGACGAGTACCTGCCACAACGGGGCGAAGGTACGCTCGCTGACTGCTTCGGCAAGCGCGTAGGAGGGGAATCCCCAGATATTGTCTGGCCGCGAAGCAGAGTCCGACCTGATCCGCTCTGACCGCGGGATCTGCGAGACCCTGGTCAGGTATTCGTAGGTCTGCCAGGGATAGCCGATATTCGACAGCACGGCTATCCGGTTCGGCGCCACTCCGGCGATCCGCAGATAGTCCACCGTGACGAATGATCCGATGCCCCCGCCAATGCTCACGAACGGCGCGTCGGTGATCGGAATGCCTGCCGCCTGGACCATCGCGTCGGTCCACTGATCGGATCGGAGCAGTTCGTCGGTGAGGTCGCCGGAACCCGGTGCCGCGCCGGATGCTCTTGGCTCGGGGGCTGCTCTTGGCTCGGCGGGGGCGGCCGGGACGGCCTGCGCAGGCAGGGTGACATCGCCTGCCGCCGGCTGGGACCTTCTGCCTTCCGGGACCTGACCCGCTGCCGCGGTCGGCTTGTCGGTCATATCCGGCTCCGACTCCTGTGTGATCATCGAAGAGACGAGACGCTAACTCCCCATTTGATCTGATTCGGATCACCTTTGGCAGCCGCGCTTGGCTAAACACCTGAGAGTGTCGCATGGGATAGCGAAGCCGACAAGACAGACGGCCAGGCCGGAATGAAGATCAGCGCCAGGAACCGCGTCCGTAAGCAAAGACCACCCACACCTGGCCCTTGGCGAATGGCATCCGGGCACCATCAGGAAGGGTGAACGTCGTGCCGCCGTCGGCTCTGGGCCGTGACCAGTGCACGCGGTATTCCCGGCCGTCCCTGAGCACGACCGCCGTACCGTGGCCGACCGCGTTGACGTACGGCGGCCTGACTCCGAGCTCGCGGAATACCGACGTGGTGACGCGGACATACTGGATGACGATCGTGGCACCGCCAAGCCGGCCGCCATCGGTGTCATAGGCCGCGGTACCGTCCATCCCGGCCAGCCACCGGTGCCGGGCTGGTGACCACCGGAAGCTAAAGGATGCCGCCGGGTAGGTCACGTTGTAAGAAGTTGCCCGCTTGCCGCCCGCCGGAGCCGGCCCGAACCGGAAACCGATGTCCCGTGCCAGGCTGGCATGCTTGGCCTCGCGCAGCAGCACCCTAGTGTCCGCGTACAGGTTGTGCGGAGCGAACCGGGCGGAGCTGCGGAAGTAACCGCCGACTCGTCCGGCGTACAGGTCGATGATCCGGGCATGCTCGACGTGGGGCAGCAGGTTCGGCTGGGCTCCGGAGAAGGCGAACGCGGGCCTGCCGAACTGCCTGAGCAGCTTGATGTCCTCCTCGCGGGCGCTGCGAACCGGCCCGACGACGGGCGGGAAATGCGAAGAGAACACGGCGAAGATCCGGCTCAGCCCGGCGTCCACGGGCAGCAGGTAGACGATGTCCGCCCACTTCAGCCCCGTCGGCGGCCGGGCATCGGCGACGTTGTCAATCTTGAAGATCAGCTCCCGGCCGAGCCAGCGGATGCGCTCTCCGGTAAATGGCGAAGTCAGCGCAGCGGTCTTATGGACCGTGGCGCTTGGCGAGGCTGACGGTGACTGTGCTGCCTTTCGCTGCGGCGCAGGCTTGTGGCTGGTCAGCAAGAACACCCCGGTCACGACAATGGCCAGGGCAACCGCAGAGCTGATCCCTGCGATCAGCGACCGTCGACTGATCCGCACCGCGAAAACCCCCCTCAGACCGGAGGTTACCATCCGGTCACTCGGCGCCACGCAGCGGCGCGGCAGGCTGTACCTCACCCACGGCAGCACGACGGCACGAGGTATAGCAGCACAGCGATACGGCGGGCTGACTTCACATGCAGGATATGTCCGTCAATAGATAACCTTATAATTCGCGACCGTACCGTTAGCCAATCGTTGCCCGCCGCTGGCCGGACGCCAGCGTGATCAGCAGCGTCGATGTGATCGGCAGCGTCGACGAGAACCGCGATCGCAGGTAGCCCAGCCGCGGGCTCCGAAGGTATGCTGCTGGCATGTCCGGCATTAGCTACCTCCTTAGCACCGAGCCGCGCTGACGCGACCGGTCAATGCGGCTCGCCCCTCCTTGTGAGGGGCTTTTTCGTTTCCCGAGCAGGTGCGGACCATCCGAGAAACGGAGCGCTCCCATGAATGATGATCGTCCCCCATTTCGGTATCACGCCGGGCTGGCCGCGGAAATCGAGCAGCGCTGGCAGCGAATCTGGGCGGCGGACGGCACGTTCGAATCGGCCAATCCAGCCGGTCTGCTTTCGGCCGGGTTCGATGCGCAGGCAGGCCGCCCGAAGTGCTACGTGCTCGACATGTTCCCGTACGCGAGCGGGATCGGCCTGCACGTCGGTCACCCGGTCGGCTATATAGGCACCGACGTCTTCGCGCGGTACCAGCGGATGAACGGCGCGCACGTGCTGCATGCGATGGGGTATGACGCGTTCGGCCTGCCCGCCGAGCAGCATGCGATCAGCACCGGCAGGCATCCGGCCGAGACGGCGCGCGAGAACATCGCCGCCATGCGGGCTCAACTGCGCCGCCTCGGCCTGGGTCACGACCTCCGGAGGGAAATCTCGACCGCCGATCCTGGCTATTACCGCTGGACGCAGTGGATCTTCACCAGGATCTTCGGCAGCTGGTGGGACGAGCGGACCGGCACGGCCAGGCCGGTCGCGGAACTTGTCACCGAGCACGAGGCAGGCCTGCAGGCTACCCCGGACGGCAGGCCGTGGGACGAGCTGACCGACGTCGAGCGTCGCCGGCTGGTGGACGGCAGGCGGCTGGCTTACCTGAGCGAGGAGACCGTGAACTGGTGCCCGGGTCTGGGCACCGTGCTGTCCAACGAGGAAGTCACCGCCGACGGGCGCAGCGATGTCGGCAATTACCCGGTGTACCGAAGAGCGATGCGGCAGTGGATGCTGCGGATCACCGCGTTCGCCGACCGGCTGGCGGCCGACCTGGACCTGGTGGACTGGCCGGAGTCGATCAAGCAGATGCAGCGCAACTGGATCGGCGCCAGCGACGGCGCGCTGATCACACTGCACCAGCACCGCGGCCAGCGCAGCGAGCACAGCGGCGTGCAGAGCGACTCCGTGAGCGCTGAAGGCAGCGCCCGGCCGGGCATCGAGGTGTTCACCACGCGGCCGGACACGCTGCCTGCGGCCACGTTCGTCGTCCTGGCACCGGAGCATCCGGCGGCCACGTTGCTGGCACCCCGCCACTGGCCGGCCGGCACGCCGGCCGGCTGGACTGCGGCGGATACTCCGCTGCGAGCGCTGGACGACTTCCGGCAGCGCGCCGCGCAGTTCAGCGAGCGGCAGCGCGTGATCGGCCCGGCCGGTGCCGGAACGTCCGGCGGAGTCTTCACCGGCGGCTACGTGACGAACCCGGCAACCGGCCAGCCGATGCCCGTCTTCGTGGCCGACTACGTCCTGATGAGCTATGGCACCGGCGCGATCACCGGTGTCCCCGAGCACGACCAGCGCGACCTGGAATTCTCCCGCCGATACGGCATCCCGCCGCGACCAGCGGGAGATCCGGCCGCGGGTCCTGATCCAGCCGGAAACCCCGAAGCGACGGCCGCGGCGATCAGCGCGGCGATCGACTGGCTGGAGCGAACCGGTACTGGCCGACCAGCCCGGTCTTACCGGTTGCGCGACTGGCTGTTCTCCCGGCAACGGTACTGGGGCGAGCCGTTCCCCATCGTCTACGACGGCGCAGGGCTGCCGGTCGCGCTGCCCGACGACCTGCTGCCGGTCGAGTTGCCGGAAATCATCGACTTCCGGCCGGCGCCGGAGGACGGCGCGGCGAGCGAGCCCGAGCCGCCGCTGGCCCGGGCGGCTGACTGGGTGACCGTCGAACTGGATCTGGGCGACGGCCAGCAGGTTTACCGGCGCGAGCTGAACACGATGCCGCAATGGGCCGGTTCCTGCTGGTACTACCTGCGCTACCTGGACCCCGGCGCCGAGGACGAATTCGTTGATCCGAGAAACGAGAGTTACTGGATGGCCGGACCAGGACCGGAAGCCCACGGCGCGGGCGGAGTGGACCTCTACGTCGGCGGAGTCGAGCACGCGGTCCTGCACCTGCTGTACGCGAGGTTCTGGCACAAGGTGCTCTACGACCTGGGTTACGTGTCGACGGCCGAGCCGTTCGGGCGGCTGTTCAACCAGGGATATATCCTGGCGGACGCCTTCACCGACGAGCGCGGCAGGTACGTGCCGGCCGCCGAGGTCGTGACCGGCGCGGACGGCTCGCTGACCTACCGGGGCAGGCCGGTGACCGCCCGCACCGGCAAGATGGGCAAGTCACTGAAGAACGGCATCAGCCCCGAGGACATGTACCGGCGGTACGGCGCCGACACGCTGCGGCTGTACGAGATGGCGATGGGCCCGCTGGACACCGACCGGCCATGGCGGCCCGGTGACGTGGCCGGGATGCACCGGTTCCTGCAACGGCTGTGGCGGGCCATCGTCGACGAGCACACCGGGACCGCCACCGTCAGTCAGCGGCCGCTGGACGAGCAGACACTGCGTTCGGTGCACCAGACGATCATGGCGGTGCGCGATGGCTTCGGCGCGCTGCGGTTTCACACGGCGATCGCCCGGCTGATCGAGCTGACCACAAGCGCGACCAGGATCACGGCGAGGGACGGTTCGCTGCCGCGGGCGCTGGCCGAGCCGCTTGTCCTGATGCTCGCGCCGCTTGCCCCGCATGTCGCCGAGGAACTGTGGCAGCGGCTGGGGCATAGCACCTCCCTGGCGTACGAGCCGTTCCCCGTCGCGGACGAGTCCCTGGCCGCCGAGCCGACCGTGCGCCTGCCGGTCCAGGTCAACGGCAAGACCAGGTTCACCATCGAGGTCGCCGCGGCAGTGCACGCACAGGAGCTGGAACGGGTGCTGGCCGCCGATCCGAGGTTCACCGAGCTGACCGGCGGCCGGACGGTCGAGCGGCTGGTGATCGTGCCAGGGCGGATTATCAATGTGCTGGTCCGCTAGGCCACCGGTAACATCGGTGCTGCCGCGGCAGCCGCGTACGCTGCTGTCCGCAGCGCGGCGGCCGCGTCCGGCGGCTGCCGTCGGTTCCTGGGGAAACGAGTACCTTGACTGATCACGATGCCCGCGTGCGGGTCAGATTCGCGCCGTCGCCGACTGGCATGTTCCATGTCGGGTCCGCCAGGTCGGCCCTGTTCAACTGGGCGTTCGCCAAGCAGCACGGCGGCGATTTCGTGCTGCGGATCGAGGATACCGATGCGTCGCGCAACAAGCCTGAGTGGACCGACGGGATCATCAGCGCGATGACCTGGCTCGGGATGCGCGAGGGCGACTACGAGGGCCCGGTGCACCAGTCAGCGAACACCGCCAAGCACCTGGAGGCGGCCAGCCGGCTCCAGGCCGCGGGCCGGGCGTATTACTGTTCTTGTACCCGCGAGGAGATAGTGGCGCGGACCGGCGACCAGCACCGCGGCTACGACGGGCACTGCCGCGACCTCGGGCTGGAAGCCGGGCCGGGGCGGGCGCTGCGCTTCCGCACCCTCGACGAAGGCAGCACGATCGTGGACGACATCGTGCGCGGCAAGGTCGTCTTCGACAACGCCACGATCGATGACTTCCCGGTCGCGCGTGCCGACGGTTCCGTCCTCTTCCTGCTGGCCAACGTCGTGGACGACATGGACGAGGGCATCACCCACGTCATCCGCGCCGAGGAGCATCTGTCCAACGCGCCGAAGCAGCAGATGCTCTGGATCGCGCTCGGCCATCAGCCACCGGTATGGGCGCACGTGCCGGTGATCGTCAACGAGAAGCGGCAGAAGCTGTCCAAGCGCAGGGACAAGGTCGCGCTGGAGGACTACCGTGCCGAGGGCTACCTGCCCGAGGCGATGCGCAACTACCTGATGCTGCTCGGCTGGGCGCCGGTCGGCGACCGCGAGATCGTGCCCTGGCCGGACCTGATCTCCGAGTTCCGACTGGAGCAGGTCATCCCCTCGCCGGCCTTCTTCGACGTGCGGAAACTGCGCGCGATCAACGGCATCTACATCCGCGATCTGCCGGTCGAGGAGTTTGTCGCCCGCAGCGAACCCTGGCTCACGGCGCCAGCGGCGCCCTGGCGGCCTGAGGCATTCAGCCCGGAAGTCTACGCGCGGGCCGCACCTCTGGTCCAGACCAGGGTCGCGGTCATGTCCGAACTGACGGCCAACGTGGACTTCCTCTTCCTCGACGAGCCTGCTTTCGACGATGCGGCCTGGGACAAGACCATGACCGGAACGGCCGCCGAGGCGGCGGCCAGCCTGATCGATACCGTCATCGACGGATTCTCCCTTCTCGGGGCCGGTCCAGCCGGTAACGCTGGCTGGGACGCCGAACCGATCAGGGCGGTGGTCGAGAAGGCCGGAGAGCGGCTCGGACTGAAGCTCGGCAAGGCGCAGGCTCCGATCCGGGTCGCGGTGACCGGGCGGACAACCGGGCTGCCCCTGTTCGAGTCGCTGCACATTCTGGGACGTGAGCGGACACTAGCCCGGTTGCGCACCGCGCGGGCGAAAATCTAGCCTGCGGGGCCAGCGGTCGGGACGATGCTCGTCGTGTGTTGCTGGCCAGTCTGGTCACTCCAGCCGATCTGGACGGTGTCGCCTGGATGGTGCCGCTCGAGCGCTGCCTGCAGCGCGGTGGGCGAGCCTACTGACTTGCCGTCGACCGAGACGATCACGCCACCAGCCGTCAGGCCAGCTTGCGCGGCTGGCGACCCGGAGATCACCCCGGCGATGACCACTCCGGTGCCTGGCTGCACGCCGTCCGCGGCGGCCTGGTCAGCCGACATGACGGCGACACCCAGGAACGCCGTTGCCCCGATATGCACGGTCGACGAGGCTGTGCCGGTCTCGATCTGACCAGCGGTGGAGACGGCCATGGCGACCGGTATCGCGTAGGCGTCCGTCTGGCCCTGGAACTGGAAGCTCTGCGAGCCAGCGGTATTGATGCCGATGACCTGGCCAGCGGTATTGACCAGCGCGCCGCCAGAGTCGCCAGGCTCAATCGCCGCGTTGTGATGGATCAGCCCGGTCAGCTGCTCAGAGATGTTGGCGGCCTGGTCCGATGCGGTAATCGCTGCTCCGAGGCCGACGATCTTGCCCGTCACGACTGACGGAGCACCCCCTTTGCCGCCCGCGTTGCCGATGGCGACTACCTTCTGGCCGGTTCTGGCTGCCCCGGAATCGCCTATTGTGACCGTCGCCAGCCCAGCGGCTCCCCGCAGCTTGAGCACCGCGATATCACGGCTGCGATCGTAGCCGACCACTTTAGCCGTATACGTCCTGCCGTTACCGACATCGGTGGCCCGGATGGACGTGGCACCTTCGATCACGTGGTTGTTCGTCAGCACCTCGCCGGAGGAGGTCAGGACTAGCCCGGTACCTGCCCCATTCGCCTGCTGATAGCCAAGCGTGGTGTTGATGTCGACCAGCGCCGGGGCTACCCGAGCCGCGATTTGCGAAGTCGTCAGGACCGTGCCTGACGACCCCACGTGGTGCAATCCGACGAGAGCACCCAGCGTGACCACCGCGGCAGCGCAGACTGCCAGCAGCGTGCGTCGCAGTCGGCGGCGCTGTCGGCGTGGCGGATAACCCTCCGGTGGCTGGTAGCCAGGGTCGGGTGGGTAACCGGGCGGGTAGGCGGAGCCAGGCGGGTAGGCGGAGCCAGGCGGGTAGCCAGGGTCGGGTGGGTAACCCTCCGGTGGCTGGTAGCCAGGGCCCGGCGGGTAGTTCGGACTGGCCGATTGCGGCCACGGTGATCCGGGTGGCTGCTCCGGTCCTCCGCCGGCTGGCGCGTTATAGCTAGTGGTCATGGAAGTCAGCCCTCTTCGTGATCGCTTTCTCTTCCATCGTTGACCACGTACCTGGAAGAAAACTGAACTCTGGCTGACCGCTCACATCATCTTTCCGCCGCCCAGTACCTGGACCCGGTACCTGCGCCCGGTGCCCGGACGTTCTACGGAGTGGTCACCATGAGCTGGGCGAAGGCCCATGCGTCCGCGACCATATCCCGGAGCCCTCGTTCGGCTCGCCAGCCAAGATCCGCGCTGATCCGCTCCGACGACGCTATCAGGACGGCAGGATCGCCGGGACGACGCGGCCCCATCTGGGACGGGATGTCCAGGCCCGTCACTTCCCGGCAGGCGGCGAGCACTTCGCTGTTGGAGAAACCCGTACCCGAGCCAAGGTTGTAGACCAGGTGCTGGCCAGGTTCGCAGGCCGCTAGGGCGAGCAGGTGCGCGGCCGCCAAGTCGGACACATGGAGGTAGTCCCTGACGCAGGTGCCGTCCGCCGTGGGGTAGTCGTTGCCAAAGATGCTGATCTCACCCGAGCCTCGCAACGCGACCGCCAGGATGTTCGGAATGAGATGGGTTTCGGTGGTATGCCGCTCGCCGAGCCGGCCGCCCGCGCTCTCCAGATGCGAGCCCGCGACGTTAAAGTAGCGCAGGCTGACCGCTCCGATGCCGTGCAGGCGCGCGTACTCGGTGAGCGCGGTGTCCACGGCAAGCTTTGACGCACCATACGGGCTGGTCGGCCGTGGCGGAGCGGTCTCGGCGATCGGGACGCTCTCGGGTTCGCCGTAGGTCGCGGCCGTTGACGAGAACACGATCCGGCCGACACCTTCCTGGCGCATCGCGTCGAGCAACGCCAGCGTGCAGCCAAGGTTGTGCTCCCAGTACAGGCTGGGCAGCGCGACCGATTCAGCGACCAGTGACTTGGCAGCGAAGTGGAACACCGCGTCGACACCCGTGGCGAGCACCTGCTGAGCGCCGGCCCGCAGGTCAGCCCGTACGAAATCGGCCCCGGACGGCACCGCGTCGGCATGCCCGGTCGACAGGTCGTCCAGGATCACTACGTCGTGACCAGCTGCGACGAGCTGCGAAGCGACCACGCTTCCGATGTAACCCGCGCCCCCTGTGACGAGCAGCCTCATATGTACTCCCAACGCCCAGCACGCCAGTTCCTGCCTGAAGTCTTTGGCGATCTTATGCGCCACCGACGGCCCCAGGAGTCGCGGGCTGGCACACCTGGCCGACACCGGCGACCGAATCCGCGTACGCCGCGCCCGGTCAGGTGACGCGAGGCAGGCTACGGCGACGTCGGCGGCGGCGGCGGTTCTGGCGGCAGCGGTTCTGGTGGCGGCGGCGGATGCGGAGCCGGAGTCGGGGGCGCCGGCTCCGGGAGAGGCCGTGGCTGCGGAGCAGGGGCCGGAGCGGGCGGCGGCTGCGGCGGAGGCGGCACTGGCGGCGGAGACTCCAGAGCACCGGTCGGCAGTGCACCGGTCGGCACAGGTCTCCAGTCCGAGCACATCGTTGTCATGGCGGTCCCCCGTTCGCTAAACCACGCCGTCCTCACAAAACCACCACACCCTGGAGTACCCGGCTAGGGCCACAGGTCCCCTGGGCTGAATGATGACCGGTGGTCGCGGTCACCGTGGATGTCGTCGCGCTCACGATCAGAGATGGCAGGCGGCGTGTACTGCTTGTCCAGCGCGGCATCCCGCCATTCGCCGGGCGCTGGGCGCTGCCGGGCGGATTTGTCAGGGCTGGCTACGGCACGCCGGGGCGCGATCCTCGGATGCGGGTGATCTCGGTCGCTTACCTGGCATTTGCTCCCGAATTGCCTGACCCGCACCCGGGCCGCGACGCGCAGGCCGCTGCCTGGGTGCCGCTCGGCGCCCTCCAGAGCTCACCCGCCGCTGGGACACCTACTACATCCTGCCCGAGGGCGCCAGCTATGCCGGCGACGCGCAGGTACTTCGGTTCTGGCGGGATCTGCTCGGCCAGAACGTGATCGAACTCGCCGACCTGGACGCGGTCTGCGAGACCATCGCGCTGACCGTCGGCCTGGGTGAGGACGCGATCAGCCTGGACGAGGGGCTGAACGATCTGACCGATGTCGGCTCGACTTCAGGGCCGGTCGTCTCCAAGGCCCTCGCCACGATCAGCGCCGCGCGCGGCACCATGATGATCTCGGTATCGCTGGACAACCTGGACGGCCCGACCGGGAACCTCGCGCTATGACCGGGCTCGCGGCCGTCTGTCCGGCGGGCGACCGGCGCTCGGTCAGCCGTTCCTGGCCGGAGCATGTCATCGTCGTCGACCTCGGGTACGGGGACGCTGGCAAGGGCACCGTGGTGGACTGGCTCTGCTCGCAGCCAGCGGGCGAGCCAGTCCGGCCGCGCACGATCGTGCGGTTCAACGGCGGTGCCCAGGCCGCGCACAACGTGGTCACGGCCGACGGTCAGCATCACACGTTCGCGCAGTTCGGGTCCACGAATGGCACGGCTTTCATCCGTACACGACCTGGTCCACGACCACGTTCGCCAATGCCGAGACGCTGCTGGCCGAGGCAGGCATGACCGCTCGCCGGCTGGGAGTGACCCGGTGCTACCTGACCAGGCATGGCCGGGGACCGCTGGTGACCGAAGATCCCACTCTGGAGCTACCGGAGCGGCACAACGGCCGCAACGAGTGGCAGGGGCAGTTCCGGGTCGGCCACTTCGACGCGGTCGCGCTGCGCGGTCGAGGTGGCCGGGCGCGTGGATGCGATCGCGCTCACCCACCTCGATACCGCCGGGCAGCAACCGCTGCGGCTGTGCAATGCCTACCTGGTCGACGGCCGGCGGGTTGACCGGCTCACCGCCGGCCCGTGCCGTGACCTGGCGCGGCAAGAACGGCTGACCCGGATGCTGCTGCGTGCCAGGCCCGAGTACACCGACCCGGCGGGACCGTGGCCGGCCGTCGTGCGGGAGGCACTCGGCATTCCGGTCAGGCTGCTCTCAGCCGGTCCGACGTCAGCCGACAAGACGCTGGTCAGCCGGCCCGCTCGGCCAGCAACCGCCGCACCCGCGACAGCGTTTCCCTGAGATTCTCCTCGGACGTCACCTGGTGCGCCTGCTGGGGCGCGAGCCAGCGCAACGGCGCGTCCGGTGTTTCGGCCCTGGCCGCGTCCGGAGCCGAAGTGGCCAGCAGGTAACGCACGTCGGCATGCTCGTGGGCTGGTTCCCGGCCGCCGGCCGGGACCGGGACGATGACCACGTGCCGTATCCGCGCGTCAGGCCAGGGCACGAGGTCGGTCAGGCTGGTTTCCTCCCGCGCCTCCCGCAGCGTGATCAGCAGCGGATCGCTTTCGCCAGGATCAGCGTGGCCGCCGACCTGCAGCCACGCCTGCTGGCGCTGGTGCCAGCGCAGCAGCACGTTGCCGGTCTCCGGGTGCACGATCACGGCTGACGCGGTGATGTGCAGCGAAGTCGAGCGCGACCAAGGGTTATCGGCAGTCCGCAGGAGCGACACCACCCGCCCGACATCGGCTGCCTCGACCTCGCCCTGCGGCCGGTAGCCGTGCAGCGCGTCCAGGACCGGCCAGCGGTCCGATTTCATCGACGAGGACCCTCTTCCTTGGTCTGGGCCGACTGGGCCGACTGGGCCGAAAGCTGGTCGGCGATCGCCGGATCGGTGATCTTATCATCGGCCGCCAGCAGCTGAGCCGTGGACACGATGCCGCGCAGGACATCGTCGCCGAACGGCAGCGCCACCTCGATCTGGCTCACTGGCGGGACGACCCGCAGGTAGCGGTCCTGCGAGTCGATCAGCACGTTTCCGGTACCGATGTGGATCTTGTAGGAGTGCAGTCCGCCGCGGACGCGCAGGCACCTGTCGTCCAGTTCCAGCCGGGCGGCGAACTTCAGCGTCGGGACGATCCTGGCCAGGACTTCGCGCCGCACCGACGCGGCAGTTCCTAGCGGACCGAAGGAGTGCCGTTGCCAGTACTCGAAATGCGGGTCGTCACGCCGGTCTGACCACCGCGGGTCATTCGCAATGGACGTGACCGAGACGAACCGGTCCACGTCGCGCATCGTCTCGGTGAAGACCAGTTCGGGAACCTTGCGAAGGCGCACCGGAGTACGGGCGCGGCTGCCGGTGCGATGGAAGAAGACCCGTCCCGCTGCACAGTGCTCGACGCGGAGGTCGCCCGGTCCGCCATCGACCGCGTGATGGTCAAGGACCGCGGTCAGCCGGGCGTCGGGGAATTCCCGGCTGGCCGCCGCTGCCGATCCCCCGTCGTAAGGCCCCAGGTAATCGCACCTCCAGCCGCGCTCGGAGAACAGGGCGAATGCCTGCTGATAACGCAGGATGTGACCGGCGAACCGGCTGGAGTAGGTCGCGGTCTCACCGTCGGCGGGGGCGATCCTGTACACCTCACGGAACGCCTGCCTGAACGGCTGCCGCACGCCTGCGGCCAGCAGGAACTCGCGCCAGGCCAGGACCTCTTCGGCCCCGGCGCGTGCCGGATGCCACAGCCGGACCGTGGCGGCGGCCGGAAGATCCCGCTGGCCGTCCAGTGTGGTCAGCGTCCCGTTCCCGGCCGGCAGGCCGGTCAGGCTGACACCGGCCGGTGTCTCGATCACCCACAACAGCGCACGGGCGAACGCTGCCGTGACCGGATGCTCGCAGTACCAGGCGCGCCAGTCCGCGATGGCCCAGGTGCGGTCTGCCGCGAGCAGGCATTCCAGGCGGCTCCGCTCTCCAGCGAGAGCCTGCTGGACCTGCTTGACAGCGGTCTTCACGACTTGCCGCGCGGCGGCATCGGCGGCGGCCGGAGGCCGGTGAGTCCAGCCTCGCGTTCCGCGCCAGTCGGCGGCGGCTTGCCAGTCATCGGTGATCCGTACTCGCGCCGCCAGCACGCCGGCCGAGACGATCTGCTCGCCGTGCCGGTCCAGGCCAGCATCGGGAACAATCCGCTCGGCCAGTTCGCCCGGCGCAAGCCCGGCCCGCTGAGCGGCGACGGCAAGCGCCGCGCCGATCTGCTTGCGGAAGCCAGTGTCCGTGGTCGACCGGTGCAGTCGCAGCAGCGACGCGATCGCCTCGCCGGACGCGATCAGTCCCAGGCTATGGATGCAGGCATGCGGCACTCCGGCGGACTCGACCTGGCCGGCCGGGTCGCCGGAGCCGTGCATGCCCCGGCGGGCGACGGCATCCAGGGCCGGGATCACCCAGTCATCGTCGAGGACCGACCCTGCCCACGCGGCGGCCCTGAGCAGGTCAGCGTTGCGCCAGGACACCACCAGGTTCGCCTGGCCCCAGCCGTAACGGTCCGGCATCAGGACGCCCTGCGCACAGGTCACGGCTTCGAGCAGCAGCCGCAGGAACCGCCGTGCGTCAGGTGCCGCGAGCAGTTCCGCGGCCGTCGCCAGCCAGGTCTTCGTCGGCTTGCGCCCTGACGCTGACCTCAGCTGGCCGATCAGCAGGTTGACCGGGTGCGCCGCGCCATCCCAGGCCGCCAGCCCGGTGAGCACCACCGCGGACCAGCCGTCCCCGGCAGTGATCGCGGCGGCATCGATCGGTGCGGTCTTGCGCGGTCGCGGCGCCAGCCCGGCCAGCTGCCGCCTGATCTGGTTCCGGTCCCTGGCCGGCACGTACTCACGCGCGCTCAGCGACTCGGCCAGTATCGCCGCGGCCGTGGCCAGATCCGGATCATCGGGTACGTCGGCCTGCGCGGCCATGGCGCTGGCGCACGTCAGCACGCTGCTGGCCCACCAGGTGTCCGGCAGGGCCGCGGCGGTGCGCAGCGCATAGGCCGCCTCGGCGGCCGGCACCGGCGAGCCCGGCCTGCTCACGCCGCGGACCCGCGTGACGGTGTCATGACCCCAGCCGCCTTCCCGCGCGGCCCGCCGGATCAGCAGCAGCAACAGGGAGCGGATCACCTCGGGCGGCGAACTCCGTGCGGCGCCGATCCATTCCCGCGTGGCCGCCAGCTGGTCGCTGGTGTACATCTCGAATTTCGCGCCGAACGGCCGCACCGACCCGGCCAGGTGCCCGGCCCTGGCTTCATGTTCAGGCCAGTCCGGCTCGTCACCGGAGTCAGCGCCGCGCCGCAACAAGCCCATCCACAGCCCGCCACAGGAACACCAGCCGGACAAAGCTCACCACGAAGCACACTCTACTGAGCCGCCGCGCCCGTAATGGCGATCCAGGGAGTCCTGTTTCCGAGCCCGAGCGCGGCCAGGATGTCCATCCGGTCGTGGCCAGCCAAGAGCACGGCGAGGGTGCCGGCCGTGCCGTCAAGAACGCGCACCGGCGCGTCGGTGCCCTGGAACCAGGTCGGCAGCCGTGACGCGAGCGCCTCGTCCAGATGGGCGGCCAAGCCGACTGCCTCAGCCAGCCCGGCACGCCGGGCGAACGTGGACGCTACGGCCAGGACGCCTGGTGCGCCGTGGCAGAGGGTCAGCTGGGCCGTTCGGGACTCGGCGCGCAGGTAATAGTCGTCATCCCAGGACTGGCAGAGCGAGGAGAAGGCGCGCAAGCCACATTCGCTCAGTTCCCGGTCATCGAGTATCCGGCCGCTCTCCACTAGCTGCCAGGCCACGCCGGGCGTCCCGTAGCACCAGGCCTGCCGCCGCGCAGCCGTCACCGAGACCGGCTCATGACCGCTGCCGCGCCGCCAGGTGATGACCCCGCGCTCACCGCGAACGGCCTGGTCCCGCAGGTACTCTGCGAGCCGGCGCACGATCGCCAGGTGCTGGCGCAGGTCCGCGTCGGCTACGAACGGTCGCGCGGCGATGAGCGCGGCCAGCACGCCAGGCACGCCATGGGCGAGCCCATGGTTGCGCCGACCGGCGTTCCAGCGCAGCAGCGGATTGGGCTCGATGCTGCGATGCCGCAGCCCAGCCAGGTCCGGGGCCCCGCACAGAGCAGTCAGAGAGGAAATGGCCGGCCGGATCTCTTCAGGCTGGCACCTGGGCGCGTGAGCCAGCGCTACCACTGCTCCCGATCCGCCGGTAATAAGGTCGTACTCGGCCGAGAGCGGCCCTTCCTGGCGGACTCGTTGCCTGGCCGCCCAGGCGGCCAGGCGTCCGCGGACGATGTCGGTGAGCGAGGCAAGCCGCGGTTCGAGTATTTCCGCATGCGTCAGCCCGGCGAGCAGCCCGGCCAGCCCGCCGCCGAAGAGCCTCGCCTCGGGCACGCCCTTCCGCCGGTCGGCCACCCAGGCGATGGCGACGCCCCTGGCCTGGACGCACCAGGCCGGATCGGCCTGCGCGATCAGCCGCGCGAGCAGCGGCACTCCCCAGTCGCCGCGGGCCAGCGCGGCAGGCAGCCGGTCACCAGTGAGCGCACGCTTGGCGACAGCGCCGGCCTCCTCGATGCTCATCGGCACCGACATCACTCTCCGCGGTGCGGCGGACCCGCTCGGTCCGCCGCACCGGTCACGCAAGCGGCTGACTGTCCGGGGTCAGCCCGCAGTCGCCGTGCGCGATCAGAAGGTGTAGCAGCTGGCGTGGCAGCAACTGTTGTTGGTGAGCGAACCCCAGCGATCGGACGCCTCGCCGTACTCCTTGAGTTCCTCGAAGCTGACTTCGAGGTCCGAGATCATCGTCTCGACGTCCTCGATCGCGAACACCGCACTGTTTTCCATCAATACTCCTTCTAGGTGATGGATACGGGCAGCACAGAATCGGGTATCGGTGCTGCCATCCCGGCATCCGGCCGGGAGCTCGCGAGCCGGCTGGCCACGGCAGCGGCCGCGGCGCCGGCGTCGGTTCCGAATGGCAGGCGCAGCAGCAATTCAGCACCGTGGCCAGCCGGAACTGGATCGGCCAGGTCCCGAACCGGAAGTTCGTCCGGGCCGGGCACGAGCTCGGCGATCAGCAGCGTCTGGTGCCGCCGGTCAATCCGGTCGATGTACCGCAGTGCCTGAAGGCTGTCCAGATCGAGGACGACTGCCTCCTCGTCGGCATCGGCGGTGACGCTGACCCACCGGGGAAGTGACCGAGCGTGCCGCACGGACGCGAGTGCGCGCGCGCGCTCGACCAGAACGTCATCGGGCCGCCCGAATTCTGCCCGGGGCACCCGCCACTGCGCGGCGGTCAGCACGATCCGGCCGTCGACGGTGATCCTGGGTACATAGTCCCGGTCCGGCCAGGCAGGCAAGGAGTAGGTCAGTTGCCGCCACGACTGCCGCGAAGACTGGGGAGAGGCGTGTTCGAGCAGCGCGCGCACGACCGTCCACGGCGCGCGGGCAACCCGGGCAGTATGGGTCAACGGCCAGATCGGCGATCCGTCGAACTCCGCGATCACGCGGTCGCCGTCGCGGCGGACGGTGATCTGCGCCAGCGGCAAGTACCGGGTCGGTCCCGGGCCACCCGGATCGAAGTATCCGGACCAATCCGGGTCTCCGGTCCACCACGACGTGTACGCCGGCCGCCGTACCGCGTTGGCTGCCATCCTCGACAGCGGTGGTATCAGCAGTTCCACGCACTGGACACCCGTCAGCGCGCTCAGCTGGTCCAGGAAAGCGCGGTAGGCAGCCACCTGCGGCAGCGATGCACCGAACCCGCTGAGTGCTGGCAGGAACCTGGCGTCGAGCACTCCCGCATACGACACGGCCGTCAGCGCGGCAAGTGGTCCCTGCGGGCCAGCGGCCATCGGCCGGAGCAGTACGTCCGTCGGCCATGACAGGCCCGCCTCGGGCAGGCCGCATCCGTCGAGCAGGGCCGCGTCGAGGTTAATGGCCGCGCCACCGTGCCCGGTGCCGGCCGGCCACCGGGCCGTCAGCCAGGCGTGCAGCCGCTCGTATCCGGCATCGCCGCCGGCCTCGGCACCGGCGGGAACCTGCCAGTCGTGCCGGTGGACGTGCGTGGCTAGGTCGTCAGCGCCGTTGACGCAGTCGGCGACTACGTCGAGCAGCGGGCGGCGCGCCTGCTGCACGGCCGCGGGCAAGCCGGGCCGTGCCAGCCCGGCCCCGCGGTCGACGCACGCCATGACCCGCAGGGCAAGGCCGACCGCGCGTGCCAGTTCGGCCCCGTGAGCCTGTGCCAGCGGTACCGCGGGTTTCCGGTAGACGTCTGAGTAGCTGTTGCGGCCTGACGCCGCCCCGGCCGAGTCGGGCAGCGCGGCGACCCGACACCAGCCGGACCGTACTATCCGCGGCGGGCTCGCCGCCTGGAGCGCACCGACCGCTACGAGATGGGCCAGGAATCTCCGGACCGTTTCGGCCGGCGCCGCGCCGGATCCTGCCAGTTCGGCCACGAGGGATTCCACCGGCCGGGGACCGTCGGCCAGTTTCGCCCATGCCGCGTCCAGCGCTCGGGTACGCCGCAACCGGACTCGGGTCAGGGTCGTCCGCTGTTCGCCGCGCAGCGCCCAGACCCGCACGTGTTCCGCGTCGCACCACGCCAATGGTGCCCGCGACACAGTGACGACCCGGTCCTGATCGAGCGACCCGAGAGCGTCAACCCCGGCCCGGACCTCGTCGAGGTTGTCCACGGTCTCGACCGCTGCCTGGTCAGTGACTGCCACTGGCAACCCCGCGGCCCAGCCCTGGCCGGCTGTCGTGAGCGGGCAGACGTGGGCGAGCCAGCCTCGGGGCGTCGCGCGAGTGGACGCCCGCGTGAGCATGCGCCATAGGTAGTCCGAGCGTTGCCGCATCCGCTTGGTCGTCCACGGCTCGCCAGTCGCCAGCCGCGCTGCGATGTCGGCGTAGATCGTGACGTCACCGCCGGTCAGGGCGCGGTAGCCGGCCGGATGGTCGCCGAGCACCTGCCAGGGCAGCCCGAGCAGCCTGAGCCGCTCCGCGGCCACTGCCTTGATCAGGTCCTCGTCGGCCTGGCGCAGCTCCGACGCCCAGTGGCTCAGGCTTGCCAGCCGGGTCACCAGATCGGCCTCCGGCGCTTCGCGAGCCGCTACTACGCTGACGGACCCGATCGCGTCGGTGCGGGCGAGCCCGCCTCGGTGCAGGACGCGCCGCAGGCTCAGCACCTTGCTTCGTTCCGCCGCGGAGAGGCCGGCCCTGGATACCAGGACCCGGCCCAGATCCTCGGCCGTGGCCTGCGCCCGGGCACGGTACCGGCAGGAATCCGCCTGGAGTTGGCGCAACCGGGCGAAGAGTTCCGGCGATCCGCCCTGTTCATAAGCGGCGAGCGGCAGGGCCGCTACCCGGAGCAGTGCGCCGGCGCCGAGGGTGAGCGAGTTCACGGCCTGGCCGATCGATCCGAGAGCGCGGTGGCGATCAGGCCCTGCGGCACCGCGGACAGCCGGCCGCGGTTCCAGTGGAAGATCGTGGCGAATGCCGCAGCCTCGCGTGGCCCGATCAGGCTGTCCCCCACCGCGAAGCACCCGGCGTTCCAGCGCTGCGCGCAGTCGAGTATCCGCGCTCCGTACCCGGCCGCGAGGGCGGCGGCATCCTCCCCCAGCGCGGTCCGCAGCGCGTCCTGGTCCCCCCAGAGCGTCCGTATCATCCCGGTCGCGGCGGCGACCTTGTGCTTGTCCAGAGCGTCAGGGATTCCGCGATAGGCCTGGCGGCGCACGCGTTCCCACACGTTCAGGTCTTCCCAGTTCGAGATCGTCAGTCCGTTGAGCAGGTGCCGGAGAATCGCCAGCGAGAACATCCACGGCGGGGGCCGGTCAGGCAGCCCGAAGTAGTCCAGCCAGCACTGGGAGTCCACGGTGAACAGGGCGTGCACGTATCCCATGGACGTCGGGCCGCCGAACAACAGATCCTCCGGCTCGTACCGGCCGCGCCGCACCTCGGCGACGTCCGCCTGCCACCGCGACAGCTCGTCTTCGATCCGGTCCGCGAGTTCGTCGCGTCGTCCGGGCACCACCTCGAATCGTATCCGCAGCCCTGGCGGCTTGTGCATGTAGAAGAAGTTGAGTACGGCACCGTCGTCCAGCAGGCGCGCCGCTAGTGCCCGCAGCCGCGCGTGGACCGCGGTGCCGTGCCCTGGGTTAAGGGCAAGCCCGAACTGGAGCCACTGGTCGTTATGCTCGCCCGTGGCGAGCGCGGCGAGCCCGCCGGCCACGAAGCGCTCGAAGTACCGGCCCAGCACCGCGCGGAGGCGCTGCTCATCGACTTCCGGCGGTAAGGCCAAGCCGGATTCGGAGTGACAGTCCGCTGACAGGACCTGAGGATCCGCCGAAGGGATCATTACTGGCCGCGGTGCCATCAGTTCTTTCCCTTCACCTCGTCCAGACCTAGCGATGGCGCGTACCGACCGACGAGGTCCGCTGCGATCGCGACAAGCTAAGCGGCGGCCCGAGGCTGACGTAGATGCCGTCGATGGCATGAGTTTCGCTAATCGGCTCCTGCCGCATCCCCGGCACGTTCCTGAACGGGCTCTCGCCGAGCGGCCGGTCGCCGACGAGTTCGAAGACGGCACGGTCGTAAGCCGCCAGCTTGGCGTCTTCCATGTCCTCGATGCCGGAGACGATGCGCAGGAATGTCTCCTGCAGCCGCAGCTCGTTCTTCTCCCGCGCTGACAGCCGTTGCGCGTGGTAGAAGTGATAGTCCTTGCCCCGGTAGGTCTCGTAGAAGGCCGAGACCAGCAGGACCATGCGTTCGTACGCACGGCGGTAGGTCTTCTGGTAAAAGGCGAACGCCTCCTGCTCGGTAAACTCGCCGCGCAGGACAGACGCGATCGTCGCAGCGGCGATCATTCCGCTGTAAGTGGCCAGGTGGACGCCGGTCGACAGCAGCGGGTCAAGGAAACAGGCCGAGTCCCCGGTCAGCAGAGCACCCGGCGCGGTGAACGCATCGGCGGCATAGGAGTAGTCCTGCTCCAGCCGGACCGCGGCGACTGGCGCGGCACCGTCCAGGATGCTCCGGACGCCGGGGCATTGCGCCACCGCCTCGGCATAGACCTGCTCGATGCCGCCGAGTTGCCTGCGCCGTTCGTTGAACGAGTCGCGCCCGGTGACCATTCCCACGCTCAGCGTGCCGTCGTGCAGGGGAATTGCCCAGAACCAGCCGCTAGGTATGGAGAACACGCCGGTCGAGCCTTCAGGGCCAGCCACCTCTTGCGCGCCTGACCAGTACCGCCAGGCCGCGACGTTCCTGAACAGGTCGTTGAACCGGCGGTTGCACAGGTAGCGATTGGCGAGCACCCCGGCCCGGCCGGAAGCGTCGATCAGGTAGTCGAAGCCGATCCTCCCGGTACGGCCGGGGTGCTTCGAGTCGACCCAGGTCGCCGCGACCGGACGGCCGTCAGCGAACTCGAGGTCCCTGACCGTTGTGCCCTGGCAGACCTCGGCGCCGAGTTCTGCCGCGTGGCCGAGGAGGATCTCGTCGAACTCCGAGCGCACCACCTGCCAGGCGTAGGGGGTTTCGTCGCCGAGTTCGTTGAAGGAGAGCGACCACTCTTCGGGTCCCCACTGGAACAGGACGCCCCGCTTGACCTGGAACCCGTGCCGTTCGATCTTCTCCCGTGCGCCGAGCAGGCCCAGGATGGGCATCGAGGAAGGAAGGATCGACTCGCCGATGTGGTACCGGGGAAACCGCTCCCGCTCCACGACAGTGACCTGTAGACCTTCCTTGACCAGCAAGCCCGCGGCCGTCGAACCGGCCGGGCCGCCACCGATGACAAGGATCTGGGTTGACTGTCGCATAACTCATTTTCCATCTAATGTGTCAGATGTCAACAGCGACTAGTCACGAGTCAAATCGCGAACGATTTAGGAACTCTCCTGCATATTCTGCGGCGACGAGGATCTCGATTGACCCTGGCTGCGCCGCGGCCTGCGACCTTACGTCATCTAGTCAACGATTGTCAGTCACATGTAAACCGGCGGGCGGTCCCGGGCAT
>DATLSX010000088.1:0-2594 GCA_035533915.1 Streptosporangiaceae bacterium
GTCGACCGCGCCGGGCATGAGGTGGCCAGGGCGTCCGCCGACCTCGCTGCGGCCACCCAGGAGGCCGAGCAGCTGCTGGCGGCCGCCCGGGTGCGGGTGCTCCGGATCCATGAGTACGCGCACCTGCGGCTCGCCTCCTACCGCCGGCGGCTGGTCCGGGCGCACCGGCACGGCGGCTGGGTCAACACGGCCATGGGGATCAGCCAGCCGGAACTGCCGCACTGGGGCGAGTTCGCCACGGCAGAACCGGCCAGGCCCGCCCAGCCCCCGCCGGAGCCGGAAAGCCCACCCGGCCATCAGCACACAGACCCGGAAAGGGTCACGCCCCTGGGCCAGCATTCGGTCTTCGGCTCCGATCCGCAGGCCACCTTTGTCATCCCCGGTGCGGCCCCCCGGCACTTCGAGCTGGCCCGGGAGGGCGGCAAATACCGGCTGCGGGACTTCGGGCACGGCGGGGGACCGTTCATCGGTGGCAAGGCCGTCAAGAACGCACTGCTCGGGCCTGACGGCTACTTCGACTTCGGCGCAATCCGCTACCGCATCAGCGCGGACGGCACATCGCTGGAGGAGTTCCCGCTCTTCCCCGGTGGGGAGTGCACCTTCATCGTCTCCGGGCTGACCGCCAAGACCCGGCTGGGCGGCATGTCGTTCGCGCAGCCGGAGAACAGCCTGCTGGCCATTCTCGGCCCGTCCGGGGCGGGCAAGACCTCGCTGTTCTCCGCGCTGGTCGGCGAACTGGAGCCCGAATCCGGCGAGCTGTACTTCCAGCGCCTTCCGCTGAAGACCCACCGCGAGCAGATCCGCGCGA
The DNA here is from genome assembly GCA_035533915.1 of Streptosporangiaceae bacterium. Taxonomy (GTDB): domain Bacteria; phylum Actinomycetota; class Actinomycetes; order Streptosporangiales; family Streptosporangiaceae; genus Chersky-822. Next base: position 809 of record DATLSX010000088.1, read on the forward strand.
AGCTCGGCTACGTACCGCAGGATGACAGCCTGTTCACGACCACGTTCACGGTCCGGCGCCTGCTCGGGTTCGCGTTCCGGCTGCGCGCACAGGGCAGCGCCACCCGCCGCGACCGGTGTGTCGAGGAGGTCTGCGGCAAGCTCGAGATCAGCAACCAGATCGACCAGCTGGTGGGCACCCTGTCCGGCGGCCAGCGCAAGCGGGTGTCGATCGCGATGGAGCTGCTCAGCGAGCCCGAGCTGCTGATGCTCGATGAGCCCACATCCGGCCTGGACGCCGGCATGGACGAGGAAGTCCTGCGCTACCTGCGTGAATACGCCGGAGACGGCAAGGACAATGGCCGGACTGTCATGGTCATCACCCACTCGACCGAGCACCTCCACATGGCCCACCGGGTCCTGGTGGTCGCCAAAGGAGGACGGCCGGCCTACTTCGGGGACACCACAGATCTGCTGCGGCATTTCGATGTACCGAACTACGCCGAGCTCATGAGAAAACTGATCGATGACTCAGATCACGCAGCGGAGGAGTACCAGACCAGCGCGACAGTGAACGAGGCGGCCAGAGAGGCCAGGCGGGTGGCGAGCCTGTCTCCCGACGAGTCCGGCGACATCCGCCCCCGCGGCTGGATGACCACCTGCCTGCGCCAGCTCCCCGTGCTGACGCACCGCCAAGCTGTCCTGCTGCGCGCACGCGGGTGGACGAAGAACCCGCGGGAGCGGGGACTCAAGGACTGGGCGCAGGGCATCATGGCGGCCCTCGCACCCCTGATCATCGCTGCCGCGGGCGCCGGCATCGCCGCCCTGGTCGGCGGAGCCACCGGGCTTGGCCCCAGCCGGGCGCACCAGCCCGGCTCGGGCGACGCGACCACGGCACTGAGCCTGCTCGTCACCCTCTGCATGCTGTCTGGCCAGGCGCTGACCTACAGCGACATCATCAACGAGTTCCAGAGCATCCGGCGCGAGCACCGCACCGGGACCATCACCGTCGCCGTTGTGCTCGCCAAATGGCTGGTCTTCGCTGCAGTGGCCGTGCTGCAGGCGCTGGTGATCACCGTCGTGTACACCTCGGCACGGCCGGGCCCCCGGTACTCGGTGATCTTCGGCCCCGGCTGGGAGCTGTGGCTGGATCTGGCCGCGCTCTCGGTCGCCACCATGACGCTCGGACTGCTCATCTCAGCGTCGTTCCAGAAACTAGAGCAGGCGGTGGCGGCGATCACCGGCATCTCGATCCTGCAGATCGCGCTCAACGGCGCCTTCTCCGATCTGTCGGGTGACCGGGTGCAGAACGCCGTCGCGGTCCTCCTGCCGTCACGATGGGGGCTGTCGGCCACCGCGTCCTCGATCAACCTCCGCCAGATCTCCCCGCTGTCCTTCCACGACGCGCAGTGGCAGCACACGACCGGCCAGTGGGCATTCGATCTGGCGATGCTGGGCCTGCTGACGGTCGTGTACTTCGGTCTCGCCACCTGGCAGCTCCGCCGGAGGCTGAGATCCCCCGGCTAGCTCCGTGAACCCCACGAGCCGGACATACGTACCTAGACGGCCCTGCCTACCCAGTGGTAGACCCTGAGCCAGGAGCATCCGAGCGCAGATCAGCCGGGGGCTCCCGGGAAAGATGAAGGGCGTCGCCTGTGTCGGCTTACCTGGTCCGCCGGTTCGGGACGTCCATCGTGGTCGTCATCGGCATCTCGATCTTCACGTTCATGCTGCTGCACGCGGTCTACCCCTCCCCCGCCCGGGTCGTCCTCGGGCCCCGGGCGTCGCTGCCGGCGATCGCGGCGTGG
>DATLSX010000089.1:0-11172 GCA_035533915.1 Streptosporangiaceae bacterium
CGCCGCTGCCGCTCATCAAGATGCGGGAACAACGACGCGAACTTACCCGCCAGCAACTCCTCGGTCCCAGCCGCGATCGCCATACCACGAAACCGTAGCCCAGAACCGAAACAAGCGCCTTATTTAGCGACAGGACCCTAGTGACCACGATCATGAAGCCAGCCGTGCCCCGGGGCGCCAGCCCTGCCCCGGGGCGCCAGGCCTGCCCCGGGAGTACCGATTTGCGGCCTGCGGGCCGGGCGGCAGCGGCAGTCGCTGCCGCTGCTCCTCGGACTTGTTGAGTTGCGATCGACATTAGTGACTCGAATACTTGGGAACGCCATTGGGATGGCCGCCACGATGTGGCGGGGGGCGAGTGCGACGAATGGGTTGCGTGAGAACAGTTCGACCGTCTCGCGAATCGACCTGGTCTGCTCGCCGTCAACGTGAGGAGTCCCGGTGAGTTCCAGCCCGGCTGCGCGCATCGCCGCCACCGCGTCGTCCGCGCTGCGGAGTCCGGCTGGCTCGGCCGCGACGCCTGCTCGGACTACGCCGACGTCCTTCAGCGTCTGGAAGTAGTAACGCGACAGCTCGGAGGAGACGTCATCGACGGGCGGCACGCCCAACGGCGGCGCGTGCCTAAGAACGGCGGCGCGTGCCTAAGAACGGCGGCGCTGACCTAGGCATGGCGGTGCGGCGCGCGGCGGCCAGTGTCTATCGCATCGTCGGCAGTGATATAGCCCTCGGCCTGAGTGAATTCGGCTGCGACCCGAACTCCGTAACAGTAGGCGAGCTTCCCGCCCAGATACCCGGATACGAACAGCGCAGCCACGCACACCGCGGAAAAGGCGAGCATCGCCGGGCGGACCGGTGCGCCAGCGACGTAAGTCCGGTAGCGCCACACAAAGTTCCCGGCGTAGGCGAAGATCAGCGTTAGGTTGACATACATGTGAGCGCAGGCAGTGCGGAACGCCGGCGTGCCGGAAGGAATCACCGCAAGATCGAGAAAGCCGACCATACCCGCGAGCACGGCCCCCAGCACCCCGACACCGATCAGCCATTCCGAGCCCATGACCAGGAACGCCGGATGGCGCACCAGGTGCGAGGCGACGTCGAACAGCAAACTGGTCACCCAGGCGCCGATCGGCAGAGTCACCAGCATCGGGTGAATAGGGTGCCCGTACGGGCCAGCCAGCACGGCGCTCACCGGTCGTTTCGCCTGCCGCATCCGGACCGACACCACGGCCTCCGACCCCTGTGACCACGACACTGCCACGTCACCGCGCAACCTTGTCCTCGACATTACGACGTACGGTCGCCGCGTGCCGTTCAACGACAGGCCGCGTTAGTTCCGAAGAAACGGCCGGTTGCCGTGGCCGTGCGCCGGCCGCAGTCCGGCCGGACGCCGGCCGGACGCCAGCTGCTCCCCCGCTCAGGCACTCCACCGGATTGACACTCGGACAGCCAGAAGGGTTAAATCAGGGCACCTCACTCGTCTCGAAGTTGGATCGTCAAGTTGGCCCTGCAAGCCATGCGTACTGAGGTGACAAGCATGCGGATTCGCTGGGCACCGTGCGCGGTCCGGGAGTCCCGCTGAGCCGGGACCAGATCGCAGCCAACCTCGCCGGGTTCAGCCGCGTTACGGCGGCACGGCCGGAGTTCAAGGCCGCGTCCGTGGCTATGTGCATCATGTCGCCCCCCGACGGCGAGGCATTGCTGATCACCAAACGGGCCCGCGGCTTGCGGAGTCATGCCGGCCAGTGGGCACTGCCCGGCGGCAGGCGAGATCCCGGCGAGTCGATCGAGGACGCGGCCCTGCGGGAACTGCGCGAGGAGACCGGTGTGCGGCTGTCCGCCGATGCCGTACTCGGTGTGCTCGATGACTACGTGACCCGTTCCGGATACGTGATGACGCCGGTCGTCGTCTGGGGCGGTGTCGCACGGCGACGACTCGCGGGCGCGGCCAGCGAGGTGGCCCAGGTCGTCCAGGTACCGCTTGCCGACCTCGATGTCGAACCGGACCTGTTGCGCATCCCCGAGTCGGACGCGCCGGTGATCAGGCTCCCGTTGCTCGGCCGCTACCTCCACGCGCCGGCCGCCGCGATCATCTACCAGTTCTGCCAGGTGGCGCTGCACGCCACGACGCAGCGGGTGGCGCACTTCGAGCAGCCGGTATTCGCCTGGAAGTAAATCCAGGTCAATTGAGGCCGCTATTTCGGTAGCCATGTCGTCAGCTGCCCGCGCAGCGGCAGGCGCTCGGCGCGAGCGCACGGACCTGGCTCGGCTGGCGCGGGCAACTGGCACCGCAGTTCCGCCGACCCGCCCCAATAGCGCGCACGATAATTTCGCCTTACCTTAATATCATTCAGAATCACCCGAGACTGGCGCCTTTGACACCCGGCCCAAGGGACCTCGGTCATGGAGCGGCATTGGGCGCGGCCAGCGCCGGAGTTACGAGGCGGGAGCCGATGCGATGACTGCTGCGGTTGTTGGGCTTCAAGGCGCCCTGGCAGGGAAGCGGTTTGCGATCGGGAGCAGGCCGGTCACCTTCGGCCGCGGGGACGAAGCCGACATCGTCCTCAGTACGCCGTCGGCTTCCCGCATCCATGCCGAGCTGCGGCACGAGCCTGGCGGCTATGTGCTCTACGATCGCGGCAGCACCAACGGCACCTGGGTCAACGGTGCCACCGTGACGGTCCACCAGCTCAGGTCCGGCGATCAGATCATGATCGGGGACGACACCTTCCGTTTCGAGACGACCGATGCGCGAACCACCGCTCTGCCGATCCCGATCCCGATCCCGGCGGCCGAACGCGTCCCGCGGCAAGCCCCGGCGCCCGCCTTGCGCGTCACCATCACGGGCGGCGGGCCGGTCGGCCTCAGCTTCGCCTTGCTCCTGGAGCACCTCATGGGGCCGCGGGTGGCCATCAAGATCTACGACAGCCGCTGGGTACGCGCTGGCGGCACGGTCGTGTGGAAAGGCCCGGACCAGGGCAATGTTCGCCGCCAGCAGGTCGTGACCATCCAGAGCCGCCAGTACCTGAAACTCCCGCCCGATGTTCAGGAGCGGCTGTTCACCCCCGGCGCCTACTCCGAGATGTGGCCCAAGGGCCCGGATTCGATCCACGATCTCGGGCCGCGCAATATCCGGATCGCGTATGTCGAAGATCAACTGCTTGCCCTGGCGAACGGCAAGCCAGACCGCATCCAGCTCATTCCTGAGCGCTTCGACCCTGCCAGCTCCCACGACGACCTCGTCGGACAGCACGTGCTCGCGATCTGCGAGGGAGGCCGCTCGCGCACGCTGGAACACTTCGCCGACAAGTTCGGCGCCGCCGACTCGTCCATGTACGCGCTGGATGGCACTCAGGTGCAAGACATGGTCCTCGGCCTGCGGGTGAAATCTGAGCTCCCCGACCCCATGGCCGTGCTGCTGACCGTGACCCAGAACCGTTTCCTGCTGAACTCGCTGTACGGCGAAGGCTTCCTCAACATGCGGCTGACGGACCAGGAAGCGAGAGAGGCGGTCGGGATCGACCCGGTCAGGCAGTTGTTCACCGAGTGCATCCAGGCCCAGCCCTGCCTGCTGGAACGGAAGTCAGACGGCGAGTTCTTCTGCGGCATGCATCACGCGCTCTTTCTTCCGGCCTTGCTGAAGGGATCGTCCTTCTGGGGCCGGGTGGAGGAAGGACTGCAACTGTTCGGCATTCCGCCGGAGAATCTGAGCGCGGTCACCGGCTTCCGGCTGGATATGGTGCAGCGATCCCGTTTCACGACCCAGCTGTTCCCCAGGACTGCGGCAACGCCGGGGACGTTCGGGTTCTTGCTCGGCGACGCCGCGAACGCGATCCACTTCTGGCCAGGACGCGGGCTCAACAGCGGGCTGGCCTCAGCCATCTCGCTGGCACGGTGCCTGGCGGCGCCCCGGCGCGGTACCGCCTTGCGGGACGCGGACTTCGTGCGTCACGAGGCGGTGATGGCGATGCTGCAGTATCGCCACAAGGGCCGGGCGTGGCGGCAGATGGTCACGACAGACGCGGCGGGGAACACCCAGCCGATCAAGGACCTGATCGGCCGCGGAATCGCCGAAGGCGATCAGGGGGCTTACGACAAGGAAGCGGACTTCGCCGCGCTGATGCAGCGGCTGATCCAGACTCGCGGCCGCCTGGAACCGCGTATCGACGGCCTGCCGGATGACGCGACGCTGCGCGCCCACCTGGAGCGCCTGAGCGGGGAACTCGTGCACACCCTCGTGGCCAGCGATGTCTGGGACACCGCGAATGTAGGCGGCGAAGAGGTCGACGTCGAGTTGCTCTTCGACGCGCCGCCGCCCCGGCGACCCCGGCAGCCGCTAGTACCTGATCAGGTCACGTCCGCGCCGTGACCGAGCCGCGACAGCGTGGCCCGCGCCAGCAGCGGCACAACCGCGACCTAGAACGTCGGCGCGAACACCACCGAGGCTGGAGGTGTACCGCACTTGCACTTCAGATGCGGTGCAGTACCTCTCTGGGACTAAGGAGGCCTTCGTGGCCGCGAGCACATCGTTCCGTATCAGCCAGGTCGCCAGGACGCGCCTGGCCACCCGGGCGGCGCGGGATGGCACCAGCGCCACGGCACTGCTTGATCAGCTCATCGTTGAAGGCATTGACCAGCTTGACTACCCCGGGATCGTGTTCAGGGGCCCGGCGAACGACCGGCGCGCCGCGCTCGCGGCCGGTCCGGACGTGTGGGAGGTCATCGCGCGGCTGCAGGAGCTCGACGGCGGCGAGGAACAACGGGTCAGCCTGCTCAGCAGAGAGTCGGACCTGCATCCGCGCCTGATCCGCATCGCCCTGGATTACGCCGCAGAGCACCCAGACGACGTCCGCCGCCGGATCGAGCGGAACCGCGTCATGACGGCTCGGAGCCAAGACGCGGCCAGGCAGCGGGAGGCCCTTCTGGCGTGACCGCCTTCCTCATCGACGAGATGTTCCCGCCAGCCGCAGCCTCGCTGCTGCGCGAAAGACACGGCCACGACGCGGTGCATGCCCTGCGAAGTCGGCCTCCAAGCCTCGGACGACACACAGGTCGCCGCTGCCGGGAGCGCCGAAGGCCGGGCAGTGGTCACCGAGAACGTCACCGACTACGCCGCGGAGCGCGACCTGGTACTGGTCTTCGTCCTGAAGAAGCACCTTCCCGCCGGAGGCGGTCAGGCGTCCACACTTGCCGAGGCTCTTGACCGCTGGGCGCCTGACCGGCCCGACCCGTACCTGGGCGCGCACTGGCCGCAAGTGTAAATCTCAGCGCATTCCTGTCCGCGGCACCCGGTCGAGCCGCGAGGTGACCCTCAGGCGCCGCCGGCACCCGAACCGGGCGCCGTGGCCACCCGCGCCGCTTCCGTGCCTTCCAGGAAGCCGGCCAGTTCGGCCGCGACGACTTCCTGCTGTCCCAGCATGAGGTGACCGCCACGGTCGACGCTGACCAGCCGGGCACCAGGGATTCGGCCAGCGGCCCGCCGGGCCGCTTCGTAGGAGGCCAGCGGATCGTCCTTGGCATGGACGATCAGAGTCGGCACCATCAGCGTCACCAGGTCGTAGTTGTTCACGTCCGGGTTGGAGACGAAGAAGTCGAAGAGCACGCCCTCCGCCCTCGGCAGGACCGGGAAGCATGCGCCGACCACGTCGGCGATCATGCGCTCGTCCGCGGCCGTCAGCGGGAGTCCCCTCGGCGTCCCGACCATCCGGGCAAAGGCCGGCCCGGCGAACGTACGGACCGCCCACATCGGAAACTCGCTGCGCACCAGCAGCCGGTTGGCCTGAGGCTGGATGGCCGCTGTCGGGCTGCCCGGCAGGTTTCCCGACAGCACCACCAGGTGCTTGATCCGGTCCGGATGCCGCAAGCCGAACTGCAGGGCCGAGGTCGCGCCCGCCGAGAACCCGATCACGTCGGTACGCTCGATCCCGAGCCCGTCGAGCAGGGCGGCGAACGCGTCCGCCTGGTCCGCGGGCGTGGCGTCAGCCGGCCGGTCCGATCCGAGGTAGCCGAACCGCGACGGGGCGATCACCCTGCGGTCAGGAAACAGACCGTCCACCGACACCAACCCCGAGTCGCAGCCGCCGAAGATGCCGTGGATCGCCAGCAACGGCTCGCCCGTGCCCCGTTCGGCGTACTCCACCGCACCGAACGACGTCGGGATCACCGCGCGGCCGACCAGCGCGAGCCTGGCACGGTCTAGGTCAAGGTCATGACGGTAGCGCCGAGCCAAGCTCCCGCTAGCGAGCACCGCCCCGCCCGCCGACACGAAGAACAACAGCTTCCTCATCGAACGCCCCCGATTCCGTTGCCCAGTCACCGACCCTACGAAGGCCGGGCCGACGGCAGCAGGGGCTAAGGTCCCGGCCAGCTAGATCCTGGCCGGGTCACGGGGAACTGGCCGGGTCACAGGAAATTGTTGGGCCAGATCATCGTCCGCCACATGTGCGCCACCGGCGATCCGTCGAAGCCGAGGCCTTCCTCGGGCTGCCTGAAGTTCCGGCCCACTACGTCCTCGAACTCGTCGAACTCCACGACGACATCAGGGTCGAACGAGTAGATGTCGTTGATCGTCACCAACCGTGAGGTCAGGTACCAGCGATGCAGCCGGGCCGACTCGTACTCGCGGCGGATATAGTCCGGCGGGCGGTAGTCCGGCCCAAAATAGTCGATGTAGGCCTGGGGGTAGGTATATCCCACTGATTCGTCGGGGAAGTACCGCAGTGCCTCGTGCTTCTCGACCGCCCATGCGACTTCCTCGTCGACATACGGGGCGATCAGCTGCGCGCCCCAGTAGCCGTGGTTAGCCGACAGCAGGCCGGCGATGGCGATGTCATGCACCAGGCAGGCCATGACCACCTTCTCGCCGAGCCCGTTCGCCGTGGCCACCTTCGCGCTCTGCAGCAAGTGCGCGGTGCCGATCTTGCTCAGCCGCAACGAGAAGAAGTCCTTCAGGGTCGGCCGCTCGGGCATCGTCGGCAGCGCCGGGTTGTCTCCCATCATGAAGATCGTGTCCGGGTGCCGCGCCTGCGCCAGCAAGGCGCCCTGGAATGCGCTGGCCGGCGTGCCCATGACCGCCGCCGCCGGGGGGAAGATGATCCGGCGCCTGCGGTCCACGGCGTCAGCCAGCGGCTCGCGGATCCAGTTCGTCAGCCCCGCGTCCCGCAGCGACGCAGGCAGTTCGTGCGGAAGCACCTTGTCGCCGGGCGGTACCGCGTCACCGGGCCGGGACACGTGACCACCCCCCTTATGCCAGCGCAGCCTGGCTGTAGCCGGCCAGGGACCGGGGCGGGCCGGGGAAGATGTCATGAGCCTGGGTCCACTCCTGGGTGGCGGCGAACACGTCTTCGGTGTACGGGAGAAAGACGATCCGTTCGCCGAGGCCGAAGGCCCGCACGTCCACGTGCTCGCGGTACTTCTCCGGCACCGCCCGCAGGTGATGGTGCTTGTACAGTTCAGGGCGCAGGTCGATGTCCATCTGCGCGCGCCGCAGCGCGCCGAGGTACTTCTGGATGTCGGACTTGCTGACGTCCGCTCCGGTCACCAGGAAGCCGACCATGAAGGTCGCGTCCAGTACCTTGCGGAAGCCGAAGGCCTCGGCGATGTAGAGCGGCACCCCGAACATGGTGGCCGCCGGAACCTGCCGGTCGAGCAGGGAGTCCAGGCGCTCGTTGGGCGGCCCCTGGAACGAGAGCTCGACCTCGCCCGCACCGAGCACGGCGTCCAGCGCCTGCACGGTGGCGAAGTGGCTCCCGGAGTGGTAGCCCACGCCCACCGGCACCCCGGCAAGATCCTCCGGCCGCCGGACCGGCGATTCTGGCGGCACCACGATGGCGCAGGGTGCCACCGAATAGGCCGCGGTCACGAGCTGGCCGGCTCGCTCGCTGGCCGCGGCGTTCGTGGCCCAATGGCAGGCGCAGCTCACGTTGGCCCCGTCGCGCCCAGCCCCGAAGGTCTCGAAGGCACCGGTCGTGATCTGCCCGGCAGCGTCTCGCGCACCGGGCCGGACGCCGTAGTCCCCCTCGGCCACGAAACTGTGCTCGAGCCCTTCGGCCGCGAAGTACCCCTTCTCGTGCGCGACCCACTCCTGCAGCCGGCCATGCGGCATGATCTTGAGTACCATCGTCCACCTCCGACACCTCGGCAGCCGCCGAGCGGCCCCCTCGGTTACGGCCATTCCCTGGCACCGCGATCTCCGGCAGCCGCTGGCTCTACTCTAAGGACACACCGCCGCAGATCAACAGGGGCTTCCTCACTCCTGCGCTATTCACTGGACCATTGTGGCGGGAAGGTACTGTCGTGAGCCTTCCCAGGTAACCGTCCTCGTCGGCGGAGGACCGGGGCTCCGCCGCTACCGTCGCGCCGCCGGAACGCTGGATCTCGCGGGCGGCCCTGCGGCGCGGACCAGCAGGCCGACTACGGCACCGAGGGCGAATCCGATGAGATGCGCGGGATAGGCCACCGAGCCCGCACCGGTGCTGGCGTAGCCGGCCGAGTAAGCCCACTGCAGGACGAACCACAGCCCGAGGACGAACCACGCGGGAATACGCAACGGCAGGAACAGCAGGAATGGCACCAGGCTCCACACTCTGGCTCGCGGGTAGAGCACCAGGTAGGCGCCGAGCACGCCGGCGATGGCACCCGAGGCGCCGACGAGCGGCCCGGTCGACAGCGTGCTCGTATCGGCGAATCCGTAGGCGGCCGCGTAGCCGCACGCCAGGTAGAAGATCAGGTACCTGATCTTGCCGAACCGATCTTCGATGTTGTTGCCGAAGATCCACAGGAAGAGCATGTTGCCAAGCAGGTGCAGCCAGCCCGAATGCAGGAACATCGAGAAGAGCACGGACAGCGCCGGGACCTTCCGGTAGGACGGCCTTGCCACCAGGCAGCTGTCCGGGCGCGGCCCGGGCTGGCCGGTCGCTACCAGGCGGAGCGGCTGGTTGGTGATCAGCTCTTTCGGAATCGCCGCGTAGCGGTCGTAGAAGGCCGCCTGATGACACAAGGTGGCCAGCGAGGGGCTCATGCCGACAGATTCCCGCGATGCGGGCGTCAGCACGAGCACGAGCACGTTGAGAGCGATCAGGCCGTAGGTGATCCACGGGGTGCGGCGCACCGGATTGATGTCGTGTATGGGGATGACCACGGCTGCTTCCTTTCCCCGGCGCGGTCACGCACGGGGCCGCCACCGACATCGCCATTGACGATAGGCGCGGGGGCACATCTGAGATCGATTTCGGCCACAGGTCGCTTCCGCTTCCTGGTCGCATTATGAGTCCGATGGTATTGGTGGTGCGATGATCGAGACGGAGCGCATGAGCGCGAGCAGCGACTCGGCCCCGGCCCGGCCCCACGTCGCGACTTGGCCGTCTTCCTGACGGCGAAGACCGTCTCCGACATCAGATACGCTCTCGACTTCATCTGCCTGTCCGTCTTCATCTGGGTCCGTGCGTACTCTGTTATGCTACCGATCATTGCGTTATCATCGTGATCTGACCTAAATAGCCGTTCACCGGGAGTATGGCATGTATCCGCAATATCCGGGTGGCGCCCCGATGCGGCAGCCGACTCCGCCAGTGCCGAAGTCGATCCGGTTGGCGGTTAATTTGATGTACGCTGGCGCCATACTCACCGGCCTCGGCGTCGCCATCATCGTCATCTTGGCAGTTGCCGCGGGATCCACCGCAGTGGGTCTGGGGACCCGCGGTCATGTCACAGTCGCGACCGTGGCGGTCGTTCTTCTCGTCTCCGGCCTGATCGAGATCGGCTTGTGGCTGTGGATGGCATGGGCGGTCAAGCGCGGGATGGCCTGGGCGCGCGTTGTCTCCACGATCCTGTTCGGCATCAACGTCCTGCTGACGCTGACCGGTGTGGCGAGAGGTGGCAGCGGGGCAATCTCGGGATTCGTCGTCCTGGTAATCGGCCTAGTCGCCATCATTCAGCTGTGGAAACAGGAATCCACTGCCTTCTTCGCGGCCAGCCGCACCTACTGACGGCACTGACAGCACTAACCGCACTAACCGCACTGACCGCGCAGCAATCCGGGTCCGGCCGCTTCTAACCCTGAGTCGGCCGGATGCGCCACCAGTGACACGACGCGGAGTGCCGTCCCCGGCAATGCCCCGGCTCCGGGGCTCTGGCAACAGTGACAAAAGGGTCATACCCCGAGACTCGCCATGCCGCCACCCGGCAGCATTCCATGATCGTGGTCGATTTTCAGACGGCGCGACAGAATAGGTCCTGTCGCTAAATAAGGCGCTTGTATCGGTTCTGGGCTACGGTTTCGTGGTATGGCGATCGCGGCTGGGACCGAGGAGTTGCTGGCGGGTAAGTTCGCGTCGTTGTTCCCGCATCTTGATGAGCGGCAGCGGCGGCTGGCGGCGGGGGCGGAGGCGCGGTCGCTGGGGCATGGCGGGATCCGGGTGGTGGCGCGGGCGGCCGGGATGCGGGAGGGGACGGTGTCGGAGGGGGTCCGCGAGCTGGAGTCCGGTGAGGAGCCGCTGGGGCGGGCGCGGCGGCCGGGCGGGGGCCGCAAGCGGGCCGCTGACCTGGATCCGGGGCTGAGGCCGGCGCTGCTGGCGCTGGTGGAGCCGGATGAGCGGGGGGATCCGGTGTCGCCGCTGCGGTGGACGGTGAAGTCGCTGCGGGCGCTGGCGGCGGAGCTGACCCGGCAGGGGCACCCGTGCTCGGCGGACACCGCCGGTGACCTGCTGCATGAGGAGAGGTTCAGCTTGCGGGGGAACTCAAAGACGATCGAGGGGGCGCGGCACCCGGACCGGGACGCCCAGTTCCGGCACATAAGCGAGCGGGCGAAGGAGTTCCTCGGGGCCGGGGAGCCGGTGATCAGCGTGGACGCGAAGAAGAAGGAGCGGGTCGGGCAGTACGCCAATGCCGGGCGGGAATGGCGGCCGGAGGGCGACCCGGTCCGGGTCCGCGATCATGACTTCCCCGATCCCGCCGGCCCGCGCGACGCGATCCCGTACGGGATCTATGACCTGGCCGCGAACACCGGATGGGTGAACGTCGGCACCGACCACGGCACCGCCGCGTTCGCGGTGGAATCGATCCGCCGCTGGTGGGATGACCAGGGCCGGGAAACCTACCCGGACGCGACCCGGATGCTGATCACCGCCGACGCCGGCGGGTCCAACGGCAGCCGCTCCCGGGTGTGGAAGGCGGAGCTCG
>DATLSX010000090.1:0-6597 GCA_035533915.1 Streptosporangiaceae bacterium
TGGCCGGGGGCGGCAGGAGCAGTGTCCGCGTCGACGTCATCGGCGCGCTGGTGTCCGTCGCCTTCCTGACCCTGGCTGCGCTGGTGTTCTGGCTCTGCACGACGCAGATCTGGCACCTGCCCTAGCAGCACTGCTGGGCCGCCGGCGCGGCCGCGTTCGGCCTGGTGCGCGGCTGGGTGGTGGGACCGATACTGGTCGTGTGCGGCAGGTGCTGTGTCCGGTGCTGGTGGGGCGGGATGAGGAGGCCCGCCACCTGGCGGCTGCCCTCGCGGCGGCGCAGGCGGGGCGCGGCGGCACGGTGTTCGTCACGGGGGAAGCTGGGATCGGCAAGTCGCGGCTGGTCCGTGAGACCACGCGGATGGCTGGTGAGCGCGGGCTCACCGTCCTGGCCGGCCGGGCGGTGGCCGGAGGCGTCCCGACGCCGTTCCGGCCGATCGCCGAGGCGCTGGCCTCGGCTGGGCGCGCAGGCCGCCTGCCCGAGGGCGGGGACCTGGATCCGTTCCGGCCCGCGCTGGGCCGGCTGGTTCCCCAGTGGCGGCAGCCACAGGTGGCGGGCGATGAGTCGCTGGTCTTCCTGGGGGAAGCGGTGCTGCGCCTGCTGCAGGTGCTCTCCCCGGATGCCGGATGCCTGCTGATCCTGGAGGACCTGCACTGGGCTGACCGGGAGACGCTGGCGCTGCTGGAGTACCTGGCCGACAATCTCGCCGCGGAGCGGGTGCTGTGCGTCGGCACCCTGCGTGCGGAGGAAGGCGCTGAGGCGGCTGGGCTCGCCAGGGTGCTGGAGGCGCGCGGGTCGGCTGCCGCGCTGCCGCTGGGCCGGCTGGATCCGGCGGCGATGGCCCGCATGGCGCTGGCGTGTGTCGGCGGCAGCGACCTGCCGGGCACGGTCCAGTCGCTGGTCGCGGAGCGGTCCGAGGGCGTCCCGTTCCTGGTCGAGGAGGTCCTGGCCGGCTTGATCGGGGACGGGACGCTCACCGAGCGGGACGGCCGCTGGCACACAGCCGATCTGGCCGGAGCGGGGCTCCCTGCTACGTTCACCGACGCCGTCCACCGCCGGCTTGACGGGCTGGATCCGGACTCCCGCCACGTCATCTGCGCTGCTGCGGTGCTGGGCCGGCGTTTCGACTGGGCGCTGCTGGGCCCGGTCACCGGCCTGCCGGACGCGGCTGTGGTGGCGGCGCTGCGGCGGGGGGTCGGGCTGCAACTGGTCGCGGCCGAGCGGGAGAGCTTCCGGTTCCGGCACGCGCTCACCCATGAGGCAGTGCTGGCCGGGCTGCTGCCTCCGGAACGGGCGCTGCTGGCCAGCCAGGCGCTGACCGCGGTGGAAGCCGCGCATCCTGGCCTGCCGGGGACATGGTGCACGCTGGCCGCCGAGCTGGCGGAGGGCGCGGGCAACGCGGCGCGAGCGGGTGCGCTGCTGCTTGAGGCCGGGCGGCGTGATCTGGCTGTGGGCGCACTTGCCAGCGCGGAGCACACCCTGACCCGAGCGCGTGCCCTGATCGGCCCGGGCGACCCGGTGCTGCGCACCCCGGCAGACGAGGCGCTGACCGAGGTATTCGCACTGTCCAGGCAGGTGGACCGGGCCATCGAGATGGGCAGGACGCTGCTGGCCCGGCTGGACCCGGGGGCAGGATCCGCCCGGACGGCGGCGCTGCACCTGGGGATCGCGCGGGCCGCGATCGCGGGCGCGCGGTGGGCCGAGGCCGCCGTGAGCATCGGGGTCGCCCGCGGATACGCCGGCGGCGATACCGCCCAGGTGGACGCGTGCGCGGCGCAGGTAGCGGCCGGCCGCGGGGACCTCGCCGAGGCAGACGAGCTCGCCTCAGCTGCGCTGCGCGCGGCCGAGAGCGGCGGGCTGCCGGAGGTGGCGTGCGAGGCGCTGGAGGTGATCGGGCGGGTCGCGCGGCAGCGTGACCTGGACCAAGCGGAGCAAGCGTTCGCCCAGGCCGCGGCGGTGGCCACGGCGCATGGACTGCGATTGTGGCACCTGCGGGCGCTGCACGAGCTGGGCACGATCGACCAGTTGCGCACCGAGAGCGTGGAACGGCTGCAGCAGGCGCGTGAGCTGGCGGTGGCCCAGGGGGCACTCGCGCTGACGGCGACGCTGGACGTGCAGATCGCCGCCGGGCTGAACAAGCAGTTCCGCGCCGATGAGGCGCTGGAGGCTGCCCGGCGGTCGGCGGAGGCGTCGCGGCGGTTCCGGCTGGCAACGCTGCCGATGGCGCTGATCTTCCAGGCCACCGCGCACGCGATCCGTGGCGAGCAGGCGGACATGGAGGCCAGCATCGCGGAGGCGATCGCGCTCGCCCCTGACGACCCGGACGTGCTGGGCTGCTCCTGGGGGCACTGCCGGGCGACCCTGTCCGTGCTGGCCGAGCACCTTGACGAAGCGCACGCGCAGATGACGACCGGGGCCGGGCTGCTGCTGAGCTCGCCGGCGACGATCGCGCCGCCGTTCCTCGGGCTGTGGCCGCTGCTCGGTGCCCTGCTGGACCGGGACGCGGAAGATGCCGCGGCCCGGATCCGGTCCGCTCACAGCACCCGGCACCTGGTTGTCGGTTCCCTGCTCGGGTACGCCGATGCGATCCTGGCGGGCCGGCAGGCCCGGCGTGACGAGGCGTCAGCGGCGTTCGCCACCGCGGACGCGCAGATGGGACCGCTGGTGGCCTGGTACCGGCACTATGCCCGGCGCCTGGCCGCGGAGGCCGCGCTCGCCGATGGGTGGGGCGATCCGGTCGCCTGGCTGCGGGAAGCCGCCGAATACTTCGCGGCGCGCGGTGACGACCGGGTGGCGGCGGCCTGCCGGGGGCTGCTGCGCCGGGCCGGGGCGCCGGTTCCGCGGCGGCGTCCGGGCGGCCCGCTGCTGCCGGGCCAGCTTCGGGCACTGGGCGTGACCGAACGCGAGGCCGACGTGCTGAAGCTGGCCGCCCGCGGCCTGGGCAACCGGGAGATCGCCGAGGCGATGTTCCTGTCGCCGCGCACCGTCGAGAAGCACGTGGCGAGCCTGCTCGCCAAGACCGGCCTGCGCAGGTCCCAGCTGGCCGGGTATTCCGCCGGACTGGACGGGCAGCCGGGCTAACTGGGTACCCGCCCTCGTCTACCTGGGTAACCGCAGCCGGCCCGATTGGGTGCGCCGTACCGATGTGAGCGCCAGCAGCCGCGCGTCACGATGCGGTTATGCGGGGCTTCAGGGCACCCGCCAGCACCGTGGGAGGCACCCTCATGGCCGTCGGCGAAGCGAAGCTGGATGACTTCCTCGGCCAGCGCACCGCCCGGGTGACGGTGGCGCCCGTGAAGGTGGCAGCGGTGCAGGCCGCTCCCGTGCTGCTGGATCGCGACGCGACGATCGGCAAGGTGGTGGCGCTCGCTGAGCAGGCCGCCGCCGAGGGCGCCCGCCTGGTGGTGTTCCCCGAAGCGTTCGTGCCCGGCTACCCGGACTGGGTGTGGCGCACGCGGCCGTGGGACGCCACCGCCACGGCGCTGTATGCCCGCCTGTTCGAGCAGGCTGTGGTCGTCGGCTCTCCCGCCACGGACGTGCTGGCCAGCACCGCCAGGCGGCTGGGGATCTGGCTGTCGGCCGGCGTCAGCGAACGCGACGAGGCCGGCTCCACGCTCTACAACACGCTGCTGCACTTCGCCCCGGACGGGACGCTCGCAGCCCGGCACCGCAAGCTCATGCCCACGGGCGGCGAGCGGCTGGTCTGGGGGATGGGCGACGGTTCCACCCTGACGGTCACCGACACCGGGTTCGGCCGGCTGGGCGGGCTGATCTGCTGGGAGAACTACATGCCGCTGGCCCGGGCCGCGCTCTACGCCCAGGGTGTCGACATCTACCTGGCGCCGACCTGGGACAACTCAGACGTCTGGGTGCCGACACTGCGCCACATCGCCAAAGAGGGCCGCACCTACGTGATCGGCGTCACCTCCTGCATCCGGGCCACCGACCTCCCGGCCGGCCTGCCGGGCCGGGCGGAACTGTATGGCGGGGCGGAGGATTGGCTCTCCCGCGGCAACACCGCGATCATCGGCCCCGGCGGTGAGGTCCTCGCCGGGCCGCTCACCGGCGAGGAAGGCATCGTCTACGCCGAGATCGACGCCGGGGCGGCCCGGGCCAGCCGCCAGCAGTTCGACCCGGTCGGTCACTACAGCCGCCCGGACGTGTTCCGGCTTCACGTAGATGCCACAGCGCACGTCGCGGTCCTGGAAACCAGCAGTGACCGCAGAACGAAGAGTCCCGCCGCGGCGAGCAGCGTCGCGCCGGTCAACCAGACACAGGGAGGCCCGGATGAACGCCGCACCAGTGACCCCACGAAACGCACCTGAGCCAGCCGTCCGTGATGGCGTGCTGGTGGATCCGGCATGGCTGGAAGCCCATCTGGGCGATCCCGGGATGCGGGTAGTCGAGGTGGACGTGAGCCGGCTCGCCTACGACGAGTGGCACATCGACGGAGCCGTTCTGTGGAATGTGTATGCCGACCTCAAGGACGCCGACTACCGGCTCGCCGATGCCGCGGCGGTGGAACGGCTGGTCGCCGGGTCGGGGATCCAGCCGGACTCGACGGTCGTGTTCTACGGCTACGCACCCGCCATGGGGCTCTGGCTCATGAAGCTCTACGGCCACGCGGACGTCCGGATCCTCGACTGCTCACGCGACACCTGGCAGCGTGAGGGCCGGCCCCGCAGTGCCACGCCGGCTGAGCCAGCCACCGCCGGCTACGTCCTCCCCGGGCAGGATGGGCGGGTCCGCGCGGACCACAGCGCGGTGCGCGAGGCCATCGGTGCCCCGGGCACGACCATCCTCGACGTCCGCTCCGGGGACGAGTACCGGGGCGAGCGGTTCTGGCCCTCTGGCGGCATGGAGCCGGGTGGCCGCGCCGGCCATGTTCCCTCGGCGCTGCACCAGCCCATCGACGATCTCTACGACGACCGCGGATCGTTCCGGTCCGCCGCCGAGCTCGGCGCGGTCTTTTCCGCCGTAGACCCGGCCGGCGATGACGAGCTGATCACCTACTGCACGATCGGCGGGCGGGCCAGTACTGCCTGGTTCGTCCTCACCTACCTGCTCGGGCACGATCACGTCCGCGTCTACGACGGATCATGGGCCGAATGGGGCCGCATGACCGGCACCCCGGTCGAGCGCCCATAAACGGCTTCCCGCGGACTGCTGTCACTGGCGAGGCCCGAAAGTACTGGCCGGTGGCTAGTCGCGGTCCCATGAAGAACCGGAGGCGCAGACGCACTGAAGAGTGGTCATGCGCCAACGCTGGATGACATGAATGTTCCTTAAGCCCCAGCCACGGCCTTGTCGGGCACACGATCAGGAGCGTAGATCGGGCTGGGCAAGAGGTGCGGCCTGCTGGTGAAAGACATTCACGAATGCCAAATTCTGGCCTGGCTGCGACCGACATCGGTCGCAGCCAGGCCAGAATCAGAGAACACAAATCGATCGGTCGGACACTTTGCGCCTGCAGATGTCCTGCGGCGCCCGGACCTTGCATGCCCCATTGTGGGGCTCTTGTCAATCGTCTCCGCCCATGGCCCCTATATTCGCAAACTTTGCTAGACTCTTCGATTACCGGACCGGCGTGTCGTCGTCTCCGCCGTCGGCCACTCCCACCTTATGCCGTAAGAGTGATATCTCTTCGGCCGGCGAACCGTGATCACGTAGTCGACGGTACTCGCGGTGGGACCTGCTTTGCGCTCGGGCTCCAGTCTGCCAACCTCGTGCCGTTGACGATTCCTGCGGTCATTATTCCAGGCGTGACCCTCCACGATCAGAGGCTGATCGTCCACCGAGAACCGAGTCGTGACTGTCAGATTCCTTGCTTTGTAACGTCCACCTCCTTCACGGTAGTATGTGTGCATCGGCGCAGTATTGTCCTCGAAAGTCTGGCGGAATCCAACGCGCTCTGTGTCTCCTTTGTTTAGCGGTCTACCAAGATAAATCCAGTGGTGAGTGCGCCCATCTTCTTCCGGGCGGCGCGCGGAGTAGAATTCGTGCTTGTCGGCCAGGGAACCAGAACTGGACTTGCCCCTGGAGCCCTGACCAGTCCAATGTGCGCGGTGATCGACCAATCGAACGTTATTTCGACGCGCTTTTATCGTCTGCTCTCTACTGTTCATATAGTGGTGATAGTTGTTCATGCGCTGGACCACGAGAAGGCAATCGATACTGATTATTTCATATGGGTCGGGATCACAGATTCGCTGGACATAGTACCAAAATCCAGATGCGATACCGACTATCATGAAGAGGGAGACGAGGACAATTATCGCCAGGGCGGTTCTACTCTCGACGTGGGTCGTTATCAGGTATCCGAGAAAGATACCTCCGGCAACTATGGGGCCGAGAAAGAAGCCAATAGCCCTGATAGTTGCTGCCGCATCCCTGAGCGCTCGAAATAACGGCATGTTTAGAAGTCTGTCTGTATCCAAAGCCGACCCTGTGGAGAATAAATCCTGATGTGTCCGTAAAGTGAGCGTTGGCGTAGACATTACTCACCTACGGCGAGGACGCAAGTTGCCTCGCCAGTTCAGGGCCGGGAGCCGTCATCTGACATCTGGCCTGTTTGGTGACAAAACGGACGCTCCTCATGC
>DATLSX010000091.1:0-2009 GCA_035533915.1 Streptosporangiaceae bacterium
GACCCGGACTTCGCGGTCCGGGCGGGCCGGGTGCTGGACCTGTACCAGCGGATCTGGGACGGCTGCGAGCTGGGCGAGGACGAATACGTGATCAGCAGTGACGAGAAGCCCGGGATCCAGGTCCTTTCCCGCGTCCATGCCTGGCTGCCGCCGGGCCCGCGCCGCGCAGGCAGGCATGAGTTCGAGTACCGCAGGAACGGCACCATCGCCTGCCTGGCCGCCTACGACGTGCACCGCGCCTGCCTGACGGGCCGCGTCGAGCCATCGACGGGAATCGCGCCGTTTACCGCGCTGACAGACCAGGTGATGAGCGCAGAGCCGTATGCCTCGGCCCGGCGGGTCTTCTGGGTCGTCGATAACGGCGCCTCCCACCGGAACTGGGCGGCGGCTGGCGTGCCTGCCTGCAGGACTCGCCTATCCAGTGGCTCGACCGCCTGCAGCGCCACACGTTCCCTTTCGGATTCGAACCCGGCGCCGAGGAACTGTGGCAGCTCAGCGCGCCCGTCAGCGACCTGCTCCAGCCAGTGGCCCGCGCGATCACCGCCGCGCCAGGCACCCGTTCCTGGTGGCAGCCGCTGAACCGTGCCGATCAGCGGCTGATCCAGTGGTACGCCGCCGCGCCGGACAGCGGCGCGGACCTGGAACGGGTCGTCAGGAAAGGTGCCCGCAGGGACCGGGCCGAGAACGAGGAAGGGCTCGCCCTGGCGCGGCCGAAACCCAGGCGCCCCGGCACCCGGTACGCGGCGACGTGGTGGTCAGCGCCCGACTGGGCAGAAGGGAACTGGACCACCTCGCCCGCCGGCGACTGGCCGTCGATCGAACTGGCGCAGTTCATCGACACTCTCATCCCCCCGGTCGAAGCCGACGCGACCGTCTGGTCCGTCCAGGTAGCCGCCGAAGCCCGCGTACTGGAGATCACCGGGCCGGACGGCTGGCAGCACCTGACCGAACGGTTCGGCCGAGACGTGACCGGCACCCACGACGGCGAATGGCGACACTGGGGACAGGCCGACGGGCCATGGCGGCTGCCGGACTGGGAACTCGTCATGGACCACTACGACGGCATCCACATCACCATCGGCGGCTACATCGCCTCCTGCGGCCGCGCCCTCCCGGTGACCGGCGGCTACACCATGCTGGCCGGGTGGGTACCAGACGCGACCCTGTGGCTGCGCGACATGGCGGTCACACGCCGCCGGCTCGGCCGCTGGACCGGCCCGCTCAACGGCCTGCACCCAGACGACCAGGCCAAGCCCTGGCATCCGGAAGAACCGTAGCCGAACCAAGCGGCGGCCGGGCCAGAGGCCCGGCACCCGTACCGCAAGTCCCTGGCTGGGAAGCCCGGTGAGCTGCGCAATGGTGACGGTGAACGCGCGGACCTGACTCCGCGGAGCGCCCAGCAAGCCCGTCAGCCGCACCTGCTAGGCCTATGCTGGGTGCTGGCCTCACGGCGTCCGTCAGCAAGCGGAGGAGCTGTACATTCCGTCAAGCTGGCGGATCTCCTCCAGCGGGCAGGGGGATTCCCTGCTCTGATGCGCGAACTCGCGGATGAAGCCGGACATCACCGCGGCGACCGGGGCGTGCCTGGTCAGGATCGCCGCGACGTACTCAGGGAGTCCTGCGGGGTACTTGCCTGCTGCGCAGGCGCGCACCAGCGCGTCGCGGTCGTCCCGGTCCTCCGCCCCGTGCAGGGCGGTGACCAGCCAGTGCACCAGATACGCGGCGGTGTAACAGCGGTCATAGGTCTGGTGCCTGGCGAAGAAGCCGACCTCGTCCCGCGAGAGCTCGAACCCCGAGGACATGGCCAGGCCGTAGTCCGTGAAATAGAGACGCTGCCCGTCGGTCAGGATGTTCCCGAAGTGCGCGTCGAGGTGCAGCAGCCCGCGGCTGTTCATGAACGAGATACCGGCCGCCAGTTCCTGCTCCGCCATCGCACATGCCCCGCTAGCGGCCTGGTCTCCCGCCCCGGCCTGGGCACCCAGCCATTGATACAGGTTCTGCGGAATGTA